>JAZRLF010000052.1:0-58944 GCA_045646695.1 Lachnospiraceae bacterium
TTTTATTTTCACTTTCTTACCCAATGGATAAATCTGTAAATAAACATAAAACTGCACTATCCTTCATCAACATAAAGAATAGTGCAATATTTTTCTAAAGTTTCATAGTATATATATCGTTAATATCGAATCTCCAGATATCCTAACAGCTTACTCATATCGTAATTCTCAAGCATTCCCAATGTAGGGTCATAAAATTTGCCTTTGTAGTGAATCAGATAATGACAAAAACGTCCCATCTTCTCCATCATAATACAGCACTCCGGAAGAACTGCATCCAAAGCACCTTGTGTATAGTAAATAATCTCGCTGTGTTCAATACCGTAATAATTCAGTGCAGAAATCACTCTCGCCATAGTTCCCTGCCATTCTCTGCACTCCATCACATCCACCACATCCTGAATCGTCACACCTGCCAGCATTGCTACTACTGCCTGGCCGCAAAGACCGTCATTAGGCTGTCTGATCAGTTCAATGCCTGTTCCAATATCACGGATAGGGTTTTCTAAAGAATAGGGACTGTTCTGCTTTACTTTGATCAGAGAACCATTCACATGAAGCAGCAGCTTATGCTCAGCTTCTACATCTACCCCCTCTAAATCACTCATATCCAAATGAACAGTATAATTGCCTTTCTCCGCAGGAATCAGACCGCAGGAAATAATTTTATTGTTTAAAACAACGTGAGCTTTGATAACATCACGCTGCTTGCAAACTTCCCAAATATTAAACGGTATATGAATAAATCCGCCATTCTCTCTTACTTCAATCCTGCTCTTAAAAAAATAACGCATAAATCCTCCTGCCCACGTCAGTCAAAATAAATGTTATAATTCCCCAATCGTTTGTAACTATTCTAGCATATTTAAATACTCATGGAAAGATTTATTTTTCTTTCCTCCTGAGTTCTACTAAATGAGCAATCATGTCTACACACTGTTCCAGACTGATGGTAGCTCTGTTTAAAATCAAATCCTTGCCCTTACTGTGCTCCCATTTGCCATTAGAATAGTAGGTATAGAAATTATTTCTGGCCTGGTCCATTCTGCGGACTACCTTGCGGGATTCCTCTTTACTGATGCGGTACTTCTTGGCAATCCTCTTTACACGTTCCTCAAAAGGCGCATAAATAAAGACTTTAATACAATTCGGGTCATCCTTTAATATATAATCTGCCAAATGGCCGATAATAATGCAGGAATGCTCTGAAATCTGACGTATGATACGCTCCTCTGCCTGAAACAGCAAATCCTCCTCTTCGCCAATCCCTGCAGTGTATCCCAAAATAGGCTTTAAAATCAAGGAATTTATCTTCTCATCTGCTTCCTGTACCTTGTCTAATTCAATGCCGCTTTCATGAGCAGCCTTGGTCAAAATATCCTTATCATAAAATGGCAGCCCCAGCTTCTCAGATAAAATCATGCCCATCTCATGACCGTTGGTACCGAATTCTCTTGCGATTGTAATGATAATCTTTTTATCTGCCATAACGCGACCTCCCGAAAGCAACATATTTATAATAAATATATTACTTTCGGGAGTGCAAGTCAATATAATTAAATTATTTACTGAATATTATTTGTTTTACTGAACTTTTTAAAGTTCCAACACAAGCCAGGATGCGGGGTTGTATTTTTGAAGGGAATCCTCATCATACTGAGTCTCTAATACATGAGCATTAGCCAAAAAGCATCAAACCATTCCTGTCATCATCTCTAGAAAATCCCCGGGATCAAATGGGCAAGCCACAGCCCGACTGCAAAAGATACCGCATTGGCCAGTAAGGAATAAAGAACAGCCTTGGCCTTTAAAACCTGACCAAAGGCAGGCTTGTTAAGCACCATGGAATAAAGCACTGCTTCTATGGCGAATACGATAAATTCCCAAAGCACATAGTAAAATGAAAAAGCCAATGGTCCCTTATTGTAATTGACTATGTTTAAAAGTACATTCAGCACGATCTGTGTAACCACGTTGCAGGTGAAGAAAAGCTGCAGCTGATTTTTCTGACGTAAACACAATAAATATGCAACAACCAATTCTAGCGCAATGGTAAGCACAATTCGCACCCCTAAGGACACCAGCTCCCATGTATAATCGTAGCTTTTCTCTGCCCCCAAAGGCTCTACACCACTAACAGCACTTATATCCATCCCTGACAAATCAACAGTATAATATGTATCAAAAGCATATCGCTCGTAAATATTACTTACCACAAAAGCTTCCTGCTCCGGAAAATACAGTAAAATCTTAAATGGGTTGGGCGGATAATACCCCCAACGAAATGCATCGCTGCCGCTGCATGTCCAGAATTCCTGTAGAAAATAATAACCGTCCTTGTCCTCATATTCTACGAATTTCTTCCAGATTTCGTAGCCTTTCTCACCTTGTTCATAGCGGGCGTAGCCTCCGTCATAAGCAGAGTCCGGTCCGTTGGTTTCATATTTGGATAAAAGTGTGGCATAATATACCTGCCCTTCCTCTACACCATTGACTGTTACCGTTACGGAAGACTTGGGACCGATATCTGCACTGGCCCTAACCGGAGTAAAGCAAACCAATAGCAAAATAGCCACAACCCATGAGGCTATTGTATGTTTTTTGAATCTATGTACAGCTTCTTGAATATACCCACATAACATACTTTTCATTTGCCCCTCCTTGTCCTGCCTGTTCCTAACAGGCAATTGATAAATCCCATAGCAAATACCAAAAAACATCAGTTATTGGCTGAAAACCTAGTCAGCCACCTGCACACAAACAACAGCCTTTAAACTTTACATCTGTGACGCCAACTCTAATGCCGCCTCTATAGTCTTGTCCATGTCGTAATATTTGTAATTACCCAATCTTCCTCCAAAGAAAACATAGGTTTCCTTGTCCGCAAGAGCACGGTATTTAGCAAATAATTCCCCATTTTGAATATCATTGATCGGATAATAAGGTTCCATACCCGGCTTCCATTCCGCAGGATATTCCCGACTGATAACGGTC
This sequence comes from Lachnospiraceae bacterium, assembly GCA_045646695.1. Lineage (GTDB taxonomy): Bacteria > Bacillota > Clostridia > Lachnospirales > Lachnospiraceae > RGIG6307. Next base: position 2,995 of record JAZRLF010000052.1, read on the forward strand.
TTCTCCTGAGTACCGAACTCAAAATGTTTGTGCTCGATAATGCGTGTGTAAGGCACCTCTCGCTCCGTATAATTAACCACTGCATTGCCCTGGAAATTCGGCATATCCAGCACCTCTGTCTCGAAAGAAACGGTGCGATACTGTAATGGACCGTAGCAAAAATCATAATATTCATCAATCATACCGGTGTAAATCACATTCTCTGCCACATTCGGATGAGACTCTATAAAGCTCTTATATTCGGTATTTAATAAAATATCCGTGCCCTCAAACATCTTCTCGATAATGGCGGTATATCCACCCTCCGGAATCCCTTGATATCGGTCATTGAAATAATTATTATCATATGTAAAACGAAGGGGTAATCGCTTAATAATAAAGGCCGGCAAATCCTTACAGTCTCTGCCCCACTGCTTCTCGGTGTAGCCCTTGACAAGCTTCTCGTATACATCCGTACCCACCAGAGAAAGAGCCTGCTCCTCTAAATTCTGAGGCTCTGTTATCCCAAGCTCTGCCACCTGCTGTCTAATCTTATCCTGAGCCTCGGCCGGGGTACGAATCCCCCAAAGCTTACTGAAGGTATTCATATTAAATGGCAGATTATAAAGTTCATCCTTATATACTGCAATGGGAGAATTGATATAATGATTAAACTCTGCAAACTGATTGATATACTCCCAGATTGCCTTTTTACCGGTGTGGAAAATATGGGCGCCATACACATGTACCTGAATATCTTCCGTCTTCTTGGTATAAATATTACCTGCAATATGGTCCCGCTTATCAATGGCAAGACACTTCCTGCCGCGCTTTGTCATTTCATAGGCAAATACTGCACCAAACAGACCGGTACCCACAATTAAATAATCATATTTTTTGCTCATTTTCTGTTTTTACTTCCTCTGTCTTTAAAAATAGAATCATGCATTTATGAAACTTAATAGCTACTTGCATAAAGCAACATGACTATTCCTCATGCATATCATATACTCACCCAAAAAGGATGCTTTCTTAATTAAATCCATAAAGCTTCTGTGCAATCTTGTACACTACAATTGCCAGCTTACGGCCAAGCTCACCCGGCAGATTCACGCCGATGCCCAGCACCGTATAGCGAAGCTTTCTGTAAAGAGACTTGTCCATTACCTTTAAATCAGCCCAAAGCTGCTTTTTCATAGCCAGATGCTCTTCTGTTCCGCTCTTAATAGCCAATATAGAAGAAACGGTAGTAATAATGGATAAATAACTAAACATGTATTTCTTCAAATACTTGTGAGAGATCTGAAGCTTGGAAAAAGACTGCGCCATAATGCGATTTACACGCATCTGCTGGTCCAATCTCTTAATCATTACCTTTTCATTTACAGACTGGTCGTCACGGCCGATGAAATATCTGTAAAAATCCACATTCAGATAATACATCTTCTGTACAGAAGGTAATGGATTAAATACAAAAATATTATCCACATAGAAGGTGTGCTTTGGAAGCTCTAAACCGCATTCCCTCAACATAGCTGTCTTATAAATAACGGAATGCATCAGCAAATATTTGCCAATCGGAAAAGGCTTTACATCATCCCATGTAAATACCCGGTTCACCGGTAAGTACTTAGTATACTCTATGACTTTCTTGTGCTTGGCTCCCTGCTTTTCATATACATAATTGCTGATCATCATGTCGATGTCGTCCTGGTAAATCTCTAACACATCCAGAATACCTCTATAAGCACCCGGATCTACCCAGTCATCGCTGTCTACCACCTTAAAAAATTTGCCGGTGGCATTACGAAGGCCTGCATTTACCGCTTCACCGTGGCCGCCGTTTTCCTGATGAATAGCCTTCACGATGGAAGGATATCTGGCAGCATAGCTGTCTGCGATCTCGGCAGTTCTATCTTTGGAACCGTCATTCACTACTAAAATCTCCACACGCTCTCCGCCTTCAAGCAAAGTCTGGATACAATGCTCCATATAACTCTCGGAATTATAAGACGGAATCGCAACACTTAATAATTTCTGACTCATTTTATCACTCCATTATTCAGACATTTATCACCTGCAAAGCATTGCAAGCAATTATATAATACTATATTTTCTGTAAACAATCTATTATTTTTTTCTTAAATTAGTGTTTTGTAATTTCTTAAATTAATATTTGCAGCAGGATTCTCAACAAATTGACATCTGCTTGTAAGGGTATCTATTTACATATCCATCTGATTTTTCGACATCCATTCTCTGTGATACTCATCTGAAATTGTCTCATTTTTTAAAAAGTTAAATACTTCCGCCGCCTTAGAAACGGAATATTCCATCATGGCTGCAGCAATACGGTCATTCATACCCTCATGGCTTTCCCCTGCATAGGAATTGGGATAATCCGCCATCCAGGCAAAAGGAGAATTGATTTTCCTTTTGGTAAATTCATCAAACCTGTGGGTGGAACTTCCACTTTCTGCATTTATCTTATCCAAACGCACCAGTTCAGGATGGCTGGCATATATCCAGCCGGTTTCGATAAAACAGGCATGTCCGTATCGTTTTTTGGCAGCCACATAATCCTGTAATATTTCTCGATCCCCGGCAGTAAGCTTTCCGTAATTGCCGCTCAAAAGCTTATTTGGGGTAGGAAAATCACTTCCCGGTGCATAATCGTACACCATATAATCTTTTTTCCGGTAAAGGGTGCTGCGGACAAAGTGAGAAATCATAGCCTGATTGCCGCCATGTCCATTGAACAATAAAATCTTGTGAAAACCATTTCGATATATCTCCTCGCACAGTTCTTCCAAAATCCGAAGCCGCAGTTCACTGCTAAAAATCACAGTACCTGCAAACTCTCCGGCACCGGTCTTTTCCCCAAAATGCATGGTAGGAAAAACCATGGCCGGTTCCCTCTCTGCGGCCCTGCGTGCAATTTCTGTAGCCAAAATAGAGTCCGTGCCTATAGGCAGATGCTGCCCGTGCTTTTCCATACATCCCACCGGCACTACACAAAGCCCTTTGGATATTTCCACCGCTTCCTTAAATTCCTCTTCTCTTAAATATTCCCAAATCATATTTTCTCCTAAAAACTTTCCCTCCGAATGCATCGAATATACCGTCCTGTAGATTTCCGCTACAATCCATCTCTACATCCTTGCATTAGTATACCACTTTTTCCTTTCCAAATAAATATGCTTTTGAAGACTTCATGACTTTTGACTGCTCTTATTTGCTACAACACATAGCTCAGAAATTCAAAATCCACAATACCCGCTCAAATTTCCCCTCCTTTTTTTCAAGAAACACTTGCATTTCAGCCCAATATCTGCCAAAATAAAAATAGTGTGTAATTTTTAGTAACCATCAATGAATTATAGAGAGAAAAGGAGTTTTTTCGATGATCAGTGCAAATAATGTAACTTATCGTGTAGGCAAAAAGGCCTTATTCGAAGATGTAAATATTAAATTTACAGAAGGCAACTGCTACGGTCTTATCGGTGCCAACGGTGCCGGCAAGTCTACGTTCTTAAAGATCTTATCCGGCAAATTAGAGACTACCAAAGGTGACATCTCCATCACACCAGGTCAGCGACTTTCCGTATTGGAGCAGGACCATTTCAAATATGAAGACTGTGTGGTTATGGACGTAGTTATTATGGGTAATGAGCGCCTCTTCCAGATAATGAAGGAAAAGGAAGCCATTTACGCCAAGGAAGATTTTACAGACGAGGATGGTATTCGTGCTTCTGAATTAGAAGGGGAATTTGCAGAATTAGACGGCTGGGAAGCAGAATCCAATGCGGCTATGCTGTTAAATGGTCTGGGTATTGATACTGCCATCCACTATTCTATGATGAGTGAACTTGCCGGTAATGACAAGGTAAAGGTTTTACTTGCCAAGGCTTTGTTCGGTAATCCGGACATTCTGCTTTTGGACGAGCCTACCAACCATTTAGATTTAGATGCTATTGCCTGGCTGGAAGAATTTTTGATTAATTTTGACAATACCGTTATCGTGGTTTCCCATGACCGTTATTTCTTAAATAAGGTTTGTACTCATACTGCTGATATCGACTATGGTAAGATTCAGCTTTATGCAGGTAACTATGACTTCTGGTACGAATCCAGCCAGCTGCTTATCAAGCAGATGAAGGAAGCCAATAAAAAGAAAGAAGAGAAAATCAAAGAATTACAGGAATTTATTTCCCGCTTCTCTGCCAACGCTTCCAAGTCCAAGCAGGCTACCAGCCGTAAGCGTGCTTTAGAAAAAATCGAGCTTGACGAAATCAAACCGTCCAGCCGTAAATATCCTTATATTGACTTCCGTCCTGACAGAGAAATCGGCAATGAAGTGCTCACAGTAGAAGGTATTTCTAAGACTATTAACGGAGAAAAGATTTTAGACAATATTTCCTTTATCGTTGGTCATGACGACAAGATTGCCTTTGTTGGCAGCAATGAAATTGCCAAGACCACACTGTTTAAGATTTTGATGGGCGAGATGGAGCCAGATGAAGGAAGCTACAAGTGGGGTGTTACCACTTCTCAGGCTTATTTCCCGAAGGATAATACCGAAGAATTTGACAATGACTATACTATTGTTGACTGGCTCACCGGTTACTCTCCTGTAAAGGATGTTACCTATGTACGTGGTTTCCTTGGACGTATGCTTTTTGCCGGCGAAGACGGTGTAAAGCAGGTGCGGGTTCTTTCCGGTGGTGAAAAGGTTCGTTGCCTTTTATCTAAGATGATGATCAGCGGTGCAAACTGTCTTGTCTTTGATGAACCGACCAACCACTTGGATATGGAGTCCATTACTGCACTGAATAACGGTGTTATCAAATTCCCGGGTGTTGTGCTGTTCTCCTGCCACGACCACCAGTTTGTACAGACCACAGCAAACCGTATTATGGAAATCCTTCCGGATGGTTCATTGATCGACAAGATTACATCCTATGATGACTATCTTGCAAGTGATGAAATGGCTCGTAAGCGTACTGTTTACAATGCAGACGATGCAAGAAAGGCTGACGAAGACGCTTCCGCAAATAACTAATATTTTAAATTTCTCAGGTGTGTGTGCCATGTGCATGCACACCTGTGTTATAATTAATTGTTTGCGAAACTCGGCAGATGTCGACCAGAGTACTATATGTTCTGACTGAAAGGCCTTGAAACTCGCCGGTCCTTAGCTGCCCAGCATCCGAAGAAGCTGCCGGTGGCAGGTTCGTAGGTGAAGCGAAGCCGTAGGCTGCAGTCTGAGCTTAGTACCGCTGCAGAGTTTCATGGAGCGAGAGCGTCCATGAAGCAGAACATATAGTACTCTAGCCGGCAGATGCCGAGTTTCGCAAACAACTATGCATTATAATATGTGAGAGGTGACTTACATGAAACCTATTGACTTACATGTTCATTCCAATAGATCTGACGGCAGCAATTCTCCTGAGGAATTAGTATATATGGCCATTGCAAAGGGGCTCTCTGCCTTTGCACTGACCGATCATGATACCGTTGACGGCATTGACGAGGCCCTCGCCTGTGTGGACAGACTATGTGCTGAAGGTAAAGAAAATATTCCGGAGGTTATCCCCGGCATCGAACTATCCACGGAATATCACGGCCAGGATATACACATGTTAGGATTATATATTGACCACCACTCTGTTGCTTTCTGCACATACTTACAGGAATTTGTAAATTCCCGGATAGAACGCAATCGCAAAATGTGCGCCAACCTGGCAGCAGCCGGTATTGATATCTCTTACGAGCAATTGGTGGAAGCTTTTCCGGGCAGTGTACTGACTAGGGCTCATTATGCAGTTTATCTGGTGGAGCACGGCTATTCCTCCAGCAAAGACCTGGCTTTTAGCCAGTATCTTGGAGACCACACCAAATATTTTGTTCCCCGGGAAAAGATTACCCCTGAAATGGGCATTGCATTGATTTTGAAAGCAGGGGGCATTCCGATTCTCGCCCACCCTGTTCTGTATCGAATGTCGAATGCACGTTTAGATGCATTGGTTGCACATCTGAAAACTGCAGGACTTGCAGGTATTGAAGCCATCTATGCCACCTATTCTACCGTTGAAGAAAGACAGATACGTAAATTAGCTGCTAAATATGATCTATGTATTTCCGGCGGCAGTGATTACCACGGTGATGCCAAACCGGGACTGGAAATGGGCACCGGGTATGGTAAGCTGTTTGTGCCGGAGGATATTCTGATACCGTTACAGGCCGCGAAACATGCCTAAACTGAAATATGCAACACGTTTAAAGGGGTACTTGATTTCTCAAGCACCCCTCTTTTAATTTCAGCCCCTTATGCCTATTCCTTACCCGGTAGGCGCATCAGTATCATCAAAGCCTTAATCCTTCAATATATGATAATAATATATCGGTAAAGCTGACCAGCCATGGCAAAGACTTCCCGCATTATCAAAGGCTCTTTCTCCCTCCAAGGTCTCCCAACAGGTAGTAGCCCCTTCTACCAACATGCACACATACTGTCCGCGAATCATGTCTATCACATCTTCTTTCATCCACATGCCATCCTTCAGCATAGCATCAAAAACAAAGCCATTCATAGACAGGGTGGCCGGCACTACATCACCGACACCACGCACAGCCATATCCACTCTTTCACCTGTAAGACCTATCAGCTTTGCAAAAGCATTTCCTAATTGACTGTAAATACGAGCACCCTTATTGGACAGATAATAGCAGCCCTTCTTTTTATCATAAAAATTGCGTACAATGGCCCTCTGCATGGCTTGATGCTTTATCTCAGGCTTTCTGCCAAGTATCTGACAAAGCTCCTCATAATGTCTAAATGCATAGATAAAGGCACAGTTCAATATTAAATCATACTGGTTCTCCTCATTATCCAGAAGACGACTACTATTCAGCGTTGTAATCTTGCTGCCGTCACTGCCCTCGCTCCATTCATAGAAATTCCAATACGGCTCTGGGAAATTAGCAATAAGTCCTGTATCATCAATACGACTGCTAAAGACCTGCATAATGCTGTCTACAGCGTCCATTACTTCATTAAGAACCGTTCGATCCTGTGTATGCATAATATACTCATTTACTACAACAGGGTACATAAGTGAGAAAAATGGTATGGCCGGTGTCCCTACAGCAGGATATGTCAGTTCTAACAGTCCGTCCGGTGTCCTTCCTTTGGCCATAAACACAATATTGGCTCTGGCAAAGTCATAATTGCCAAATGCATAATAACCCGCCAGCATCTGATTTCTGCTGTCCAGTACATAGAGTGCCTGCTCTCTCCATGGGCAGTCCTCATAATGCTCATGCATACAAAGCTTCAGAGTTCTTAAGCACATCTCGTATATCTTGCCATCCAAACCCTTCAGACTATGTTCCTTCTCCTTAACCGGGTAATTGGCCGGCATAATGCCAATCCGGACCAGAGAAACAGCCTCACAATTCTTCAGTTCTATGTATCGTCCCGCCATTCTGAAGAACAGTAATTCAAAATGATTGCTGCCTGCAGTGCACTGAAAATCAAAAGAAAAGTCTCTTGCACCAATTAGTTGCCGCACTGCTCCGTCCACCAAATGCTCCCCGAAAGCAGTCTTTATACAGGTATCCTTTTCACATTCCACATCTAACACAAGATATCCTGCAATCTCATCCCCGAAATCATAGATCTGTTTACCTTCTATCTCTAATGGTACACCATACACAGTATCCCCGATCACCAACTTTTCAACCGGTCTGTACACAAAATCAGTAGACAGTGTCACCTCTCTGGATGGCTTATAACACACCTCATTGCTGCTATTAGCCATATTTACAGAATATCCCACCTGTTTTGTGATCAGACGACACACATGCTGTCTATAGGCCAAATCATAGCCACTCAAGGTATGCTCACTGCTGTACCCGGTCACCACACCATCTTCCGTAACTTCAAAAATCACTCCTGCTTTGTCCTTAATATGGGTAGCGGTATTAATTCCCTCATATCGTACAGAAAGCTTTAAGGAGTTATTGCCCGGCTGACAACACTCGGTGATATCCAGTTCATCTACATACTTTTCATTCAGATAGTTGGGAAACTGGCCGAATCCGACTCTCTTCCCGTTTATGTATGCAATATAATTTATCTCAGAACAGATTCTTAAAACAACCTTCCCGCAACTGTATGAAAATTCTTGTATAAAAGATGCATATTCATCTTCCTGCTCTGCCTGCTGCAACCAAATCCATTTTGCTTTCTGAAACATTTTTCTCCTCCTAGTAAAATAATTTATAATGGTTTTCCGAAATTCAACATTTGCTTGCCGAAGCAATATATGTTCTGGCTGAAGGGCCTTGAAAAGCGTCGGTCCTTAGTGAAGCAAGGCGACAGCCGCAGTCTGAGTTTAGTACCGCTACGCATTTTCATGGAGCGGGAGCGTCCGTGAAGCAGAACATATATTGCTCCGGCAGTCAAATGTTGAATTTCGCAAATACCTAATTAATTCATGCCATTACCTTCAATTATTTTACCAGATACCTTGTTAAATTACTACCGTTTTTAGTTTATATTTTGTGAACTTTAGGTATATTTTTTTATTTTCAGGGACAATGAAAAGCTCAGTACTGTCTACCGCTGAGATTTTCACGGAGCGAGAGCGTCCATGAAGCAGAACATATATTGCTCTGGTCGGAAACTACCGAATTTTCGGCTAAATATGAGCAAGGGATGAAAGGAGACAAAAAGCCTTTGTTATGCGAAAAATAACACACAACAAAGGCTTACCTTTTAAAGATTATTTCATTTATGCTTCCACGATTAAATATCGTCCGTCTCCAATCACAAATACCTCAGCGGCTTCCAGAATCTCATCCCCTGTCATACCGTCTGTATCAATTCCCTCTTCTTCAAAGAAATCCCAAATTTCCTTTACAGAATTTACAATCACTGCCATACTATCGACCAAAAAATCTTCAGCCTCCTCATAAGTATTTATTACTGTTTTGGAAAATAGTTGTTCCTGATTGTCCAAAAAACACTGTAATACAGCTTCGTCAAATTCATGCATAGTAAAAACTCTCCTTTAATTCTATCTTAGAAGCCAAGACTTCCAGGCATTCATAAAAGTCCATGCTTTCTATTACAAATTAATATTACAACACCTGAGATAATATGTCTGCCGGTTTATCAATAATCACATCCGCATCAAATTTCTCAAGCTCCTCCTTGTCGCGGAAGCCCCATAGTACGCCAACGGTCCATGCACCTGCGTGCTTGCCGGTCATCATATCTGTACCGGTATCGCCCACGTAAACGATATCCTCAACGTCTACGCCCAGCTTCTCAGCCAGATAAAATACACCATCCGGATGTGGCTTTTTGGCTCGTTGGTCTGTCTGGCCCAAGATTTCATCAAAATAATCTGCTCCAAACAGCGTATTCACCACGTCGACAGTCCGTTCGTGGGGTTTGTTGGAAAATACGGCAATCTTAATCCCTGCCGACTTTAACGCTTCCAAAGCCTGCACAATGCCTTCATAAGGCTTTACGTGATACATACAATGCTCTTTAAAAAACACCTGATATTTCATAAAGGCTTTCTCAAAATTCTCACATTCAATATCACCGGAATAAATCAGGCAACGCTTGATTAAAGTATCCGCACCATCACCAACAAATAACTTATACTTCTCCAGTTCAATCTCCGGATAACCGCAAGTGCCAATCGCATAATTGGCGCTATACCAAATAGACTCCAGAGAGTCTGCCAGAGTGCCATCCAAATCAAAGATGACTGCTTTCTTCATGTCTAGTCCTCGCTTGTCTGTATTTTTAGGAATCCTATCTTTTGTAATTCCTGATATAACCTGCCTACCGGCAGGCCTACAACATTATTATAATCACCTGAAATGCCCTTCACAAAGCATGCAAATTCGTTCTGAATGCCATATGCACCTGCTTTGTCCATGCATGTGTCCAGACTCACATAATATGCTATCTCCCGGTCGGTCATAGGCATAACCTCTACGTCCGTCTTTTCGTAAAAGGTATGGGTTTGTAACCTGCCATCCTCTGTCCATACCAGGCTAACACTAGTATATACCTGATGTATCTTTCCTTGCAAGCCTTTCAGCATAAAAATTGCATTTTCTTTGGAATGGGGCTTGCCCAACACGGTATCCTTAAACGCCACTATGGTATCTGCACCGATAACAAGTATGTCTGTAATATCTAAATCATCCCGCTTGTCAGAGGTCTGCAATCTTTGCGCTTCCACCGGCCTGCTTTTTATATATTTTGCACCGCCCACCTTACAAAAAACATCTATTGCTTTTTGTAAAGACAGCTCCTGTACAATCTGCGCAGGTACCACAGAAGTAATCTTTTCTTCTATATCACTGGTAACTACGGTAAAATCCAAACCGATTTGCTGCAAAAGCTCCCGTCTTCTCGGTGACCCACTTCCTAAAATAATTTGCTTGGTACACTTCATCTGATTCTTCACTCTCTCTACTATACTCATTCTATCCAAGGCATTAATAATTGCCCAAAATCTTCATATTGCGGGCTTCTTCTCTAATACCGCTCAAGGCATTTCTTACTGCACTGTCAGAAAGATTCCCTTCAAAATCAATAAAGAATCGATATTCCCAATTTCGTCCCTCTAATGGTCTGGACTCAATCTTGGTCATATTTAAATTATTATAAATAAAATGTGACAAAATATGATACAGAGAACCGCTTTCATGAGGTACTTCAAAGCAAATGCTGATTCTGCCTGCATCCTCCTTAAATACCTTCTGGTTGGTTACAATAATAAATCTGGTGCTGTTGCCTTTTAAATTATTTACACCCTTCTCTAAAACCTCCAGACCGTAAATTTCCGCTGCGGTCTCACTGGCAATAGCAGCCTGGTTGTGAAGTCCCTCTTGCTTTACCTTCTGAGCTGCAAAAGCATTGTTCTGCATGCTGACTTGCTGCCATCCGGTTTTCTGAAGATAATTGGACGACTGCATCAAAGACTGAGGGTGAGAGTATACAGTCTTAATATCACCAAGTTTAGTACCCGGCACAGCCATCAGGCAATGCTCTATGTTAATAATCTGCTCTCCTACAATATAATTTTCAAATTCTGTCAACAGGTCATAAATCTCATTCACGATACCTGCGGTGGAATTTTCAATAGGAAGCACTGCAAAGTCTGCCCTGCCTTCTTCAATGGCTGTCATAGCATCTCTGAAGGTATCCACATGAAAGCTTTGGATTTCTTTGCAAAAAAAACGGTTCATAGCAGCCTGGGAATAAGCTCCCTCTGCGCCTTGAAATACCACTCTTGCTTTATAGGTTCCCAGATCAGCCATCGGAATAAACGGCAGCTTACCGATGCAGCCATGCTCCGCTAAAAGCTGATATTGCATCTTGCGGCTAATAGACATAATCTGCTCAAAAAGCTCCTGTACGGCATGCTTATGAAAATCACCTTCTATCATGGCTTTGACTTTCTCAATCTTTTCGTTTTCACGAACCTTATCAAAGACCTTTTTACCGGTCTCAATTTTGAACTCAGCCACTTCCTTGCAGACTGCCATACGCTCCTCATAAAGAGCCACAATCTGCCGGTCTATTGCATCAATCTTATCTCTTAAAATCAATAAATCTGTTGCCATATCTCCTCCATATTCCATGTAGATATCCTATACGTGTCTGCTACAACAAACAAGCCTTCTGACTTTCTGTTTTGTGATTATTCTCTTTTATATCTATTGTGCTTCACTTTATTTGTTGTGCTTTGTTTTATCTTTGTGTTCTGTCACTTTACCTCGTATCTGTCCCACAACACAGTCCAGCACTTCAAAATAATTTTCAAAGGTCTTTCTGCAGCACAAAGGATCCAAAATGGTAGTACCGGGCACTCTAAGTCCTGTGATTGCAAAACCCATCGCCACTCTATGGTCATTATACGTCTGAATCTTTGCACCATGAATTCTTCCCGGATGAATGGTCACACTACCTGCTTCTTCCTCTACACAAACACCCATTGCATTCAAATTATCAGCAATTGCTGCGATTCTGTCACATTCCTGCGCTCTAATATGAGAAATGCCTGTAATACGTACCGGACCATCTGCAAAAGGTGCAATGGCAGCCAGCGTAATGGCCTGATCGGAGCAACTGTGCATATCCACCTCGATACCCTTTAACCGCCCTTTTTCAGGTCCCGTCACTGTAATTCCATCTGCTGTATCCTCTACCTGACAGCCCATTTTTTCTAAAATGCGGACAAATTCCAAATCACCCTGCAAAGAATCAAAATGGATATCTGTTACCGTCACAGATATTCCAAGCACTGCTGCTATTGCCCAAAAATATGCTGCAGCAGAAACATCAGGCTCTATGTGATAGTCCTGTGCCTTGTAACTTTGCCCTGCAGGAATCAGGAATTCCCGGTCAGATATTTGCTCTACGCAAACACCAAACCGCCTCATCATATCCACGGTCATCTGAATATAAGCCATTCCGTGCCTTCCCACTATGTGAATATGTAGATCAGACTTTGATAAACACCCGGAAATCAAAAGTGCACTTAAAAACTGGCTGCTCTTATCAATATTCACAGTAATATGGTGATTTGTGATTCCATGGCCAATAATTTCCATAGGGAAATGCTCCGGCTCCTCTGTGCAGGATATTTCTGCTCCCACACTTTCAAGGGCCCTTAATAAAGGGGCCATAGGCCGCATACGCATCTGTGGGGAGGCATCTATATAATACTGCCCTTCGCTGCAGCCTAAATACGCTGCCAAAAACCGTGCTGCTGTTCCAGCACTGCCAACATAGATATTGGCTTCTTTCTTCGGCACCGGGCCACCTAAACCTGCAACCTCTATATATCTATTGGCCTCATCTACCACTGTCTCGAAGCCCAAATCCTCCACACACTTCAAAAAATGTCTGGAATCATCACTGAACAAAACACTGTCTAATTTGCTCCTTCCCTCTGCCAGCGTGGCTAACAGAAGCGCCCTATTGGTCATACTCTTAGACCCCGGAACGGAAACGATAATATGCTTGTTTGCTATACGTTTGATTCGAATAATTTTCTTCTTCTTCATAATTACCCCTTATAATGTTGTTAATCAAAAGTATACTACAATGTAGTGGATGAAACAAGACAAAAATTCATATAAAAAGAGACCCCTACTCAAAAAGGAGTCTCTTGTAAATATTTTTATTAAGCATTGTCAAATTCACTTACCAAAGCAGAAATGGTCTGTTTAGCATCACCGTAGATCATAACAGTATTGTCGTTGGTGAACAACGGGTTCTCAATACCGGAGAAGCCGGTACCACGTCCACGCTTTAATACGAATACCATTCTCGCCTCGAAAGCATTGATGATAGGCATACCGTATAATGGGGATGTCTCGTCATCCAGTGCTGATGGGTTAACAACGTCGTTTGCACCGATTACGATTGCCACGTCTACGTTTGGCATCTGCGGATTCATGTCATCTGCAGTTTTTAATTTCTCGTATTCAATATTGGCTTCTGCCAGCAATACATTCATATGACCCGGCATACGTCCTGCAACAGAATGGATTGCAAAGTTTACTTCACAACCGTTATCTTCTAATCGATCACACAAATCTTTTACTGCATGCTGTGCCTGAGCAACCGCCATACCATACCCCGGAATAATTGCAACGTTTCTTGCTGCCTCCAGTACCAGGTAAGCATCCTCTACGCTCATAGCTTTTGGCTCCTTTGCTTCCCCTGCTGCCTTCTTGGAAGAAGAGCCGCCGCCAAAGCTGGAGAACAATAAGCTGAACAGCGTTCTATTCATGGCCTTACACATAATAATGGTCAGAATAAGACCGGATGTACCAACCAGACAGCCGGACACTACCAATACGGAGTTACCGATAGCAAGACCGGCGAAGGCTGCTGCCAAACCGGAGCATGCATTTAACAGGGATATAATAACCGGCATGTCACCGCCACCGATCGGCCATACCATAGTGAAACCTAATACAAGGAAAGTCACTGCAACCAGTGCTACACCAATAACGCCTAAGGAGGCATTATCCTTGCTGATAGTGTAGATTACCACACCTGCCAAACCGGCAATGCATAAAACTGCATTGATAGCATTCTTTGCAGGAAGCTTCAGATTCTTTTTGAAGAACTTGCCATCCAGCTTGCCCCATGCTACAACGGAACCGGTAAAAGTAACCGCACCGATTGCAACGGTGATTGCCAGAGTAGATGCTGCAAAAGGCTCTACTGCATCTGCAGGAGTCGTAAGATACTGTGCGAGTGCCACTAAGAAAGAGGATAAACCGCCAAAACCATTAAAAAGAGCAACTAACTGAGGCATTCCTGTCATCTCAGCCTTCTTGGACCAAATAAAACCGATAATACTTCCCAAAGCTACTGCTGCAACAATCCAAATATAGCCTTCCAAGGAAGCCTTTAAAACATCTTTTTCAACCAAAACAGTAAGTACCGCAATCAACATACCTACTGCAGAAATTAAATTGCCTTTGACTGCTGTGTCTGCCTTACCTAAAAGCTTGATGCCTCGGATAAAAAGAACAGCAGAAATCATGTAAAAAATCGTAATAAGTGCCTGCATCATTTCTTAGGATCCTCCTTTTTCTTAAACATACCAAGCATTCTGTTTGTAATCAGATATCCGCCCACTACGTTTATCGTAGCAAAAACAATTGCCAAAAAGCCGCAAATCTGAGCTGCAATTCCATCTACATTTACCGCAACTGCTGTTGCCAGAATAGCACCTACTATGGTGATGCCGGAAATAGCATTGGTTCCTGACATAAGGGGTGTATGTAACTGGGACGGAACCTTTGAGATCAGTTCAACGCCCAAAAATCCTGCTATAACAAATACAAAAACAAGAAGCATAATTTCTCCTAATACCATGTCTAATTCCTCCTATTTGAATCTTTCATGCACAATTTGGCCGCCCTGTGTCAAGAGACATCCCTGCATAATTTCGTCTTCTGTATTTACTAATAACTCTTTCTGTTCCTTGTTATAAAAATGGTTAAGGAATGCAGTGATATTACCGGAAAACATCTTGGATGCATCGTAAGGTACCTGTCTCTCCAGCATATCACCTGACATAATGATAACACCATTGTCTGTGATAACTGTTTCACCAAGCTTGGAACCTTCTACATTACCGCCGCCGGCAACTGCCATATCTACAACAATACTGCCCGGCATCATTCTGTCAAGCATATCCTTAGTGATCAGTCTCGGTGCTTTTCTGCCGAACACTTTGGCTGTTGTAACAACAATATTGCTTCGTTCACAAACCTTTGCCTGAGCTTCCTGCTGCTTTGCTATCTGCTCCGGTGTCAATTCCTTGGCATATCCCTGTGCGGTCTGACCCATTTCACCCAAATCTATTTTTACAAAGTTTGCTCCAAGAGATTTAACCTGTTCTTCTACTACAGGTCTGGTATCAAAAGCATCTACTCTTGCACCTAATCTCTTAGCGGTTGCAATCGCCTGTAAGCCTGCAACACCAACACCCAGAATAAATACTCTTGCCGGTGAGATGGTACCCGCAGGTGTCATCATCATAGGTAAAATCTTAGGAAGGCGGGCAGCTGCGTTTAATACTGCCACATAACCGGCTAATGAAGTCTGAGAAGACTGCACATCCATCTTCTGTGCCAGGGTAGTTCTCGGAATCATTTCCAAAGATACTGTCTGAATACCCTGCTCTGCAAATTCCTGCAGCAATTCTTTTTCGTTAAAAGGATCAAAATAACTAATATGTAAGGTGTCTTTCTTTAATCCCTTTGTACTTTCCGGCTTCATAATACGAACAACAATCTCGCTGTCCTCATAGGCATCCTCTTCATTTTCCACAATCCCAGCACCGGCAGCTTTATAAGCTTCATCAGAAAATCCGCTCTTTAAGCCTGCTCCTGAAACAACCGAAAACTCATAACCCATGGCTGTAAGCTTCTTGATATCATCAGGTATCAGTGCTACTCTTGTTTCTAATTGGTCCTTTTCTTTACAAACCAATACTTTTTTCATATTATCCTCCATTTCTGCCGTAAAGGCGACATAAATAAAATCCCTTTCAGCACATTGTTTATTAATTCACAAACTAAGGAAACAATACATTTAAGATACCATAATCCGATTCAAACTTCAATACATAAAAGCAAAATAATAAAGAACAAAACGTACAGTCCGCTTCCAACTCTCATTACTTTACTATACGACAAAAAAAGACATGTGTCTAATTTCTTAAACACATGCCTTATAATTGTTAATTCAATAAAATTATAGTAAATCTTACAGACCAGCCTGAGCTGCAACTTCTGCTGCAAAGTCATCAACTTTCTTTTCAATACCTTCGCCTGTTTCGAAACGAACAAACTTCTTAACAGAAAGGTTTGCACCATTTGCCTTTGCAACTTCTGCAATGTACTGAGCAACAGTCTGCTTGCCGTCTTCAGCCTTTACGTAGATCTGATCAAGTAAGCAGATTTCTTTAAGCTGTTTAGCAACTCGTCCATCAACCAAACCACCAAAAATCTTATTCTCTGTGATTTCTGCCTTGTCAGCCAAAGCCAAACCTGCTAATGCTGCTTTTGCTTCTTTAGAAAGGAAGTTAGGTAAATACTTCATATTGTCCTTCTTTTCCGCATAAACAGCAATGTCTTCATCACTCCATACCTTACCGCTAACAGCCTTCTCAAGTAATCCCTTTAAGATAGGCATAGGAAGTGTAAATGTATCATTTAATGCACTGTCAACAGTAATTTCTCTCATTTTAGCAAGCTTATCTGCAGAAATTTCATCTTTGCATGTGTACTCAGGAGACAAAGCTGCAACCTGCATTGCGATGTTTGTCATAGCTTCTTTAACTGCATCGTTAACAACATCTGTTGTAGCTTCTATGATAACACCGATTCTACCGCCGCCGTGTACATAAGATACTACACAACCGTTTTCAGCAACAACTTTTTCAAATCTTCTGATAGATAACTTCTCACCGATACGAGCAACTTTAGCAACTAAAGCTTCGCTAACTGTAATAGCTGTATCTTCATTCCAAGCTTCTGCCATGAAAGCATCCATATCAGCTGCATCAGATGCAACTGCCTGATTTGCAACTGCTGCAACAAAGCTCTTAAACTCCTCATTCTTTGCAACGAAGTCTGTTTCAGAGTTAACTTCTACAACTGCTGCAGTCTTGTCATCAGCAACAACTACTGCACAAAGACCTTCTGCTGCAATGCGGCTAGCCTTCTTTTCAGCTTTAGCCTGTCCATTTTTTCTTAAGTATTCAACTGCTGCATCCATATCGCCGTTTGTTTCAGCCAATGCTTTCTTACAGTCCATCATACCTGCGCCTGTAAGTTCACGCAATTCTTTAACCATACCTGCTGTAATAGCCATGATTCAATCCTCCGAATATTTTTTAGATAAAAGCAACTACCTGCTTTTTTATTATTCTGTATCAATTCCAGCTAAAATACTGATTATGCTTCTTCTGCTACTTCTTCAATATCAGTTGCTTCAGCTTCTACATCAGCTTCTGTGTAAACAGCTTCGCCCTGGTTAGCTTCGATAACAGCATCTGCCATCTTGGAAACGATTAATTTAACAGCTCTGATAGCATCATCGTTACCAGGGATGATGTGGTCTAATTCTTCCGGATCACAGTTAGTATCACCGATACCGATTAACTTAATACCTAAAGAATGAGCTTCCTGTACACAGATTCTTTCCTTCTTAGGGTCAACAACAAAGATAGCGTCCGGGATTCTGTCCATATTCTTGATACCGCCAAGGTTCTTCTCTAACTTCTCCCATTCCTTCTTTAATTCGATAACTTCCTTCTTAGGTAATACATCAAATGTACCATCTTCAGCCATAGTCTCAATAGCCTTTAATCTTGCAATACGGCTCTGGATAGTCTTGAAGTTGGTAAGCATACCACCTAACCATCTCTCGTTTACATAGAACATACCGCAACGCTCTGCCTCTGTCTTAACAGCGTCCTGAGCCTGCTTCTTGGTACCAACAAAAAGAATTGTACCGCCTTCAGCTGCAATATCAGCAACTGCCTTGTAAGCTTCATCAACCTTGGCTACAGACTTCTGTAAGTCGATGATGTGGATACCGTTTCTCTCTGTGAAGATGTATGGAGCCATCTTAGGGTTCCATCTTCTGGTCTGGTGTCCAAAATGAACACCTGCTTCTAATAACTGTTTCATTGAAATAACGCTCATAATATACCTCCATTTGGTTAAACTTCCGTCATATCTTTTCCGCCGCACAAGCGTCTATGCGGTTAACTCTCCCGCCACCTGTAAAATAACAGCACCGGCAGGAAATCGATATGCGTGATTTTTTTTTGCAACATTCGAATTGTAACACAAAAACACCCATTTTGCAATAGGTGTTTTTATATTTTTGTTTATTTTGTGTTTTTATATTTTGGTTTATTTTGCATGTATTTTGTTATGATTTTCCGGCTTACATGATCTGTGTTATTTACTTTATAAGTTATTGGCTTTTCTGAGTTCCTTCACCTCATCAAATACCACATCATTGAGCACCTTAATATAAGTGCCCTTCATACCGGAAGAACGAGACTCGATAACACCGGCACTTTCAAATTTACGCAATGCATTTACGATAACGGAGCGGGTAATCCCTACTCTATCTGCAATTTTGGAGGCCACCAAAATGCCTTCCAAACCATTTAATTCATCAAATATGTGAACAATAGCTTCCATTTCAGAGAAAGATAAAGTATTGATAGCACTCTTTACTA
The DNA here is from genome assembly GCA_045646695.1 of Lachnospiraceae bacterium. Taxonomy (GTDB): domain Bacteria; phylum Bacillota; class Clostridia; order Lachnospirales; family Lachnospiraceae; genus RGIG6307. The sequence continues at coordinate 21,804 of JAZRLF010000052.1, forward strand.
CATTGACCTTGCGCTGCTCTTCAGCATTCTCTTCATTCACTGCACGAAGCATCTCAAGCCCCACAACTGTAGAACCGTATTCACAAAGGATGATGTCATCAATGTCGTACTGCTCGCCGTTTTTGTAGATAAACAGTGTGCCCAGTCTCTCTCCTGCAATCTCGATAGGAGAAATAATGGCCTGAAACTTACGGATGTCATCACTTTCAAAACCAAGCGTAGCCAGATTGACATTCTCTTTGGTGGACAAAACTCCTAAAAAGCGCTCATTCAGCATATTATCAATAAAGCCTCCAACGCTTTCATCAATTAATTCATGAATGCAATCCACCTCTTCAGCATAGCCAACGCCTAAAACTTTACCCTTCTTGCTGATAACCAGTACATTGGAAATCATAATTTCCTTCATAACCTTGCAGATATCATTAAATACAACTTTGCTGGAATTGTTATTATGCAACAATTTTCCAATTTTACGTGTTTTATCTAACAACTGAACGCTGCTCATCATGTCCTCCTATCCGAATCATAAAAAATATCACTTTTTATCATTTAAGCATAGTATAGCACGACAATTTCAGAATTGCAACGCAAATTATTTAAATTTTCCGACATTTTCTCACATTTTGCAAATCAGATGGCTAAACTGCTGTAAAACTTCTATTCTTTCTTAGCCGGACGCTGCCAAACCATATAATCACATTCAGGATTATTGGCACATCCATAGTAGCGACGACCCTTTTTGGTCTTTTTCACTAAGATATCTCCGCCGCACTTTGGACATGGTACATCCAACTTCTCAAAGTATGGTTTGGTAAATCTGCACTCCGGAAAGCCCGGGCATGCCAGAAATTTACCGTGCGGTCCATATTTGTAAACCATCTTACGTCCACATACATCACACAGCACATCAGACACTTCGTCCTTAATCTCTACCTTTTGAAGCTCAGCCTCAGCTGTCTTTACCGCTTCCTCCAAATCAGGATAGAAATTCTCCAAAACCCCCTTCCAGCGTACATGGCCTTCTTCTACCTGGTCTAATAATCCTTCCATGGTAGCTGTAAAGCGTACATCTACAATGCTCGGGAAAGATTCCTTCATCATATTATTGACCACTTCTCCAAGCTCTGTTACGTAAAGGTTTTTATTTTCTTTAATAACATAGTGACGGGCTAAAATCAAGGTGATCGTAGGAGCGTAAGTACTCGGTCGTCCGATCCCCAATTCTTCCAGTGCTCGAATAAGACTGGCTTCCGTATAGTGCGCCGGAGGCTGGGTAAAGTGTTGCTCCCCTTCCACAGACTGTATCTCTACAAGACTGCCTTCTTCAACTGCACTCTTTAATGCCACGCTATCCTCTTTCATGTCATCAGAACTATATACTGCCATAAAACCGTCAAATACCTGTCTGGAAGCAGCTACCGTAAATATATGTCTGCCCGCAGCAAGCTGTATGGAAGTGGTCTCATATCTGGCCGGCGCCATGGTTGCTGCCGCAAAACGCTTCCAGATAAGCTGATATAATCTATATAAATCTCTGGATATCAAATCCTTTAAGCTTACCGGGATTCTGCTGATTTCAGTTGGTCTGATGGCTTCATGAGCATCCTGTACCTTACTGCCGGTTTTTCCATTTTGGCTTTGTACATTGCCCAGATATGCCTGGCCATAGGTGTTATTTACAAAATCCTTAGCCTGAGCCAGAGCTTCTTCTGAGATTCTGGTAGAATCGGTACGCAGATAAGTAATCAACGCTACCGTGCCCTGTCCTTTGATCTCCACACCTTCATATAATTGCTGGGCCAGACGCATAGTCTTTTGAGCAGAGAAATTTAACACCTTGCTGGCTTCCTGCTGTAAGGTAGAAGTGGTAAACGGTAATGGTGCCTTGCGCACACGTTCTCCTTTTTTCACCTGCTTTACCCGGAAAGCTTCTCCTTCAAGCTCTGCCTTAATAGCATCTACCTGCTCTCCACTTTTTAATTCCACCTTACCGGTTTCATCACCGTAATATTTGGCTCTGACAGCTTTTTTCTCACCGGCAAATCTGACATCTGCTTCTAAAGACCAGTATTCCTCCGGCACAAAAGCTTCTATCTGCTCTTCTCTGTCACAGATAATGCGAAGGGCCACAGACTGTACTCTGCCGGCGCTTAACCCTCTCTTTACCTTGGCCCAGAGTAATGGAGATATACGATAGCCTACCATACGATCCAGACAACGTCTGGCCTGCTGGGCGTCTACTCTGTCCATATCAATTTCACGGGCATTTTTCAGGGATTCCTTCACTGCCTTTTTGGTGATTTCATTAAAGGTAATACGATATACCTGTTTATCTTCCAGCTTCAGTGCATGCATCAAATGCCAGGAAATAGCCTCCCCTTCACGGTCAGGGTCCGTTGCCAGATAAATCTTTTCCGCTTTCTTTACCTCTTTGCGAAGGCTTGCCAACAGCTCTCCTTTGCCCCGGATTGTAATGTAGTGTGGCTCATAGTCATTCTCCACATCAATGCCCAAAGTACTCTTCGGCAAATCTCTGACATGACCGTTGCTGGCTACTACAGCATAATTTGCCCCCAAAAATTTCTTTATGGTATTTACCTTTGCAGGAGATTCTACAATTACTAAATACTTTGCCATACTTCGTCCTCTTATTCTAAAATATAACATTCATTTTTCATATCATGTTTAAAATTCATTTCTAAAATCTCCCAAACTATACAACAAAAAATTCTTTGTTGCAACCATTTTTTGTTACTTCATGAAAATTTAACGAATTGAAAACCGATTTTTATTACTTTTGCACAAATCCATTAATTCCAAATCCATAAGTCCCGTCAACAATTCCCGGAAGCTTCCCTGATTGCCCTGTTCCAGCCATTTTTTGTAGATTTCTTCAACTTCCACATATTCCCGACTTAGTACCCTGAGTATACTTTTCAGCGGGGCACTTATCTCTTTGTTATTCCAATGTATCCCTGAAGGCTCTGAATTATACCTGGGCTGTACATTTTCCTTCAGCTTCCCTATATCCTTCAATAATTCCAACAGCTGCTCCACGTCCAAAATCACGGTAGCTCCCTGCTTTATCAGTTCATGACACCCTCGGCTTAATTCATCCGTAATCCGCCCCGGAATGACTGCCACCTCTTTTCCCTGCTCTAAAGCCATATCAACGGTAATCAGAGTGCCGCTTTTTTGGCGGGATTCTATTACCAGCACTACATCACTGAGCCCACTGATAATACGGTTTCTGGGTGGAAAATTTCTGGCAAGGGGCTCCATCCCCGGTGCATAGGCAGAGATAATGCCGCCCTTTTGGGATATATCAGTATATAACTTGTATAATTCTTCCGGGTAGCAAATGTCCACACCGCTTCCCAGCACTGCAAAGGTTTGTCCCCCTGCCTTTACACATGCCCCCTGGCTGATAGAATCAATGCCTCTGGCCATGCCGCTGATAACCTGTACGCCATGCACAGCCAATACTTTTCCAAACTGCTCTGCTACCTGCCGCCCGTAATCTGAACAGGCCCTGGAGCCAATCATAGCCACTGCCGGCAGTTCTTCTTCCGGAAGACTTCCTTTCACAAATATTCCATAGGGAGGATCAGGGATATTGGTAAGCTTTCCGGGATAAATTGCATCAAAAAAACTAATATACCGAATACCCTTTTCTTCCACCTGCTCCAGATATTCCATAGGATGCATGGCATATTTGGCTGCCTTTACCGCTGTAAGCTGTCTGGCATTTAACACCTCCAATAAAGCCTTGTCCGACGCCCGGTAAGCCTCCTGAAGGGAACCAAATCTCTTCCTCAGTTGAAACATGGTCCGAAAACCGATGGTATTTATTTTGTGAAACCAAGCACTGGCTGCAAGCTCTGTTCTATCCATAAATCATCCCTCCAGTTCCTCTAAAATCGTCATGCGATAGCATGCAGCCTCTTTGATATGAGCTTCCTTTATCAGGCCGGTGCCCTCCAAATCTGCCACGGTCCTACTTACCTTTAACAATCTGTGATAGCTTCTGGCAGAAAGCTTTAACTTCTCATACAGTTTATGTAAAACCACCTCTGCTTCAGGCTCCATTACACAGTATTTCTTTATATCCCGTGGAGCAATATCTCCATTAAATCTATATTTTGTCCCCAGAAAACGTTTTTTCTGGATTTCTACGGCCTTTAATACCCTACTCCTTATGGTTTCACTGTCCTCCTCCCCACTGTCTGACTGTAATTCTTCTATATTTATAGCCCCCATCTCGCAACACAAATCCATCCGATCCAAAATCGGGCCTGATATTTTGCCTAAATACTTTATGATTTCCTGCTCCGTACATTTGCACTTATTCCTATCAGGAAAATAACCGCAAGGGCAAGGATTGCTGGCCGCTACCAGCATAAAATCAGCAGGATAGCTGTACACAGCCTGACTGCGGGCGATCTGTACGATCTTATCCTCCATAGGCTGCCTGAGCACCTCGATAACACTTCTCTGAAACTCCGGAAACTCGTCCAAAAACAAAACCGCTCTGTGGGCCAATGATATAATGCCAGGTCTTGGAATCCTCCCGCCGCCCACCATGGCTGATTCTGATATGGTGTGATGAGGATACAAAAAAGGTCTTTTCGTAATAAAAGACTGTTTGCTGTCTAATTTACCTGCCACACTGTAAACAGCCGATATTTCCAAACTCTCCTCCAAAGACAATGGCGGCATAATCCCCGGAATTCTTCTGGCAATCATAGTCTTGCCTGCCCCCGGAGGCCCCAGAAGCAGCAGATGATGAAAACCGGCAGCCGCAATCTCTGCTCCTCTTTTGGCCATAAGCTGTCCCTGTATTTCCTTAAAATCATGCTCCTGACTGCCGGAAAACTCTGCGAAAACCTGCTCTACATCCAACAGATAAGGTTGTGCGTTGCTATTGCCTGTAATAATGTCAAGGACCTCTTTTATATGGGCCACACCAAACACATCTATCCCTCGTATAAAAGCCCCTTCCTTCACATTTTCTTTGGGAACAATCACTCTCTTAAGACCACACTCCTTTGCATGCTTTACAATCGGCAAGATCCCCTTTACGCCTTTAATTTCGCCGTTTAAGCCCAGTTCCCCAATCAGCAGCGTACCCGCCATCTCCACCGCCGGAATGCTTTCTGCAGCCACCAGGACCCCTACAGCAATAGGCAAATCAAAGGCCGTCCCCTCCTTTCGCAAACGTGCAGGGGACAGATTCACTGTAAGTCTGAGATTCGGAATCTGCATGCCGATATTTTTCAGTGCAATTCTGATACGCTCTCTGGCCTCCTTAACCTCCCCTGACATATTACCCACCATATCAAATACCGGCAGGCCAAAGGAGGCATCTACCTCCACCTGAATGAGTACCGCCTCCATGCCTTTCATGGCACCCGAAATAATATTTGTGTACATAAAAACCCCTTTCCATGCATATATGCCTTCATTATATATAGGCATGAGAAGGAGGTTTTGTCACACTTTTTTTGAAATTTTTTTATTGTTACTCCAGAACACCTTTTAATTTCATCAATGCACGTTTCTCAATGCGCGATACGTAGCTTCGGGAAATACCATAATATGCACCCACTTCCTGCTGGGTCTGCTCTTTATGTCCCCCCAAACCATACCTGCGAATAATAACGTCCCGTTCTCTTTCATTCAACACGGTATCCATTGCTTTTCTTAAGTTTTCTATGGTCTCCTGTCTTTCCAGAGTACATAAAATATCGTCCTTTTCCGTACATAGATCAATGATCTTTATTTCATTCCCTTCCTTATCCGTTCCCACCGGTTCATATAAAGACACTTCCTTTGCACTCTTTTTTTTGGCGCGAAGCATCATCAAAAGCTCATTATCAATGCATCTGCAGGCGTAGGTTGCCAGCCTGCCTCTTTTTGCATCGAAAGTATCAATCGCCTTCATCAGCCCGATAATACCGATAGAAATATAATCTTCCGCATCCTCCGGGGTATTCTGATACTTTTTGACAATATGGGCCACTAATCGGAGGTTATGCATAATCAATTTATCCTTTGCATCCTTTGCTTTTTCCTTATCCGGCCCTTTTAAAAGTGCCAGATAATAGGCTTCTTCCTTTTCAGCTAACGGCTTCAGGAATGTCTGCACATGCCCCTCCAAATTTTCTTTATATTATTGTATGAAAAAGGGAAAGGCGAAGTGCCTTTCCCAATTTTTATGTGGTAAATAAATTATTGTCACGAATTATGATTTCTTTTTCCTGCCAATGAGACCGCCCAGACCTGCAAGCAATGCAAATACCAGACCCATGCCCAAATCAGCCATAAAACTGCTCCAAAGCTCCCACTCTGTCATAAGCTTAGGCATATTCGCAAATACCTTAACAAATTCAGCGCGTCCCGGGCTGCTTGCATTCATAGCATCCACAATCTCCCATGCATAAGATATATAATTGGCAAATGCGATAACAGCTACACCAATCAATACACATATAACATTGCCTATAGCGCTCTTTTCTCTTCTGCCAAATTTAAAATAACCCAACATCGCACCTGCTACTGCCACATAACCGGAAATAGCTGCGATCCTGCCCATCTTATAGAATAGAATCCACAGTACTCCTCCTGCCAGTGCACAAACTACGGAAGCAAGTAAAGCCAGAAAAATGTTTCTTGGAATCGGCAAATCTCCTGCGCCAGTAACCTGTGCCGTTGTTTCTCCTGCAGTGCCTGTACTAACACCTTCCTCCCCTGCATTCAGAGCTTCTGCATGCTGCTTCAAATCGCTTTGTTCGTTCATCTTCTGCTGCGCCTTCTTGTATCCCTTCGTTGCATAATAAAGAAGATAAATACCCGCCCCCAAGAAGAAAATACCACAAATAATCATTGTTGCTGTACTTTCTCCCTCTTCTACAGGCTGATATGTAGTATCCAGATAATAAGAACCGATGTAATCTTCAAAATTCTCTGCAGTGATAAAGTCTTCTCCCCAAAGATAATTAAACTCCTCAATTGCCAAGTTCTTTAAATCATCCTCAATTGCCACTGCATAGCCTTCCAGTGTACCTATCTCCGGAACTTCCAACGTCTCGCTAAAGGTAAATTCATAAATATCCTTAAATTCTGTTTCCAGACGCTCATTATCCATACATACAATATAGACGGCCATATTCTCGTCAAACACAAAGTATAATCCCTGGGTATCGTTTAATTCAAAAACTGCAAATGCATAGGAAATCATCTGCACATTTACTTTTTGTCTATCCTCTGATGGTACAGTAGCATCAAACCATGTGATATTCTCTTCACTGCCTCCTGCGCTGTCTGTACCGGATATTGCTGATAGTAAAGCTCCGCCTGCAACACAAAGCATGATAACTCCCAGCAGTGTCAGAAAAATTCTGCCTGCTTTGCCTGTCCCCTGTACCTTTACCGGTTCCGTAACAATTTCCCTCCTAATCTCTGCACCAACCTGATTTACAAAACTGCCCTGCGCTTCCACCTCCTGCTTACGACTCCTCAGCCACTGGCATAGCCGGTTGTAATTGTTCATATTGCTGTATACCTTGGCAAGGCTATTGCCAGTAGCATCCTTTAAGATCAACATCATATAGAATCCATGTTTCTCCTCAATTCCGGCAATATCTTTGTAAGTAAATGCATTCTTCTGACCCATGCAAGATGAAAAAATGAGTTCCCCATCAGCAAATACCTGTAATCGATATCGCATAAATCTCATTACACAGTAAATCCCAAGCACAAGCGCAAAACCCAAAATCAACATACCATACATAAAGATAAATGTATCGTCTATATCCTCTGTGTTAAATATCCAACCATAACTACCTAGTCCAAACGTAATTATAGAGATAATACCTAAAATTAATACGTTTTTCTTCTCCCGTACTTCAAAAACAGGCTGCTTCATTCATATGCCCTCCTTATTCTTTTTTTGTATGTTTCGACCTATGGCATTATTCCAAAAACCGTTCAAATACAAAATTGCTGACATCAATCCCCTTCTTTGTCAAAAACAACCTGCCACCTTCCTGAACCAGAAGTCCATCCCGGATATTTTGTATGATGGACTCATCAAACCATTCTATAGTATCTTCACCAAATTGTTCTGCAAATGCTATGAGGGATACTCCTTTCATCTGCCTGAGTCCCAAAAAGAAAAATTCCTCCATAGCTTCTCTTTTGCTAAGTACAAGCTCCTCTTCCAAACCAAAATCCCCCTGCAGATAAGTACTCAGAACACTGTTATTTCTGGTTCGAATCTCCTGCATATAAGGAACGTTTTCTTCTTCCGACAGTCCTTTCGGCAAAATAGCTCCGGCATCTTTTCTTCTTAAGAACGAGGAAGCCCCCAGACCAACCCCCAGATACTCACCACGCTCCCAATACACCTGATTGTGCCTGCATTCCCGGCCTTCCAGGGCATAATTGGATATTTCATAGCGGTGATACCCTTGGTCTTTCAACAAGGTCTCTGTCAGCTCATACATGGCCCGCTCCGTATCCTCATCCGGCAAATCCAGCTCCATATCATAAAACGGGGTGCCTTCCTCCACAATCAGACTGTAGGCGGAAATATGCTCCGGCCTCAGTGCTAACACCTTAAGAAGTGTGTCCTTATAATCCGCCAATGTTTGTCCCGGCAAAGCACTCATCAGGTCAATATTAATATTGGAAAATCCCGCAGCCCTTGCATTCCTGTACGTCTCCAGAAATTGTTCATAATCGTGTATTCTTCCCAGTTTCTTAAGCAAATCATCCTGCGCAGACTGCAGTCCGATACTTAGTCTGTTAATCCCCGCTTCCCGATATATGCGTAAGCTTTCTCTGGTCGTCGTGCCGGGATTACATTCCATACTGATTTCTGCATCCTCTGCCACTTCAAAACATTCCTTCACGATAGCCAGCACCTGACACAACAAATCCGGAGGAACACAAGTAGGTGTACCTCCGCCGATAAAAACGGTCTGCACAATATATGATTCTGCATACTGTTCTGCCTTCTGCGTGATTTCCTCCATCAGCTCATGCAAATACTGCTCCTGAACCTCTAAGGTACCAGGAGCAGAAAGAAAATCACAATAAGCACATTTTTGCACGCAGAAAGGGATGTGAATATAAATACTTAATGCTCTCTTCATATCGTCCTATCCTGTCATAAAGATTCATTCTGAATCCTCTGCAACGCACTGTTACTCTTTTAATCAACATCTACTAAATTCATCAAAGACTACTCATCCAACTTCAGCACGCTCATAAAGGCCTTTTGCGGAATCTCCACATTACCTATCTGACGCATACGTTTCTTGCCTTCCTTTTGCTTCTCTAACAGCTTCTTCTTACGGGTGATATCACCACCGTAACACTTGGCCAATACATCTTTACGCATAGCCCTTACTGTCTCTCTGGCAATAACCTTACCGCCAACAGCTGCCTGAATTGGAATTTCAAAGAGATGTCTTGGAATCTCCTCCTTTAACTTCTCGCACATTCTGCGGCCTCGCTCATAGGCAGTCTCAGCATGTACAATAAAGCTTAATGCATCCACTTCTTCTTTATTGACCAGAATATCCAGCTTCACAAGCTGACTCTCTTCATAGCCCTTTAACTCATAATCAAAGGAAGCATATCCTCTGGAACGGCTCTTTAAAGCGTCAAAGAAATCATAGATAATCTCATTTAACGGCAGATCGTACTTGAGCACTGCACGGTTGGATTCTATATAGTCAGTACTGATATAGCGTCCTCTGCGCTCCTGACAAAGCTGCATAATAGAGCCGATAAACTCTGTGGTAACCATAATCTCTGCACTGACAATAGGCTCTTCCATATAAGCAATCTCAGATGGATCCGGCAAGTTGGACGGATTGGTCAGCTCGATCATGGTACCGTCTGTCTTGTGCACCCGATATACTACGCCCGGTGCTGTAGTTACCAGGTCTAAATTATACTCTCGCTCCAAACGCTCCTGAATAATCTCCAAATGTAATAATCCCAAAAAGCCGCAGCGGAAGCCAAAGCCTAGTACAATGGAAGTCTCCGGTTCGTAATTTAAGGAAGCATCATTTAGCTGAAGCTTCTCTAAAGCATCTCTTAAATCCGGATACTTGGCACCATCCGCCGGATACATACCGCAATAAACCATGGAATTTACTTTCTTGTAGCCGGGAAGAGGGGCCTCACAAGGCTCCTTATCATTGGTCACCGTATCACCTACGGCTGTATCCTTCACATTCTTGATGGAAGCCGTAATATAGCCTACCATACCGGCAGACAGCTCCTCACAAGGAATAAACTGACCTGCACCAAAATATCCTACCTCTACCACCTCTGCTTTGGCACCGGTAGCCATCATGCGGATTGGTGTGCCCTTACGCACACTGCCTTCCTTTACGCGGATAAATACAATAACACCCTTATAAGAATCATAAACAGAGTCGAAAATAAGTGCCTGCAAAGGCGCATCCGGATCTCCGCTTGGTGCCGGAATCTTGGTAACCACCTGCTCTAACACTTCTTCGATATTAATGCCGTTCTTGGCACTGATCAAAGGTGCATCATGGGCTTCAATACCAATAATATCCTCAATCTCATCCTTTACACGGTCCGGATCTGCGCTGGGCAGATCGATCTTATTGATAACCGGAAATACATCCAGATTGTGGTCTAAAGCCAGATATACATTGGCAAGGGTCTGAGCCTCAATGCCCTGAGCTGCATCCACTACCAGAATAGCACCGTCGCAGGCAGCCAATGAACGGCTTACCTCGTAGTTAAAGTCTACGTGTCCCGGTGTGTCAATGAGATTAAAAATATATTCTTCTCCATCCTGTGCCTGATATACAATTCGACAGGCCTGTGCCTTGATCGTGATACCTCGCTCACGTTCCAGTTCCATATTGTCCAAAACCTGTGCCTGCATCTCGCGGCTGGTGAGAAGCCCCGTCTTTTCGATAATTCTATCTGCAAGTGTAGACTTACCGTGATCGATATGTGCTACAATACAAAAATTTCTGATTTTACTTTGATCCATATGTGCCATGCCCATTCTCCATTTGTAACTTGATTCGTTCATACCAAAGCTATATGATTGTAAATTTGCCCCAGTATATAAAATATAAATTAATTATATCAAAAAACTTTCTTATTGTCCACTAAGTACTTTATCAATTATAAAGGCAAGAATTTCAGTAGTATTCATAATCTCCTCTACGGTATTGGTCTGTGCCCCCAGCTCAATCAGCATATTCCGGGGTACAAAGTGCATATTATATCTCCAGGCTTTTAAATAAATTTTTCGGGTAATGCCCGAAAAATATCTTTCTGCCACCTGCTCTGCCTGAAAAGAAAAAGCCAGATTTTCCTGCAAATATGGGTTATTCAAGTAGGTAATAGGACCACTGGTACTGCGACAGATTCCATTAAAAAACATAAATCGGGCATAATCTCTGCCGTCAATAGTAGTTACCAGCTTGGTTCCTTCCGCCACTGCATCTCTATGTAAATCAATGACCACTTGTATCGTAGGGTTATCCTCAAGTACCTGCTCAATATCAGGTAATGCATTACTGTAGGCATTGTCTCTGTTGGGCAAATCGTAAATCCCCTCATGATGCAGTACATCATACCCATACTCTTCCTCTAACAGCTGGGTCAGACGGTCTCCGGCGCCTACAATGGTGGTAGACTTATCTCCCGGTACAGAATCTGCAAACCCCTCCTGAGAATGGCTGTGATAAATTAAAATCTGAGGTCCCGCTGCATTCTTATCTATGGTACAGTCAAAGCTTGTCAATTCTTCAATATTTAACAAGGAAGCATCCGGTGAAGTGGACGCATCTACAATATAAAAATCCTTTATCAATTGTTCCATATCATAATATTTGGTCAGGTCATATTGCTGCATCAAGTCACTTTTTTGTGCTGTTTCACCTTGATCTAATGCATTCCTCAGGGCATTAATCAGCTCATTGGGTCTCAACAATGCTTCTTGCCCCTCTTCACGCTGGGTGTAAATATTTTCCTGCAACAGAGCCAATTCTGTTTCCTGAGGGATTGTCAATTGCACCGGCACTATTATTTTCTGCAGCCCATCCATAGATTCTGTACCTGAAGACTCTGTATCAATTTGCCCTGAACTCGAGGCCTCTGTATTAACGTGCCCTGCACCTGACACCTGTGCACTGACCTGCTCTGTATCAGAATTATTATCCTGTTCCGTCCCGGAAGTTTGCCCCTGATGCACATTTGGGGCAGAATCTGTCATGTGCTCTGCATTCTGGACATGTTGCGAGGTATGCTCCACCACAAGCTTAGGTCCTTCACTCTGCTCCATATATGCAAAAATCCCGGGGCTAAGCATACCCAAAAAAGTGGGTTTACTTTTATAATAATACTCCTGAAATTTAAAAACTGCAGGCCGCATAATATTTGTTCCGTACTCTGCCAATTGCTCAAGCCAAGTTCCCGATGCACCACTCAAAAGCTTCAGCGCTATCACAAGCATCACACTGCCGGATAATACCCGGAGGCTTCTTTTTTTTCTTTTTAACGTCACTTCTCTATATCTTCGTTCCATGGCACACCTCCCTGTGAAGTATATGCCATGAAACTCCTTTGTATGCTACGGGATTGTCCACTATTATTGGCTTACTGACTAGAGTGTTCCATGCAGTGCACTATTTAAGGCCTCTGAAACCGTATAGCTGATACATTCAATAATTTCGTCGATTTCCTTTGTGGTAACATACATGTTTTTCAGGTCTTTAAAATATTTACGAACCTCCTCCGGAAAAGGCCCCGGTTCCTTCAAGGACTCGTGCCACCAGGCTTCGCAGGCATCTCCCACAATCGTTGCCGCATCCACTACGGTAGGGATACCGATGGCCAGCACGGGAATACCCATTGCCTCCTCATTTATAGCATTTCTGTGATTTCCTACGCCGCTCCCCGGAGAAATACCGGTATTGCTGATTTGTATGGTGGTGTACAGCCTTTTGGTACTTCTGGCAGCCAGCGCATCTATCACAATCAAAATATCCGGCTTGGTTTTCTGGACCACACCGGCTACCATTTCGGAAGTTTCAATACCGGTCTTGGCCATAACCCCAGGCTCCATGGCACTGATGCTGGGCACTGCCCGACTGTAAGCTTCCTTGCCGTAAACATTTAAGATATGTCTGGTAACCGATAAGTGGTCAATTACCTTGGGTCCCAAAGCATCTGCTGTTACGGCACGATTGCCCAGGCCTACAATCATAATGCTTTTGTTTTCCACGCTTCCGTCCTTCTCTAACAGTTCCTTTATCTGCTCTGCCAGCAGACTGCTGATTTTCTCATGAAACCCATTATCATCCTCTGCCAACCCCGGCACCTCCATGGTGATGTATGTGCCCACCGGTTTTCCCATACGTTTGGCAGCATTCTTGGTCTCAATATGCACCTTGGTAATCAAAGCATCCATATCTGGCACCTTATCTTCCTGTACTGTAATGCCTGTCAAATGACCTTCTTTTGTTTTTAAGCTTTCACTGGCCTCCAACGCCAGGTCCGTACGTACTTCGTAATTGCTTTCCACAATGTACCTCCCCAGACTTTTCTTTTCTCCTCTTAGCATTTCTAATCACAATGCAAATTATTTATCCTTTTCAGAAAATTTAAAAATCGATGTTTGCAAAACCGAATATCTATTGCTACGGCTTGCAAGCATCCGGTTTTGCAAGCCTCTACCAGCAGCAAATACCTTTAAAACTCTTTACATATTTGCATGAATGGCCTATAATAATTACATTATGCTAGGGATTGTAGGAGTGCGAAGCACGCAGCAATCCGTCAGGCATCTTATGACCTTAACATCATTAGATTAGTAATTGTTTTTTCTCCATGTCCTCTGCTATAATGAGTAATTTGATTTTCAAAATAAAAATTATGCCAAATAATCACAATTTTTTTAGGAAATATGGAATTTGGGTATTGACAAATGGACGGATAAATTTTACAATATCTAAGTGTGTTTAGCCATCGCCCGTGTCTGATGGATATAAACATGAGACTTAGAAATTTATTATATCAATATATTTAGGGAGGTGTGCGTCTTGGCTAACATTAAATCTGCAAAGAAACGTATCTTAGTTACAAAAACTAAAAACGAGAGAAACAAAGCTATCAAATCCGGCGTAAAGACAGCTATTAAGAAAGTATATGCTGCTATCGAAGCTGGTGATAAGGCTGCTGCTAACGCTGCATTAGTTGAAGCTACTTCTGTTATTGAGAAGGCTGCTACTAAGGGTGTATACCACAAGAACAATGCTGCTCGTAAAGTAAGCGCTATCGCAAAGGCTGTTAACGCAATGGCTTAATTTATAATATGATTAAAAGGACCTGCATCCGTCTTGGCAGGTCTTTTTTAAATCCCCGGGAAAGAATACTTTCCCGGGGATTTAAAAAAACTCTTGGAGGATATGGCATCCATACCTCCTTATTTTATATAAATAACCAGTCTCCTGCTTCCTGGGTGAAGCTTTGCTCTGCTCCCAACTCTTCCATCCATCTGCGAGTTTCCAGAGTGGTGAACGGGCCTTTGCCTACCGTCTCGGGGTCATTACATCCGTACAAATTATTTTCCCACAGCCACTTAGGCGTAGGGTACAGACACACCTTCGGCTGAATCAATTCATAGAACGAACGATCCACCGCATTCTGTCCATGGTGGGCCATCTGCACGATATCCTTACGGATCTTAGACACCTCATGTTTTTTCAAAAATTCCTCCTGGGCATACACATCAAAATCCCCAAGAAAAAGCACATCTTGTTTTGGAAAATGGACTAATGTGATCATACTGGTGGAATTGATTTTGTGGTACCCCTCATAATCCTCCGGGACACTGACAATTTCCACTGAAATGCTGCCGCATTCATACACATCCCCGGCCATAGGCGTCTCCACATGAATGCCATGTTTTTCCAGATTTTTAGCAAAAAGCTGATTATAGTCCCATTGTTCCATTTTTGCCAGCCACTCTTTTGCCGGAAAATGAAAGCACACTCGGTCAATTTTAATATCAAATACCGGATAATGTTCCATCATCCAGGTAAGCGCTCCAAAGTGGTCCTTATGGGCATGGGAAATAATCCACAAATCCACGTGGCCCCCTCTTTTCATAATTAACTCATGAAGGTTAGCTGCATCCTCTTTCCCATAATCGCCGCCGTCAATAATGATCAACTTTCCTTCCGGTGTATCAATTAAATAGGACATCATCTGAATAGGGCTTCTCTGGGCCACCTGCAATAAGCTGCCGCCTCCCAAACCCAGCTCTGCTTTGTTTAATTTCATTTCATATTTCTCCTTTTCTTAGGAATGCTCCCCAGCTTGTGGAAATTCCCATGTGCTTCCTGTGCCTTGTCTTCTCAGTCCCCGGAATCCCCGTACCGGTTCATTCTATACAAACAGGCACATCGTACACCGTCTGATGACGCGCATCTATCACAAGATTCTGATGACAGTGTCCGGCATACCACTTTTTAAAGGTAACCTTATCATCTATAAAATGTGTCAGTTCCAAAAGTTTTGGCACCACGTAAGGATCAGCGGCATCTTTATTGTATTTATGCGTAAGAATATAATCCACCGCATACTGATGTTTTTTTAGATTTTCATATGCCAGATCATATTCTTCATCACAAGCCTCCTCCTGGGGGAACCATTTCCCGGTGGCTTTCCAGCCTTCGGAGCTCTTGCAGCCTCCAAAGGCCAGATAATCCTTTCCTTCCAAATGATAAATATTCCCTCTCATCAGGTGTACAATATTATCGGTAATTCTGTGGACCTTTCCCCCATTCCAATCCTCCACCGGGAAGCTGTAAAGATAATCAAAATTCTCATGATTGCCGTCAATCAGTGCTATAGGGCACTTTACGGACAAAAAATACTGCGTAAAACGGTTATTGGCCTCAGTATCCTCCAGTTTCAGTCCCACATCCCCCAGTATAATCAGCAAATCCCTCTCATGATCTTCCGATATATATTGATTAAATGCCTCAAATTCCATACTTTCATGAATATCACTTATCATGTAAATCATAAAAACGCAACCTTTCTGCTCTTCACCAGGGCAATGAAATCTTCTGTTGTTTTTATCTCCGTTTCAGACAGCATAGCTGTTCTTCCGATATCCTCCGGGCGGTGTGCATCAGAACCTGCCGTGCGATAAAGTCCGTATTCTGCTGCAGTCTGTTCTGCATGGTCATCATTGGAAATATGTCTTGGATTGGGATTGCAAACTTCAAAGCCATCCACCCACTGAGGGGTTACTATCTGATTCTGGTCCCGGTATGGATGAGCCTGGATAAATAAAATCCCCTGTTTTTTTGCTATCCTGTAAAAATCCTCTACAGACATTTTGTGCAAATAAGGATGAGCTTTTAAAAACTCCAAATCTATTCCATACACCAGATAATGCAGGCCTTTAAACTGATCAAACTCTATCTCCGCAGAAAATAACACATTCATTCCGATTTGATCTCCTGCTACTTTTGCCTTACGATAACCCAGCATAAACCGTTCCATAGTTTCATCCCAGTTCATCTCTCCAAATCGTTCGAAAAATTGTGTTCCAAAATGATTGGATATAAATATAGTGTGAAATCCTGCATTATGGTAGGCTTGTACCATTTCTTCCGCTGAAAGTCGTCCGCAGATACTGCCTTCAGACGTATGCATATGAGTCTCTGTCTTAAACATATTTTGCTCCCTCTTATGTATTTACGAAATTCTGTAGCTGTCACCAATTTACGCAACACATATTGACTTTTCTTTTATTAATAGTATAATTATAGCATGCTTGTTTTGCCAAGTACATTGCTCCCATTTGATAAAACATTGCAATTCATTACCACTATAAGGAGATACCTTGTTGAGAAATATATTAGATAATTTCCACATGGACAATTTATAAATGGATAATTTTTACATAGATGATTTAAACACGGATAATTTAAACATAGATAATCCAAACCCTACGTCAAAAGATTTAACAGACTACTTTTTATTAGAAAAAGGACTGGACGGCAACATCGTTGTCATCGATCATTTAGATTTGCAGATGGATCCCAGCCAGAAGGGTTACTCCCACCATGATTTTTATGAGATATATCACTTCCTTGACGGCGATGTAACCTTTCTGGTAGAAGGTGCCATGATTGATGTTGAGCCCGGTGATATGATTATACTCAGCCAGCATCTGATGCACAGAATTGTACTGAATCATACATGCCGCTATGAACGTCGGCACATTCAGTTTTATGATAATATCTTTTTGATGCCCCAGCCAAACGGACTGCTGCTACGCAACCTTATCATTCAGCAGGGGGTTATGAAAATTGACGGCAGCACTGTCCGTAAAGAGGGGTTAGACCGATTATTCACAGATGTACTCCAAAGCATACTGCGCCACACACCTTATGACGAATTTTGTGCCCTGATAGCTCTGTTTCAATTACTCATTTGTATAGAGAAAAGCTTTTCATTATATGGCGGTCATCTGCCCAAGATACACAATCAAAAAGCACATGAAATACTCAGATACATTGATAACCATATAGCAGAGGAGCTGGATTACAAAACCATCGCAAAAAACTGTTTCATGTCAGAAAAAACTGTTTATCAAATTGTAAAAAAAGAAACCGGGCTTTCTCCTGCCCGGTATATCAATGAACGGCGTATTATAAAGGCTAAGCTTCTGTTAAATGACGGCTGTTCTGCTACAGATGCCGCCATTTTAACAGGCTATAAGGATTACTCCGTCTTTTATCGTAATTTTATAAAAGGAACGGGAGTGTCTCCTTCTGATTTTGGGAAACACATGTAAGGCTTAGACTGGTATCTATCCTCTCATCAAATCCTTCACCACTTCACTGCCTATCAACAGCCCTGCCGTGGCCGGTACAAAGGCATTGCTGCCGGGTGTGGCCCTACGACTGCCGGATGTGGCCTCCTCGGTCGTAAATGCAGACTCCTCAGACACCAGCCCTGCTATGGGTGTCAGCGCCTCTTCCTTAGAATACACTACCTTCAACTTCTCCACGCCCCGCTTCTT
This sequence comes from Lachnospiraceae bacterium, assembly GCA_045646695.1. Taxonomy (GTDB): domain Bacteria; phylum Bacillota; class Clostridia; order Lachnospirales; family Lachnospiraceae; genus RGIG6307. The sequence continues at coordinate 39,922 of JAZRLF010000052.1, forward strand.
CAGCTCTCTGCGCATAACCTTGGCAAGCGGACACACACTGGTCTGATAAATATCCGCCACCTGCAGCCTGCTAGAATCCAACTTATTACCGGTTCCCATACTGCTGATCATAGGCACCCCATATCTCTTCGCCTGCAGCACCAAGTCAATCTTGGCTGTCACTGTATCAATAGCATCCACAATATAATCATACTCTGAAAAAGGAAACTGATCTGCCTCATCCGGTAAATAAAAGGTATCCCACAAGGTCACTTGGCAATCCGGCTGAATGCTCAAAATACGCTCCTTCATCACTTCAATTTTCTTACGTCCCAGAGTCTCATAGGTAGCAACCAGCTGCCGGTTTACATTGGACAATGCTACCGTATCATAATCCACCAGGTCAATAGCACCCACCCCACTTCTGGCAAGTACCTCCACCACATGACCGCCCACGCCTCCGATTCCGAAAACAATGACTCTCTTATTATTTAATCTCTCTACCGCCTCTTCACCAAACAACATAGCGGTTCTTATATACTGTTCCTTCATACATACTCCAATCCCTATTTTGACGCTGTGCTGTTACACGTTTGATTTTATCCACGGAAATATCTTTTCCTCCTATAAATTCGACCAAATCAGTCCCTAAAAACGTAAAGACGTTACTTTACGTTTTCTTAACGGGACAGTTGGTGCAAATTTCTATCCGGAAAAATAGTTTCCGAGGATGAAATTAAATACGCAACATTTCGGCACAAAATAATACAATTTCATCTTATCACACATTTTCATAGGACTCAATATATCTTTTCAGTCTCTGCCGCATTCTGTAAATCTTAGTTCTGAAGGCGCCCGGAGTCACTCCCAAATCCTGAGCCAATTCTTCAATACTGTCCCCCTCCAAAAAGTACTTTCTGGCTATGGGCCGATCCTTTTTCTTGTATACATTTTCCAGTAAATCCTCCATTAGGATCATATTATAGGCAGGTTCCTCATAAGGAATCTCCATTTCCTCCTCTATGCAGTTCTTTCTGAAATATACATGACGATGATAGCCTGTACACAGATGCTTGGCCTTCAAGGTCAGCCAGCCTGCAGGATTGGGATGTTCCTTCAGCGTATCCCATTCCTCTAAGGCTTTTAAATAGGTCTCCTGAGCAATATCCTCCGTTTCAAAAAAATCCTCAGAATGCTGATATAAGTATTGGTAAATAATCGACTTTGTATTTAGATAAAACTGTTCAAAATTTAACATACCGTTACCTATCCTTGAACAGCAAACCATGGAAAAATTCTTCCAGACTGATATTTAACCCATCACATATATGCCGCAGGGTTACTATTCCGGGATTTTTGCTTTTTCCGTACATAATGCTTTTCAAAGTAGACGGTGTCAGTCCGGCCCTTATAGCCAAAGTGTTTATATTGATCTTGCGTACTTTACATAAATATAGTATACGCTTAATGATCCTTTCGCCTGTTTCCTCTATATAAGGGTCCGTCTTCACTCTGCCCCGGTATGTCTGGAATTTTGTATCAGTAATTTTCTCCATAGAAAAAAAGCTATTCATAGATATCCTCCTTTTGGGGACTATTCTACAAAATAGCTTTTTAAAAGTAAGACGTTTTATCGTTTATTTAATTTCACTGAAGATTTTGTCAAAATCGACATATTATTTCATGGGAAAATACAGAATGACTTAATCATCATAACCTCTTTTTGGAAAAAGTGATGGTAATGCAGGAGCCTTTGTCTTCTTCACTTTCCAGTTCAATATGTGCTCCATGGATAGCAACAATATGCTTTACAATGGCCAAACCAAGCCCGGTACCACCGGTAGACTTGGAACGGCTTTTATCCACTCTGTAAAATCGTTCAAACACGCGGCTCTGATGTTCCTTAGGAATACCGATTCCCGTGTCCTTTACTTTAAATATCACGGTATCGATTTTATTTTCTACGGAAAGGAGTACCTGACCGTTTTCTTTATTATAACGAATGGCATTGTCACACAGATTGTACACAACTTCCTCTAACATACGTCTGCTGCCACTTACATAAGCTTCCTCACCCTCTACCCGGATGGTAATTCCTCTTTTGGCCGCATTTAAGTCCAGCATATTGGCACAGGCCTGGGCCATCTCATATAAGCCTACTGACTCTATCTGCATTTCATCACTCAGGGTATCCAGCTTGGAAAGCTCCAAGATATCATTAATCAAAGCCAGCAGTCGATTGGCATTTTTGTGTATTTCTGCAGCAAAACGCCTAGTATCCGCTTCATTGGCCATGCCCGCTTCTATCAGTTCGGAATAACCCGAAATGGATGCCAACGGTGTCTTTAATTCATGACTCACATTGGCAGTAAATTCCTGACGCATCTGAGTGGATTCCAGAATATCTGCGTGCTGCTTTTGGATAGTTTCCATCAAAGGACTAAGCTCTTCATAAGTATGCAGCACCTCTTTATTGCCGATATCCTCCGCAATATCTTTAATAGGACGTAATATACTATTGGTAAGGCCCTTAGACCATATGATGCAAAGCGACCAAAGGGCCAAAATAACCACTACTGTGACAGGTATAGCTCTTAACAATATGCCGTACAAACTGCCGCTGTCCTTGCTCACCCTGAAAATCAAATCATCGTTGACCTTTTGTGCCACATAATAAGACATTTTCTGCAATGTTCCGGAAATACGGGAAGACTCTCCGGTGCCGTTTTCCAATGCCTCTGTTACTTCTTCTCTGTTGATATGATTTTCCATATTGACAGCCTCTGCCATACTGTCTGCCAATACCACACCTTTGCCGTCCATTAAGGTAATACGAATATCTTCGTCTTCACTTTTTTGGTATTTTTTGATTTGTTCCTCTATAGCAGCTGTATCCTCGCCTGCATTGTATAGCACAACGTGCGCAAAGGTCTTGAGTTCCTCAAAAACCTGCGCACGGAATAAATCATAACACAATATACTCATCAGAAAAAGGGTGGCAGCAATGGCTAAGGTTGTAATCACCATAAAATACTTTCTGATAATCTTCTTCATCCATTAGTCCTCATTCATATAATAGCCCACATTACGGACCGTTTTGATCATAGTACCTGCATTGCCAAGCTTCTGCCTAAGGGTCTTGATATGCATATCAAGGGTGCGGCTTTCTCCCTGAAAATCTGTTCCCCACACCTTATCCAAAATCAATTCTCTGGTAGTTACAATGCCTGCATTGGTTAAAAGCAAATGTAAAAGTTCAAACTCCTTATATGTAAGCTCAATAGGGCTTCCCTCTACACATACGGAATGCTTCTCCTTGTCTAACACTACACTTCCTAAAGTCAATACTTTTTCTTGTGATTTATCCGGCTTAAACCGGCGAAGAAGGGCTTTTACTCGGGAAATCAGCTCCATAACGCCAAAGGGCTTGGTCATATAGTCATCTGCCCCTGCATCCAGTCCTTTTACCTTGTCGATCTCACTGCTTTTAGCAGTTACCATAATAACCGGAATCTCCCTGGTGGACAAATTACTGCGCAGCTTCTTGATAACATCCAGTCCATCCTCATCCGGCAGCATAATATCTAACAAAACTAAATCAGGCGTTTTCTCCCGAACAGCTTGCAGGAAAGCTCTGGCAGTACCAAAGCTTTCCACCTCATAGCCTACGTTTTTTAATGCAAAAGATTCAATTTCAGAAATATTTGTGTCATCTTCTACCACATAAATCAAAGACATAGCACATGTTCCTTTCTCTTACTGAGCGCTTCTTTCCGGCAGCTGATAAATACCACGGTATTCCTTCATCTGTCCTTCAAAGTCAATCCTGCCTGACTGCTTGATATAATCAATCATATCATGAGTTTCAACATCACTTTCTTCCTGTAATACATAGATTGCAATATTGGAACAATGATCCGCAACTCGCTCAAAGCTGGTAGTTAAATCCTGTAAGATAAAGCCCATCTCAACGGTACATTTACCCATACGCAGTCTGGATATGTGACGGGACTTCATTTCTACACTCAGCTCGTCAATAATCTCTTCTAATGGTTCTACCTTCTGTGCCTTTTGTGTATCATCATGAATGAAAGTATCCATTGTGAGATTCACAATATCATGAATAGCCTTTGAGAATACCTCAAGCTCCTGAGAAGCTTTGTCAGAAAAGGCCATGCCTTTTGTGAACTTTTCTTCTGCAGATTCCTTCACATTGATCGCGTGGTCTGCAATACGCTCAAAATCATTGATGCAATGGAGCATAACATTTACTTCGTGGCTTTCTTTTTCAGATAAATCCTTAGAAGAAATCTTTAATAGATAAGCGCCTAAAGCATCCTCATAGTTGTCTACATCATCCTCTAAAGCCACTACCTGCTTTGCTACTTCTTCATCATATTCCTTTACAAGATTCATTGCAAGCTCCATAGAACAATGCACTGCTTCTGCCATCTTGACGGTAACTGACTTTGCCATGGAAATAGCATAACCCGGTGTGTCGATAAAACGAGCATCCAGCATACCCAGATTTTTATCCAGTTCGGAAACCTCAACATTCACCTTGTCATCAGGAACAGACATGGTTGCAAGCTTCACTAACAAATTACCAAACGGCAATAATATAACGGTTGCTACTACGTTAAATACTGTGTGAATGGTTGCAATTCCTGTAGCGTCAATTGCCTCATTCATAAAGCCAAAGCCTACTGCTGCATTGATTGCATAAAATCCTGCCATAAAAACAATCGTACCAATTAAATTAAAATACAAATGCACCAAAGCAGTTCTGCGCGCGTTCTTGCTGGCACCTACAGAAGAAATCAATGCTGTTACACAGGTACCGATATTCTGACCCATGATAATCGGAAGCGCTGTGGAAAATCCAATAGCTCCGGTAGCACAAAGAGCCTGTAAAATACCTACAGATGCAGAAGATGACTGAATAATGGCAGTCAAAATCGCACCGGCTGCAAGACCCAAAATCGGATTGGAGAACATGGTCAGCATATTGGTAAACTCCGGAACGTCCTTCAATGGGGCTACCGCAGCAGACATGGTATCCATGCCGGTCATTAAAATTGCAAAACCGATTAAAATCAAAGCGATATCTTTTTTCTTCTCGCTTTTGGTAAACATAATGAAAATAACGCCGATAACTGCAAGAATCGGTGAAAAATTGGCAGGCTTTAAAAGCTGTACAAAAAAGCTGCTGCCGTCAATACTGGATAAAGACAATAACCAGGAGGTGGCTGTGGTACCGATATTGGCACCCATGATAATACCCACTGCCTGCCCCAGCTTCATAATGCCGGAGTTTACAAAACCTACCACCATAACAGTAGTGGCACTGGAGGACTGGATGATAGCAGTAACACCACAGCCTACTAATACTGCCTTTAAGCGGTTATTGGTCAACTTCTCAAGGAAGGACTCCAGCTTACCGCCGCTGGCTTTGGACAAGCCTTCTCCCATAATATGCATACCATAAAGGAATAAGGCCAATCCGCCCACCATAGATAAAGCATCAAAAATCGTCATAATATATCCTCTTCTTTTCTTATTGTAAGTGTTAACAAAATTTGTCCAACACATACATCATAAACTATCAATGTAAATTTTGAAACCACCAAATGTAAAATTCATGTAAAAAAATATGAGGATCTATTTCAAACATCACTGTTTTCCTCTATTTTCCTATAAAATACGATAATCTTCTATAATGCCGGTTTCCTGAAAAACTTCCCATTCACAAACATTCACTGCATGATCACCTACTCTCTCCAGATATTTTGCAATCATAAGAGCATCTACCAGACAATCGACGTCCTTTTCCTCTCCCTTTAGCTGCATAATAATATCTTCTCTGATTTTGCAAAAGCATTCATCCACAACCTCTTCCATGGCATTTAATTTCCGGCTGGCTGCTACATCCACTTGTACAAAGGCATCTGCACTATCCTTAATCATGGTCATAGCGCTTGTAAGCATTTTTTCAAAATGTACGGAATAACCATTTAAATCCGGCATATGCATGTGCAGCAACAATTCAGCAATATCAGCTGCATGGTCTCCAATACGCTCAATATCCGTTACTACCTTTAAGGCTGCAGAAATCAATCGCAAATCTCTGGCAACAGGTGTCTGTTTTGTGATTAATGTCAGACACTTCGCTTCGATTGCTCTTTGCATATCGTTTACCGTATGATCTCCCTCCATAACCTGCTTTAATAAGTGTTCGTTCTTGTCTTCAAGCCCTTTTATCAGCTGTACATATGCATGCTCCACTTGCTCGGACATTTCCAAAATAGCCTGTTGTAAATTTTTTAATTCTATTTCAAATGTTAATCTTGGTGACATCTTTTCCTCCTATAAATCAACCGAATCTACCGGTTATATAATCCTCGGTCCGCTTATCCTGCGGTCTCTGGAACATATTCATTGTCGTATCATATTCCACCATCTCTCCTAGCAGGAAAAAAGCCGTATAATCACTGACTCTGGCCGCCTGCTGCATATTGTGAGTTACTACCACAATAGTATATTCCTTTTTCAGACTCTCCATCAGCTCCTCAATTTTCAACGTGGAAATGGGATCCAGAGCAGAGGTAGGCTCATCCATCAAAAGTACCTGAGGGTTCACTGCCAGCGCTCTTGCAATACAAAGTCGCTGTTGCTGGCCGCCGGATAAACCTAATGCATTTTTCTTCAATCTATCCTTTACCTCGTCAAAAATTGCCGCACTGCGCAAGGAGCCTTCTACGATCTCATCTAGCTTTGCCTTATTCGTAATCCCATGAATTCTCGGTCCATATGCAATATTATCGTAAATGCTCATCGGAAAAGGGTTGGGTTGCTGAAATACCATGCCCACTTTTTTACGTAATCGTGTAGTATCCACGTTGGCTCCATAAATATCTTCTCCATCCAACAAAATCTGCCCTTCAACTCTGGCGATAGGCACTAAATCATTCATACGGTTTAGGCATTTTAAAAAAGTAGATTTGCCGCATCCACTAGGACCGATAAAAGCAGTTATTCCCTTGTCCTGAATATTCATATTTATATTTTTTAAGGCATGATTTTCTCCGTAATGTAAATTCAAGTTTTTAATCTCTATTTTTGCCATTTCTGATCTCCTTTTTACTTTATCCTCTTACACTAACATCAAACTTTTTAGTAAGGATCTTAGTTGCTGCATTAATCAGCAATACAATCATAAGCAGTACACAACCAATTCCAAATGCCACAGGATACTCTCCCTTACTCATACGTAAATATAGTTCAATAGTAAGCGTACCTCCGGACTCAAACACTTTCCCAAAGAAATCCGCCATTGATTTGGCCAACTTATCATCACTTCCTGCAGTAAATAACAGTGCTGCACTTTCCCCTACTATTCGTCCGATTGCCAGAATAATACCGGTAATAATCCCCGGGATGGCACTTGGCAAAAGTACAGTACGTATCATGTACCACTTAGTTGCACCAATTCCCAAAGAACCCTGTCTGTAGCTTGCAGGCACTGTTTTCAAAGCCTCTTGGGTATTACGGGTGATTAACGGCAGTACCATGATTGTCAAAGTCAGTGCACCGGTCAAAATAGAGTATCCCCATATTTTTCCAAAAAACATCATGCCGAACAACCCATATATAATAGAAGGAATACCCGACAATGTTTCTGTTGTAAATTCTATTACAGCAACCAACTTCCCCGGCCGGGCATATTCACTTAAATAAATAGCGCTGCCTACTCCAACCGGAGTAGCAATAAGCAGTGTGATCACAATAATCATAAGCGTATTTACAATATTTCCCGCAATACCTATCGTGCCCTTCAAAAAGCTACTTGCTGTGGTAAGAAAGGTCCAGTTAATCTGTCCAATGCCATGCACAAATACATATAAAATAATCCCTAAAATCAAAGATACAGCCAGTGCTGCAGAAACATAAATACAGCCATACATTACTGCATCTGCTTTTCTTAATTTTTTGCCGTAAATAGAATTTTCTTTATGCATCCGATTGTGCCCCCTTCTTTAAAATTTTTGTTAAAGACAAATTAATAACCATTATAAACACAAACAGCACAAGACCAATAGTAAATAGCACTTCTCTATGAGTACCTTCTGAATACCCCATTTCACTTACAATAGCAGTTGTCAAAAAACGTACAGAATTAAAAGGAAGTGGCGCGTTTACACCGGAACCGGATACCAGCGTAATAGCCATGGCTTCTCCTATTGCCCTTCCTATTCCCAGCACAATAGCCGTTATAATCCCGGACCAAGCAGCCGGTACAGTAACCTTAAATATCGTCTGCACTTTACTGGCACCCAAAGCAAGAGATGCAGAACGCATATGTACCGGTACTGCCTTAAGAGCAGAGGCACTCACATTAATTACTGTTGGCAAAATCATTACTGCCAATACTAAAACAGCAGAAACCAGATTTGCTCCCCCCGTAAACTGATGCGTCTCACTGTCAGCAAAGATTAAAAGTTCCAATTTATACATCAAAGGATTTAATATGTATGCTCCCATTAATCCATAAATCACACTGGGAACTCCTGCTAAAAGCTCTACTGCCGGCTGTACAATTGCAGCCAGATTTTTAGATGCCACCTCCGCAATAAATACTGCTGTCAGTACACCTATCGGCACACCGATCAGTACTGCCAGTGAAGTACCTAGAATAGAGGTTAAAACAATCCATAAAATCCCATAAGACGGCTCTGCAGCCGCAGGTGCCCAAGTACTGTTGAAAAGAATTTCCTCTAATCCCACTTTAAATATTGCAGGAGTACCGTTTTTTAACATATAAAAGCAAATGACCGCCACTGACAAAGCAGCACAGGCAGCACAGAGTGTAAATATTCCCTGTGCCACTTTTTCCACTACAGTCTTTTCTTTGCAATTACTTTTGATAGAGTATACTTCCTTCATAATCAACCTACTTTACAGAAATCAGACCCACCTGTTCAACTACTGACTGCCCCTCTTCGCTAAATATATATTCAAAGAAAGCCTTTACTGCCTCGTCTTGCTCTTCTATAGTTCCCTTAGTAGTCATCACAAATGGTCTACTGAGGAAATAGTTTCCTGCTTTGATATTATCCGCTGTAGGCTCTACACCTTCCAAACTTACCGCCTTTACCGTATCATTAATCACATCCAGAGACACATAACCGATAGCACCCGGTGTAGCACTCACCTTTGCCATAACCGTACCGGTATTATCTAATTCCAAAGCATGCGCACAAGCCTCCTCGATATCCAGAATTTCTTCAAAAGCCCCTCTGGTACCGCTGCCGGCTTCACGGCCTATTACTACAATCGGAGTATTTGCGCCTCCAAGCTCAGACCAGTTTTTCACAGTACCGGTATAAATTGCAATCAGTTCATCCTTTGTTAAATCTGCTACTGCATTCGTTGTATCAACCACAACTGCGATGCCATCAATTGCTACAATATTTTCCACTGCACCTGCTTGCTTTTCTGCATCCTTTAAACTTCTTGAAGAATTGCCGATATTTACAGTGCCTGCTAACACCTGCTCGATACCTGCACTGGAACCTACAAATTCAGCTGTTACATTAATATCAGGCTGAACCTCTGCAAAGGTTTCCTGTAAAGCTTTTACCAATTTCTCCATAGAGGTAGATCCTGCCATGGACACCTTACCATTAATGTTTTGACTTGTTACGCCGGCATTTCCCGCCTCACTTCCGCATGCCACCATAGCTACTGTCATTACCACCGCACTTACCAGTGCCATTAATTTTCTTACAATTCTTTTCTTCATCATCTTTCCTCCTTCGGGGTCGTATATTATTATCACGACATTTTTACTCTGTCATTCTCTTGACATACTAATCATATCGCAAAAATCCATTTACATACTATCCGAATGAAGTAAAAAAGCAAACTCATTTGTAAAATATAAATAAATTCAAGTAAAAATTAAGATATAGTTTATGTTTTTTCCTCATACAATAATACAAATGCAATTCAATGTAATGGAGAAAATTATGCCAACTGTAATTTTAGATGCCGGCCATGGCGGAAGTGATTTCGGTGCCGTTTATGAAGGAAGACGTGAAAAAGATGACAATCTGGCACTAACCCTTGCTGTCGGTGATATATTAGCTGAAAATGGAGTAAATGTGCTTTTCACCAGAACCACGGATATTTACGAAACACCTACTGCCAAAGCATTAGAAGGCAATGCCAGCGGCGCAGATTACTTTATATCAATACATAGGAATTCCAGCCCTATCCCCAACCAGTATACCGGCATCGAAAGTCTGGTCTACAACAGAAACAGTCGTGCTGCAAATATTGCCCGCAACATCAATCAAAATCTGGAGGCCATAGGATTTGCCAACCAAGGGATTAATGAACGCCCAAATCTGGCAGTTCTCAGACGTACCACCATGCCCGCTGTCCTCGTAGAGGCAGGCTTTATCAATAATGACAGGGATAATGAATTGTTTGACGCAGAATTTGACCAAATTGCCCAGGCCATTGCAGATGGAATTTTAGAGAGCATATAACCTTGTTAGATTCAAAAAAAATTAAAATACTTTTTCTATTATATTCCAAAATACAAAAACACCGGTGAAAGAAGGGGACTCTATAAAGATGTCTGCCCCTCTTCCACCGGTGTGGTTTATTAACATTGTTGCAGTAAAAGACCTGCCTTTAATAAATTCAGCATCTGAATGTTCTGTGCTGCTGTCCCTACATAGTTGTTTATGCCGTTGCGCTTTGCAATTTTTCTGCGATTTGCAAAACTGCTGTCTTCACCGACAGAATTTAATGCCACTACAATACTGGTATGCTTTTTATTGCACACCGGATAATACTGCTGAGATGATATTAATGCATCCATTGTATTGTTTGTATCTAATTGCTCTGCTGCATCCATTTCTCTGCTTTCCAACTGTAAAACATCTGTCAAAAAATTTACTATTCCTTGAGCAGTTTTTTCCGCATGCTCTTGAGATAAAATAATCGGTACATCTACCCGACTGTCCATAAAACCATTTTCCACCAGAAAGGCAGGCATTGTTGTAGAATTAATAACTTCAAGATGCTTACCATCAGCTACCGCCACAGCACGATTCCCATACAGTTCTGTTTTTGAAACAATAGCACGGTATAACTGAGTCGCTGTCTGCAATCCATCTCCCTGAGGGTAGTAAAATACCACAGTCCCTCCGCCTGTTCCTCCGTTGATCCCCGCATTATGATGCATGGATAGGTAGATATCAGCCTTTGCTTTATTTGCTGCTTTTACTCTTGTACTTCTCTTAATGTCCTTTTCGCCGGTTGTATCATCTACCCTGAGCACTTTACAATTATATTCTTTCATTCTCTCTTCTACCAGATCCATAATTCGATCATTTAAAACCCACTCTCTGGTCTCACCGGAATCAAGAGCTTTCATACATCTTTTTCCGGATGTGTGAAAGCCATGGCCGGCAGATAATGCAATAATCTTAGTCTCCATTTTGAACCTCCTCTGTCACCTCCGGAATGCCTGCGACACTTGTTAATAAGGAAATCAAACCGGCTAATATTGAAGCAGATAAAACCATTCTCCAGTTTACATCCCCAATAACAACTGCGGTACCCATAGTAGCAATAGCTGTCTGTGCTATAGTTTTTATAGCTCTAATGCCTGCGGCTTTTATCCACTTTTTTGTATTTACAGATACTTTAAATACACAATTCTTAAACATCTTCCATTCCTCTTTCTCTTTTTACAACTACATGCCTATTTGTTTAAACAGGAAGCCTATTATCACACCAACCACAGAAGCGAACACATACCCTGTAACCTTTCGCCACTTTTCACCATCTCTGCTCTTTAGCTCCTCGATTTCTTCCCCTTGCACTTCCAGACGTCTGCCTTGAACCTGCTGCTCCTTTTGCATATTCTCCATGTTTAAAGCAAGCTTTTCCACAGAAATCAACAACTTATGGTTCTCCTCAAAGGCTTTTTCCAACTCACTGATTCTGTGATTTTGACGTTTATGTTCATCCTCCATGCGTTTTGTATATTCCATGTGTTCCTGTCTTGTTATATATCCGTTATCTATAGTTATCACCTCACTATTACTTGCAAACACTTTGTCCTTCGCAAATGTTCTCCGTTTCTCCCTTATTCGCTGTGGTCTATCCTTCAATCCCAATCGTGATTCTATTCCCTATGTACCTACGCATTTAATGCAATGGAATAAATAGTAGCAATAGTTGAGGAGGTATAATAGTCACTACCATCTTCTACATGGAATTTAACCCGCAGTTTTCCACTGGATATACCGGAAATATTTGCAGTAAAAGATGTTGACGTACCGGAAACATTTTCTGTGGTAAAACTCCTTAACAAAGTATTTCCTATGTAATATGCAATTTCACAATTACCGGCATCCTTTATTATCCAATTGTTGGCATTGATCGTAATGGTCTTAAATTCACTAAAATCAATAGTACCACTTGTCAGCCAGCTGGTTCTGTTCTCTCCCTCTTCAGAACCACCTGTTCCGATTCCGGCCTTAATCGTAGTACCTACGGATATCGCCGTATCACTTGACTGATTAAAATAAGAGCCACTTTCAGCAGACCAGCCACCGGTATAATCAGATGTAACACCATTTTTGAATATATACTTGGTGGTCTGTTTCCACTGAGCATAGGCAACCGTGCTGGCAGACAGCGTAATTCTTTCACCTGCTTGTCCCAAATCCCAACCTGTAAAAGCATAATCCGTTTTTGTAAAACTATTGTCTGCCAGTACAAATGTTGCCTCTCCATAGTTTTCATTATTATAATATCTGTAACTGCCTTGAGAGCCCACACTACCTCCCGATGCACCGTTTCCATGATAAGATAATGTGACATACTGTTTAAAAACAGCATACAGTATCATCGGTTCTTCTCCCATCTGTTTAATGTCTAACACTTCACCGTTTGCTTTTGTATCCTCTCTCCAGCCGGCAAAGCTCCATCCGCTTTTTACAGGTGTAAAAGAAGCAGGCGCCAATACGCTGGCCCCCTCTTCTACTTCTTCATTATACATGATACCACTGTCTACTACATAAGTAACTGTATTACCGGAAGAGTAAATATTTGCAGTTCCCAAATAAGCCCTTTTTATTTTTGTTCCGCCTTGAAAAATCTTCAATTTGGATTTTCCGCTAAATGCTCCCATACTGCCTCCTATGCTGTAGTAAAATAAACCGTCTTACTGTCTTTTGATTCCAATGCATCATATGCTTCTTGTGTCAACATAACAAAGGATAATCCCCCCAAAGCTTTGCCTGCACTGTTTACTGCTTCATTGATACTGTTTACAGCTGCTGCTCCAAAGCTATCTCCGTGCTGAGAATAAGCAGTCACGTCTTCGAAGGATACCGTTCCGTCAGCATTTGTGATCATACTATATTTACGTTTTGTATTTACAGAAGTATCCAGTACATCATCCTTATAATTTGTTTTTAAATCTGCCATTTTTTAAACCCTCATTCCTTTCTGCCCGCCAAGTATCATTGCCAATCTCGGCAAATTCCTCTTGTGAGCCTGCATTGTTGTGTAAAGCTTCAACATCGCACTTTCCATGCGATTCAATTCTGAATACAGCGGTGTTTTGCCGTTCTCCTTGTAAACAACCTTTTCACCGATATTAAATCCGTATGTATTCAGATTAATTGTTTCCAGATTATTTTCTATTGCATTGATTTCCCTTGCATAAATCAGACTATGGTAAGTCTTATCTTCGCCCATAGGCGCCAGGTCCACGGTTTTAAACAGTTCTTCTGTCAGCACTTTTAATACTGTCAGATTGCCGATAAAACGGTTGTAGTCTTTTGCATTAAAATAATCCGATTCCTTCCAATCTGTTTTCGGTTCCATCCATGCCATAGTTATGCCTCCTGTGGTTCTCCGAACAATTCAATGTATTTATCCACGTTGTTTTGGCCCAAATATTCCCTTACATTTTCTTCTGTCTTGGGTGTTATCTCGCCTGTTCCATAAAATACAAAGTAATTGCCCTTAGGAGTTTTATACCAGCGTCTGTTTTTCACTTCGTCATGGTATATCAGCTCCGACACTGCTGTATCATAAAGTAAATTGTTAATAATTTTTTTCATACTATTTCACCATTCTTAATGCCTTTCTCAGTTCTAAAGAACCGCTAAATGTTCCATCAAATTGAAGGGACTGGGAAACCACCTCAACCTGCAGTCCGGTAATTATATCGCTTTCCATCTTAATGATATCTCCGGCTGACAGCCTTGGTTCTCCACGATAATTTACATCATAGGAAATATTGTTTGCATAGTAATTGCCCAACCATTGTGCCAACAACACTGCATGCTCTCTGGTGGATACCAATTGATTTTCACAAAGTCTGTTTTTACCTGCAATATTGAGTACCTGTTTTACCACCACATCGTCCTTCACTTCCTGTGGATTCCCATCTTCATCATTTTCAAAATTAAATATTTTCACACTCACACTCTTGGTCTTCTCCTCTGCATAACCATGAGGAGTTTCAAGCATTAACTCTCTATGCAGTACATAATCGGATAAATCTCCAAAAGCAATCTCATTTACAACAATACGACTATAAGGCTCTGCCTTGCTGAACTCAAAAGCCATTTTATCAAACGCCTTAAATTCATAATATAAATTTGATTCCTGCATTAAGTCCGTAAAAATAACCTGCTGTACTGCAACATCATCTGCATACGTATGAACCACTAATTCCTTCGGCGGATTACCAGCAAACCTAATATTTACCCCATAATAACTATACGCAGCAGGCAGCATCACTGAAATACATGGGTTTTGCTCAAATAAACCTGCTTCATCAGCTATCTGATCACTGACATAGGCTGTAGCCAAATAGGAATCATCCTCCGGAAGAAAATACATTTTACCGTCTGTTTTCAGAAAATTCTTTGTCATGTCCCCATACACATATTCTGTTCCGTACAGTATATTTCCCAAATTTCCCCATGGTGCCACACCATTGGCTTCCACAGTCAGATTTTCCGGTCCGATCACATGTGCAAAATTCGCACGAATTACAATCCTTCCATCTGCATCCTGTAGCAAAATACACCGACAGGCATTGGCTAAAAGCTGCAGACACTCTCTGTGGGGTGCCTCCGGCATAGGATTTATGAGTAAAACATCCTGCAGGCACTCATCCAGACTGTATTCATCAGTCTCCAGTCCCGCATCTGTTAAAATGCTGATTGCTTCCTCATAAGCTGTTCTCTCATAAATCTTATTTCCAAGTATATAAGTGTCCTCCATATGTGATAAACGGCTCGATGCATTGACAGTAAGCATGCCTTGCCTGCTATCCCAATCAGATAAAAATAAAGTGGCATATTTCATCCACTCAACCTTCCCGTTATCCAATTCCAGGCCAAAAGATATTGTAACCTTCTGCATCATTTCTAAGAACTGAATAAACGAATTGTCATCCTCCACATTAAATTTATTGCCCTTATCAAATAAGTTTAATGATTAATCAATGTTTCAGCCGCCTCAGAAGCCCATACCGTCCCGTCTAATCCTAGCTGTTCATACATACTTTGCAATTCTGTTTCGGCAGGTTCAATAACATTTGTTTTATATTTTAAAAGTGCCTCTTTTACATATTCTTCTTCTGTTACCCACTTCCGCTGAAAAGAACTTAGGTTTTGGTAGTCAGCCAAGGCCTGATCTATCACATCTGGAATCTCCTGTGTTAATCCTGTTTGAATTGTATCAATAAAATTAAACATTTGAGTTTCCAGTTCCTTTTGTGCTTCCTCTGCACTAGCAGATTCTAAACTAGCAAGCTGCTCAAAAAGACTCACATATTCTGGCATATCATAATTTTCTGCACTTTCCATGTACTTATTAATAGCCGACAAAGTGCTTTCCGTTGCTGTGCTTATTGTTTCACTAGCATCACTATATGCAACACCTACTCCAGAAATCAATTCCCCTATTTCCCCAATATTTAAAGAATATACTCCATTTACTGATTCTACTAACGCACTAAAATCAATTCCATTTGTAATTTCATTCATTTCATCAATAGAGGCTGTAACTTTATCGCATTCTCCTGTTAGTTCCTGTAATTTTACAGTGTTAGCATAAAGAGATTCCCAGTACGCTTCCTGTGTTATTGTTCCGCTTTCATACGATTCTTTTAACGATTCATTAGATGCCTTTAACTCTTCTAACTCAGTTTCATTCTTTGTGTTTAGATCATCCATTGCTTGCATTATTTCTGGAACTAAAATACCAGCTGCACTCGCTACATCTCCTAATGCACCAGCAAGTCCTAACATAATAATATCATACTCTTTAGAAAATATTTCTTGTGAATCATCATATAATTGATTAAATAGTTCTTCCAATTCGGCAATTTTTTGTCCAGATACAGTTGTTCCATTCTCAAATGCAAATTTTATCAAATCAATTTCGCTACTGGTTTCCCCAGCCCTTGCTTTTATAATTTGAAGTTCATCAGTTGCGGAAACAATTCCAGTAAACCCTTCTGAAATTTGCCCTAATGAAAAAGTATATTTATTTGTAATTTCTTCAATAGGAACACCACCTGGTTTCAATAGTGCATCTCTAATGGAATTTCCCGTACTTTCATCTACAACAGCATCCATTGCACTTTCAACACCCAAAAAGGCTGCAATTAATGCGGTCACCCCTCCTGCAACGATTCCTGCCGGACCAAATACTGTGCACATTTCCACTGATGCTGCCACTGCACTTCCACCAATTTGTCCAATAGAAGCTAATAAATTATCAGAACCTTTTACTATATCGTAAATACCGTCTTTTACCAAGTTGAATTCGGAAAAAGCTGCAACTGCTCCCGTTACTCCCTTTTCCAACCCATTCATATCTCCACTCAGTTTTTTCATTGCAGACTTATATGCTCTAGTATTTGGTGCATTACTTAAAACCTTTTTTATTGAAGAAAATTTATCTGTTAATTTTCCCAAATCCTTGATTATATCTTCCACCGAAGTAGATGCTTTGATTTTCTCTGTTATATCAATATCTAACTTTACATTATCAACTAAAACCGTCGCCATCCTCTCACTCCCTTTCTCTTATTCTTACTCATACCTTTCCTCCTATGAAGGGCTCAGTGGGAGCCCTTGCTGTTTTAATGCATTGATTCTTTGCTTCATTTCAAATACAGCCACCTGCTCCCTGGATTCCGGATTTGCGCCTTCTGTATGTTGTTCCGTCTGCAGTATTGGCTTTTCAATGTATTTTGACCTGGCCTTTCTGCCATGAAGATTGTGCTCCACTGCCATGGACACTGCAGATAGGACGTATTGTCCCATGAACCACATCTGCTCATCCTGTAATCGTCTTTTTATTTCGTATGCCTTGTAAAAACATTTTAATTTCTTGGGAGTCAAATGCCAAAAGGTATCATAAGGAACGCCGATTGCCAAAGCATTCGGCAGCATTTCGCTGAAAACTATTTCTCGGAAGCTTTTACGGCTTTCTTCTTGTGGTCCTGAGGTGTTTTTGGCTTTTTCTCGGTCTGAGACTTTTTCATCATCTGTTCCAGACCGATCTGCTTGAAAAAATCATCATCTGTCATCACCTCAATCATAAGTTCCATGACACCATAAAAATTGCCGGTATCATCATCTTTATGCTCTTCAAAGTATTTTTTGATAAGCTCCTTTGCAGCCTTTTTGCTCAATACACTTTTGTCTCCCTCTTGGCCGTGGTGTTCTAAAAGTCCTGCATAGAACATGGTCAGAGTTGTCTGAGGAATATCAGACATGGACATGATCATTGCCTTAACATCCTCCTTTTTTCCAGCCTCAGAAATAGACATTAAAAGGTTTGTCACCTTTTCTGTACACTCATTATAGAGTGAAGCTTCCATTGTAAATTCAAATGTATAATCTTTTCCGCCAATACTTAATACTTTCATTATTTTACCTTTCCTTTTCTCTGAAATTATTTGAGTAGAATCAAAGCGGGCTCGCTCCGCCTCGTGCGTCAAATGTATATCCTTGTCTTATATGCCGGAAATATTCATTATGCACTTGAACGCCTTCAGCGAAGTGTCTTAAGCCCTTGTCTGTCACTGCTTACGCTGCTTTTGCAGTAAGAGTAACTTCGGTAGGATAACCGCTTTCATCTTCAACCACAACTACATCATAGTTGTCTTCAATCCACTTTGGTAATGTCTGTACAGATACGGTTGCAGTACCTGTTAAAAACTCTGCAGTTGCCTCACCCGGTGCAAAGCTTTCTGCACCGATAAATGCCAGAATACCTTCAGAACCCTTGCCGTCTGTACCGTACAAAATACAGATATCCAGCTTCTTACCTTCGCAGTTAGCCAGCTCATCCTTATACTGCTTCTCAAATGCACCGGAAATTTCCATACTGCCTGCAGAGCGTCTGCCAAATTCCTGAGTAACCACTAAATCTTCCAGTGTGGAAGTATCTACCATGTTCTGTGCACCAAATGGGCTTGGGATAGAAGTTGCTTTCATTAAAAGCTTATAAGTACCCTCCCAATAATTTGCTGCGCCAATTTCCTTTGTTGCCTCTCTGTAAATAATTCTACTTTTTAAACCTGTTGCCATATTTTTTTCCTCCATAAATATAATTTTTTAATTTTTCTTTGTTTTCCATATTCAGTTGTAAATTTTGTTTCGGACTTTTGTCCGTGAACCCTCCTAAGGCTACTTTTCTCTAAGTACATGCTATCTTGTACCTATTATTACGTCCTATCTGTGTGCCATCCTGTCTAATCTTCCCCGCTCTCCGGCGAGGCTACTTTTTTCTATGCTGCATTTCTGCTACCTCCTATTCACTATTTGCCTGAAGAAAAAGGGGCTGTCGCACTAACTGATGATTAATTCAGTTGGAGCGGCAGCTCCATTTTTATGCCAAAAAATAAATCCCAGACTTCGAAAAGTAAGGGATTTATGGTAAAATGAATGTATGACCAAACACATTCTTTTACAAAAA
>JAZRLF010000053.1:0-58578 GCA_045646695.1 Lachnospiraceae bacterium
GGTAACGCTATCATAAATGGAGTAAATTCATATATGTATTCATCAGAGATTACCTGCTGTACATCTAAAAGATATAATCCCGTATCCAGATTACTGATGATTACTTCTCCATATTCCATATTTTTTGTCGTAAAAGCTTCCAATTCCGCTAAAGCAATTTCCATTTTAACATTCTCTGCCAAAACACTCCATTCTTCAGCCGTTGTCTCAGAATCAATTACAGAAAGATCCAACGCATCATACTCTGCCAATGTCTTATAATTACCGCCCACATCAACATCTGCTACTTTATAAAATGCCACCTCCACCGGAAGCGCTTCCTGACCAATGAATTCTTTAAAACCACTTTCCTTTAGGCTAATCTGAACTGTGCACTTTTTGTTGATTTTTATTCCTTCTGCTGCATACACTTTTGACAGAACAAAGCCAGAAAACGTCAGTGCTAAAGTCAATCCCAATACACCGGCCTGTTTTATTCTTTTTTTATTCATATTTTTTCCTTTCTACACATACCGCCAACCTGATTACCATCTTTTCTTCCATAAAGCAAATATATGCCACAAACCAGGGACTTACAAAAGCCCCTGATTACTTTTTATACATCACTGTTTACTCTACACTTCTTTTCTTTTTCCAAATAAGCACGATAGCACACAGCATTAGTACCAGACCACTATTTCTAAATCCTGCTGTACCCACACCGCCTGTTGCCGGCAATTCAATAGAAGTTGCATAATTAACTGAAATTGTAAACATACCCTCACTTGCCTCTACATCCAGTGTCCTAAGTAAACTGCCAAAAATAACTGCATTTGCAATATACATGCCCCCGTCTGCATTGTCATTGCTGCTGGAAACGATTACATTCACTCCTGTATCTGTTGTAAATGTAGAATCGATTGGTTCATATGTAAAATAAAGTGTCGGTTCTAAATCATAATCCGGTGCAGGATATGTATATGGATCATCATCGGTTTCACTTTCTAAACAAAAACCATTCATTTCCATCCATTCTACAGACACCTTGTTATAATTTTCAAAATACTCCTGATCCGGAATAAAGCCATGATTGATTATGGTATTACGGAATCTGATAACTGGAATCAGTACATAATTAATACCTGTCGCGCTATCCGTTACGCCTCCCATAGGATTTGCGGCACCTGCATTAGTATCGGTAGCATTGGCTTCCTGAATCGGCGTAATGGTAACAGCATACTCATAACATCCCGTACCCGTCTTACTTACAGAGTTTCCTAAGATATTACTTACTTCTTCCGTCCAATTCTGACCAGCATATGTCTTCCATGTCATAACCGCGTAATCGTCCATCCAATCTTCTGCCGGTGTCAAAGTGCCGTCATCATTCACACAAACCACACCTCTTGTTTCTGTGGTACCAACTGTTTTATAACCTGCGGTAATGCTATCCAGTAAATCCTTGTCTGAAATAGAACCACCATAATAAATCGTCTTATCCTGTGTTGCAATATCTACACAAACAGGTGCGTTAGCCCTTAATGTAGCATATGTAGCCTCTGCTTCGCCATTCATATAAACTGCTGTAACTTCTTCTGTTACCGGAACATTATTTCCACCCCAGAAACCTGCTTTCGCCTCTACAGATGCCTTTACGATCAACTTCTGTCCGTTACCGGAAACCTCGTCTGCTACTACAGTATGTTCTTTATAATCAAAACCTGAAACTTCAATAGCACCATCGTTTACTACAAGGCTTATCGTACTTTGTTCATCTACCAGATCAATCTGAACCGGCTCAAGAAACTGGCTTCCATCCCAAGCAGCTGTATATACTTCAATACAAGTGTGTTTTTCCTCTTCACATGAACAATCATATTCAAAATACTGACTGAGCTGATTTTTCAAAATTGCACTACTATCACAAGTTGTACCTTCTTCGAAAACAGTCTGTTTTACAATAACCTGACCGTCTTTCTCTTGGTCACTTACAGCCTCTGCAAGTTGTTTTTCCGTTTCCTGTGCATCCTGTACTTTTTGTATTTCCCCTACTTCACTTTCTTTTACTGATTTGCTAACGATTCCTTCAACCCAAGCTTCTAATATTACTGCAAAAGTATTTGGATTCTCATCAACATTATCTGTAATAGAAGCATTCACCTTTAAACTGCGTGTAACTAATATATGCTCCTCATCACTCAAAATATTGCTCTCTTTGCTTGCTTCGGATTCCTCACTATGCTCTTCACTTGCTTCGGAACTCTCTTCCAGTTCCTCATCTACCGGATTTATCTCCAGTTCTGACTCCTCACCAGATTCCTCGCTCGGCTCTTCAATAGGTGAAGACTCTTCGCCGGATTC
Source organism: Lachnospiraceae bacterium (assembly GCA_045646695.1). Lineage (GTDB taxonomy): Bacteria > Bacillota > Clostridia > Lachnospirales > Lachnospiraceae > RGIG6307. The sequence continues at coordinate 2,341 of JAZRLF010000053.1, forward strand.
AGAGGTTTCACTCTCATCAGTGTATTCACTTGTAATATTATTCTCAGGGCTTACACTACCGTCCTCTGCCATAACAGATATACTGCTGTTTATAATAAGTACAAAGCAGAGGATCTTAGCCAATATCCGCTTCTTCATCTTATCCTTCATGGTTGCCTCCCTCTATATCAGCATCTCCTGCCAAAACCCCATCTATCATCTTGATCATTTCCAGAGCACTTCTGAAATTCTGTGTTTTCTGTTCTTCCACCCACGTAATGCTTCCCTGCCAAGTGGAATTCTGTGTATTCATAACCTTTACAATAAATGTGCCTTTATTTCTTTCTGATCCACTTTTCACGGTCAAATATCTCCTTATCATACAAAAAACCTAATTATATATGATAAATTTTACTCTACAAAGTATTACAAATAACATTACAAAAAGCATTACTTTTTTCTTTTTTTCATATTCCTATATATTACGATCACCGTAATTAGTGCTATAACACCAACTATTCCCGCGATTACGATCAACCAATTATAGTCTTCCAGCGTATTTACTTCGGTAACAACTTCCACTGCCTCTTCCACCTCAATCTGATAGCCACGCACCAGTAAACGATGAGAATTAATTCCATAAGGAGTGCAGGTTACTAAAGTACAATAATCCTTACCAGCTACCGGCATGATGTCATCCACTTCTTCTGGCAGAACTACCAAAATCTGATCTACTTCATAAGCCACTACATCCCCAGCAATATGAATAAGGAATCTATCTCCCACCTGTACCTTTTCTAAATCTGTAAACAATTCTGCAGAAGGTAAACCTGTATGTCCGGTCAAAACACTATGATTTCCTTCTCCGCCAATCGGAAACGATGTCTTCGGAATGTGTCCTACACCCTTTGTGAGAACACGTTCATCTACACTATGATAAATTGGCAGGTACACATCAATTACAGGAATTTCGATATATCCCATCATCCCATTCCCAAAATCCATAATGTCATTATAATCATAAGGGCAATCAATCTTGTCCATGTTGGTCTGTAATGCAGCATTATAAGTTTCTGCCATCATTCTCTGCTCTGCCAAATCCACCTCATCTTGGCCGGCCATATTCTCTACAAACTCCTGAATTGCATAAGAGCCTGTCAGCTCATTGTAAAAATTACTGATTGTCGGATATAACATAACCAGTACTCCTACAACAAGTAAGCACACAATCAATATCGTGGATAGATTTCCACCCTTTGATTTTTTCTTTTTCGTTTTTTTCTCCTTATCTTCCAAGTACTCGTCCTCCTAATATCACAACTTCTATAATTATATTTTACTCACAGACCATTACAAAAACCATTAACCAAATCATTTCCTGTAAACTTTTTAATGAATCCTATAAAAAATGTAACAGCGGATAGAATTTCTCCTACCCGCTGTCTCTATAAACATTCTTATTCATTGTTTTTCATACGTTTTTTTGTAAGTAAAATCACAACTGCAGCTACAATCAACACACCGCCACAAATCTTAAATACAAGAGTACCGATACCACCTGTTGCCGGAAGCTTAAACTGGTTGCTGTTTGCAACTTCGATTGGATTCTCGTCAGAATTCTGGCTTACTGTAATTTCTACTGGGTAGCTGAGAAGGTTGTAGCCTTCTGGAGCCTTTGTTTCTACGAGGTAATATTCACCTGCCTCTAAACCGTAAAGCTTTGCTTCCCCATATTCATCTGTTGTTACTTCTGTACTTAATCCAGCCAATTTGCCTTCTTCTACTGTTGTATAGAAATCTTCATAAATTACGTAAACAACTTCGTTGCCCTTGATTACTAACTGAGATGCACCATCTGTACCTTCTGCTACAGCCTTTGCTAATACAAACTTTGCACCTGCAAGCGCTGTTTCCTTATTCTTCGCATCATACTTGTAAATACGAACACCACAAGTATAAGCAGCTGCATCGTCTACATCTTCAAAATAGAAGTTTACAGAGTTTCTATATTCTAATTTTACCTGGTTTGGAATCTTGCCGCCAACCATTGCTTTTTCGTTCATCTCTGTCTGGAGATATACACGAATTTCTACGTCTTTGTAATCTACGCTGCCGCTTCCGTCTGCGTCTACGTTATTTCCAGTGATAACAGCTGCAGCTTTCTGCATACCTGTTGTTGTTAATTCGAACTTCACAGTTCTTGTTGCATCATCATAAGATACGATATAATCTTCTGCGCCTAAAACAGTAGATTCTTCACCTTCAGCTACGTTTGTTGCACCTGCAACAACCTTTAAGATGCCTGCATAGTCTAAGCTATCTTCTAAAACATCATACATTTCGTAGTACTTACCGCCTGCGATATCCACTGGGATGCCACCGCGTAAGATCCATGTTACTACATCGCCAACAGCAAAGCTGTCAATTTCTGTACCAATTGCTGTAACATTCTTTTCTACTTCCGGACCTGGAAGAACATCGTTCTTTGGATTAACCGGAATAACGTATGTTAATTCACCTTCTGCATCAACCATTGGAACTGCCACTACAAATGGATCCACTGGTTTTACGATTGCAGGATGTGGTAATTCTTTAATTAAGTAAACACCATTCTTATTAATGTTGCATACTGCATTACCGTTGATATCAGTTATAACAGTACCAACTTTATCTTCAGCAGTTACTGTCTTAGCCTTTTCTACTGTAAACGCATCCTGAATTGCTTTTTCCTCTACAAGAGTATCGCCTGTATTTGCTTTCGCGTAGTCTTCCATATACTTTGTATATTCGTCTACAGTACCTGCATAGTAAACTTCAAACTGAATACCTTCTAATGGGTATGTAATCTTTGTTGTTCCTTCGCCGATGGAAGTTGTCTTGCTGAAAGTAATAAGTCTTTCGCCAGCAAAATATGTTACATAAGGAACTGGAAATACCTGAGGTTCACCAGGGTTGCCTTCACTGTCCTTAGGATACAATGTTGCAGAATTATTTGTTCTAACGTTATAATCGCCCTCCGCTTCAACCTTTTCAGTTAACTGAATCTTGTATGTAAGAGAAGTTCTATTTGCTAAAGAAACATTTTCACCAAATGTCCAAATAAACTTTTCTGTAGTCTTGCCGTCACCATAGTAATAATCTAACCAGAAAGTAGGTTCTGTAGCGCCTGGAGCCGTAAATGCATAAGAAGCTTCGATAATCTTGCCATTTTCATCTGGAGTACTGCTTGTCATAGTTGCAGTATAATCCACACCACCCTTATTTAATCTAAGAGCAGAAGCATCTGTAATAAATTCAAAGTTACCATTTTCTTCAAAATCACCATCTTCATTGTAGTAACCATATCCAATATAGTCTTCTACTGTAGAACCGATGGAGCATGTGTAGAGAATCTTGTTTTCAATTGGTTCAAAGAAAGTATTATCTTTATCTCTATAGTGAATCGCTTTACCACCTGCCAACTGCTGTACAAAGTTATAGCCTATCTGATTAGACTCTAACCATCTATCCTCTTCTCCTGGATTCTTAGATGCTCCATTTGTGATAGCATAACAATTGTATCCAAGACCGTCTACAACAATATTCTCGCCATTCTCATCTTTTAATACAGTTGTAAAGGTCTCACCAATAGGCATATCCATCTGTTTGTATACTACATATGCTTCATACTGTCCACGTTCATAATTCAAAGCATGCGCGGCATTAGCATTATCGGCCGGATTTGCACCACCAGTAAAGTAAGGAACTGCATTTTTAACTGCAGCAATGTCATTTGCATCAGTTAATGCATGACCATATCTCTTACCGCTACTATTATTAATACTAGCTGGATATTCTGTATAGTTTTTTCCATACATCGTTCCGCCTGCTGTCAAGAATTCTGAGTAAGTCTGGCCATTCAAATCATATACATATTTATTTTGATCAGCCGCAATCCACTCGACAACCATTCCCCAATATTTTTCCCAAGAAGCCTGATAATTAACTACGCCATTTTCCTTAACTTCTGCCCATGTTGGGATTTTATAACCACTTTGAGTATTTGTTGAATTATTACGAGCCTTTAACCAGTATTTATAACTATGCACATAGTCCCCATAACCATTACTTCCGATAATAGTACAAGCCTGACCATTGTCATCATCAAAATAATAAGCAAGTCCTGTAGTGATTACGATCATATGCTTACGCTCTGCTGGAACCTCCGTATCGGCAGCCAACAAATCTCTCGCAGTGTTTAAAGCACTCTCAAGGTTAACACCTATACCAACCCTTTTCGCTTCTTTAAGTGCATTTGCAATAATTACATCCATATCATCTAAAGCTTCATTATTAGGATCAGTATCTCGCATTTCCGTTAATGGAAGAACAAGTTCCTTTTCTGTTGTATCAGAATATGTTACCAGACCAAACTTAATTTTGGTAGGAGTACCATCTGTTGCAGTTAACATTTTCTTAATTGTATCAGTAATGTAAGAATGATCATCTGTAGGACTCTCCCCCAGTACCATCACGATGTCAGAACTATAATCCATCTGTTCGCCAGGTACACTCAATGTTACATCTACCTGATCATTTTCATCTAATGCTGTTGCGGTCTTGTTTACCAAATCACTTACTTTTGCTGCACTCACCGGTCCTTCTTCCGCAAATGAAGTCAGGTTCAAGCTACTTACACACATCAATGTTGCAAGCGCTGCTGTCAGCAATCGTTTAAATCTTTTTTTCATGTCGCCCTCCTTATAAAGTAACTTTCATAAATTGTACCTTTACTTTACTCCCCGGCACATTACCAAAACCATTACATTTTTTATTTGTAAATTTTTTTTCTAAATTTTTTTAATGAAACAAAGCGGAGTGTTTTATTTCATAAGGAACTTGTTTTAAGTTATCCTGGCACTCAATAATTAATGTTTCCTATGAAATAAAAAACTCCGTTACTTCTGCAGTGAAGTAACGGAATTGTATTGCATTTTTATTGAAACTGTATCTTTTCTATTGCCAGATCAATTACCCTAATAAAATCCAGCGTATTGGAAAACTGTAATGTTTTCCCTGCCTCTACCCAGCAAATTTCTCCCTGCCATGTAGAATTCTGACGAAACCGCACATTGGTCACAAAACTTCCAAGCTCACCACTATTTTGAACAACCTCGTTCGGCAAAACTACTTTATCCGGTCTTTGCACCTGCATGGTCGGTTTATCATCCTTTTCTACCAAGCTGCGTGTCTTAGTAGATGCCTGTGGAAAGGCAATCGTGTCAAAAAGTTTCTCCGCCTCACGAATCAGCTCTATAATATTGGAAAACATGATCGGTTCCTCACTATAGCAGTGATACAATCTGCCGCTCACTTCACCACCTACATTTTGATCCACACAAATATTCAGCAAATTGGGGGCCGAAATATTGCCCTGATACGTTCGCGTTCTTTCCATATACATTAACTCCAAATTTCTCTCTAATTCTTAATTTATGTATGTGTTACACCATATCTCGTAAACGGATTTCTGTCCTTTGACATTCCACATCCAACAAGGAAGAAACATTACACTCCAGATAATTTGCCCAGGTTTTATGCTCTTTTACAAAATTATTAGTAATACGATTAATAGCAATCTGACAATTTTCTTCATTGGTTCCTACCAACATTACCAAAAACTGTGATTTATTGTATTTTGTAAAAGAATCGCACCTTCTCAATGAATTCTTGATAGCGTTGTATAAGGCTTCTGACAATTCATCTAACTTGTCTGATCCTTCCATAGGACGTCCCTTGCTATCTATTAACGTGCAAAGCAACAAAAATACGGACTGACCATTACGCTCCATTCCCCTTCGTATCATGCGGTAAGCATCTCTAAATCCTGGATACGTGCAAAACAATGCTCCTCGTTGCTCCGCCTCCTCTTGCAGCTCACCTTTTATCTCTGTAATCGCTTGTGTACGGTTGCTGACACGTTTACTGAGCACATCAAACTGCTTCATCATCCTGTCAGATGGAGTGATTCCCAGCTCTTCAATCAACAACTTTGCAGTAGCCTGGTACACCTTTAGTGCATCCTTATAACGACTCTGTGCAATATAGCAATCAATCTTTATCGCCTGCCATTCATCAAACGGATACAACTCAATTGCTGGCTCTACCATGCGCAATACCTCTTCGTATTCTCTGCGTTCCATCAGTATCTCACTCAACAGATGTAATGCATCAAAATACAGATTTTTGCACTGTACACTTTCCATAAGCACCCAGTCGTCACCAGATAATTTCTGCAGAAACTCTCCACCATACATATGACAAGCTTCCTTCAACATATCGAGCTTCTTTTCTTCGTCAGTTTCTTTCTCTGCATCCTTAACCAGCTTTTTAAACACTTGTACATCTACAATCGTTTCCATTGGGCTGTCCCAATAGTAAACACCTCCCGTAGAGACAATGTATTCATACTCCGGCATCCCGGCCTCGATTAACATCTTTTTCAGTCGATGTGTCGTAACTCGCAGGTTATTGGCAGCATCTGCCAGTTCTTCTCTTCCGTACAAATCCTCCAAAAGTCGATTGCGTGGAATCCCCTTTTTGCCGTTATAAAGCAATATCAACAAAAGCTTCATAGCCTTTGTAATACTGTTTCTTCCGTACAAAACCGGAACACTGCCATATGTAATTTTTTCTTTTCCAAGCAAACATACTTGCAATACCGGTAATCGATTTTCCACTTTTCACCCCCCTTTGTAAAGCGAAATGTATATGTATTTTACTCCTTATTGGTTACAACAACGGTTACATTTTTGATTTTTATATCTTTTTCTTAATATCCTAAAACCTCCAAACCGAGTAATTGTATATTACATCCGTTTGGAGGTTTAAAAAACTTTTTACTATGCATTATAAGGGCTGAAATTCTATTCTTCTGTTTCTTTCTTTTTGTTTCGAATAAGAACTGCACCAGCAAGCGCGATTAATGTTCCACCGCTCATTGTGAAGATTCCTGTACCAATTCCACCTGTTGATGGAAGTCTGAACTGGTTACTGTTAGCAACTTCAATTGCTTCCAAATGAGAAACCTCATCCACTGTCACTTTTACAGGATAGCTTAACAAATTATATGCGGCTGTAACTTCACCGGTATTTTCGTCAACGAGTACAGGAGCTTTAGTTTCAACTAAATAATATGTTCCTTCTGCAAGACCATAAAGCATTGCTTTACCATTTTCATCAGTTTCTACTTCACTCATCTTGCTATTAGTATCCAATTTGTTATCTGCCATCGCGGTGTAGAAATCTACATAAACTACATTCTTAACGCCGTCTTCTTTAGTCACTAACTGAGTTGCGCCTGTTGTACCTTCTTCTACAACCTTTGCTAATTTGAATTTTGCGCCTGCAAGTGCAACGTTGTAATCCTTCGCATCATACTTGTAAAGGTTAACGCCACAAGTATAAACTGCAGGAATTTCATTTTCTTCAGGTACTACTGTCCATTCAAAGTTTGCAGAGTTTGTGTAGCCTAAAGTTACAGTATTTGGAATCTTATTCTTTTCTGTATCGTCTTCGTCAAAGATTGCATCTTCATCGATGTGAGAATCGAAGTATACGCGTACTTCATAGTCTGCGTACTCTGCACCTGCTAACTGAGCAGCTTTTGCTCTACCAACTTTTGTTAAATCAACAACAATAGTTGTAACGCCGTCTCTTTCTGTAACATGTAATGAGTAATCGGTCCCCTTATTAAGAACATTTGCACCTGTTGCTGTGTTGTCTGCTTTGTCTGTAAGCTTTTCTACTTTTACAACGAGGTTTCCATCGTATGTAAGACGATAATCAAGTACGTCTGTTAATTTGTAGTGAGAAGATTTTGCCATATCCTTTGGAAGATCACCGCGAATAATCCAAGTTACTGTATCTCCCACATTCTGTGTAGCTAAATCTTGTCCGATTTCTGTTACATCTTTGTCTACATCAGGAACATAGATTTCATTCTTTAAACTTACATTCATCTGGTAAACTGGGAAACCATCATCGTCTGTCATCGGAACTGCAACTAAGAACGGTTTTAATACTTCTTTAACTGCATCGTGTTCTTTTTCAACAACCATGTAAATACCGTCTGGCTGGCTATTCTGAGTTAAGTTGTAAGCTGCACGTCCACCTTCGTCTGTTACTACAGTACCAACAGGAACTGCATTTGGAAACGCCTCTTTAGATGGAGTTTCATATGCTGCGTCATTTGCCGCATCGCCGTCTGTTAAAATATTATTGTAATCTTCTACACTGCTTACGTAGTAAAGTTCAAATTCAATGCCCTTAAGTGGGTACTGTACATTATTTACTTCTGTTTTCTTGTGGAACTGAAGTATACGTTCCTGCATAACTACGCTTGCTTCCGCGTAAACGTCTGTTTCGCCTTCGCCAACGCCTACTAAACTCTGAGATTCCTTACGACCGCCTTCTGCTTCGTAGAAATAAATACCCTTAGGAACAACCTGTGTACCGGAAACAACTACTTTGATTGTCTGGCCTAACTTTGCTTCAACGTTAAATGTATATTCTTCTGTCCCAAAGCTGATTGGATTTGTTATTACCAATTCATCATCAGTGTAAACAGCAAGATTAATATTATCGCTTTCCCCACTACCGCTGTTATTTAATGCAACCTGAAGAGTTACGCTGTAAACATCTTTCTTGCTTGCATCATTAGATGGAAGTGGTGCAGATTCAATAATCTTGATACCAGAAACAATGATTTCTTCCTGCTCTACACTAACTGCTTCCTGTGCAACCAAATACTCAATTAAAGAATTAATTCTTTCACCTACATTTTCGTCTACTGCAGGTGTACGTGACTTTGTCGGAAAAGCAACTTCTGTATTGGTCCAAGCTTTTTTTGTTTCATTTGTAATATCATGAAGTGCACCACCCCACTGAGTATTTAATGTTACATTGATAGTCTGAAGATACTGAATTTCACTCACACGTTCTTCGTTATATCGTCCGTTTGCACATGTCCAAATAGCTGACTGAACTGCTGCAATAATATCTGCGCGAGTCAACTCATCCGCATATTCAAATCCATTTGCAGCAAGAGCTTCCTTCATTTCATCTACTGTAACATATGGATAAGAGTTTGTTAAAATACCACGAATACGAGCTGCTGCTTCATCATCATAGTAATTGCTGTCTTCCAAGTTTACACGTTTATAATACTTAGCATCTTTAATAGCTGTCTCTACGTCACAGCAATATAAAATATCATAGTTACTGTCACCATAGGAATATGGACCACTTGGTTCCCAAGTATAATCTTTACTTGCATCTGCTAAAATCCAGAGCGATGGGCTTTCTGGATTAGTTACACCTTCCAACTTCATCATATGTGGACTCATTTCATATGCTGAATGACGGAATAAATTTGGATTATAGTTATACTGTTCTGTTCCCTTTTCATACGCACACACTGAACGGAATGTATATCCATTCTCTCCAGCCTCTATATCAACGGAAATATTATCTCCATACCAAAGATTCCCTTCAGCAGTTTCAACCGGATCTAAACCTGTAATATTAGTTGCTGCATGTGCAGTGGTAGTCATCATAGAAAAAGCCATTGTACCGACTGTCAATAATGACAATAAACGTTTCATTTTTTTCATCTCTCCCTCTCCTTTCAAGTGGAACTTTAATCTTTATGTACCAATCATATGCTTCTCCACATTACAATTTCCATTACAAAACCTTATTTATACATTTTTTTACAAAAATCTTTAATTTTTTTATTTGAGCAGGAGCGATGCACTCTAAATGAGAATTTGAATATCACTTTTTTTGAAACGTTATTGCTTATTCAAAAAACAGTAAAATGTTCTAAAACTGCGAGAAATCTAGTCACATTCTGTTATGACCACTCTACGCTTACTTTTCGTGCAAACACACAGCGTATATTTATTCTGATATCGCTCACTAGAAAACCATTCGTTTTGACTTCGCCATATCACACGGTTTTTCAAAGAAAACTGTGTCCATAATCTCATTTCTTCAGGAACCACATACTGTTTGGCAAAATCATCATCTATCCCTTGCCCCGTATACTTCACATAACTTTCTTTTGCAGTCCACACTACGAAAAAATGATTACATATATCCCGTTCCACAAACTCTGCTTCTTTTCTATGAAAAAAACGATACGCCAACTTCCAAAGCCTTCCCTCTGCTTCTTCCATGGTTTCTCCATTTAAATAAACATGTTCCTGTAAATCCATTCCCAATGGCTCATCCGCTACAGCACATCCCCAATATGCTCCGCTATGGCTGATTGAAAAATGAATTTGAGGAAATTTAGGAAAATACGGTTTTCCCTTATCCGTTCTGGCTATTTGAAGTTTCTCCTTCCATTCGATTCTGTCACAATTTAGCGCGAAACCACACTTCTGGCAATATTGTACTATCGCGAAGTTTAAGCGTTCTTCGACGCTCCGCCCATCATCCTCTTTAAAAATATATATTTGGACAACTTCATTACAGTTCATCACACATCCGTAATCCCTTTATGAATCATATAATCAATAACATCTTTCACTTGGCGTAACTGCCATACATCTCTATTTGGAATTTCCATATCAAAATATTCTTCAAATGCACATACCACATTCATAATATCAAAAGAATTCAAGCCTAAATCCTTTACAAAGTCTGTGTCATATACCAGTCCTTTTTTTCCCGTTATCGTACCTACCGTATCTTGAATAAATTTAAAAAGATTCTCTTCCATCCTTATCACATCCTTTAAATTAAATGTCTTTTGATTTTTTGTATAGCAGTCTTAGAAAATTCCTGTTCTCTGATATTCACCAGCTGTATCTGCTGATAAATCGGAAGTGTATTGTTTAATTCATTAATTTCTGCCTGAAGATTCTCTAAAATCTCATAAGAAGTCATTCCTTCCGTTCTTTCCTTGTTTGGATAAACGCTTGCAGCCACCTGAACATCATCGGTAAAGCCTCCACTTGCCGCTCCATATACTACAACATCCTGGACAAGAGGAATTTTTTTCAGCTTTTCCTCTAATTTTTCGGGAGATACTTTTTTACCATTTTTTAAAACAATCAGGTTCTTTTTTCTGCCTGTAATATAAAGAAACCCGTCCTTATCTATCTCGCCCATGTCTCCGGTACAAAACCAACCATCTTTCATTACCTCTGCAGTTAATTCCGGTGCTTTATAATAGCCTTGCATAACATTTGCACCTCGTACCAAGATTTCACCATCTTCCAGTTTTACTTCACAATTTGCCATTGCGAGACCAATAGAACCAATTTTGTTTGATTGATTTCTGTTTACACTTACTAATGGTGCACATTCGGTAATACCATAACCCTGTAGCACCATAACACCCATATATTTAAACTCTTCCATGATATCACTGCTCATGTGAGCACCGCCACATATAATCAACCGAATGGTTCCCAGTGCCTTTTCACGTACCGCATCCAAGGTCTTCCCGCTTTTTCTGAACCCCAAAGAAAACAAAATCTTACGAATCCATAAGAGTTTATGCAGTCCCTCTGCTTTTCCACTTTCCTCTGCCTGCATCCAAATTTTGCTGTGAATAGTTTCCAACATTAAAGGAACCGTCAATAATGTATGGGGCTTTGCCAAATGTATTTCTCGCATTACCGTTTTCAAATTGCCATTTATGTACAAATGAGATCCGGAAATCAACATAGAAAGTACAGAACAGGTCAAACCATATGTGTGGTAAAAAGGTAACGATGTAAAGGTTGTATCCCCTACCTGTACATTTGCCAAAGCATCAGAAGCATTCGTTAAAATAGCTTTTTGACTAAGCATAACCGGTTTTGAATAATTAGTAGTACCGGAGGTGAATACAATGGCAGCCGTCACATCCGGATTGATTTCTTCTTCCTCTTTTTTCTCACATACTTCCCGAATTCTTGCTCCTTCTTCCACTAATGAGTTAACTTTGATTAAAGCACTACCTCGTCCGGAAAGTAAAAACATAGGCTTTTCATCTTTTGCATATTTTTTACAGATATCTTCATACTGAGCTGATAAAAAGACCGCCTCCGCATCTGCCATTTCCATCATTTGAAGTATCGTTTCCTCCGGTTGTTCAATATCAATACAAACCGCCACTGCTCCACAATACGTTGCCGCAAAATATACCAAAAGCCACTCATAACTATTTTCACCGACAATAGCAATATGTTTTCCTCTCAGCCCCATTTGAGACATCCTTTTCTGTAAAGCACGAACGTCATCGCCCATTTGATGATAGGATACCGTCTGTTCTTCCTGCCTTCTGGTAAACCAGGAAATACCCGGACGTTCTCCATATTTTTCCGCCAGCCCTTCTATGAAATCTCTAAATCTGGAATAATATTCTACTTTATTCAAAGGATATTTTTTCATCCGTTGCTCTCCCTAGTTCCTTTATCTTATATGGATGCAATAGGTCGCTTCAAATTGCTCTCGTCCCAATTTCTCGACATACCTCTGCATAGCTTCTACAATTTTTCTGTCAAACTGCGTATCTTTTCCTTTTTGCAATTCTTCCATCGTTTTTTCAAATCCAAGCCCACGTCTATAGGTTCGATTGGATATCATTGCATCAAAAGAGTCTGCAACTGCAATAATTCTTGCACCTAAACAAATCTCTTCACCGGAAATCCTGTCTGGATATCCTTTTCCATCGTATCTCTCATGATGCCCTCTAACAATCGGCAACATTTCCTTAAATGGAGTGTATGTAGATAAAATTTTTTCTCCTTCGACAGGGTGTTTTTTTATTTCCATAAACTCTTCATCCGTAAGGGATCCGTTTTTTAACAAGATAGTATCTGGCACTCCAACCTTTCCGATGTCATGAAACAATCCGGCTACTCGGATTCTGGACACCTCTTCTTCACACAGTCCTATTTCCATCGCCAGTGCTGCTGCCAGGCTGGATACTCTTTCTGAATGGCCCTTTGTCTCCTTGTCTCTTGTTTCTACAACATATCGCAAAGTTTCAATGGTCTGCATATAGGCTTCTATCAGTTTTTCATTCTGTGCCTGAACCTGCTTCTGATATTCTCGAATGGTACGCATCTGCTTAATAGATTTTACACAAGATTCCACCAAAAGTTCCAACTGATCAAATCGATCGTCTTTTTCATAATATCCTTGAATATCTAACTGGCGGATGGTTTTAACCGGTGGAGCCATACTCTTATGGCCGGTTAAAAGGATAATATATATATCTTCATTAAATTTTCGTATTTCCTCGACCACCTGATCACCGCAAATTGGTGTCATCAAAAAATCCAATAGCAAGATATCATAGCTTCCGGTACGCACTCTTTCTATCGCTGCGTTAGGATCATTTTCTATATCCACGCGATACCCTGAACGCTGAAAATACGCCTGAATAGTAGATGTTATGATTGGGTCATCATCCAAAGTTAATATGGAAATTTTATTTTCATTCACTACCTTGCTTCTTCTCATCTTTTGGTATCCTCATTTCTTACTACTGTTTTTTTAATGTGTACCATTTCAAGTGGAATAGAAATGCCAAAAACACTTCCTCCACCTTCTCTATTATCCGCCCACATAGTTCCTCTGAATTTGCCTCGGATGACTGCATTTGAGATATACAATCCCAGACCAGTGCCCATGGTGCCTTTACTAGTAACCATAGTTTTAAATAACTTTTCTTTTATCTTATCACTAATACCGATGCCTCTGTCTTTGACTATGATATCCAGGTTTTGATCATTATGGGTGATCTGAATCACTATTTCACCGCCACCAACCTGCTTCTGTGCATAAATTGCATTGGATAATAAATTATCGACTACCTGAATCAGATTATTAATATCTCCCTGTAAAGAAATCTCTTCTTCCGGATTACATTCAATTTGAAGGCGACAACCACTATTTAGCAGTTCGTGACGCATCAAAAGAGTACTTTTCTTTATCATTTCGTCTATGGTAAACATCGATTTTTCATCAGTGCTGATATTGGCGGCCTGACCTTTTATTGCAGTAATAATATCTGACATATAGGCCGTAGATTCCTTCACTTTTTGGAACCAGTCCCGTATTTCTTTATAGATTTCAAGATAATCTTCCTCTGTAACCATTTCGTCAGAAAGGCTATCTTCACATTCATCCACCAGCGCTTCTGCTGCCACAACACAACCTGATATACTCATGATAGGCGTTTTTAAATTATGCGCCAAACCGCCGATCATCTGACCCAAGAAAGCAAGACGCTCTTGTTCCATCATACGTTCCTGACTATCCTGCAACCGTTGCATACTTTCTCTCAACTGCGTAATGTCCTTAAACAATACCGCAAAACCTGATATTTGCCCGTTTACTTCCAATGGAGAGACATCCACTACAAAATAATGCTTTTTAGTTCTTCCATTTTTTTCTAACGTTACAGCCTGCTCATAAGAAATTACCGTTCCATCTTGTCTACTGGATTCTATCGCAGTCATCATATTGTATACCGCTGTACGCTGTGCAATATCTTCTTTCTTAACACAATCTCTTAAATTACAGTTTTCAGAAATTTCATATTTTTCTGCAAATAACGTTGCAAATTGCTTATTATATTTAAGTACTAATCCGGTATCGCTTAACACCAAGTATCCATCAGAAATACCGTCTAAAATATGCTGTGTGGCAATAGGTGTGATATCCAACATGTGTAGCTGGTAAATTGCAATACCATTAAAAATTAATGTAGCCAAAAAGCTCATTGGTGTAGCAGTAATCGATACCTCTTTTCCACTGAATGTTGCATATGCGCTAACAGCCAACGGACAAAATCCACTTACGGCAAACAATAAACACTGTTTCCAATACAATAACGACTTGTTTTTGGTAGCAAAACGTACCATATAAACAATCGCTGCCATCAGATATATATATGTACTCAGTCCACATATAACCACATAAGGACCAAACACAATTTCACTTCTGATAACAGAAAACCTTATATATTGCAGATGATGCAATGGATTTGTGACCACAACCAGAGTTGTAACTACTGGTAGTATAAATAGCGGCCACATCCATTTCTGCATCTGTTCATATCCCTCTACGAAGGTCACTGCAATACATAAATACAACGGAGCACACAAAGTACCTCCCGGCTGTGTCAAACAATCTAATACGAACATCATATCCGTATTTCCTACGTCCACAAACCTCATACAGATGACCGGTATTACCCAACTGGCATACGCAAATCCCAGCCCCAAATATAACTTATGAAGAAAATATCTTTTTCGCTCTGTACGTTTACTCCACATGGCAAACAGTACAATCCCTAATAACGTACATCCAAAAATAGCCAATGATACATTTGAAACCATTGTCATGCTCCCTTATAAATGAAATTCCTATACAGGAAATCCCTGTAAAATCTGCTTTGCAGAAGGAATAAACGGCTTACATTCCTTTCCGGACAAAGCTTTCATGGTCAGCGTATTTGTGACTTCCACTTCATTTTTTCCGTTTTTCATACCGTGCCAATGATTCATCACAATTGCCACCAGTTTTTGATTCATCTTCTGATTTTTTTCTTCTAAAATCTGAATAAATTCCTCTTCTGTAACAACTTGAATGCTTTCATCCAAAGCCTTTACAGCTTCCTCTAAAGTCACCGGTACATGACTCATAATATGATAGATCATATCTTCACAGTCTTTCAACGCCAAAACTTCTTCTGCACTCACATCTACCGGCATAAGGTCTACCTTTACTTTTGATGCAGTCACAGGTATCGCACCAATTTCATAAAACCCTTTCATCAGCAGATAAAAAACATTTGTTTCCGGATTTTTTTGGAATACTCCATCGCTGGCTCTTCCTACTAATCTTCCCAAGCGGAAAATCTTTGCACAAAGCCCTTTTTGTGCCGCCTGCATTACTAAGCCTTCTGCAAGGAATTTGCTCTTAACGTAAACATTATCTTCCCAAACCTGACCTATGTCATAATCACATTCCGTAAATGCTTTTGGCTCTATCCCTTCCTTCCAAGCATCTCCGCTGACACTACATGTAGACATATGATAAAATGCTGCTTCTGCTCTCTCTGCCAATTCCAGCATTCTGGCTGTGCCTCCTACATTCGTATTCAGATAACTCTTTTTTTCTGCCACGTAATGACGTACATCAGCCGCACAATGATAAATCTCCCGAATTCCTTCTGCCAATTGTTCAAAATCTGCTTCCGATAATCCTAATTTGTCACAACCAATATCACCCGATACCACTTCCAGCCGTTCCCCGATTCTTGATATAAATCCCTGACCAAAATACCAGGACAAAGTCTGGTAAAGTCGTTCCTCACTTCCGTCACGCATCAGGCAAATTACCTTTTTCTCTCCTGCTGCCAACAATGCCTTCACTAAATGGGCTCCAAAAAAACCAGTTGCACCGGATACGAAAACAGCTCCCTGCTTTTTCGTGTTTGTTTTTACCACATCATTTTTTTCTTCCTGCACATCAACAAAATCCTTCCAATTTACCGGTATCTTTTGCACAGGAGCTTCACTCATTTTATTGAAAAGTTTTGCCTGTTGCACTGCTGTTGGGTTTTGATAGAACTCTGCTAAAGACATTTCTAATCTATCATTATAATAACAGCTCAATACATTCAATGCCGCCATAGACGTACCGCCCTGTTCAAAGAAGGAAACATTGGAATCCGTTGCAGGTATGCTAAGGACACGACTCCATACGGATAATATGTATTCCGGCGTCACTTCTACATCCTCTTGCACTTTATGCGCTTCTTCTGCCACTTTCTTTTCTGTTTCAACAACTGACTGCCAGTTCACAGTATGACAAGCACCTTCTGTTGCTTTTTGCTGTAATTCCAACATATCTATTTTGTTTGAAGCAGTCATTGGCATCTTTTCTAACGGGATCAAACGAGAAGGAATCATATAAATCGGAAGAACATGACGCATGTGCTCCCATATCCTCTCCTGTTCATGTTCCATATGGATGGGTTCATAAAAAGCACATAATTCCATGGAACCGTCTTCCTTACGTACTGCCACCGTAGCTGCCTGTCTTGCCTCTCCGGACTCTAAAATCGCTCCATTGATTTCATTCAGTTCCACTCTCTGTCCATTTAATTTTACCTGAGCATCTTTTCTTCCAATAAAATCAAACGTACCATCCAAACGAAGACGCACCATATCTCCACTTTTATACATTCTTTCTCCCGGAAAATAAATATCCTCTAAGAAAGCCTGCTCTGTAAGATCTGGTCGAGATATATAGCCTGCCGCCAGGCACTCTCCTGCAATATAAAGTTCTCCACACGCCGTTGGAATCACAGGACGTTTTTCCTCATCCAGGACATAGGTACGAATGTTCTGCATCGCTTTTCCTATTGTAATGTGATCATTCTCTCTTATATGAATCATAGTAGTATAAACCGTAGATTCAGAAGGCCCATACATATTTAGTAAAATTCCTTTGGAATGCTCGTAGAATTTTTGTTGAATTGTTTTGGTCATAGCTTCTCCGCCTACCATAGCAATCCTTATATTATGGGCCGCTTTACAGAAAGCCTCATTGCCCAAACACATCTGCAATCTTGCCGGGGTCATTTCAAATACTGCAATTTGATACTTCTCAATCAACTTTGCAAGTTTCCATGGCAACATCATTTCTTCCTCATCTGCAAATACAACCGTTCTTCCCATTGCAAGTACAATCAAAGTTTCTACCATAAAGCAATCAAACACGGAATTAGTAGAACACAACACCTTACCTTGAATAGGTTCCAGCAGGTTCTTTACCTGGGTATACATATTGGACACTCCACGATGTCTCAGCATAACTCCTTTTGGCTTGCCGGTAGACCCAGATGTGAACAACACATTTGCAAGATGCTCTCCTGTAACCGGTCGATCCGTATAATTATCCAATTCCCCCTCCGGCAACCTCGCAGTAGGACAACTCAACTGCCCGTTTTCAAACTCTGCCGGCAAAGATTCTTTTGCTTTCTCATCATATAACATCACTGCTGCCTGGGAGGTTTCCAGCATATACTGAATTCTGGCAATTGGAAAATCCGGAAGCATACAAACATAGGCTCCTCCAGCCTTTAATACACCATACATGGCTGCAATCAGATCCGGAGTTCTGCTGAAACACAGAGCTACACACTGTCCCGGCATCACTCCTCGCTTTTCCAAAAAGGCTGCAATCGCTGCTGCTCTTCTTTCTAACTGTGCAAACGTTATTTCTCTGTCCTGAAAAATGATTGCTGTTTCCTCTCCCAAGGAAACCGCTTTATTGCGAAGCAGCTTGTGTATAGGAAGATTCACAAACGGATACACCTGATAATTTGGCTCTTCTATATATTTTTGGTAGTCTTCCGGAGCCATTATCATCAATTCTCCCAAGGAAACTTCTTTTTTCTTTATCATTTCCTGAAGGATCTGCTTCACACATCTTCCATAAAAGCGAATCGTTTCCTCCAAGAAAATACTAGTAGCATAAGAAAATCTGAGTGCATATTGTCCACTCTTTTGTGCCACTTCCATGATGAAATCCATTTTTACGGCTCCAGTAGAAACTGGTACATATTGCATTTGATTGCCACCTAGCATAAATGATCCTTCATCCACAGGACTTTGTGACATCATAACCTGATACAATGCATTTTGCTGCCCACGAGGCAGATTTAATGCCTGGATAATTTCTTCTAAAGACACACGCTGATGATCTAAAAGACCTGTTACTTCGTTACAAATATAATCTAGCCATTCCTGTACTGTATTACTCTTAACCGGTTTCAAACGTAATGGAAGGGTATTAATAAACGGTCCACAAATCTCTCCTGTACCAGGCACAGTACGTCCTGCAACCGGAATACCAATCAGGAAATCCTCTCGACCGGAAATTGCTGACAATAAAATACCGTATGCAGCTAAAAACAAAGTAAAAGAAGAAATACCATTTTCCTTGCAGAAACCTTCATAAGCTTCTTTTTCTCCTAAAGAAATCTCTACTTCATATTCCTTGCCTTTAAAGTCAAATTCCTTCGAACGAGCAAAATCTCCCGTCAACACCAATGGCTCCGGTATTTCTTTTAAATGCTCTATCCAGTATTCCAAATCTTGCTGGCAGGAAGTCAATGTTTCCCCTTTCTGCAGCCCATTTATATAATCATAATAATTCCATTGTACCTGAAGCGTACTCTTACGGTATGCTTCATCCAACCGCTCAAGTATTAACGGTGTACTCATACCATCTCCAATAATATGGTGGAGGTCTACAAATAAATACCACTGTTTTTCCACAGACTGCCATAACGCAGCTCTTAATAGCGGAGCCTTGGAAAGGTCAAATGGGCGCAAGAATTTCTGACATGCTCGGGCAAAATCTTCCGCTTTCAACAGTTCCACACTGAAAGGTACTTCTTCCAGTACATTTGCCACAACGTTACCCTGTACTCGAACAAATGCAGTACGTAAAATCGGCTCTTCCTTAATCAGTATACGGAAAGCATTTTCCAATCGCTCTTTGTCCGGTTCTTCTTTTAACATAAAGGCTCCTGGCATGTTATAGGAAAATCCGCTTGGATCCAATACAGACTGTACATACATTCCCTGCTGTACTGCTGTCAGAGGATATTCAGGACGTATCGGTGC
This sequence comes from Lachnospiraceae bacterium, assembly GCA_045646695.1. Lineage (GTDB taxonomy): Bacteria > Bacillota > Clostridia > Lachnospirales > Lachnospiraceae > RGIG6307. The sequence goes on from JAZRLF010000053.1 coordinate 22,014, forward strand.
TTTCTTAAGCCCTGTTCGAACCGTTTCCATACAAACAGGCTCTTTCATGGTTTCTATATTATCTCCGTCCAACCACGCTGCCAAGCGAGCTGCACTTCTATGTGCATATAAATCCGCGATACGTACTCTCTTGCCTAATTGTTCATTGATTTCCATAATACATTCCATGGCATTCAGAGAATTACCTCCCGCCAGGAAATAATCACTATTTCCGTAAAGTTCACTACACTTCAGCACTTTGGAGAAAATACTTAAAATCTGCTCCATAGTCTGGGAGCTTGCTCCATTCTGCTCCTCCCGATTTTCTGGAATGGGAAGTCTCTTTTCATCCACTTTGCCATTGGCGTTAATGGGAAGCTCTTTTAATCGAATCAAAAATGTCGGAATCATATATCTTGGTAAATAGGTTGCCATATGTGCCATTAAACTTGACTCATTTATATATTCTTCCGCACAATAGTAAGCTCCTAATATCTTCTGACCATTCACTTCACATATTCTGGCTACTGCTGCAGTTATTCCCGGATAACCTTCAATACAAGAAGATACTTCCTGTGGTTCTACACGTAACCCCCGCAGTTTCACCTGATTATCCATACGACCATTCAGAATAATCTCACCCTCTGCAGTCCAGCTGGCTATATCCCCGGTAAAGTAAATTCGGTCATTTGTCACAAAAGGATTTTCTCGAAAATATTTCCGGGTCAATTCCGGTTCATTTCGATATCCTCGACCTACACATTCGCCGCCAACATATAAATGGCCCAAGCCACCCACCGGTAATGGATTCATCCACTGATCTAACACATATAACCTACAATTTCCCATAGGACGTCCTGCTGTAATGCGTTCTGCCTTAGACAATTCTTTCATACTAACGCTGACGGTTGTTTCAGAAGGTCCATATTGATTATAAATTCTCGCATGACTGAGCTTTTTAATTTTCTTTAATAATTCTGCCGGAAATGCTTCTCCACCACAAACGATGCTTTCCATTCTCCACATAACCTTGCAAAACGCTTTATTTTGTAAAAAAGCTGACAATCGGGAGGGTGTCATAGATAAGAAACCTACAGCATGACCGTTAATCAATGTTGCAAGTCGTTCCGGAGATTCTAAATCTGCATCGCTTGGCAATACGATCGTTCTGCCATTTAACAGTGCTACAATGCTCTCCAACATAAAGGCATCGAATCCTACATTACATACCGACAATACTGCTCCTTGACCATAAACAGATGTCATTTCCTGTGCCAGATTCAGCAAGTTCCTTTGTGTAATCTCCACGCCTTTCGGCTCACCTGTACTACCGGAAGTATACACCACATAAGCCAGCCTCTCTGACAGCCCGGATAATTCCCTTTGCATGCCGTACTCTTTCACATACAACATTTCGTCGTTTAATCCAACTTCCTCAGCACAAATAACAGGAATTTCCATCTCACCAAGACGCTTCTCACCTTTTTCACCGGTAATCAAAGCGGCCGCTCCGCTTTGATTCAAAATATGAGAGATTCTCTCTGTAGGCAACTCCTCTGATAAAAACATATAACCGCAATCTGCTTGTAAAGTACCCACCATTGCCCCAAACAGATCAAACTTTCTTGGAAGTAAAATAGCAACAAGACTTTCAGGCTCTACTCCCTTCTGTGCTAATGCAACAGCAAACTGCGCACTTCTGTGCAGTAATGCCCCATAGGTCATACGCTCTCCATCGCAAATAATAGCCACCCGGTTCTGATGCTTGCTACATCCGTGCACTAAGCTTGCATATACGGAGCAATCCGGAAGATAGCGTTTCGTATCATTAAATGTATATAATAACTCTTCTTTTTCTGCAATAGACAACACATGTAAACGATGAATCGGCTTGTCCGGCTCGGTCAATGCTTCATTTAAAATATCACACAAACTGTTATGAAGTCTTATAATATCTTCTTCCGTAAAATACTGCGCTAAATAATCATAATCCACCGCATAGCGCTGGTGATCAAACAAATTGGTTAAATGGATCGTTAACTGTTCTGCTTGGTATCCACAATAATGCCATCGGCCGGAAAACATAACAGAGGTGTTTCTGTTTTCAAAGATTTTACTGTCTTGATATGACAAAGCAATGTGAAATAGGCGGCCCTCTGCGCCCGCCAATTTGGTTATATAGGAAAATGGATAACGCTGATGACGAAGCATTTCATACCACTTCTCCATCAATTCCTCATTGAACTGATTCAACGTCCACTCATCATTTATTTCATTATAAAATGGCACCGTCGTAACAAACATACCTGTACTCTGCTTAAACTGGTAGTTTGTTCTATTAAAAATAGGTACCCCTATGGTAAAACGATCTGCTCCACCTATTCTTTTAAAATAAACAGCTAATGCCATATAAAACACTGCAAACGGAGCTACTCGTTTTTCCTGACAATAGGAATAAATAGCATGATTTAATACTTGCGGTAATTCGAAGCTTAGTCTTCTACCTACCGGACTGACTGCTGCGCTGTTTACTGCCTTTAAAACTGACGGCTCTCCTGCCTGTTCTATAATCCTTTTCCAATAGCTTTCATCTTTTTGAAAAGCTTGGGAGCCCAAATATTTTTGCTCATCCTGCACGTACAACTCATAGTCCGGTGCACATTCTAAATTCGGCTCCTTACCTTCTATTAAGAGTAAATAAGTCTGCCCAATCCGATTACATATCATAATCTGAGACCATCCGTCTGCTATGATATGATGCAGCTTTACCAAAAATCCACCACTATTTTCCCCATCCCTAAACAATACAAAACGATACAACGGACCGTCTTCTATTCGGATAAGTTCCCTTGTAACCGCACTTTCCCAATTCTCAATACCTTCTTTGCTGGTATTGCAAAAATCATATACCGGAAAATCTTCTCGAACATATGCAACATGAAATTGCATGATCTCGCCATCTTTTTCTACAATACGAGTATTCATAGACGAATCATTTTCCAATACAAGATGAATACTTTCCTGTAATAACGGAAAATCCAATTGTCCACGAATTCGAATTGTCGTACTAATATTATTCACAGAAGTGCCTGGAAATGCACATTCCAAATTCCAGATATTTTGTTGACTTAATGATAAAAGAAAACACTTCTCCTGGTTTTGTTTTTTCATCATTTTGCCTTCTTTCTAGTCATACTATGCTCTATTCTCTACGAGCATTTTTTTATCTCACCATTTTTTAAACATCAGCGGTGTTTCTAAAAAAACAGGTACTATACTCATTAATTCTGTCATCCTGAACCGATATACCGCTTCCATCATAGAAAACATATTGATTTTTTCCTAAATCCTTGGCTTGATACAGTGCATAGTCTGCACAACGGAATAAATCAAAATATCCTTTTCCATGCATCGTTGAAAATGCAACACCAATAGAACAGCTTATGCCATTTCCATACATATTACCGATAAAAAGTGTACGAAAAGCTTCTAGTAATTGTATACATCTTTTGTTTACAAGTGCCCTATCAGAAACATTCTTCATTAATACCATAAACTCATCCCCACCAATTCGTCCTACAATATCCTGAGATCGAAACAGCTTGCGAATCGTCTGCGCTGCCTGTGTCAATACTATATCACCAAACAAATGGCCAAAGGTATCATTAACACGCTTGAAATTATCAAGGTCTATAATCAGCAAAGCACACTCCATCTCGTCACCAGCTCCTAAAAGATATTCCTCTGCTTTCTTCCGAGTGGTATGTGCATTAAAAAGCTTTGTCAGAGAGTCTCTCTCTGCTCTTTCTTGCAACGCGTCTGCTGCCCTCTTTTCATCATCAATATCTATAATGATACCTACAATTTTTTTCAAATCTCCGGTTTCACTGTATATTCCTGTAGCTCGAATTCTACACCACAAATACTCACCATTTGCTTTCATAATACGAACTTCTACAATCTGATACGCACTACCTTCAAAAATTACTCGCAGCTGTTCTCGTAATCGCTGACCATCTCCCGAATAAAAATAATTTTCGGATTCCAAAACCTTTGAAAAATTTTCCGTTTCTGGCTTATAACCAAAAATAGACTCCCAAGTATTTGAAAAAAACATTGTATCTGTAGTGTAATCCCACTCAAAAATAATGTTCTCGGTCTGAGAAAGGATAATCTGATATTTTTCCAACGTTTTCAACTGCTTATCATGTTTTTCCTTTGCCTTTGTAACGTCTATCAAAACTCCGGCCAAATATTCTTTATCTTCTGCAACGATTCTTCTTGCACAATTTAAAAGCCAAAGTGTTTTACCATTCTTGTGACGTGCACCACATAACAATTCTACGTCATCTCCTGCTAACAACTGCTCTTCCAATTGTCGTTTTAATTCTATTCTTGATTCTGTATCGATCAATTCCCAAAAACTATTTCTATAATATGTAGAAATCTCTTCTTTTGAGTATCCCAAAAGTAGTGTTATACCATTTGTATCACCACAAAAAGTCATTTCGTAATCCTTATGACAATAATAGCTGCCCGATATTTGCATAAAATACTCACTCATCATAAGCTCCCCTCACCTGATTTTTTTCGTTTAATGGCACAACAGGACACACCGTATACTGAATAACCACATCTGCATGTGGACACTTTCTCAGAAATCCTTTCACAATACGTTCACACACCATACATCCATTCTCATAATTGGCCTGTGGAAGTAATAAAACATACTGTGAAACACTGCATTGAGACGCAGTATCCCCACTACACAAAGACATCCTAATCTGCTCTTTCAGACTTTTCATCATTCTTTGTTGTTTTTTCAAGGAAATTTCAACGCCCTTTTCTCCACTAATAGTAATAGAAAGTAATGCCATTTGTATCTCCATGCCATTTCGAGCCATGGATCGAGCCATGAAACGATACAAGACTCGGAAAGAGTCGTAATCACAAATCAAAGCCCCCTCTTTTGCATCTGCTTCCTGTAACTGTTCACGAATCACATCCATAGAAAGTTCTTTATCGTTATTAATTCGAATTGCTCTATAATAAAGCGCTCTCATTTCTTCTGACGGCATAATACCCAAATTAGAATATAAACGCTCACTTATCTTTTTATAAATATTTACAGCTCCCTTGTGATCCCCCATACATAACAGTGCTTGCATCAAGTAACTATGAATTCCCTCATGAAATGGATCTACATTAGATGCTATTTGGCATAACTCTGCAGCCTCACTATATCGTTTTTGTTCAAAGAGCAAAGGCAACACTCGCAGTAAACTCTGCACATAACAATTATGATAATAAGCAGCAATAGGAATTACCCATACTTCAGAAGACATATGGGCCAAAAACTCCCCGCCATATAATTGCAAAGCCTGAAAATCTCTTTGCATCTGCTCTTCCTCGTCAAAATTTCCCTTACGACACAGATGATCAAACGTTTCAATATCCAATACCGCTGTTGCTTCTTTATTCCATATATATCCACCATTCTGACGCAAAATCAAATTATGTCCTGCTTTGGGCCATAAACCATCCAGCATACTCCTCAAACGATGTAGCACCGTCTTGAATGCTCCCGCAGGATTTACTCCTGATTCTCCTTCTCCCCAAAGAAGATTGATGCATTCCTCCTGCAGCACCACGCGATGACGATGATAAATTATATATGCTAACAAAAGCCAAAGCTTCCGCGAACGATTATCAATATCTGAAATTTTTTTATCTTTTGTACTGATAGAAAAACCGCCAAGCATTTGTATGTATAGATTTTCCAACAATCATTCACCCCTTGCATTATAAAATCGTAGTGTTTATTACATATAGGCATTGGCAAGGCATTTTATCACAGTTTTTTGTGAATTTTCTTATTTCTGGGCGCATTCCCCAAGCAACGCCCGTAGTTGCTTTCTCAGGACTTCATTTTCTGCCTGCAGGGCCTCGATTTGCTTTTGCTTTCTGTGAAGCTTGCGAATGGCCTGCTGAGCTACCAGCAATTTTTTTTCTTCTCTGGTCAAGCCGGGCTGGTTTATTAACTCCCGGTGCCTGATGGTACCTTCCTTGTGAACCCCAAGGCTGCCGGCAAAATAGGACTCCTTCCAGCGATCGGTAGCCCGTTCAATGCGTTTGGAGCCCAAAAGCTCTGGCATCAGGCCTGCCTCCCGGAAAATCTGGGTTGGCCCCTTGCCTGCCAAATATTCATGCATAAAATGATACTTGAATTCGTCTGTGTACACAATTCGGTTGCCATTTACAGTAGCGATATTAGGATTTGCATTCAATATCTGTATTTCCTCAGCCGTTAATTTTCCTCGTCCCATTTGTTACCTCTGTTCTATCTTTTTAACTTCTTTTTATTAATGTTTTGAAATAATAATATCATACCGCTTAAGAAAAAGAGGACGATATATAGTCCAACATGTAAATTATCGCCGGTTTGTGCGCCACCACCTATTGTCGCTCCCGGTGTCGGTGTAGCAATCTCACCGGCGTGTAAAATTCCCAAAATACTGACATTCCCCAAGCCGCACAAATCTCGCTTGTCAATTCTCCCCAGGTATCCTGATATGCAGAAACGCTTCTGTATCAGTACTCGTACCACCATTCATTACTAATGTATAACCATGCTTTTCGACAGGCTTAATTCCTCTCACATTTTCTTTATCATCCACCCACACATGAAAAATGTCTTTATCTATATTTGCTCATGGCAAATATATTCATTGTTATATGGTCTTTATTTTCTTGTCATCTTCCAAAAGATCAGGCAAAAAACTAACATAATCAAAATAGCCCCCGCCGCAAGTGCCACGTAGAGACCAGGCGGATTCTGAATGTAGTTGGATATGTATCTCAAGTAGGGAATGGAAAATACAGGCTTACCGATAATATTTTTATAATGGACGAATGAACCATTCCATGGAGCCCGACAGCACAGTAAATACCTGCAGACCAATCACTCTTGCACCCACTAATAAAAGCGCCAGTATTACTACTACCGCCACAATCAGGGTAGTGCAAAAATTCCATATTTTCTTTAGCTTCCTACTCATTTGTTCTTTACTTTCCTCACTTCCTTCCGTGGGGGCGCATGTTTTGTGCGTCACAGAGTATAATAAATTACTGCAAGGCTTTCACATATAGTAAAGCCGGACTGTCGAAATACTGAATGCGCATCCTTTGGAAGCGTTTTTATGTATAAAAAAAGCTCATTTCCAAATAAAAAAGAGTCGCATTGTACCAAGACAGCGACCCGAAATCCAATATATATTTCGCAGAGTTTCTCACTCCGCGAATTCACCGTGAAATTGTTTGAGAATATAGGCATTTCAGCCTTTCTGCTTTCAAAATGACACCAAATTCTGACTGCGCAGAATTACATTCCGATTGTTGAAAGCTTGTTCATGTTATTGCGTTTCAATTCTATAGAAGAATGTACGTAACGATCCAACGTGATAGTAGTTGTGGAATGCCCCAGAATTTCGCTTAAAGATTTTACCTCGAAGCCTACCTCTACACATCTGGTAGCAAAGGTATGCCTTAATGCATGAAAATGAATATTTTCCAATCCGCATTCATCGGCATATTTTTGCAGGCGATATTGCAAAGTACGCGGTTCCATATAAGAAGCATTGCCTGTCAGCACATACGCTTCATTATTATATGGTTTTCTCTGCGTGCATAACTCCGTAAGTGCAGCAGTCAGTGGAATGACTCGCCTGGAGTTATGACTTTTGGGTGCGTCTACCACAATACGGGTTTTGTTCGTTCCGTCCTCCTCTATACGACGGAGTCTTTGCATGGTGGCAGTGATCCGGATAATTCCTTCCTTTAAAGAGATATTATCCCACTTCAGTGCACACAGCTCACCAATACGCATTCCCGTAAAAAGTGCCAATAAAATTCCAAGCTTGCACGCATCCAAATCCTTTAAGAGGAAATGCACAAGGCGTTCCTGTTCTTCCCGGGACAGGACCCGCATTTCCTTTTTTGTGTCTTTGGGATACACGATTTCAGGCACTGGCATACCCACACCCAGCATTTTTCTGGCATATTTTAAAATAGAACGTAGTGTAACCAGGATGTCTTTTACCGTTTTGGGTGAAAGTGATTCTGTATAAAGTAATTCGTTGCTGAAATGTTCAATCACTTCTTCGTTCACATTTAATGGATAATATGCCCCAAGTCTGGGTTTGATGTGCCGCGTCAATGTATTGGTGTACTTGACGTAGGTGGACTGTTTGACCTTTTTACTGCATACAGCCAGCCATTCATCACAAAATTCTGCCATACATTGCTTGGATTTTTTCTTTGATACCTCCTCTCCGCTTGCAAGTGCTATCTTGCATTTTTCAGCTTTTTCTTTCGCTTCCCTGTAAGTTCTTCCGTAGCAATAACCGTATTTGATTTTTCCTGTTGCCTCCCTTCCTTTGATGTAACGTGCTTCCCAGCGTCCGTCCTTTCTTTTGAAAATATTTTCACCCTTTGCCATCTTTTCTCCTCCGGTTACAAAGAATTTCAGGTAAAATATATTATAACCCCTTTTACATTTTTTGACTGCAATTTTGACTGCGGAAAATACTTGTATTTGCCGTATTTAGTCAATTCTAAGTGGTATTTCTGTATACAACGGCCTATTTTAGTACTTTTTATAATCTCCTCCTTGATTGATTTTAACTTTTTGGCCAAAAACCATTGCCCCCACCCCCTCGTGGTGCTATAATACTCACATAAATTGACTGAGGCTGTCCCACAGAGTGAGAAACTCTGCGAATTTCGCCAAATTTTGCAATCCTCGCCGGGTTGCTATTTTTTTACCCCTTTTGCACTACCTAGTAAAATTTAACGCGTTACCTTTCTGTAATTGCGCAAAAAAATACAGGTTGGAGAGTATGCAAATACCCCCCCCCCGCATTTTTGCGATTTTTTGAGATGTGCCGCTCTGTGAACCGCACACCCCGTTCTACTTTATTTTTTGTTTGTGAAATTCGTTGGCTGTTGGCCGTAGCATTATATATTCTCGCTGAAGGGCCTTGAAAAGCGTCGGTCCTTAGCGAAGCAAAGCCGCAGGCTGCAGTCTGAGCTTAGTACCGCTACGCATTTTCATGGAGTGAGAACGTCCCTGAAGCAGAATATATATTGCTACGACTAACAACTACCAAATTTCACAAACACTTACTATTTTTGCATTTTTAAAGTACTTTTGAAAGAAATTCTTTCAGTCTGGGATTCTGCGGATTTCCAAAAAACTCCTTCGGCTCTCCGCTCTCCAAAATCTGCCCTCCGTCAATAAAGAGCATTTTATTGGCCACTTCTCTGGCAAAGCCCATCTCGTGGGTCACCACGATCATAGTCATGCCTTCCTTAGCCAAAGCCTTCATCAGATCCAGCACTTCCCCAACCATCTCCGGATCCAGGGCACTGGTGGGCTCATCAAAAAGAATCACCTCCGGATTCATAGCCAAGGCCCGCACAATAGCCACTCGTTGCTTCTGTCCACCGGAAAGAGTAGATGGATATACATCCGCCTTCTCCTCCAATCCGATGCGCCTTAACAGGTCCATAGCCTGTCTATATGCCTTTTCCTTGATTTCTGCCTTGGTGGTATTGATCAGTACCGGTTCTTGCCTGTCTGCCGGGTTTTTGAACAGATTGGTAAACTTTATCCTGACATTCCGTCTTTTGGCCTTTTTCAAGTCCTCGCACTGTACAAAAACAGGCGCAAACATGATATTTTGAATAACGGTCTTATTGTTAAAAAGATTGAAATGCTGGAATACCATGCCCATTTTGCGGCGATGCTTATTGATATCCACCTTAAAATCGGCCAGGTCCTCTCCGTTAAAGATAATAGAACCGCCGGTAGGGTCTTCCATACAATTTAAACAGCGAAGGAATGTACTTTTACCGGAACCTGACGGACCGATAACGCACATGATATCTCCCTTTTCAATCTTCACGCTGATGCCGTTTAATACCTTTAAATCGCCGAATTGCTTTTGCAGATTAATTACGTCTATCACTCTTTCTCAGGCTCCTTTCCATAATCTTAATACCTGCACTGATGAGCAGTACCAATACAATATAAATAAGCGCCATGACCAGATAAGGAACCATAAACTCATAGCTATTGGTACCAATTTGATTAAATGCTACATACAGGTCAGCAGCACCCACAAAGCTTACTACAGAGGTTTCCTTGATCAGGGCAATAAATTCATTACCCAGAGTTGGCAGAATATTCTTTACGGCCTGAGGAATCACGATACGCAGCATGGTAGTCCAATATCCCAGGCCTACTGCACGTCCTGCCTCCATCTGTCCATGGTCTACAGAAAGGATACCGCTTCGCATAATCTCAGAAATGTACGCTGCGGAATTCAAACCAAATACCAAAATAGAAACCTGTACACCTGATATCCTCAGTCCCATCAGCGGCAGCATAACATAGTAAAATACCAACAGCTGCACTACAATCGGTGTGCCGCGGAACAGCGCTACATAAAAACCGCAAATTCCGTTTAATATCCTAGGCAGTCTCTTATACTTGGGTATTACCCTGACTGCAGCAATAATGGTACCGATCAAGATACCGATCAACAGACCCATCACAGCAATCAAAATTGTATTCTGGAGTCCCTCAATTACTGTCACATACCCATTCTTATCAATGAAAACTTCTAAAAACCTATCTACCTTACGGCCAAAATCACCCATAAAAACCTCAACAAATAAATGTAATAAAACACAGCCTTAATGAACAAGCTCTTAAGACTGTGTTCTATGGAAGCTAATTCTAAAAGCTAATTATAAAAGCTGATCATAAAAGCCAATTATAAGAGCTATTCAAAAAGCTATTACTGTACCGCATTAATTGCCTCTGTAATGCAAGCAGCCGGAGCAGAATCGATGATTACATAATCAAGATTGCCATTTAATAAATCCTGCACTGCCAAAGAACCATTCTTGTAGCCTACACATTCCATAGCAAAGCCTGCAAAGCCCCACTCTTCATCACCTTCACAGTAAATCTGACCTGTAGTACCGGTCTGTACACCAACCTTAGTCTTGGTATCCTTCTGATTGAAAATAGCCTCTACAGATGCAGCGTCTGTACATTTATCAAATTCTGTATTGTCAGCGGTAACGATAAGCTTCTGGGAAGCTTTGTAGTAAGAATCTGTAAAATTCACATATTCCTTACGATCTTCGCTGATAGTCAGACCTGCCATAGCAATGTCACACTTCTGCTGACCTACTGCCAGACAAACAGCATCAAAGTCCATATGCTGGATAACCAGCTCCTTGCCCAAATGCTTAGCCAGCATAGCTGCGATTTCCATATCAATACCTAAGTAATTGTCACCATCTTTGTATTCAAAAGGCTCAAATGCTGCATTGGTAGCAACTACCAGCTGGTCCTTGCTTGGATCTTCCTTAGCAGATACAACTGCTTCCGGTGTACCATCACCAAAGTATTTATTGCAAATTTCATCTAAGGTACCATCTGCCTTAATCTGTGCAATAAACTCATTGGTCTTCTCTAACAACTCAGGCTGTGTCTTGTCAACACCAAAAGCATAATCTTCGTTGGTAAGTTCAATCTCGATAACCTTGGCTGTCTTGGCTTCAGCACCACAACCGGTAAGCACAGCCAGTGCCATAACAGCAGCCAGACCCATAGCTAATAATTTTTTCATAGTTATTTCCTCCTACTATGTATAAATAATCAATATACTTGCATAATATACCACTTTTACACCTGAAATGCAATATGTTTATGAAAGATTTTTCATGCAACAAAGTCTCCGTTGCATTTCCTCCGTCAAACTGATATACTATAGTAAATTATATCGCTCACCACAAAGGAGGAATTCTTTATATGTATAAAACAAACAGTCAATTAAGGACACAGGCCAGAGAAGCCCTATCAGGCAAATGGGGTGTAGCTATACTGATGAATCTTGTTATCACAGGTGTTTCCGTTATCTTCAGCACCAGCACCGGTGAGAATGTTTCTATCAGTTTCGGTTCCCTTATCGGTACCCTTTTATCCGTGCTTCTTACTGTAGGTATCTCCGGCTTTATGTTAAAGATATGCTGCGGTCAGAAAGACCAGGCTACCTTTGCAGATATTATCTACGGTTTTCAGTCCTATCCCGGCAAAGCACTGTTGCTTTATCTTTTAACCATACTTTATTTATTACCGGGAACTCTGATTTTTGCACTGTTAATTACTGTAATGGTCTTTTCCATTTTTGCAGGCAGCGGTATTTCCTTATATGATTTTTTATATGGAGAGACTTATATAGCCCCGGACACAGCACTTTCTTTCCTCGGTCTTTTCCTGGTATTGGCTATAGGATACCTCCTTTACGCTTTATATATTGATTTGACCTACAGTATGATTTTTTATGTATTGTTAGATTATCCGGACCTTCAGGCAAATGAGATTTGGAAGCGTTCCAAACAATTAATGAAAGGCAATCGTCTGCGTCTGTTGGGTCTGGAACTCAGCTTTCTCGGTTGGGCGATTCTTTGCATCTTCACAGCAGGCATCGGTTTCCTTTGGCTCAGTCCATACATGCAGGCTACCCAAGCTGCCTTCTACCTGAATCTGGTGCAGCAGCAGTCTTCAAAGCCGCAGAACACCAGCATTGCTGCACATATAGCACAGGCAATGCCAAGCCAGATGGAGTCACCGCAGGCAGACCAGGCAGCAGATTCCCACAATTACACCGGCATTGACCAGGATACTTTTAAGTAAATACAAGCATTTGCATAAATCCACAAAAAGATGCTGTCGCACCTATGATTTTTCAATCACTGATGCGACAGCCCTTTTTTTCTGTTTTGAGAAATTGTATCAGCAAACCGCCTAATTTGAGCAGCCATTTGACTGTAGTATCAAAGATAGTAGCGAAAATAGTCACTACAATAAGATACAAAAGCAGGCAGATAAATTTCTGTGATAAAGAATCCGGAATTCCCAGATAGGTGGGAAATATAAAGGTACGGAAAGCATCATGTACAAAATACATGCTCATGGTAATACCGGACCACTTCTGCATAAGTTTGTTTTGGAATAGTCTGTTATCAGAAGGGAGAAAAGCAATTCCTATGGAAACAGTCAGTATCATGGCATAAAGAAAGTCAGTAGTGGAATTTCCATATTTCAGGGAACAAAGGATTACAAATAAAAAGCCTAATACCCCGAAAGGCCGGATCAGATTCATCCGCTTGATATTTGTTTTGAGGTAAGCAGTAAGTCTGGCAGCCAAAATTCCAAGGCACATGTCAGCTAAACCACGCATGAGAGGCAAGTTCGTATATACGCCCGTGGTTTCTACACAAGCACCGATACATTGCATTGAACGATATAAGTTGGAAAAAGAAATAATGATGATGAGAGGGGCAATAAAATTACAAAAGGTATCTTTCCATTTGATCAGGCAATGGTAAATGATCAGTCCGCTGATCAACATGATGGAAATATACCAGCTGCTGTTATTTACATAGACCCAGCCGTCATTTAAGCCGATACCATGCAAAGCAAAAACCTCAAAGAAATCGTTGGAAAGCAGACTGATCATTTCCTCTAAGGAAAATAGGGTTTGGTTGCAAAATAAAAAATAAAGCTGAACAGAAAAGCGCACAGATAATAAGGGTATATTTTGCCGAAGCGATGTACAAAATAATCCCAACCATTACGGCATTTTACGGACAATTTGTCAAGGCCCGAATATAAAAGGTAACCTGAGACAATAAAGAAAAATTCTACGGCAATATACCAGCCGATGGCAAGATTAAAATGTGTGGAAATACAATATTTGTTATCAAAATGGAAGATCAAAATAAGATATGTAAATAGAATTCTCCAGATGATAATGGAATTATTTTTAGCTGTTGCTTTCATCATTGGTTACTCCTTGCATAAGATATAAATATTTTACATTATTTTGAAAATAATAGCAATCGCAAGAAGACCGGGGTTATTGGCCCTGGTCTCCCTTTATACTCTGTGATTTTAAATATGCATTGATAAACGGGTCGATGCTTCCGTCCAACACGGCGTCCACATTGCCGCTCTCCTCACCTGTGCGATGATCCTTAACCATAGTGTATGGCTGCAATACATAAGAACGAATCTGATTGCCCCAACCGATTTCCTTTACCTCACCGCGGATATCGGAAAGCTTCTCTGCATTGCTCTCCTGCTTTAACATGTACAGCTTGGCTTTTAACATCTGCATAGCCTTGTCTTTATTTTGATGCTGGCTGCGCTCATTCTGACACTGCACCACGATACCTGTAGGTAAATGGGTGATACGAATAGCGGAAGAGGTCTTGTTGATATGCTGACCACCGGCACCACTGCTTCGATAAGTGTCAATACGCAGATCATCCAGATTAATCTCTACATCCACATCCTCTTCAATCTCCGGCATAACATCCAGTGATACGAAAGATGTCTGTCGTTTACCCTGGGCATTAAACGGTGAAATACGCACCAATCTGTGTACACCCTTTTCACTCTTTAAGTAGCCGTAAGCATTCTCGCCATTGACCTGCCATGTTACAGATTTGATACCGGCTTCATCACCATCTAGATAATCCAAAACCTCTATACTAAAGCCTTTGCGTTCTGCCCAACGGGTATACATACGGTACAGCATACTTGCCCAGTCGCAGCTTTCGGTACCGCCTGCACCTGCATTCAGCTTCAAAATAGCATTATTCCTGTCATATTCCCCGGATAAAAGGGTACTGATACGTACCTCCTCCAGCTTGGCAGTAAAGCTTTCCAGCTCCTCTGCAATCTCCGGAATCAGACTCTCGTCCTCTTCTTCATAGCCCATCTCCAGCAAGGTGTAAATATCATCCTTCTGACTGTACAGGCCATGAATCAAACTCACCGTATCCTTTAAGTTTTTCAGCTCCTTCATGCGCTTATTGGAGTAATCAGGATCATCCCAAAAACCGGGTGCTTCCATCTCCATCTCTAACTCTTCAATACGCTTGGTCTTGCTTTCCAGATCAAGGGATGCCTTCACCTCGGAAAGAGGAGCCTCGCAGGCAGCTAACTGCTGCTTCATCTGATCTAATTCAACCATATATCCTCCACACTCTATTTACGGCCGCAGCACTGCTTGTATTTCTTACCGGAACCGCATGGACATGGGTCGTTAGGATAAATACGTGCTTCCTTCTTTACCGGCTTGCGGGCTAAAGTATCATCCTTATTGGTACCGGTAACCTTGGCTACCTGCTCACGCTCTACCTTCTGCTCAATCTTCACTCTGTAAAGAATACGTACCGTATCCTCTTTGATATTGGCAGTCATGGCGTCAAACATATCATAGCCGTTCATCTTATATTCTACCAATGGGTCACGCTGACCGTAAGAAGCCAGACCTGCGCCTTGACGCAGCTGGTCCATGTCATCAATATGATCCATCCATTTGCGGTCAATCACCTTTAACAAAATAACACGCTCGATTTCGCGCATATTCTCAACTTCCGGAAACTCTGCTTCCTTGGCCTCATAAAGCTTCACAGCTTCTTCCTTTAACTGCTGCTTCAGGCTATTCTTCTTGGCAGTCTGAATCCTCTCTGCAGTAATAGGCTCCAATGGCACGATCGGCAACAGGATAGAATTAAGCTCCTGTAAATCCCATTCTTCCGGATCTGCATCATCACCAATAACCGTATCTACGGAATTGTCCACGATATCCTGTACCATCTTGAGAATGGAATCACGCATGCTCTCGCCATTCAATACGCGAAGACGTTCGTCATAAATAATCTCTCTCTGCTCATTCATAACGCCGTCATATTCTAATAAGTTCTTACGAACACCGTAGTTATTGGTCTCAATCTTCTTCTGTGCATTCTCAATAGCCTTGGTCAATGCGCTGTGCTCGATTTCCTGGTTTTCCGGAATACCCAGTGCATTGAACATACCGATCAGTCGCTCAGAACCAAACAGACGCATCAGATCATCCTGTAAGGAAATAAAGAACTGAGACTCACCCGGGTCACCCTGACGACCGGAACGACCGCGCAGCTGATTGTCAATACGTCTGGATTCATGACGCTCTGTACCGATAATGCGCAAACCACCGGCAGCCTTAGCTTCCTCATCCAGCTTAATATCGGTACCACGGCCTGCCATATTGGTAGCAATGGTAACAGCACCGTGAATACCTGCATCTGCAACGATTTCCGCCTCCATCTCATGGAATTTGGCATTTAATACCTTGTGTGGAATACCTTCCTTGCGAAGCAGCATACTGATCTCCTCACTGGCTTCAATGGTAATCGTACCTACCAGTACAGGCTGCTTTTTGGCATAGGCTTCCTTTACGGACTGCACAATGGCATACAACTTTTCTTTTCTGGTCTTGTATACGCTGTCCTGCTTGTCAATACGAGCTACCGGACGATTGGTAGGAATCTCCACAACGTCCATGCCGTAAATGTCACGGAATTCTCTCTCTTCTGTCAATGCGGTACCGGTCATACCGCACTTTTTCTCAAATTTATTAAAGAAATTCTGGAAGGTAATCGTAGCAAGGGTCTTACTCTCACGCTTTACCTTTACCTTTTCCTTGGCTTCGATAGCCTGATGTAAGCCATCAGAATATCTGCGGCCCGGCATAATACGGCCTGTAAACTCATCTACGATAAGCACCTGGTCATCCTTCACCACATAGTCCTGGTCACGGAACATCAGGTTGTGAGCCCGCAGCGCCAGAATAATATTGTGCTGAATCTCTAAATTCTCAGGGTCCGCGTAGTTTTCAATCTGGAAGAAGCGCTCTGCCTTGGCCATACCTTCTGCCGTCAGGTTGACAATCTTGTCCTTCTCATTAACCGTAAAGTCACCGGTTTCTTCCTGCTCAATGCCCATGATGGCATCCATCTTGCTCAAGGAAACCATATCCTTGCCTCGCTTCATCTGACGAGCCAGAATATCGCAGGCCTCATAAAGCTTGGTAGACTTGCCGCTCTGACCGGAAATGATAAGAGGTGTACGGGCTTCGTCGATCAATACGGAGTCCACCTCATCGATGATGGCAAAGTGAAGCTTACGAAGCACCAACTGCTCCTTATAAATAACCATATTGTCACGCAGGTAATCAAAGCCCAGCTCATTGTTGGTCACATAGGTAATGTCACAATTGTACTGTTCCCGTCTCTCCTCCGGCTTCATGTCATTTAACACACAGCCTACCGTCAGACCCAAAAATCTATGCACCTGACCCATCCACTCAGCGTCACGCTTTGCAAGATAATCATTGACAGTAACCACATGCACACCCTTGCCCTCTAAAGCATTCAGATAGGCCGGCAAAATAGCAGTCTGTGTTTTACCTTCACCGGTACGCATCTCCGCAATACGGCCCTGATGAAGCACAATACCACCCATCAACTGTACACGATAATGCTCTGTATTTAATACACGTCTGGCAGCCTCTCTGGCAGTAGCAAAGGCCTCCGGAAGCAAATCATCCAAAGTCTCTCCGTCCTTAAAACGGGCCTTATACTCTGCAGTCTTGCTACGAAGTTCTTCATCAGAAAGTGACATCATGGTGTCACGCAGTGATTCAATACGATCTACCAGGGGCATGATACGCTTTAGCTCTCTCTGACTGTGAGTACCAAACAATTTATCTGCTAATTTCATGCGAAAAATTCTCCTTTTATTTCATTTGCACACAAATTCATTTTATTTTACCATATTTTCAAGAAGAGTTCAACTTTTAACTATAAAGGAATAGATAAGAAATTGTAAAATTTTAGTTAATAATTTGACAAAATGCACCTTTTGTCTTAAAACAAAGGGTGCATCAGTCTGCTTTTGTGCTACTATACTAATTCTATGAATGAGCTGCTGCATTACTTTCCTGTCTTCTGATATGCCAGCCGCTCATCTCCATCTTCCAAGTGAATAATCCCGCAATACACAAACCCATTTTTCTTAAGGGTATTCTGCATAACGATATTGTTATGATGGGTATCAATCTTTAAATTGCCGCACTGTGCAAAGGCCCAATTTAAGCAAAAGGAGCCTGCTCCTTTCACCGTACCTGCTGAAGCAATCCGATGGACTACTCCGTAAGGGGCTTCGTTGGCCCATGCGCCGTCATAAATCACATCATAGGTAGGGTCATTGCCCTGTCGATAGAAAAATACCGCTGCAATCTCTCCCTCTGCTATGCAAACATAACTATTGCCCTGCTCAATATCTCTCATAACAACTTCTCTGGCGGGCTTAGTAGTGCCCCACTGTGTCCCATTGCCGTGCTCTGCCATAAACTGTCTGGCTCTGGCGTAAATTGCCATAACCCGGTCCAATTCTTCCCTGCGAGTCTTACGAATTTCCATATCTTTTAACACTCCTACATTCTTACCCACTGATTATATCAATTTGTCTTGTCTATCACTAAGCAGAAAGCTTGCTTACTGCATTTATGCGTGCTCAAATCCAATCATCAAGCCGCCTTTTTCTGCATAAAAGCTGCACAGTCCATAGGTTACATCCAAAATAATCTTGGCCTTTGGAAATTCTGCCAAAAGTGCCTGTTTCAGGCTTTCTGCGGCATCTTTATTGTAACAGTGGTCAATCAGTACCCTGCCGCCCATATAGCCGGCTTTTTTCATATTCTCCACCAGTCTCAGGATGGCTTTTTTATCACCACGCACTTTGTCTGTAGGATTTAGAACTCCCTTCGGTGCATCCCCGATAATACGAATATTTAACATTCCCACCACTGCAGCAACCGCCGGATTAATACGGCCGTTATTGGCCAGATTTCTAACGGACTGCAAAGCAAAGGCAATGGCGGTATGCTTCTTGTAGGCAGCCACCTCTTGGCAAATTGTATCAAAATCAGCTCCTGCCAAAATCAGCTCCTTCATCTTCTCGATATGAAGCTTCATTTCAGGTCCTGCGGAACGACTGTCAAATACAAATACTCTTCTGCCCGGATGCTCTTCTTCATACTGCTGCTTTGCTGTCATAGCCGCGTTGTAGCTGCCTGACAATTTGCTGGTGATGGTGACACAATACACCTCTTCTGCATCGCCAAAAGCTTCCAGCCACTCGCCCACACCCGGACAGGCTGTTCCGGAACGGCCTTTATAGGATGCCAGATCCTGCACCATTTGCTGCACATCAAGCTTTGCATTGTCTCTGTATTCCTTTATATCTGTAGATATGATCATATCCGTAGATACAAAATCAATTCCTTCCAAAGTGTACATATTTGCAGATGAATCTGATACAATTCTTTTTTTCATAATGTTAAATCCTCGCTTATTGTAATTGCAGTTTCTTATATCTTTGAAACAGTTTGTATATTCAAGTTTTGTTTTTATTTCCATTTGATGTAGTTTCAAAAACCACATCGACCTTTTGAGTATATACACAGTTGATTATTTTGTCAATGGCTGTCGAGAAAAAAGCGGCAGCATCCTAATTCCTTTCAGAATCATAGATACCTCCGCTTTTCATTATCTCTCATGAGCATTTAATCTTGCTGTGGTGACGCTAACAGCACTTCCTTATTAGTACCGTAAAAAATATCTTTATGTCCGCTTATCATTTGACAAAATTCTTCAAATTGCTGCCATCTTTCCGGAAAAATATCAAACTCATAAGCATGCCCCCAGATATAAAATACTGCAGGCTGCTCCCCATCAAGAGCCAGAAACTTCTCACCCAATGCAAACATTGTATCCCACTCGTCATGATGATAAACTGTACCTTCAAAACGATGCAGATTCTTTTGCAGGTTGAAACTACCATTGGTTGCCAAAGCTCTGGCATATTTCACTCCGGTATACTCCCGAATCAATGCCGCTGTACGTTCGTCATTATTCTGGCCGCCACATGGATATGCCATGCCGCACACCTCATATCCTACCATCTCAGATAAATTCAGTCTGTCTTGCTCCACCTGCCGAATAATCTCGGCATCATCTTCTATTTTGGGAAGCAACGGATGAGTAAGTGTATGTGCGGCCACCTCATGCCCCGCATAAACGTGCTTTACATCCTCTTTTGAGATGCGATTATGGCTCACTGTCACACCGTTTCTGATCAGTGTATTTTGCACACCGCATAATTCTGAGTTTAAATTAAAGGTGCATTTAAGATCGTATTTATTAAATATCTCAATTAAACGCTTATCCTGTGTCACTCCATCGTCGTAGCTGAACGTAATTGCTTTCTTTTTGCCCGAAAACATCTCATTCCTCCCAATT
The DNA here is from genome assembly GCA_045646695.1 of Lachnospiraceae bacterium. Classification (GTDB taxonomy): domain Bacteria; phylum Bacillota; class Clostridia; order Lachnospirales; family Lachnospiraceae; genus RGIG6307. Next base: position 42,270 of record JAZRLF010000053.1, read on the forward strand.
CCTTATCAAAGTCAAACATGCATGAAACTTCAAAAACCCGGTTATACTTTCCTACAGTAATTCTTTTCTCAGCTCTGCTCCGCTCTTAGGACTCAAATATGCCGGTGCCACGTCAAAAACAGTCTTGCAGCCCTTTTGGCCTTCGCTTGCCATACGGTATGCTGCTCTTGCATATGCTACGATAACAGAGGATGTAAATTCCGGATTGGAATCCAGCTTCAGGCTGTATTCAATCAAATGACTGTGCTCCCCATTCCAACCGGTCTTGCCGCTGCGCAGTACAAAACCACCATGAGGAATACCGCTGTGATTTGCCTTCAATTCCTCTTCACTGATAAAATGTACTGTAGTATCATAATCCGCAAAATAATTTGGCATGGTCTTGATAATCTCTTCGATCTGAGCCGCATCCGCACCTTCTTCCAGCACCACAAAGCATTCTCTGATATGCTTCTGTCTGGTAGTAAGCTCAGGATTGGAACCTGTACGCACTTCCTCCAAAGCTGCCTCCACAGGAATGGTATACTGCTTGGCATCCTTTACTCCCTCAATACGGCGAATGGCATCAGAATGGCCTTGGCTTACGCCCTTGCCCCAGAAGGTATAGTCCTTGCCTTCCGGCAGAATCGCTCCCGCATACATACGGGTCAGAGAAAACATACCCGGATCCCAACCTACGGATATAACTGCCACCTTACCGGCCTTAGAAGCCGCCTCGTCTACCTTAGCAAAATGCTCAGGAATCTTAGCATGAGTATCAAAGCTGTCAACTACGTGAAACAGCTCTGCGTACTTCGGTGTCTGTACCGGCAGATCCGTAGCACTTCCGCCACACAAAATCATCACATCAATTCTATCCTTCCAATTTACTGCATCATCAATATGACACACTGCCACACCTTCGCTCAATATACGAACATTTTCAGGACTTCTTCTGGTAAACACTGCCACCAGCTCCATATCCGGGTTCTGCTTAATGGCACATTCCACACCTCTGCCCAAATTACCATATCCTAAAATACCTATTCTAATACTCATCCTACACTCCTCCTGCACACATCTCAAAACGCACCCCGGAGCCAAACCCCTGTACGCATACGCACATTATATACTAATTCTCCAAATTTTACCACACTAAATTAATAAATTCCCCCTTGTTTTTTCCCTTTTACATGTTTTCTCTCTTATTCCACACTCTTAAGAGCCTCCACAGGATCAATGACATCCAGGCTCTTGTCCGTAATCATATTTACCAGTATAGCAAAGAACAAGGACAATCCTCCTGCAATCAGATAGCTGACCGGATGCAGGGATACCGCCAAGTATATACTCGGCAGACTTAAAATAGCCGTCAACGTCTGTGCAAAAGCATATCCCAAAGGCACGCCCAGCAAAATACCGATACCTGTTAAAATCATGGTTTCCTTATTTACATATAAGTGTACTTCCTTATCATAAAATCCAAGTACCTTGATGGTTGCCAGTTCCCTGACACGCTCGGAAATATTCGTAGTAGCCAGCGTAAATAACACCGTAAAAGCAAGGCTGGCTGCCATAATAATGATGATGTAGACCACCATATTGATTAAAGTAAATGCAGAAGAAAACTCGTCCTTCATTTCATCTGTACTAAGGCAAGTTACAATCCCTTCCTGTTTGCCCAGTGCATTACAGTACAAAACAGGGTCTTTACAGTCCTCTGATATATGAATCAAAGCGCCGTTTGGTGACCATTCCTCAAAATACTGCTCATACGTAGCTCGCGTCATATAAAGATAGTTGCCCAGATAATTTTGTACTACATGAGTCACCTCTGCCTGCGCCCGGTCTAATTCCAGCGTCTGAATCATTGCTCCCACTCCTGCTTCCATCCCCAACAGCATGGCAGCATTTTGCGTAAGTGCCACGTCCCCATCTTTTAGAAGCATTTCTTTTCCTTTTATATCACGCAGCTGAATATAGGCGCTTAAGCTTTCTCCGTCAGGTGTCACAATTAGCTGCACAGTTTCCGTAAGTCCAGAAGCATTTTCCACGTTTACGGAAGTAATCATTGCGTTTAAATATTCGGAAACATTACTGTCTCCCTCCAAATATGCCCGCAGTACATCCTCACCGGATGCCACCGCCATAGCGTCATACATAAAAGTTTTTTCATACTGGCGAGGAACCAAATCTGTCACGGAATCCTTAACCGCAAAACCAAATAATAATAATGCCATACATCCCATAATACCGAAAACCGTCATCAGTAAACGCTTTTTGTAACGGAATAAATTACGTGCCGTCACTTTATTCAGAAATGACAGTCGATTCCAAATATAAGGTATCCTTTCCAAAAACACACGAGAACCTGAGCGAGGCGTTTTAGGCCGCATCAATGTAACCGGTGTCTGCTTCAGCTCATTCCGGCAGGCAAGCACAGTAGCAGCCACAATACCGCCTACAAATACAACCGGTCCTAAAATACCGTTCACCTTATCAAATAAAAACACATATTCCGGCAAAAGATACATAGTACTGAATATATAGAAAATAATACCCGGCAGCAATACAAATGCTCCAAGGGTTCCCAAAAGGCTTCCTGCCCCGCTGGCACAAAAAGCATACAGCAGATATTTTCTGCGTATCTCTCTATTATAAAAGCCCAGTGCCTTATAGGTTCCGATCAGACCTCTGTCTTCCTCCACCATTCGTGTAATAGTGGTCAGACTGATCAAAATGGCTACCACAAAAAACACAATCGGAAATACAGTACCGATAGATTCGATAGAAGCTGCGTCACTTTTTACATTGCTGTAACCACCCAGAGAATTACGGTCCTGAATATACCATTCTGCTATATCCATATCTGCCAATTCTTTGCGGGCTTTCCCCAATTCAGCTTCTGCCTCTGCTTTGCCGCCTTCATACTCAAGCCACCCTTCTTCCAACTGCTCCCGGCCTTGTTCCTTGCCTTCCTCGTATTCCTGACGTCCCGCTTCTAACTGTGCCTGTCCTTCGTTTTTGCCGGCTTCATATTCTTCCCAGCCTGCAGCAATTTCAGATTTCCCTCTTTCCAGTTCCTCTCTGGCACCGGCAATCTGAGCTCTGCCGGCTTCAAACTGCTCCAGAGCAAAACGTTCCTGCTGTTCTAATTCTACAAGCCCTGCCTCCAGTTGTGCTCTGCCTTTGTCAATCTCTGCCTGACCGGCACTAATCTGTGCCTTGCCCTCTTCCAGTTCCTGCTGCTCTGCTGCAAAGGCTTCCCATTCCTCTGCATATTTGGCATCAACCTCGCCTTCCTGTGCTGCCAAATCCTCTTGTCTCTCTAAAAGCAATAATTCAGCCGCCTTATATGCATTTAGCTCCTGTTCTGCTACAAATTTGTCCAATTCACTTGTACTATTGTTGATCTGTTCCTGTAATTGGGCCTGTTTGGTCCTATTGTCGACCAGTTCTTCCTCTATAAAAACCTGCTCCTTGGCGATTGTCTCCCGTTCTGTACTTTCCTGCTCCTGTAAACTTGCCTTTTGTATCTCCAACGCCGCCTCGCCTAAGGCAATCTGAGCAACCGCCAGATCCAGTTCCGTCTGTCCTTCTTCCAGCTGTACGAAACCGTCCCAAATCTCCTGTCTGGCCGCAGCAAAAGCAGCATCTGCTTCTGCCTGCTGTCTGTCTAATTCCTGCTGGGCTTCTTCAAGCTGTCTTTCACCGTCCTCCAGCTCCTGCTGCCCCTGCTGCAACTGCTCCAAGGCCTCTGCAATCTGCTTTTGGAACTGCGCTTCCCCTTCCTCCAGCTGCTTTAACGCATCCTGTAATTGGTTTTCCAGTTCTGCTTCTCCCTCTAAAAGCTCCTGCTCCCCTTTTGCCAGCTCCTCTAATACCTCCTGCTCTGCTTTTTCAAGCTCCCGGTAAGCCTCATTGCGTACTTCTTCTGTTCGGGCTTCGGCACGCTGTTGTTTAATCTCTGCTTCCAGATATTCGTTGAATGCATTGACCTGTGCCTCATACGCTTCTCCATAGCAAAACAACTCACTGCTGCCTTTCAGCGTAATATAAATAGTGGTATAGATATCGCTTTTTACTGCCTGTGGCAGCACATACAAAGTATCCTCCTGGGTAGAGGCAGTACGAAAAGACACGGTTCCCCCTGCATTATTGATATCCAGAGCATCTACAATAATAGCGGAAACCTGATACCGGGTTTGGGTAAAAGAGGCCTCCTCTTCTGCTGCCAAATCCTCCCTGATTTCCAGACTGTCTCCCACACCAATACCTGCAGCCTTGGCAAATTTTTCTGTGATAGCGATTTCAGACACCGCCTCAGGCAAATGTCCCTCCAACACATAAGGTTGATTCAGCCCCTCCGGATAATATGCCCTTGCGGAAGCACTTAAATCATTGCCATTTGCAACGGCACGTACCGTCTCACTGTAAATCCCCTCGGCACATTCCACTGCTTCCAGGCCCTGTATAACCTCCAAATCCTCCCCTGTAAGCCCCAAGGTGGACATAATACACAAATCAAATAATCGCTGACTGTCAAAAAAATTGTCCGCCGACTGTCTCAAATCCACACAAGCTGCTTTCAATCCGGAAAACATCATGGTGCCCAAAAAAGTAATGACCATGATAGCAAAGAAGCGCTTTTTGCCCTTCCAGATAGAACGCCATATGTCTTTGTTGTGTGCATTCATGTTCTTTCTTTTTCCCATTGCTGTCCTTACCATTCCATTTTCTCTGTCCCACTTACAGCCAAGTTTATTTTTGCCTTTTGGATTGTCTCTCCGACGTTTCCCTGATTTACATTATTTACCATTCAATCTCTGCAATAGGCGTCGGATTGCTGTTGGTTGTCATCTCAATCACCTTACCGCTTTTAAAGCGAATCAATCTGTCCGCCATAGGCGCCAAAGCCGAATTATGCGTGATCAACAACACTGTAATACCATCCTTGCGGCAGGTATCCTGCAAAAGCTGTAAAATCTGTTTCCCGGTATTATAATCCAAGGCTCCGGTAGGCTCATCACATAACAACAGCTTGGGATTCTTGGCCAAAGCTCTGGCAATAGATACTCGCTGCTGCTCGCCGCCGGAAAGCTGAGCCGGGAAATTACCCTTACGTCCGGAAAGTCCTACCTTGTCCAAGGTCTCACCGGCATCCAGATATTCTTCACAAACCTGAGCCGCCAACTCTACATTCTCCAATGCCGTCAAATTGGGCACCAGATTGTAAAACTGAAATACAAATCCTATATCCGTACGTCTATATCCCACCAGCTCTTTATGATTATATGCAGCAATGTCCTGACCATCCACAATAACCTGTCCTGAGGTGGCCCTGTCCATACCGCCCAAAATATTCAGCGCTGTAGTCTTACCGGCACCGGAAGACCCTAAAATCACTGCCAGTTCCCCCTTCTCTACCAGAAAGCTGGCATCATCCAGAGCCCTTATCATGGTTTCCCCTGCCACATATTCCTTTACAATATGATTAAATTCAATATAAGCCATAATAATCCTCCATATGTCCCCATTGGCTCTTAAAAAAACTGTTGTATTATCATATCCCTTTAGAAATAGTATAATACAACAGCCACTTTGTTGCCTATAGTCTTTTTAAAAAATTGTATGAATTATCCGCAAATTTCTGCCAGCTGCAACCGAATCACTTTCTGCAGATCTGCAAGTGTCATCTCCACCTGATAGCCTATTTTGCCTGCACTAAACATAATTGTCTCCCAATTTTCGGCGCTGCTGTCCACTGTGGTAGTAAAAAATTTCTTCATACCAATGGGGGAACATCCTCCGTGGATATAGCCCGTTAAAGGCAGTAATTCCTTGGATTTTATCATTTCTATATTCTTCTCACCTACCGCAGCTGCCGCCTTTTTCAGATTTAATTCCTTATCTACCGGCACCACAAATACATAGTACTGCTTGGATTTCCCTACAGTAACCAAAGTCTTAAATACCTGCTCCGGATTCTGCCCCAACACCGCAGCCACTTCCGTACCGCTGATGGCCTCGGTATTGTCATAAATATGTACCTTATGTGAAATTTTCTTTTGGTCAAGGATACGCATTACATTTGTCTTTTCCATGAAATTCCTCACTGATTATCAAAATACTCGTTCTTTTCTTCTGTGCTATTATGATTATAGCACTCTCTGCCACCTCCTTCAACCTGAATTTATAGCCAGCAAATCCAATGAAACTTTTTTCACAAATTTAAATCTCCTTTTTGCACGAATTATGTAGAAAAAAATACCGGATTGTGTTATAATTTAAAGCTATTAAAGCATAACTACAGAAAAGGAAGACTCAAGATGTTTCATTCAGATAATTTATCTATAAATGCACAGAATCATTTAACCATCGGCGACCATGATACCGTAGATTTGGCCAAAGAGTTCGGCACTCCTCTTTACGTTCTTGATGAAGCTCTCATCAGACAGAATTGCCGCGCCTACAAGGAAGCCATCGACAAATATTACGACGGCAATGGTCTTGCACTTTTTGCAAGCAAGTCTCTGTGTACCATGCATACCAGTAAAGTTGTCTTTGAGGAAGGCTTAGGTGCAGATGCCGTTTCCGGCGGTGAGCTCTACACCTTGTATAAGGCCGGTTTCCCGATGGAAAAGGTTTTCTTCCATGGCAATAACAAGACACCTGAGGAAATCCGCCTTGCACTGGACCTGGGTGTAGGACATATTGTGGTAGATAACCGATACGAATTGGATTTACTCAACGAAATTGCAAGCAATAAAGGCTTGGTGCAGAAAATCCTGTTCCGTATTAAACCGGGCATCGACGCTCACACCCACGATTTTGTGAAGACCGGACAAATTGATTCTAAGTTCGGTGTAGCACTGGAGAACGGGGAGGCTTTCGGTATTTACGAATATGCTGCCACCCTTCCGCATATTGCCATTGATGGTGTGCATTGCCACATCGGTTCCCAGATTTTTGACGTGAAGCCTTTCCGTGAGGCAGCTACAGTCATGTTCCACTTTATTGCTGAGCTTTATGAGCGCCTTTCTATTCAAGTGAATATATTAAATCTCGGCGGCGGCTTCGGCATTAAATATACTGCTGAGGATGACCCATTAACACCGGATGCATATATCAAAAATGCTGCTGACATCGTAAAGGCTGTTGCCCAGGAAAAAAATCTCAAGCTGCCGTTTTTAGTATTCGAGCCGGGTCGTTCTATCGTAGCCAGTGCCGGCATTACACTTTACACCGTGGGCTGTGTCAAAGAAATCGAAGGTGTAAGAACCTACGTATCCGTTGACGGTGGTATGACAGACAATCCGCGTTATATCCTGTACGGCTCCAAGTACTCCGCAGTAGTGGCCAACAATGCTGCGGCAGAACCGGTAGCTCCGGTCACCATTGCCGGTAAATGCTGTGAGTCCGGCGACTTGATCCAGGAACATATTATGATGCCGAAGATTGAGGTGGGTGATACTCTGGCTGTTCTTGCAACGGGTGCTTATAATTACTCTATGTCCAGCAATTACAACAGGATTCCTCGTCCCGCTATCGTAGCTGTAAATGGACCTGAAAAGAAAGTTATCGTCAAAAGAGAAACCTATGAAGATATGATTCGAAATGACGTTTTATAAAAATTATATTTTACATCTTTAATTAAGGGAGATTCAAATTATGCAATTTAACAATGTTGATTTTGAAACTTATTTCAAACACTATCCAAACGAAGCAGGCTTTTTCGGCAAATACGGCGGTTCCTATGTGTCACCGGAGCTGCAAAAGGCTATGGATGAAATCACCGAAGCCTACTGGACCATCTGTAAGTCCAGCAAATTCGTAAGTGAGCTGCGCAGAATCCGCAGGGAGTTCCAGGGCAGACCTACCCCTGTTTCCTATCTGGAGCGTCTCTCCGGTATGCTTGGAAATGTTCAGCTGTATGTAAAGCGCGAGGACTTAAATCACACCGGTGCACACAAGCTCAATCACTGTATGGGTGAAGCTTTACTTGCCAAGTATATGGGCAAGAAAAAGGTAATCGCTGAAACAGGTGCCGGCCAGCACGGCGTTGCCCTTGCTACTGCTGCCGCTTATTTCGGTCTGGAATGTGATATTTATATGGGCGCTGTAGACATCAAAAAGCAGGCTCCAAACGTTGCCAGAATGAAGATTTTAGGTGCCAACGTTATCGAAGTAACCGAAGGCTTACAGACTTTGAAAGAAGCTGTAGATGCCGCATTTGCTGCTTACTGCAATGAATACAAGGATGCTATTTACTGTATCGGTTCCGTATTGGGACCACATCCGTTCCCAATGATGGTCCGTGACTTCCAGAGCGTTGTAGGTATTGAAGCCAGAGAACAATTCTTTAGTATGACCGGTGAGTTGCCGGATGCCGTTGTTGCCTGCGTAGGCGGTGGATCCAATGCCATGGGTATCTTCTCCGGATTTTTAAATGACCCGGTTGACATTTACGGCGTAGAGCCTTTAGGTAAGGGTCCGACCCTTGGTGACCATGCTGCCAGCCTCAAATACGGTACAGAAGGTATTATGCACGGTTTCAACAGTATTATGTTAAAGGATGAAAACGGAGAACCTGCACCGGTTTATTCTGTTGCCAGCGGTTTGGATTATCCGTCCAGCGGTCCGGAACATGCCTTTTTACATGATTTAGGCCGTGTAAAATATGACGTTGTTACCGATGATGAGACTATCGACGCCTTCTTTACCCTTTCCAGAATGGAAGGTATTATTCCCGCTATCGAAAGTGCCCATGCCGTTGCTTATGGTATGAAGCTTGCTAAGCAGATGGGTAAAGGTTCTATTCTTATCAATCTGTCCGGCAGAGGCGATAAGGATATGGACTATATCATTGAGAAATACGGTATCCGCTAATAAACGCGCTGCTTAGGCGCACATTTGCAAAGTACCACTTCTCCAAAGGAGATATCCTTAATGGAGTATTGAGCACATCAAATAAGATAACCCAAAAGGCAGTATGACTGAAAAGTAAACTGCCTTTTGTTGTATAATAAAAAAAGTTCCTTGCGTAAGGTATTGCTTGTGACGCTGCGTAATAATATAAAATAGGCAGCGTAAGGAGGTGAAAGCTATGTCAAAATACACAACAGGAGAAATTGCCAAGCTCTGTGGTGTGTCCGTCAGAACAGTGCAGTATTATGATTCAAGAAATATTCTCATACCCAGCGAGTTAACCGAAGGCGGTCGTCGCCTTTATTCCGAGGACGATCTCAAGCGTATGAGGATCATCTGCTTCCTGCGTGAAGCCGGGGTGCCCATCAACAGAATCAGTGAATTATTTACAGAGGAACATCCCGCAAAGATTATTTCCATTCTGCTGGATCAGCAGGAGCAGGAACTCCGTGAAGAACTGCGCGAACAGCAGAGAAAAATCAGTATCATAGAGTCAATCAAGCGTGAACTGAAAGATATTGAACATTTCTCCGTTGAATCTATCTGTGATATAGCATTTGTAATGCAAAATAAAAACAAACTAAGAAAAATGCGTTGGACAATGGTACTTACGGGTATTCCTGTGTCCGCGCTGCAATGGACGTCTATCGTTCTATGGATCACAAAGGGCATATGGTGGCTCTTTGCTGTTTGGGTGTGCGTTGCAATTCCGTGGGGGATTGCCGTTTCAATCTACTATTATAAGCGCGTTGCTTATATCTGCCCGGAATGTCATGAGTTTTTCATACCTCGCTTCAAGGAAATGTTTTGGGCGTACCATACACCGAAGATGCGCCGTCTAACCTGCCCGAAGTGTGGTCGAAAGGGTTTGTGCGTTGAGGTATATGCAGACAAGGAGGGCAAAAACAATGGATAAGATTATAGAATTTCTTCCGTTTTTAATTCCGCTTGCGGTTGCGGAATTTGCATTGTTTGGTTATACGTTGTACCACATTCTGACTCACAACACTTATAAGCGTGGAAACCGTACTTTATGGCTAATCATTACCATTGTGTTGATGAACTTTGTGGGTCCCATCCTTTACTTTTTACTGGGCAAGGAGGATGTGTAATGGAAATGTTACACATCACCAATTTATGTAAGCGTTTTGGATATAAAGAGGTCTTGCAGGGGTTAAATCTTTCCGTGCCGGAGCATAGTATATACGGATTTATCGGCAAAAACGGTTCCGGCAAAACCACCACCATGAAGACAATACTGGGACTTATCAAAGCAGATACCGGCCATATTATAGTCAACGGAGAAAAAGTGGTTTACGGACAAACCTCTACCAATCGTTATATCGGCTATCTTCCTGATGTACCGGAATTCTATTCCTTTATGACCGGGCCGGAATATCTTCGCTTCTGCGGGGAAATCAGCGGAATGAAAAAGTCAGAGACCGAGAAACGCTGCCAAGAACTCTTGAAACTGGTAGGGCTGGCTGATGAAACCCACCGTATCAAAGGGTTTTCAAGAGGGATGAAACAACGATTGGGTATCGCACAGGCTCTCCTAAACAGACCCAAGCTGTTAATCTGTGATGAACCCACCTCTGCCCTTGATCCTGTAGGAAGAAAAGAGATACTAGATATTCTTTTGGCTGTCAAAGAACAGACCACGGTTTTGTTTTCTACACACATCCTTTCAGACGTGGAGCGCATATGCACCGACGTAGCTTTTCTTAATAACGGTGTGGTAGAGATTCAAGGAACGCTTTCGGATATTAAGACGAAATTCCGCAGCGAAGAATATATGTTAGAACCGGAAAATGATTCAGATATACTTACGCTCAAACAGGCTTTCCCTAACATAAAGCAAATCAGCAGAAATCAACTGACATTTTGCGAAAGCGATCACACTATGTTTGATATACTCCGCTTTGTTACAGACAGGCGCATCGCTCTTTTGAAATTAGAACGAATAGAGCCAACATTAGAATCTTTGTTTATGGAGGTGACCCGGAAATGAAATCTTTGATTGCCTTCACCAAAAAAGAAATCCTGGAGCAGCTTCGCTCGGGTAAATTCATGATTCTCGGCCTACTGTTTGTCCTATTTGGCATCATGAATCCGGCAGTTGCCAAATTAACGCCATGGTTATTTGAAATATTAGCTGATTCCCTTGCCCAAAGCGGTATGACTGTCACAGATGTAACCGTAAGTGCTATGGATTCCTGGGTGCAATTTTTCAAAAATATACCGCTGGCATTGCTTGCTTTTATTCTGATGGAAAGCAGTATCTTTACCAAGGAATACCAAACAGGAACCTTGTTGCTGTCTTTAACAAAAGGACTTGATCGTTATAAGGTTGTTATTTCCAAAACAGTGGTGCTTACCCTCCTCTGGACAGCGGGCTATTGGCTGTGTTTTGGAATCACCTATGGTTATAACGCATATTTCTGGGATAATGCAGTAGCACAAAACCTTATATTTTCTGTAGTATGTTGGTGGCTTTTTGGCATGTGGGTAATTGGGTTGATGATAGTATTTTCCACCATTGCCAATTCAAATACAAGCGTGCTTATGGGAACGGGCAGTGTGGTTCTTGTATCTTACCTGCTTGGCTTATTTCCTCAATTTAACGAGTATTTACCAACATTGCTGACAGATGGAAATCCCTTGATTTACGGTATTTTAGAAGCCAAAACATATACGGAATCCATTATGATTACATTAGTCGCAAGTGTTATCTGCTTTGCAATCAGCATTCCTATTTTTAATAAGAAACCACTATAAATCAGCACCACCCGTCTAACGGGTGGTTTGCGCTGAGGCCATAAACCTTTTCCAATTTCCTTTTTATTATTATACCATTCCCACCTCTCGCCCCCCTGAATTCCCCAGACAGCTTTACAAGTGTTACTTTTCTGGCTCCGCTGACGCTAACAATAGTTTAAAGCATTTTTACATTTTTATAAAAAACTCTTTACAAAATAACCGGCAAGTCGTATTATGTAGTTACCAAAACTACATGAGGTGGCTTTATATCATTTTTGCTTTTGAGATCACATAACATAATTAGAGTGGTATTGAGACGTGGTAAGCCCATTGCAGGTAGTGACCAATATTTGTTTTAAAATTTTATAAATATAGGAGAACCGTATGGAAAATTTTATCCTTAGCTGCTGCTCTACAGCAGACTTAACAAAAGAGCATTTTCTTCAGAAAAATATTCATTACATATGCTTTCACTTTGAATTGGATGGCAAGCAATATTCAGATGATCTAGGCGAATCGATACCTTTCACAGAATTTTACAGTGCCATGAAGCAGGGCGCAGACACCAAAACCTCTCAGGTGAATGTAACAGAGTTTGAAGAATATTTTGAATCTTTTTTGAAACAGGGAAAGGATATTTTGCATGTAACCCTCTCCTCCGGTATTTCAGGCACCTACAATTCTGCAAATATCGCCAAGGATAATTTGCTGGAAAAATATCCGGACCGCAAAATTTACATTGTAGATTCTCTCACAGCTTCTTCCGGTTTTGGTTTATTGGTGGATAAATTAGCTGATTTGCGTGACGAAGGCAAAGATATTGATGAAGTATACCATTGGGCTTTGGCAAACCGTCTGAAATTACAGACCTGGTTTTTCTCCACAGACCTGACCTTTTATGTAAAGGGCGGCAGAGTCAGCAAAACTTCAGGTTTTGTAGGCAATTTATTAAATATCTGCCCTCTGTTAAATATGGACAGCGAGGGGAAGCTGATTCCTCGTCAGAAAATCCGTACCAAACGCAAAGTTATTCAGGCCATAGTAGAGCAAATGGAACAGTTTGCAGATAATGGATTTGATTATAATGGCAAATGCTACATCAGCCACTCCGCTTGTTTGGAGGATGCACAGACTGTTGCCTCCATGATTGAAGAACGCTTTCCAAAGCTGAACGGCAAGGTAGAGATCAATGACGTAGGTACTACCATTGGCAGTCACACCGGACCGGGCACTGTTGCATTATTCTTCTGGGGTGCAGAAAGAACGTAAGCTTTTACTCGGTGCACATAGACGCCCTATATAAAAATACACTCCTTTCCCAGTATGCAATCGCGGTTACCTGATTGTTTGCCAGGAAGGGAGTTTTTGTATCCCGTTTTGAATTCTCTCCTTGTATCCTCCACTTAAAATGAGCATATATCAGACATGCCGTTAAGCATGTAACAGATATACGCTCATTTATTAACTCGAGAATCTATCTTCTCTACAACTGCCGCAACAATCTCACATAAAATTCCACTGTCTTCACCAATGTAGCCACCGGAATCCTCTCATTATTCCCGTGAATCATGCCTCTTTCCTCCTTAGAAAGCTTCATGGCAGAAAACCGATACACTCTGTCGGTGATGCGGCAATAATGCCTGGAATCGCTGCATGCTAACATCAGATATGGTGAAATCAATGCCTCCGGCCAGGTGTTATGAATAGCACGGGTAAGCTTATGCCATTCTTCACAATCTGTATCTGAACTAATGGATGGATTATTTCCTTCCACCACTTCTACTTTTATCTTATCGTTTTTGATCACAGATTCCAGATAAGCCTTTGCAGACTCCACTGTATCACTGCCCAGCAGTCGCATATTAGCCCCGATACTTACTTTTGGCGGCAATACATTGTAAGCCTTGCTGCCTTCCATACAGGTCACTGCTACGGTAGTACGCATCAGAGCATTGAGTTCACCACCGGACATTTTACATATCATATCCAATACCGGCTTAAAACACCACATATTTGCAAAAATCATACGATACAGAAAGCCGGAATGTCTGCCCAGGGTATCGAACATTTCTGCCACCGGCTTGGTCAGCTGGCTCTTAAACGGATGTCCTTCCACATCTACTACTGCTTTACTCAGATGTCCTGCAATGGTATGTACAGGCGGTGTAGAAGCATGTCCGCCCTGGGAATCCATGGTAAATCTCACATTCATAAATCCCTTTTCGGCAATACCGATAAGGGCACATTCCTGACTCACACCCGGAAATACCTTTTCTACCACAGCGCCGCCCTCATCCACAACGATCGCAGGCTTCACGCCCTTTTCCTCTAAATAAGACACAATATCCGGACAGGAATTTCCGCTGATCTCTTCATCACCGGAGAAGGACAGGTACAAATCATTAGCCGGCACATATCCCTCTGCCAGTAACTGCTCCAAAGCTTCCACAATACCGCACAGAGTACCCTTAGTATCCAAGGTGCCTCGTCCCCATAAATATCCATCCTCAAGGATTCCTTCAAAAGCCGGCTTATCCCAGCCTGCTTCCTCCACAGGCACCACATCATAGTGAGCCATCATCACGCTGGGCTTTTCTGCGGATCTGCCCGGTATATGATATAACAAACCGGTTTTACCCAGCTTTGTAAGAGAAGACGCATCATGAATCCTCGGAAAACGCTCCTGTAAAAGTGCTTCAAATTTGGCAAACTCCGCCCGGTCAACCAATGTCTCGTCATCATAAGAAACGGTTTTGCAGCGAATCATATCCGCCATATCCGTTACGATTTTGTCCTCATCCAATGTGATCTTCTCAGACGCTGCCGGTTCCACCTTTGCAGGCTTAAATTGCAGAGTCCTTACCAGAATAACTGCCAAAAGTAAAAGAATGGCAGTTCCTAAGAGACCTAATATCACCGTCCACATATTTATACCCAACCTTTCTTATACATGATTCTGGCTGCACCCAGTGTGATCAGTACACCCACAGGAACCAGCACGCCTACGCTGCCTGCCAAAGATGGTACCAGCAAAAATAAGGTAATCATAAAAATAAGTGGCGCTATAGAAAGCTTCCAGTTCTTGCTCACATATACAATCCCCAGACCGCCAAACAATGCCGGCAAAATATTATCAAAGGCAGGCTTCAAGGCCGGAGAATCTAAAATCGGGGAAATCATGGATAAACCCAAAACACCAACTACCAATACCAAAGTAGTCACAATAGAGCAGGTTGCTATGGCAATCGTGGAAATAACTTCTCCTTCCTCTGTACCAGGCTTTACCTCCGCATTTTCCATAGCTGTCAATGCACTCGGCGCCTTTAAGCTAGTAAGATTTCCTGTCACAAATGCCAGATAAGTCCCGCCTGTACCAAGCATCGGAGTATATGTAATAACTTCAATCAGTCCCACTGTCCAGTAAATCGGTGCCACGCCCAGCAGTCCTTTTAACACAGCTGTAGCCTCCGGCCATGCATTATAATGTACGCAGACTGCCACCGGCACACACAAAATCACAATCGTTGCAGTCCAAATCCACAGTTTCCCATACCAATCGGTTTTCTTCATATAATCACTCATGACGGCACCTCCCTAACTTAATAATGGTGTAATGATACACGCAAAAATCATGCCTCCAACCATGCTGATAGACATAGCATAAGTTTCCAGCCACTTAAATTTCTTGATAAGCAGCCCGCAAACCGCCATCAATGCTGCTGAAACAAGTAATACAAAAATCGGAATCCAGCCTGCAATAC
This sequence comes from Lachnospiraceae bacterium, assembly GCA_045646695.1. GTDB lineage: Bacteria > Bacillota > Clostridia > Lachnospirales > Lachnospiraceae > RGIG6307. The sequence continues at coordinate 57,698 of JAZRLF010000053.1, forward strand.
CGGTTCTCACATCCGCAAATACCATGCCTAAAAATGCTGAAATCATACCTAAGAAAAGAGAGGTCATAAACAAATCGCCCCACTTCTGGTCCTTAGCTTTCATCTTTATCATACCGCCTTGAATCTTCTTCATTAAAATCGGCGGCAAAATCAGACTCGGTAAAATACCCAGAGTCATTACCCATGCAATAGCCGTATACGTAGATGGGTCTGTAATAGTCTCTGACAAAGACACGCCCAACGCATTGGCTGTAGATGTGGCCGCAGGCAGCTCATAAGTAATAGCACCGATAACGCTCATACGAATCCATGGCAGTGGTATACCCAAAAATTTGGACAGCGTAATTATGCCAATTAAAATGGACAGAGCCGGTGCCAGAGTAAATACCGTCGTAGAAATAACGGTTTTCTTTAATTTGGCAGTAGAAATTCCAAGCGCCTTGCCTCTTTTGTAGGCCCTCACTAAGAAAAATACAGATTGTGCCAGTACAAATAAAATCACAATAATTGCTACACCGTACATAAAGGCACTGTTTACATTAAAATTCATAGCTTACTTGCAGGATGTATTTTCGCGAAAATATGTACAAAAAATACATCCATACACTCCTTTCTTGCACTTTTTCCTTTTGGCCATTGCGAATTTCCGAATCCTATACATTACAGAATTCTACAATTTCCTTCTACCTTTATTATACTTTAGTTGGAAAAATATGCAAGCACTTAATCTTTTCGGGCCACGTAAATTTACCCTCGGAAATAATGGTGTAGACTCCACCTGAGATGCACTGATAAAGTATCAGTCTGTGACTTGTGGTTTTACTATATCACTTTTGGACATCACTAACAAGCCCATCTTTTTCACTGAGCCTATGTCGAGT
>JAZRLF010000054.1:0-66203 GCA_045646695.1 Lachnospiraceae bacterium
AAATCATGTCCTTTTACGATCATCTGGGTACCTAACAGTACATCTGCCTGCCCCCCTGCAAAAGCAGATAAAATCTGCTCATAGCTGGCCTTGGTCCTGGTAGTATCTGCATCCATACGCAGTACACGAATGTCAGGAAACAGCTCCTTAAGCTTTTCTTCGATTTGCTGGGTGCCCACTTTAAAGCCCAGAATATATTTGGATCCGCACTCCGGACAAAGCTTCACACCCGGAGCAGAGTAGCCGCAATAATGACAATGGAGCCTGCCATCTCTGTGCTCTGACAAAGACACATCACAATGAGGACAACGCATCACATGCCCACAGCTTCTGCAGCTGATAAAGCCGGAATATCCTCTTCGATTTAAAAACAGCATAAACTGTTCTTTTTGTTGTAAGCGTTCCGCCATTTTCTGCTGAAGGCTGAGACTGAAAATGCTGCGGTTACCATTTCGTAATTCTTCCCGCAAGTCCACAATGTCAACCCTCGGAAGGGCACCGCCTGTAAGACGCTTTTGTAATTTAAAAAGCTGATATCTCCCCTGCTTCACCTGATAATAAGCTTCCATGGAAGGTGTAGCACTTCCAAGCACCAAACTGGCACCGCTAAGCCTTGCAACTTCCTCAGCCACTTCTCTGGCATGATACTTGGGACTTTGCTCCGACTTATAAGAAGGCTCATGCTCCTCATCAATAATTACCAGTCCCAGATTGGGAAAAGGAGTAAATAACGCAGAGCGGGGACCGATAATCACCTGAATATCACCGCTCATAGCTCTCCTCATCTGGTCGTATTTTTCCCCTGCAGACAGGGTTGAATTCATCACCGATACCTGACGCCCAAACCTGGCATAAAATCTCTTTAAAGTCTGATACGTAAGGGAAATCTCCGGTATCAATACAATAGCCTGTCGTCCTCTTTTTAGTATTTCCTCAATTAATTCTATATAAACAGCGGTCTTTCCGCTTCCTGTAATGCCGTGAATGTAATATTTGCCATAGGTCTGAGAAGCGGACAAATCTTGCCCATGTTCCAGATATGGTCTGCCGGAACATGCTGTACCCAAAGCCGCTCTATCTTCACCTCGGTTATAATCTGCAATAATACTATCTATAATGTGCTGCTGCTCATCACTTAATGCAAACCCCTTCTCGTTAACCTCCTCCATATGCACAGGATCCCGGTATTGATTTATGATCTGCACCTTAATATATCCACTTTCTTCCAAAAGCTTTACTGTACCTGCACCAACCAAAAGCTTGTGGGTGACTTCCTCTAAAGATAGCTCTTCCCTTTCCAAAAGTGCTTCCACTAATCTGGCTTTTGCTCTTTGATTGCCCTTATCCTTGATAGTATCATAATAGCTTTGCAGCTCGGCTAAGGACTTTCCTCGGCAAATGCTCTTTTTTACAATGGATTTTACAGTCTGCTTTACAGGCAGTACAGTTTTCAGGGCCTGGATCATCGTTACGCCATAGCGACGCTTCATAAAGTCTGCCAACAAAATCTGTCTGCTTTCCATAGAGGTACTGCCTTCTTTTACAGAGGTAATCTCTTTGATCTTGGCCGGATCATAGTCTGTTTCACAACTGATCCCGATACAATAGCCGCTTATTATTTTATTGGCGGCACCAAATGGCACTGTCACCTGACAGCCTACCGTCACCGCCTCTGAAAGAGTATCCGGAATGCGGTATTGGAAAGGGCGGTCTAATTTTTCGTGGATGATATCTACAATAATGTCTGCGTAAATGTCCATACCCTCTCCTTTCTTTTTATTTCCGGGTAATCGTGGAACTTGTCAGCAACCTGCTGGAGTAATATATGTTCTGCTTCAGGGACGTTCTCACTCCATGAAAATGCGTAGCGGTACTAAGCTCAGGCTGCGGTTGCCGCCTTGCTTCGCTAAGGACCGACGCTTTTCAAGGCCCTTCAGTCAAAACATATATTGCTCCGGCAGGCAGCTGTCAGGTTCCACAATCCCTTACCATACCTATCTACATATATTCTCTTCGGTCAGGACTTCCGCAATCAAGAGGCGTTCATCCATTGGATATTTCACGCCCTCAATCTCCTGATAATCTTCATGGCCTTTACCGGCCAACACAATAATATCTCCCGGCTGGCCATGTGTAATGACATAGCGGATAGCTTCCTTTCTGTCACATATTTCCACATATGCTCCATCCGTTTTGGCTATTCCTACCTTAATATCCTCTATAATATCCTGTGGCTTCTCAAAGCGTGGATTATCGGATGTGATGACTGTCAGATCGGCCAATCGACCGCTGACCTCCCCCATCTCATAGCGGCGAAGCTTGGAACGATTGCCGCCGCACCCAAACAGACAAACCAAACGCTTGGGCTCATATTCTTTTAAAGTGGTAAGAAGGCTTTCCAAAGCCATAGCATTGTGTGCATAATCTATCATTAAAGTAAAACTGTCGGAAACAGGTACCATCTCGATGCGTCCCTTTACCTTGGCAGAAAGGAGTGCCTGCCTGATAGCATCCTCACTTGCACCAAAATGCTTACAAATAGCAATAGCTGTTAAAGCATTGTAAATACTAAATCTGCCCGGAGAAGCAATCTCTGCAGAGAAAATATATGGTTCTGCATCTTCTGCCTCCTGACTGCAGGTTTCTTCAAAAGTACCCCTTGGTGTCTCCTCTATGCCCGGTTGTGGTAGACGAATCATCACCTCAAAAGCCGCTCCCAGTCTGCCCGGTGTCTTTACCAGACGTGCATGAACTGCCTGCAGCTCATTCCCTTCACCAAAGCCATAGCGCTCTACACTACAAGTATGCCCCATAAGCACTTCATCCACATGCTCATCATCGCCATTCACAATGCCTACCAGGCACTGTCTGAACAAACGTCTCTTGCAGGCTAAGTACTGCTCGAAGCTTTCATGCTCCGCAGGTCCGATATGGTCCGGCTCCAGATTGGTAAAAATACCATAGTCAAATACAAAGCCCTGGGTTCTGTGAAGCATCAGGGCCTGGCTGGATACTTCCATCACAACTGCATCCAGACCTATCTCCACCATCTCTGCAAAATACTGCTGCAGCGTATAAGATTCCGGTGTGGTATTGGCAGCAGGAATATGTCTGTCACCGATAATTGTCTCAATAGTGCCAATCATCCCTACCTTTAAACCGGTATTCTCCAAAATAGACTTCACCAGACATGCAGTAGTCGTCTTGCCCTTGGTGCCGGTAATACCGATCGTCTTAAGCTTCTCTGCAGGATGGTCAAAATATGCAGCAGAAATAAATGCCATGGCATAACGGGTATCTGCTACTTGAATGACTGTAACCTCCTCAGGCACCTCCACAGGTTTCTGCACGATCAGTACCTTTGCTCCCTTGCCTACAACCTCTTTTGCAAAACTGTGTCCATCTACCATGGCCCCCGGAATACACAAAAACAGGCAACTGGGACATGCTTTACGGGAATCATTTATGACCGCAGTAATCTCTCCTGCAACGCTCCCCTGCAAAACTGTATATTCTAAATTCTTTAGTAAATAAGCTAAATTGGTATTCAGTTTCATGTTAACCTCCTAATAGGCATACTAACCGACTTTAATACTAATCTATCATAACACACCGGAGAAGAATTTTCAACAAGGGGATTTAAGTACGCTATAGGTTTAAGAAATTGTATATTTCTTCAAACTTTCCTTTATATTTTCTTCTGTGTTTCTTAAGAAACTTCATTTCTTTTTTATGAAATGGACATATTTCTAACACATTTTTGCGCTATAGTATATTACAGATAGTTGATACATTCACTATCTCCCCCCTCATAAGAAAATGCAAAAGACCAGGGCAGCCTGGTCTTTTGTGTTAGCAATAATATTTCATCTGTATCTGTAAATTTTCCCGCATCTGATAACTATTCGCCTGCAGTGTATAAATCATATGCATTGGGAATGCGCAGTTGTATCGGTAAATCTTGTCGCTGGCACCGAGTCCATATTTTGACTCGAGGAAATCGTGAAAAGGCTTCAAGTCTCCGAATAAAACCACTTGGTGAGTGGTTCCGTCTGTACTTTTCACCGTATAACGGGCAGCATTTCCTTTCTGTCCCAGCATCTGACCGTTGATCAGAGTTAAGTCCCTTTCTGCAAATAAAGGCTTGGTGTTGCCAGTACCGAATGGTTCCAGACATTCTAATTCCTTTGCAAGTGCCAGACTGGCCTGTGACAGCGGCATGGCTACGTCAATATAAACCTTTTCTATAAAATCCTCTTCCCCCAAAGTGCACTGATCATTAAGACGTTCCCGCAGTAATTCTATAGATGCTTCCTGTGCCATGGACAGTCCGGCCGCCATTTTATGGCCGCCGAATTTAGTAAATAAATCCTTGCAGGCGCTTAATTCCTCAAACATATCATAGCATTCCATGGAACGTCCGGAAGCCTTAACTCCCTCTTCTGCTCTGGTAAAAACCAATGTAGGCCTGTGACATGCCTCACGAATGCGCCCTGCAATAATACCTGCCAAACTCTCATGGCAATCCGGCAAATAGGTAACAATCACCTTATCTTGATCCCGGCCTGAAGCCTTTAATTCCCGGAGGGCAAGCTCCGTATTCTGTACCGTCATATATTTGCGGGTATCGTTTAATGTTTTTAATTCACTGGCAAATACCAAAGCCTCCTGCACATCCGTCATAGTTAAAAGCTTTAAGGCATATTCCGCCGTTTCCAGACGTCCGGTAGCATTTAAGCATGGTCCCAATAAAAATCCCAAATGATAAGCAGAAATTTTCTTGTCCGTAAGCTCATAGGCACGAATCAAAGCCTCCAGTCCTACCGGCGGCGCGGTATTGAGAATCCGCAAGCCTTCCCGCACCAGAATCCGGTTCTCATCCACCAGCTCCATCACATCACATACCGTAGCCAAAGCGGCATAAGGAACCAGGCTTTGTATTACCGGATGCAATTCACCCGGTTGGAAACTTCCTGTACACCCACCGTGGCATGCCTCACTGCCCAATAAAGCCTGCCCTAATTTCCAGGCTGTCACGGCACCGCATATCCCTTTAAAGGGATACGTGTCATCCTCCTGTTTCATATTTACAATAGCATCGGCAGGAGGCAGCCGAAAACTTCGCACGCCGTCTTCCTCGATAAACGGTACTTCGTGATGATCCGTTACCACCACCGTCAGCCCCTTTTCCTTTGCAAAAGCAATCTGCTCTATGGCTGCAATACCGTTATCGCAGGTCAGTATAGTATCCACACCGTCAGCCACCGCATCCTCAATCATGGAAATATTCAGTCCGTAGCCATCCTTAATACGGTGAGGCAGGCAATAATCCACCTTGGCCTGCATTTCTCTGAGCACACTCCACAAAATAAAGGTGGCACAAATACCATCGCAATCATAATCTCCTATAATACGAATATGCCTCCCAAGACGTATCTTTTCTTGTAAAATTGCTGCTGCTTTATCCATATCCTTTAGCAGATGGGGGTCGTGTAAACCTGTCAGAAGTTGTCCTTCATCCGCATCTCCCTGTGAAGAAGCGCCCTCTTTCATAGATAGTCTGTGATCATCCCTATTCCCCCACATATCCTTAGAACTTAGCTGCAGGAACATCCTGGCCTGCTCTACACTATTAATCTCCCGATTCACCAAAATCCGAGCCAGAACCGGACTAATAGGAAGCGCGTCCGCCAAGGCAGACGCGTCCCCTTTTTTATTTTTCAAAAACCACTTTTCCAATTTGTCACTCCATGTATGATATATCCAAATCCAACTGAATATAAATAATTTCCTAAAAGCTTTCTTCCGCTTTTGGGGATTTTTAAATTTTAAGGCTCCTGAATAGCATGAATCATGGCCGGAATAAACTGCTTTTTACGGGATACAATACCCGGCAAATAGCAGGAACCTCCCTGCACCTTTGCATGAAATGCCTGTTCCACAAAACGTGCACTGCTTTCCCCAAAGCACAAAAGCTGGGTAGACTCTGACATAATATTAGTGAGCATGAAAAATACCATGGACACTCCGTTCTGCCCTACGGCATTAGCCATAAGAGGCTTCACCTGTTCTCCGATTTCCTGTAAAACCTCGCTGTTCATGGAGTTAATCTGTGCTACACCAAAGCTGATATTACCGGACTGAAACTTCTTAAAATCCTGATAAAAAATCTCTTCTGCACTCTTATCCCTCAAATCACTGCCGGCCTTAAACATCTGATTTGCAAAGGTCTCCAGATCAAGCTCTGCGATCATGGAAAGCTGCAATGCAGCATCCTGGTCGTACTTGGTACAGGTAGGTGAGCGGAACATCAGGGTATCTGATATAATAGCTGCACACAAAAGACCCGCTATAGGTTTAGGAATCTCTAATTCCTTTTCCTTATACATCTGGAATATGATGGTGGCTGTACAGCCCACCGGCTGATTGCGGAAGAAAATAGGCTGTATAGTCTCCAAAGAACCCAGTCTGTGATGGTCCACAATCTCTAAAATCTCTGCTTCCCCTACATTGTCCACCGCCTGGGTCTTTTCATTATGGTCTACCAGAATCACTTGTTTTCTCTTGGCATTGATCAAATTACGACGGGAAATGGTTCCGATACATCTTCCTGATGAATTCAGTACCGGAAAATCTCTGATACGCAGTCGACCCATGGTCTCCTTAATATCATCCACATAATCACCGGTATTAAAAGTAATCAGCTCGTCACGCTTCATCAAAAAACGAACCGGTATGCTTTGATTAATCAAACCTGCCACTGTATATGTATCATGCGGTGTAGTAATAATCACACTGCTGCTGCGCTTTGCAGCTTCTATCACCCGTTCTGATACCGGACTGTCAATAGCCACAATAATACAGCTGACACCCAATTCCAGGGCCGCCAACTGCATGTCCTCCCGGTCTCCCAAAATAATCAGATCGTCCTCGCTGATATAAGACTGCATAGCTTCCGGTGTGCCTGCGCCTACAAACACCCTGCCCTTGCTGAATAATCCCAATTCATTGCCTACTACCACCTTACCGTCCAGTGTAGCTGCAATATTTTTGTACTGAGTCTTTGCAGAAGCAAGGGGTGACTGATCGGAAGGCGCCATGAAGTATTTGGCAATATCTCCAATGGTAATAATGCCTTCCAGATGAGCCGCTCCATCCGTAATAGGCAGAGTCACTGCATTGCTCTCACTCATCAAATGCCATGCCTCTTTAATACTCATGCCGGAATGTGCCTCCGGCGTCTTATGAATTTCTAAATCTCTGACCTGTACACCAACATCCAATACAAAATCCGGCTCTTCTACCCCAAATCGCTGCAGTACAAACTCCGTCTCTTTATTGATCTGACCGGCCCGCTTGGGTATAAAGTTTATGCCGTGAGTAGTTCTGTTCTTAATATCTGCATAAGCAATGGCAGAACAAACGGAATCTGTGTCCGGATTCTTGTGTCCGATTATAAATACTGTTTTTGTTTTTTGCATTGTTACTTCTCACCAAATCTTAGTTCTATTTGTTTTTTAATGGCCTCTACGCAACCCCGATAACCAATCTTGCCGCTGTCCAGACATAAGTCATAATTTCTGGCATCTGCCCAGTCATTGCCCGTATAGTACTTGTAATATGTACCTCTTCGCTTGTCCACATCAGCCATATGCTTCTTTAATTCCTTAGGCTCCATGCGTCGGATTTCGCTGATACGTGCTGCACACTTTTCTGTATCTGCGTGGATAAATACGCTGATAACATTGGGATAATCTTTTAAAACAAAATCTGCACAGCGCCCGATAATCACACAGGAATCCTCTTCTGCAAGCTCCTTGATAATCTTGGCCTGATAATGAAACAATTTATCATTAGACACAAAATCATCTCTGTCCGGAGGAATCACTCCCCCTGAATAGACCTTTTTGGCAATTTTAAAAAGTGACGTAGTTTTGACCTTTTCATCTGCATTTGCAAAAAGCTTCTCATGAATTCCGCTGTCATCACTGGCTAACTGCAAAAGCTGTCTGTCATAGTAAGGAATGCCCAACTCATCTGAAAGCATCTTGCCTATTAATCTTCCGCCGCTACCATACTGTCTCGCAATTGTAATTACTATGTTCTGCATAACCTTACCTCCTTGTATATTTGTAAACACATTATACCACCCGAATTTTTAAATGTCTATACACTTCTTTCAGGCGCATTAACAGATATTTCTTGTGAATGCATTCAGAAATATTTCTTTCAGATGTATTCACAAATCTTATAATGTCTTTTTAGAATCACTTTACCAAATCAATAATTTTTTCCTTTTTGTCTTTTCATTGTAATAAAAATCATGTACAATAATTATAAAAATAACACGCCAATGAGGAAAGGTAATCTACCATAATATGCAATCATTAAAACTTATCTCCCGATTAAAATATGTAGAAGCCAAATTCTCCCGATATCTTCCTATTGTTCTTATATTAATGACCGTAGGCAGATTACTAATCGGCCTGAGAATCCCATATCTGATTTTAGCAGACCAGTTCTATGATGACCGCATGATGTATGAGAATGCACTGAATATAGTAAACGGCGTATGGCTGGGTCCCTATGATGCCTATGCTATGACAAAGGGTATCGGCTATTCTCTGTTTCTCATATTAGCCAAGAAGCTGTGTATTCCCTACTCCCTGTTATTATCCCTTCTAAATGTTGCAGCTGCTTACCTGCTTACCAAAGCCGTTTCGGATATTATCAACAACAAATATGTACAGGGGATTATATATGGATTACTGCTTTTCTCTCCTATTAATCTGACCATGTTTGTTACCCAGCGCTTGTATCGTATGGCCATTATTCCAAGCATGGTAGAAATTGTTTTTGCAGGGATCATCGGCCTAACCTTAAGAAGAAACTGTTCCCTCAAAAAACAGCTTCCTTGGGCTGTTCTGTCCGGCATTTCCTTGGCATTTTTCTGGCAGATCCGAGAAGACTCCATCTGGATCTTGCCTTTTGTCATGGTCATGACTTTGATAAATATTATCTGCATTATATTTTTCTGTAAGGAAAAGGCCAAAATACAGCGAGTTTTAATTATGCTTCTTCCTATTGCATTATTGCTTGCAGGTCATTTGGGCATAGCAGCTATCAATTATCATAATTACGGCGTTTTTGTAGCAAATGACAGAACTGACGGAAGCTTTGGTGATATGATGTCTCTTCTTTATCGGATAGAGGGTGAAGAAAGCACCAAAGATGTGTGGATTACCAAAGATGTGATTTATCAGGCGGAAGCAGCCAGTCCTACCCTACAGCAGGTAAAGCCTGTACTGGACAGCTTTATAGATGGTTGGGCAGGTGGCGAAGAAATCAAAGGAGACCACTATAGTTGGGTCATTCGAGGAGCCGTTGAGGAGGCAGGTTTTGCACCGGATGCAGTGGCTGCCGAAACATTCTATGCCAATGTAGTTACTGAGCTTAACCGGGCCATCGATACCGGGACACTAAAGCTCAAAAAAGATGGTTCTATTTATTTTTCCTCTCAGGCCAAGGGCATTCGTCTTAATGAAATCCCCGGATTTCTGGGAGATACTTTCATAAATATCTGGGAAATATCAGGCTATGCCGAATGTGCACTGGATGGCACTGCCAAAAGCACCGGTACTATGCAGGATATCCGCAGAATTGAAGCATTTACCTCAGGTCTTGGCATTTATCAGGATTCCTATACCGTTTCCGCAAAAGGATGGATTTTTGCCAAAGATAATGATGTAGAATTGACCTGCATATTAAGCAAGTCAAACGGCGAACAGGTGCAAGGTATTCTTTTGCACGAAAGCCCGGACGTGGCCGGAAGCTTCCAAGCTCAATACAAAAATGCCTCCAATGCCGGATTTGCCTTTGAATATCTGGAAGATGAGGAAGCTTCCTATGTTATGGATGTGTATTTGGACGGAGTATATTATAAAACCCTGCCTTTTGAGGATTTTGAAGACAATTATATTGTTTGTCACGTAGAAAGCTTTCAGAATGAGAGATTATTTGATTACAATGCCGAGTATAGCAGCGGTATGGTTTCTCTTGCCAATAAAGTAAATCAAATTTATCAGTTATTCGGCAAGCCTTGTTTTGTAGTTGCTTTACTCTGTTTTGCCGCGCTGGCCTTTCTGGTTATCAGAGGTCTCTTCCATAAACAATATGATTACCTGGAGATGTGGGTGATTCTTACAGGCATTCTTTTAAGTGCCATACTGCTGCGTTTCGGCAACAGCCTATTTACCAGCTGGTTTACGGAGGATATGGAGAAGTTCATCAACAGCTTCTATTCCTGCGGCGTATATATGTTAATTCAGATGTTTAAATATCTGTCCATTGCCACTTTCCTATATGCACTGAAAGACCAACTTAAAACACATAAATTGAGAATGCATGACAATATTTAGTCATGCATTCTCTTTAGATATTGCTTGGGCGTACAACCAAGTTCAGATTGAAAGACTCGATAAAAGGTACGTGCTGAACGAAAACCACTTTCATAAACACCTTATCGAAGTCTGAAAAGGGGCATATTCTTCCACCTCACGGAAGAATATGCTCCTCTATAATTCTGGCAGCTGTTTCTACGCAGCCCAGACATGGTCTGCTTTCATAATAAGCTAATGTACGCTCACTAGGTGCCGGTGGCTCCTCTTGCCCTTTTTCCAGTCCCAAGATTTCTCTGCACACAATGCTTTTCTGTTCTTTTAAAAACTCTGCAATCAGTTCTCTTTCCCTGGTATAAATGCGGGTCTTACCTTCCTGATCAGAAGGGTCTGCATTTCCTTCAAAAAAACCCAAAAGCATAGTCATGGCGGAAACTGTTCCGCACACTTCTCTCATACGGCCAAAGCCTGCTCCAAAAGGTGAACTGAAGGCTGCTGCCTCGTCCTCTGACATACCAAGTAAATCTGAAAATGCCACAAATACAGACTGAGCACAATTGTATCCTTTTAGAAAATTTTCCCTGGCCTTTAATACTCTCTCTGACATACTTTCTCCAAAAAACCTATGCAAGGAGCTAAAGTCTGCACCCTGCATAGGTTATTCTCTGTAACAATATCAAATCATTAATTACGGCCGCAGCACTTCTTGTACTTCTTGCCGGAACCGCATGGACATGGGTCATTTGGATAAACCTTTGCTTCCTTTACAACAGTGGTAGAAGACTTCTGCTCTTTGTAAAGCTCCTTCTGTCTGTCCTCATCCAGAAGTGCATTCCACTCCTCTAATTCGTACAGCCAGTCAGCTTTTGCAGCTACCATGTTCTTGTATAAAAGCTCAGTGTCATAGCCTAACTGAACCTGGGTATCCTCTTCCATGGTCTCGATAGGATTTGCTTCCTTTAAAGAATCATTGATACCATCCAGGAAACCTGTCATAGTCATAATATCTACACCAAACTTCTCAGCCAGTTCCTTCACAGTACCCTTTACAACTTCATTGGGATTCTTTAAAATCTCTTTGTAAATCTCAGTCTCTTTGTCGAAATAAACAGCCCAGAATCTCTGAAGGCTGCCCTGATCCATTGTCTCATCATAGGCAATTTTGTGCCATGTATCTAATAAAGCCATTGTATTCTCCTTTTCTTTACAAATGTAACTAACTTATTATACTATATTTCTTCTTAAAATACAAGCCGAAAACTTGCAGTTCACCAACAGAAACTTGCAATTTACTATCTGTTTACCGATTATTTGCTGACTATATGTGTAAATTTAACAATCAGAAACTACGGATTTTGTCAGTACCGTCGTCCACTGTGTTCTCCACTGCCTCTACTACCACAAAATAGCTTCCACCGCCCGGCAGAGGTATTTCTACTCTGTCTCCTTTTCGGTGTCCCAATAATGCTTTACCAATAGGGGATTCGATACTGATCTTGTTTTCCAGAGAATTACACCGAATAGGGGTTACAATACGATAAATCTCCCTGCTGCCGTCATCTTCAAATTGTACCGTGACTGTATTTTCCAATCCTATCTCATCTTCTTTAGACAAGTCTTCGATCACATGTGCAAATTTTAAAACCTTTTCCAAATATCGAATACGGCTTTCGTTTTTATTTTTTTCACGCTTTGCAGCATAATATTCAAAATTTTCGCTTAAATCCCCCTGAGCTCTGGCTTCCTTCACTGCCTCCAGACAGGCCGGGCGTACTACTAATTTTCTGTGTTCTATTTCTGCTTCGATGCGCTCCACATCCTTTTTTGTCAACTGCTCTGCCATCTTAAGCCAACTCCTTTTTTAATATATATCTGCGATAAATGCCTGACTTCATCACCTCTGCTGTCACCTGATACCCCATAGCCTTTACATTTTGCAGGCTGTAACGATTGTCAGGATGGACAGTGGCCAGCAAAATACGATAATCTGTTTCCCTGGCAATGATCTCTTCTGCCTCCTGCATAAACCGGTATTGCAGACCGTTCCCTCTGTATTGTGGTAAAATCACTACAGAATCCATATGTGCCACCTGTCCCATCTGCTGTGTAGGCATCTGTAAATATGTGCCCAGATTTCTCTCCGTTATCCCCGGAAAATCCACCATAAAAAAGCCTGCTATGCGTTCAGTCTCCTGCTCCTTTACCACTGCCTTCAGAATAAATCCAATATCTTCTGTTGCTAAAGGCTCCTTGCCGATATGATCCTTAATATAAGCCAAATCATCACTGATAAACCACTCTGCATACTCCATGCCGGCGGTTACTGCTTCCATAATGTGATTTAGTTCCTGTACATCTGCCCAAACAGCTCTACTGATCTCAAACTGTATCATACCCTTCTCCTCGCGGTACCTGTATTCTTATAGTATTTTCTTCTGTTACAGCTGATCGTGGATTGCGTGCATACCTGATACGGAATGTGTATTACTCCATATTGCTTACCACAGATTATCACAAATTCATACCGCTATTATAGCAGCGGAGCCATAATGCGCAAAAATCCATCGAACATAGCCCCTAATCCTTTGGTATGCACATCTTCCTTGTAGACCATCCGACATTGTTCAATCGTATCCAAAGTATCCTTCTTTAAATCTGCTAAGGCAGGCACCCGATACATCCACACCGCACATTCAAAATGTAAAAATAAGCTTCGATAGTCCAGATTAATTGTACCTACAACGCCAACAGTGTCATCACAAATAAAAGATTTCGCATGTACAAAGCCCGGTGTATATTCATATATCTTCACCCCTGCATCTAATAGCGGCAGGTAATTAGCACGGGTCAGTCGGAATATGATTTTTTTGTCCGGTATCCCCGGCGTAAGGATCCGCACATCTACCCCTCGTTTGGCAGCCATCACCAGTGCCCGCTTCATCTCATCATCTAAGATCAGATAAGGCGTCATAATATATACATAGTTCTTGGCCTGATGCAAAATCTCCAGATAAACATCCTCGCCTACACTTTCATTATCTAAAGGATCATCTCCATACGGCTGTACAAAGCCCTCACACCCTTCTGATTGCACCTGTGGATACTTATCTCCCTTGTACAGTTCCGGGGAAAGCTTTAATTCGCTGCAGGCATTCCACATCTCCATAAACATAACCGTCAGATTCCAGACACCATCCCCCGATAATCTCACACCGGTATCCTTCCAGTGACCAAAACGCTGCACAGCATTGATATACTCATCTGCCAGATTTACTCCGCCGGTATAGCCGATATGTCCGTCTACCACCAAAATCTTACGATGGTCACGGTTATTCATAACCATTGCCAAAAACGGTACTACCGGATTAAACGGAATACATTTAATATGCGGATCCATGGCTTCTAACTTATCGGCATAGCCAAAGGGCAATAAGGCTACGGACCCCATATCATCATAAAGCATACGAACCTCTACGCCTGCCTTTGCCTTTTCCAACAGCACCTCCAGCATACGTCCCCACATTTCACCTTCCTGTACAATAAAAAATTCCAGAAAAATAAAATGCTTGGCATTTCTCATATCTTCCAACATCGCTTCAAACATAGCTTCCCCTATGGAATAATAGGTCACATGGGTATTGCGATGGACTGGATATCGGGAAGTTTTTTTGATGTATCTGGCTGTAGCCACCGCTCTGTGACTGACTTCTGCCAGTGCTTTACAAGTCTCTTCATTATCCTCTAAATATGGATCCATAGCCAAATAAGAGGCATGTAATCTTACCTGTAATTTCTTGCTTGGTTTTTTATCTCCCCAAAGCATATACAGAAAGGCTCCAAAAGGGGGAATCAATACAATAAGTAATATCCACCCAAGCCTGTAGGAAACATTATCATCCTTTGTCATCAGGTAAAATACATACAAAATGCTTAATAAAGAAAAAACCCCCAAGATAAGCCATGAATACTGAACAGCACGCCAAAAGATCCCAAGTAAAAGGGCTAATTCCAATAGTATCATAATTGTGGTGACTATAATTCGATTGGTGATCATTTTTTTATAGTTGATATCTTTTAGTAATTGCATAATATCCCTCTTTACATTTTACGTAATACTATTATATTGTAAAGAAAAAAATATTATTTTGCAATCCTTTAAATGGGCTTTAGAAAAATTTAATAGCGTAATATTATATATATTTTAGGAGATACAAATTTCCTAAGCGTCTAAATGTTCTACGCACTTAAACTGTTTTGCTATGTTTGCTTGGCAGTTAGTAATAGAGCATTTTTTGCTTGCTCTTCCTTTAAAAATATATTAAAATTATTTTGTCGATAGGGAGGAGATTTTCATGATAAAAACAGAAATCAGCGAAATTAAAAAGCAGTTTTCCGAAGCGAACTGCACTATTTCCAAAATATGCGCCTGCTACGTTAGCGGTGAAAAGGACAAAATAACCCAAATGCGAGAAGCTTTTTTATCTTTGCCGGAGGAAGAAGCTACCAGATATTTTCAGATTTTACGCAAAGGTCTGTCCGGTACTTTAGGCAAAAATCTTATTAACTTGGAATTTCCCTTAGAAGCAGAATTTTCAGATGGTGCCCAGCAATTTCTTTTAGAAGTACGTGACAGCCACTTGGAAGATGATGAACTCTTGGGACAGTTTTATGACAAGATTATCGAGACATACCCATATACACAGAATTATCTTATTTTGCTTATTGATTGTAATTATGACGTACCGGGACGTACCAATGACGGATTAGACATGGAGGATGCTTCCACTGAGGTATATCATTACATATTCTGTGCCCTTTGCCCGGTTAAGCAGTCTAAACCGGGATTAACCTATGAGCCTGCAGACAATGTTTTTCGAAATCGTATTTGCGATTGGATTGTAGATGCACCGGTCAATGCCTTTCTTTTTCCGTCTTTCAATGACAGAAGCGCCGATTTACACAGCTGCTTATATTTTACGAAGGACACTGAGAAACCTTTTGAAGACTTTGTATATGCTATGCTTGGATGTACCATGCCGATTCCTGCCGGTTTTCAAAAGGAGGCCTTCCAGACCATTGTATCAGAGACCCTGGGGGAAGAAAGAGAATTGGAAGTACTCCGCAATATCCACGAAACTCTTTATGATATGATTGAAGAGCATGCCGAAGAACCGGAACCCCTTATTTTAGACAAGGAGGAAATCAAAAATGTGCTTGCCAAAAGCGGTGTCTCTAACGAGCAGCTGGAAACTTTTGACAAACACTTTGATGATACTATCGGTGCCACCGGTGAATTGCTGGCTAACAATATTACCGAAACCCGAAAATTTGAAGTGAAAACCCCTGATGTAGTCATCAAGGTAAATCCGGAACGCTCTGATTTAGTAGAGACCAAGATTATTGATGGCCGAAAATATTTGCTGATTGAAGTCGGCAGCAATATTCAGGTCAATGGTGTGGCATTGTCTACCAGTGAGCCTTTGGAATAACCTGATATAAACCTAAAGCTGCTGTAAGCCTCTTCATTGCTTTAAGGAGTCCCACAAAAAGATAAAACCAAATAAAACGAACAAATAAAATACAAACCAGGCGGCCTGTATGCAAATTTGCTGCAGGCGGCCTTTATTTTGCGTCTGTTCCAATACAAGAAGACGTGCCGTCGCCACCACCCATAATAAAGTCATCCCGGACATCATAGGCCATAAGAAATCACCATGTGTAATCTTACCACCACTCTCTCCCAGAAGGGCACACTCCAACAATCCCACGATATAGCCTGAAAGTGCTATACGCCCAAAAGTATCCTTTAAGAAATATCCTGCATTTAATAACAATACCAGCAGCGGAAAGCCCATGCCCAACGCAATAGAAGCAATTACATTTTCGGAATACAGGCGCCATACCTGCATCCATTCTGTGATCATCAAATGACTTCCATTGCCTCCGTAGCTTCCTCCCCAAATAAAATATGCCAAAAACTGCAGAAAAATATAGGCAAGTGCCGGCCCGCTTACCAAAAGCATCAATAAGCATTTGCTAAAGTATGCTTTTGCCATTCCATCCTTCTTTAATATATGTCCAAGCCACGTAAAGAGCATAATAAATCCTATTGCCGGAATAAACATTTCTGCAAAGACCGGTTTTGCCATGCAAGATAGGAATAAGGTTATAGAAAGGCTGATATATGCCTTTTTTAAGCCCTTGCTTACATCTATAAACATCCCTTCATGACCCGGATTGCGATATTTTTCCAAAATATCATAGGTAAAGCACAAGCACAGCAGTGTAAAAGGTTTTGCGCACATGTGGGTGGCACTGTGTATAGGATTCATAGAAAATTGGCCCAGATATTGACTCTCTGTATCAAACCAATACATACAAACCGGCTGTACAACGGATAAAGAAAATGCCATAAAACCAATCTGTATAGGCTTCATTTCCAGATTGTACCTTTTCTGTACACAGGTTAACATCCAACAAAGTACATAATAACTAAACACAGCAAATAAACAAGCAGTGAAGGCTGCTGCTGCCTCTAACGGTACAGGAGTAAATTTGTCCAAGAGAATCACACATAAGTGCCACATAAAATATGGCACTGCCATCCACCCCTCTATGGGGTTTGAACCTCTGAGCATAGTAATATATGTGTAAACATGTCCGGCAAAATCTGACATATCATTTTGCAATTCTGCAATAGAAAAAGAATATGTAATAAAAGCCAGTACCACTGCAAATAATGCAATACTTCTTCCTTGTCCTTTGTCCCGTATCATGATCGACTCCTCCTGATCTATTTTTCCATTCTGTAAAAAAGTGCTTGAAATATTATTTCTTTACCCCTATACTAAAAATATAATATCACTAAAGAAAAAGGATACGTATGAAAAATTTCCGCAAATCATTCCTCATCGCCCTGCTTATCATATTCATTATGGGGGGATTTATTCTTTATCCGTTTGAATGTACGGATTTACATCTAAAACTTACATTTTCAAGTGATTCTGCTTACACAGAATGCACCGCATACTACACTACTGTCCAAAACCCGGTTTATAGTGAAGAACAATCCATTGCTGCTATAATAGACAACGGTAAAGCGGATATTGTCTTCCCTAAAGAACTTTGCAAAAGCCTGACCGGTCTTCGTTTGGATTTTTCCCAAAACAATGATTTGATTGGCATAACACGTGTTGAATTATGCAGTGCCGGTTTTGCACAAACCACTATGGATGCCAGTGATTTTTTTGCAGCAGCAAATATACTTGCAACCAACGATATCAGCGTCATCCAACCGGTTCAGACCACTGCTTATATTGGCACAGATGATTCAGATCCTCACGTGCTCTTCCAGACCAATATCGTAGAAGCCTGCAACGATGCTTATAGTCACTATACCTTCAGCAAGTTTGCCCTTTTTGCATTTATCATCCTATCCTATATACTTGCACGTAAAAACTTATTTGCTGCAGACTAAGCACATAAAAACTTATTTGCTGCAGGCTAAGCAAGTTAGTGCACTTTTATTTTTGCTATATTGCCTGCATAGGAAGGCGCAAATACATATTCCATTAACTGTTCCGTAAGCGGCACTGTGTATTTAAAATGCAGGTGGCCGCTTAAAACAGCTTTTACAGGACTTTGGGCATCATAAATCATTTCCAGAAAAATCGCTGTTGCATCTTCCACGGGCTGATACAAACAATCATATCCCCATAGCTTCACTCTCCCCTGAGGATCTATACCTGCTGCCATCTCTGCCAGCCCATTATCTATGATGGAATTTATAGGTACATGAGTGGCCAGGATAATAGGCTTACCATTATCCCAAATCCCCTGTGCCGCTGCCAATCCGGCTTCGGTCAATTGTCCCGTGCTGTTATTCCACCCAAGGACGTAAAAATCTCCAAAATCCATAATATACATATCTTCATACGAGCAGATTCCTCTATGAAGTTCCAGTGCATCCTCAGCTGTAAGAGAATCTGAATACCAGGTGCCCATGTCATGATCTGCCCGCAAATACATATACGGTGTCTTAATTTGGTTTAATCCATTTTGAAATAATGCTACATTTGCCGGAGATACAAAATCCATCATATCTCCTCCCATAATCAGGGCATCCGCCTGAAAATCATCCATTGCAGAAGAAAGCTTCTGCCAGGTATCATAAGAATAGGTACCGGTAGCTGAACGAAACATATTCTCATAACGATTCTGTGCAACAGAAATATGGTCTTCATATACAGATGCATCTACAGTAAGAATATGCATATCACTCACAAACAAAATCTCATAGGCCTTCTCTACGCCCGGCAAATCAATAGCCACCTCATCTACCCTTAAACCGATTTGCTTTGCAACTGTCTCTATCGCCGATTGAGGATTTGATGGTTGTGGTTGTGACGTTTGTGGTTGTGATGGTTTAGGATCCGTAGTCTGGGATTGTGATGGTTGAGGATCTGTCGGCTTCGGCTCTGTATCCTTTTCCTGCTCATCAATCATTAATTCTTTTTCGGCTTCTTCCTGTACAACATCTGTATCCACGGACTCTGTGGCTGCAGAATCTGTCTCTTCGGCCTGTTCTTCCAACGCTTGCTCTACTTTGACTTCTTCCTGATCCGGCTCTACATTCCCTATTTCTGCTTTCTCCGGCTCATTATTCAACGCTCCTTCTGCCTCTGCTCCATGGATCTTAGGATCTTCTGCCATAGTCTCTATTGCCTCTGCAATAGTTCCTACTTCCGGTTGCTCCTTCTCTTCTTCTGATGAGTCAGATATATGCATGGTTTCAGATAGCAAATCCCTATGAGTACAAGGCATATCTGTCCGGGTATGTACTACCCCAACGATAGCTGCTGCAGCTGCACATAATACAACTGCTAAAATCAAATACTTCTTCATTTTCTTCTCTTCTTTATTTTTTTCAATAATAATATCTTATCATTAACTTTTAGGTCCGTCAACTAGGTTACGAAAGAGGGGAAACAATTATTAACAAGCAAAGCTCCAAACAACCGAGCTGCATCGGTTATTTGGAGCCGTATGTATATCAAAATATATTCATGAATGAATTTACAGTAAACTCATGTAGAGTTCTGTGATTTCTTCTACGCTTGTTGCTCTTGGATTGCCCGGTCTGCAAGCATCATCAAATGCAGACTGTGCAAGGAACGGAACATCCTCTGCCTTTACAATATCCTTTAAATCTGCAGGAATTCCAACATCCCGGGACAATTGTTTAACAGCGTCAATAGCTGCTTTTCTGTACTCCTCCTGGGTCATGTCATCAACACCCTTCACACCCATTGCTCTGGCGATCTCACGATACTTCTCGCCGGTAGCAGGTGCATTGTATTCCATAACGGTAGGTAAAATAATTGCATTTGCAACGCCATGAGGTGTGTCATATAAAGCACCCAAAGGATGTGCCATAGAATGAACGATACCTAAGCCTACATTGGAGAAGCCCATACCTGCTACATACTGTCCCAGTGCCATACCTTCTCTGCCTTCCGGTGTATTATCAACTGCGCCGCGTAAGCTCTTTGCAATAATTTCGATTGCCTTGATGTGGAACATATCGGATAATTCCCATGCTCCTGCAGTAATATAACCTTCGATCGCATGTGTCAAAGCATCCATACCTGTAGCTGCAGTGAGTCCCTTAGGCATAGTCGCCATCATATCCGGATCAACAATTGCAATAATCGGAATATCATGAGGGTCAACACATACCATCTTGCGATTCTTCTCTACGTCAGTAATAACGTAATTAATGGTAACCTCTGCTGCAGTACCTGCTGTAGTAGGAACTGCAATGATCGGTACACATGGCTTCTTAGTCGGTGCAACACCTTCTAAAGAACGAACGTCGGCAAATTCAGGATTATTGATAATAATACCTACTGCCTTTGCTGTATCCATAGAAGAACCTCCGCCGATTGCAATAATATAATCAGCCTCTGCTGCCTTGAAAGCCGCAACACCGTTCTGTACGTTTTCGATAGTTGGATTTGGTTTAATATCAGAATAAAGCTGGTATGCTAAGCCTGCTGCCTCCAATAAATCAGTTACCTTCGCAGTTACACCAAACTTTACTAAATCAGGGTCAGAGCATACAAAAGCCTTATTAAATCCTCTGCCTGTAGCCTCTGTAACAATTGCCTGAATGGCACCTGCGCCATGATATGATGTTTCGTTCAAAATGAAACGATTTGCCATAAAATATACCTCCTATTTTGACATCTATACACTACTGATGTCCACTAATACAATAATACTACTTTGATAATTTTGTGTCAATCGCCAAGTATATTCATTCTGAACCGGAATTTCTGTGCAATTTGTACAACTTTGCATCTACTATTCTAATCTAACTTATAGATTTTCCTATTGTGCTTCCTAATCTTCTGCTTCCACTTTCGGTACAAATTTATTACGCAAATAGTACCATATACTACCTGCCAGACAAATAGAAGAATAGGTACCGCACATAATACCCACCATCAATGGCAGTGCAAACTCCCTAATAGATGTCACTCCAAATATATACAAACACACAACCATAACAAATGTGGTCAGTGATGTGAAAATACTTCTGGATAAGGTCTGTGCAATAGCTTTATTAACACTTTCTTTTAAATCAATCTTCCACTTTTCCCTGTCCATATTTTCACGAATACGATCAAATATAACAATTGTAGCGTTGATAGAATAACCTACGATAGTCAATACGCATGCAATAAATGTATTGCCTACAGTAATACGTGTAAATGCATAAAATGCAAGTACGACCAGTACGTCGTGCATCAAAGCTGCAACACTGCTGATACCAAAACGTATATCACTGAAACGGAATCGAATATAAATCAGCATGCAAATAACTGCTACCAACACAGCAATAATGGTTTCTTTTCTGGTTTCATTGCTGATGGTAGAGCTAATGGTCTCGGAAGTAACCAATTCCGGATTCACACCGTATGCTGCCACCAGTGCATCTGTCAATTCAGAACGTTCCTCCTGAGATAATGTTCTGGTTTTGATAATGACTTCCTGACTGCCATCCACCACCTGTGGCTGAATATTACCATCACCTGTAATGTCTCCAACCAACGGTACCAGTTCTGCATTAACCTCTTCCAATGTCATGCCTTCATTAAAAATAATGCTGGTGGAGGTACCACCCTTAAATTCCAGGCCATAATTAAATGCACCGCCAATAGTCCCCATATTAACAAACATCATAATGGCACCAGCCACGATCAAAGCAGCACTACCTATAAAGAAAAGCTTTCTATGTCCCACATAATCAAAGATTTTGGGCTCTTTGCCCACACCATATAACTTCTCGCTTTTCAGCCCAAGTGCATAAAATGCCTGAACTAACAGTCTGCTTACAATAAGAGACGTGAACATAGATAATACAATACCCAGCATCAATGTCTGTGCAAAGCCTTTCACTACACCACTGCCCATGATCATTAACACCAATGCAGCAATCAATGTAGTCACATTACCGTCAAGGATGGCAGAAAAGGCCTTATTAAAGCCAATTTTCACAGAAGACTTTACAGTCTTGCCGGTAGCCAACTCCTCTCTGATACGGGCAAAGATAATTACATTGGCGTCTACAGCCATACCGATAGACAAAATAATACCTGCAACACCCGGTAACGTCAGCGTCATATCAAATCCGTGCAGCAGTACAACAATAAACGGCACATAGAGCAACAACGCCAGTGCTGCACAAAATCCCGGCAGATAATATACCGCTATCATAAACACAATAATGATCAATAACCCCACTGCTCCAGCAAAAATGCTCTTTTCCAAAGCCTCTCCACCAAGCTGGGCACCAACCACTTTATTGTAAACCTCTTCTAATTCCAAACTAAGTCCGCCAATACGAATGGTACTAGCCAATGATTCTGCCGCTTCATAACCATTCATACCTGAAATCTGGGCCACACCATCTGTAATAGCCGCACTTACCTGTGGTACACTGACAAAGCTGCCATCGTAATAAATACCGATGGATTCCTTGCCCGCAGCCTTAGCAGTAGCCACAGCAAACTTCTCTGCTCCCTCCTTGGTCAAAGTCAGACTTACTGCAAATTCACTTCCGGTATTTGTCTGAATGCTGCCTGCCTGAGCGTCTGCAACATCCGTACCATATAATACAATAGACCCATCCTTTTCTAATTCTTCTATGGTCTTAAGCAGAACATATTCATAGCCAATCACAACAGAGCTTTCCCCATCAGCTGCATCCTCTTGGACTAACTGAATCGCATAATTTGCCTCACCACTACTGTCCGTCTCTGCAATAAAATACAAGGAACCCGGACGGCCCAAATCAGCCAAAATGGCCTCTGCATCCGTCACTCCCGGAATCTCGATACTGAATCTGCGGGTTCCTTCCTGATAAACAATGGCCTCTGTACTGTACGTCTGCACACGCTGTTCCAATTTCTTCTTGGTATCCGCCATGTCTTCGGCACTGGGATCATCCTCCCCCACTACCTCATATGTAATGCTGACACCCCCTGCAAGATCCAGACCTTGCTTAATATGGGAAGCACTGGAGCCACCTGCCCCAAAGCCCACCAACGCTTGATATGCACAGACAAAAATCAGTGCAATTGTCACAATAATGGTAATGATACTGTGTGATTTCTTCATCCTAAACTCCATTCCGGCAAAATCGCCTTTTATCCTTAAAATACTGTAGCACCAAAGTACGCTGCTAACTGATAAGTATGGTACAGCCTATCTCCTCCGGACACACCGTAAATAAAAAGGAGCGAAGGATTCGCCCCTGCTTAAATGAAATGTCTTTTGTTCTTCTTAATTATACCTGATTCTGATATAATGTCAAGTTTTTTCAAATGTCCTATTGCAATACTTTTGTAGTACATCTCCATTCCAGAGGCAATACCATTGCTTCGCAAATGCAAATTCCGACCAAACCATACCAGCTAAAAGCTATTTTTACGCCAACACATATATAGAAATTTCTACTGGAAATAATACATATTTTATGCCAGCATGCCTCCCAGCATCCCACCGCCAACCATGCAGGCAAAGGCAGGAAACAACTCTTTTGCATCAAGGGCAGTCCCGTTTACAAATAAACTTATTACAAACACTACTACAAGCCACACAAGACCGGCCGATGCTCCCCACATGAATTTACGCTCTCTTTGCCACTTGCCGGCAATCAGTCCCGCTATCAGCCCGCTGATTATGTAAATCACAAATACCAGTAACTGTGCCTGTTCTCCTGTCAGCCCCAGTTTTTCCAGTAAAACTGCAGATAACAGCAATAATACTCCGGCTACAAGAAGAGCGGATAAGGTGGTGAAAAGAAACATCTTGACATAGTTTACTATTTGATTATTTTTATTACGATTGAATTGTTTCATGTAAACTCCATTTTCAAATCGCTTTTAATTATAATCATTATATGCTTGTTCAAATATAAAAATGAATGCTACACACAGATATTATCGTCTTTAGGCTGCTTTTTCAGAACGAAACCTGATTCACCCTATTCTTGTGCAAATTAGTTTTATTGTTTACTGTCTTTTTTTCTATCGGAAAAATCTTTATCAATGTCCCTACTCCAGTCCTCGGAAATACTCTGTCCTGCACGCATAGCACATATAGGTGCGCTGAGATTTTCATACAAAACTCTGGTTCCCTGACTGTCTGCATTGTAATTTACAGCGCGGCTTTTCTCAATTCCAAAAGAGGCAGCAGTCTCAACTGCATCAATATTAGCTCCTATAAAAAGAAATTCCCAACCGTATTTTGTCTTTTGATGCTCAATCAAATTTTTCACAGCTACAGCATCATACTGTCTGCTGGCATTTTCCTGACCATCCGTGGTAATAATAAACATAGTATGCGTAGGCACGTCCTCCGGTCTGGCATACTTGTGAATATTTCTAATATGATGAATCGCTCCACCTATGGCGTCTAACAATGCAGTACAGCCCCGCACGGTATAATCCCTCTCAGTCATCTTAGGCACTTCAGACAGCATGATACGGTCATGCAGCACTTCACTGACATGATCAAAAAGAATGGTGGATACATATACCCTGCCCTCTTCCAGCTTCTGCTTATTAAGCATCGCATTGAAACCGCCAATGGTATCACTCTCCAATCCTGCCATAGAACCGCTTCTGTCTAAAATAAAAACTAACTCAGTAATGTTATTTGTCGCCTTCATTTCCAATTCCTCCTAAATTCACTCTTTCTTCTTTTGTTTGATATGATAATTCATTGGAACCATCAAATATGAAAGGTTTTGTTACCTTGTGACTTTATTATAATTAGAAAAAGAAGGAATATGGTCGCATGGAAAGCGACATTTTGAATTGGATTATACCCCCAATAAACTTTGGTCAAAAGCAAAAAGTGCTTCGTTTATTTCAAATACGTTGTAATTCTTCTTACTGATAAAATATTCAATAATAATGTCAAATTTATTGCTGTGAGAAAGAGCATACCCGGCTTTCATGAGCAGGTCTTTTGTTTCCGCCAAGGAAAGCTCCAGCGCTATGGCAAAGGCAATAGCTGTGGTCTTACTTGGTTTATAATGTATATCATTGCGTATTTTTGAAAAAAGCTTTCGGTCTATATTGGCTTTTTTGTAGCACTCGGCATCGGTCATGCCCGATTCATCGATTTTTCTAAGTAACATCTGAGAAAAGCTTTCATCGATCCGGCTTATCAGATCATCCAGCTTCAGCTCCTGCGTATCCCCCAAGCTCCCTGTTTGCCATAGGTCGGTTGCTTTATACGGACTTTCTTCTTCCCATTGACTGGTTGTACTTTCTGATTGCTTCCGACTTTTTGAGTACTTTGGAATTGCTGATTCTTCGGCACTTTTTGATTGCTTCGGTGCAGCCTTCGAAGCATGTAGCGAGTACTTCCGAGCAATATTTTCTTCCTCAAATGCACCCACCGGCAAAATGCTACTTTCACTAAAGTACGGATCCATCTGCCTATCAGAGCCCGTTAAAACTTCGTCATGCTGCCGAAAATCAGATCCATAACTCCTGTTCTTCTGAGCAAATCGAGCATCAAATCTTTCTTCCACGTATTTATCATCAATATAAGAAGTAATATCCGTAAACAACTTCTCACTAATCTGGTATGCAGCCTTATCATAAATCACCAAATACACCAGCATATCGTGTTCCAACAAAAAACCACTGAGCATATCTATGGCAACTCGAAGCGCAAGCTCCTTTGGATATCCGTATACACCGCTGGAAATAAGAGGAAATGCTACAGACTGGCACTTATATTCTAAAGCTAATTGTAAAGACTCTTTGTAGCAGCTTTCTAAATGCTCTTTTTCACCTTGACTGCCGCCCCGCCATTTTGGGCCTACTGTATGTATAATATAACGACAAGGAATCTTGTAAGCTCCGGTAAGCTTGGCCTGGCCTACCTTGCATCCGCCCAGCTTTGCACATTCAAATAACAGTTCCCTGCCGGCGGCCTTATGTATAGCACCATCTACACCCCCGCCACCCAGAAGAGTGGGATTAGCAGCATTTACTATGGCATCACATTCTAATTTGGTTATGTCGTTACGGATTATTTTTAATGGCATAGTGTCCTCCCTGTAGTATTATTTACACATTTAGTATACTTCGTATGGATTTTGTTGTCTAGTCTTCCACCTGATTTGGGAGCAGTAAAATTAAAATTAAAACTTTTCTCATGCAATTTTTACCCTCTATCACCTTGACATTTTCCCCTATTAATTGTATATTTTAAGGTAAAATATTATATTACATACAAAGGAGTGTGATTTTTTTGGATTCGTCGAGTGTCGTCCAACTTATTACCATTTTAATCTTTCTTTTACTTTCGGGCTTTTTCTCCAGTGCAGAAACAGCTCTTTCCACAGTCAACAGGGTGCGCCTGAGAGGTTTGGCTGAGGATGGGAACAAGCGTGCAAAGCTTGTAAATAAAATTTTAGACAATTACAGCAAAATGATCAGTACTATTTTAATTGGTAACAACATTGTAAATATCGGTGCATCTGCACTGACTACCACCTTTGTCATTAATGTATTTGATGATGTTTATGTAGGTGTGGGTACCGGCATCTTAACACTTCTGGTGCTGCTCTTCGGAGAGATTCTTCCTAAGACCCTTGCCAAATCTTATGCAGAACCTATTGCTTTGGCCTATGCATTTGTTATTGACAAGCTGATGTTTGTCTTAACACCGGTTATTTTCCTGGTTGATAAGCTGTCCGGACTGGTTATGAAGCTTTTACGCATTAATCCAAATGCCAAGCTGGATTCCATGACAGAGACGGAGCTTAAGACCTACGTTGATGTTAGTCATGAAGACGGTGTTATCGAAACAGAGGAACGTGAGATTATTTACAATGTATTTGACTTCTCTGATGCCGTAGCCAAGGATATCATGATTCCCCGTATCAATATGGTTACTGTGGATAAAGATGCTACTTATGCAGAGCTGGCAGAGCTGTTTAAGGAATATATGTACACCCGTATTCCGGTGTACGAGGATGACCAGGACAATATGATCGGTCTGGTCAATATTAAGGATTTTCTTTTCATTGAAGACAAAGAACAGTTCCAGATATCTTCTATTATGCGTAAAGCACATTATACCTACGAATTTAAAAAGAGTGCAGACTTGATGCTGGAGATGCGTGAAAAGGCCTATAATGTTACTTTCGTACTTAATGAATATGGTGCCTGTGTGGGTATGATCACCATGGAAGACCTATTGGAAGAAATCGTAGGTGAAATCCGTGATGAATATGATGATGATGAAAAAGAAAATATCGTAAAGATTGCCGAAAACCAGTATCTGGTGGAAGGAAGCATGAAGATTGATGATATCAATGACTATTTAGATACAGACATGGATAGTGAAGATTATGATTCTATTGCGGGATTGGTAATTGAACATCTGGACAGACTTCCTGAAGTTGGTGAGTGTGTTACTTTGGAGAATAGGATTGTGTTACGGGTTTCTGAAACCGACCAAAATCGTATTACACGAGTGCTTATCAAGCTTCCGGAGGAAATTACCGAAGCTGAGTCGGAAAACGATGACGATTAATATATAATAACCACTTCACATATGTTAATTTCATATAATAATTTAGGGCGAAACCTTTCGAGGATTCGCCCTGTTTTGTTAATACTATGCACCAATCTCCATACAATTCTTTTTATGGTTTGATGGGGACTATAATGCTACTAAAGATTTTTCAAAAGAAATACTATTGTGTAGAGCTCTTCTCTTGAAGAATACATAAAGCTTGTGCTTACCCGGTTACCGGATTTCAAATTTGCATATTGTATGGCTTCTCTGAATTTGCCGCCATCCACCAGCTGTCTCTTTGCCTCTTCAAATACTTCTGCAGAGGAGAATTTGAAAGAAATCTCCGTTTTGTTCAGCTTGATACTTTCGCTAACGATATTTCTCACTCTGTCATATGCAAACTTTTCAAAATACAATCCATGCCTATGATGGTAATTGCACTTTGTAGCTGTACATTCCGGCATTGGCAAACTACTTTCCGGTGTATGTGACTCTAATTTTGACAATTCCTCTGATGTAATACAGAAACAGTCATAATTAATTGCACTGGATTGGTTCTTTTCTTTCTTGGTATTCGAACCGTCCCCCCAGGTAGTGTCCAAATGATAATAATCTCCTTCTAATTTAAGCAGATTCCATGCATGGGTGTCGCTGATTACATAAGTACATGCAATACCGCACAGATTCAGTAAGTACTGAGTTGCTTTTGCATATCCTGCACATACCGCTTTCTTATTGACAAACACACCATAGATAGAACGTAAATCATCAGGCACATCTGCTGTAACAGTAGTCTTCTTTTGTCTCTCCAAGCCAATTGTATCATAGTCAACCAGCTTAATGATATTTTCGTAAATATGAAGGGTTACTTCATAGTCACTCATATTATCATGAATAGAAGTCAGGAAGGATTTCAGAGACATATCAATTTTGTCCTGGCGCTTTTTTGCCTCTTCCTGTGTCATGCAGTAAGTTAATTCCACTCTGCTTGCAATGTGTGTAGTCTGGTCAAAGTAATAGGTAGCTCCATGTTGAAACCAGAAAATCTCCGGATGATCCTTTTGAATATAGTCTACAATTTTCTGAAGCTGTGTTTCTGTTATCGTCGCCTTAAAATCACTAACTTCCTTCTTAAAGCTTTTAATAGCCTCAAAAACAATATCATATACTGCTTTTTCATCCTCTGCCAGTAAGCTATAAGCATATCGGTTAAAGTTTTTCGGATTTCTGTCTATTGGACCTTTAATTGCTCCGCCATGTGGCTGTGTACCACCGGTAGGGCCATCTCCTCCACTCGGCTTTTTGCCATTCTTTCTATCCTCCGGATTAATACCATCCGTTGGAAGCTTCACTGTAAAGAACCACAATACTGAGGATCCAGTGGCGTATTTACATCCATAAACGGAGTAGGCTTGGTAATCACAGTACCGAGAGAGAACGCATAATTTGCTCTGTAGCGTAAGAATCCATGACCATATTCATCATTACGATATGAAGTCAAAATCTCTTCCCGCTTAGCAACTGCAGGCTCATTAATCAGATAAGCATACTGAATCTCTACCCATTTTGCCATACCTTCATAAATTTCCAGACGCATCTTCTTGCCGTATTTCTTTTTTATTGCCTTATCATTCCAGTTGATATACTGCCAAATATGGGTCAACTCATGGGCCATTGTAAGCATAGAAGCCATGCGTGGAGAACCGTTTTCTACCATCAAGGTGTAACCGTTCTTATCGCTGATTGCAACACCAAGTACACGTCCATCACTCTTAGGCGTAGGAATAAATGCCTTACCTAAACGTTTATGTAATGTCTTAGAATTTACCATCTCCACTTTGATACCGGCATTAATCCTGATACCGAAGAAGGATTCCATATTGCGCTTTACATCTTCAAAAATCTTACGGAACTCTTCACCTGTCTTAATGGCAGTTTTTCCGCAATTTAAGCATCTGTCTCTGCCATCGGAAAGAGTTTCATATTCTACCCCGTATATTTCTGTTCCACAGAAATCACAATATCTGGCATCCGGTTTTCCTGGTTTAAAGGTTGCCTCCACCATTTCCGCAATTTTTTTACCTTCTCTTGCCTGCTTTAAGGAATTACGCTCCATGCCCATCTTGGACAAATAGTCCAAAGCACCATTCAAATCAATGCATGCTATCTCGTCCTTCTGTCCATAAAGCATGTAATACCGTTCATGGTAAGGTTTACGTTCTACAGAAAATCCTGTTCCAGAGGCATTTTCCGCCTCTGTCGGATACATCGCGTCATCATAAAGAACTGCTTCTGTTTTTTCCACTGAGTCTTTCTTGACTTCCTGTTTTGCAGCCTTATTATCCTCTGACGGTATCTCCTCTTCCCCGGTCAATCCATCACCTGTCACGGCCTGATCCTCCGGTTCCTTAGCTCCTTCGTCTTTAGCAGTATTATCGGCTACCATTTCGTCATCAGATTTGGTCTCATCACCGGCTGCGGTTTCATCATCGGCCTTGGTCTCGTCACCGGCTGCAGTTTCATTGCTGTTCAATGCATCGTCATCAGTGTTGCTGTCACCGGCTGTATTTTCATCGCCGTTCAATGCATCCTCATCCTCAGGAGATTTCTGCTTTTTCGGTTTTCTTTTAAACAAGCCTTTCACTTTGTCTGCCATCTTCTTAATACCACGGCCAATAGCAGCCAAAACGCCCTTGGACTTCTTTTTCTTAGACTTCTTAGAATCCGGATCTCCTTCTGTCTCTTCCTCATTAAAAACAATCGGTGGCTGAGGATCTGGCGGAGGATTCAGACTTGCTTCCAAAGTCTCCATATGCCAATCCAGATAATCGTGCATAATACTGAAAATTCTCTGAAGGTTTCTTTCCACTGCTACGGTCAGACCTAAATCTAACTGGCTGTCTTCGATAATATAAATAGAATTATCCTGAAGCTCATAGCCTTCTCCCTTTAAAGAGTAACCAAGCTTCTTTTCCTCCGCAGCATCTTCCAGAAATTCATCATGTGTAACAGCGCAGATATATGCCTGATTCTCTGCAAAAATTGTTTTAAATATTTCATTAAAGAGAACCGTAATGGTATAACGAATATTGTCATTTAGTTTGCCGTCAAATTCCGGTAATTCAATGCGCAGTATTTCTTTATTGTGATACACACGCTTCGGAATACCATTCTTTTCGCCTTCAAAGGAAATGCATTTTGCAGTAGCAAAATCATTATACTTTTCCATGCGATAATAACCGGAGGTAGCTACACTGATATCTGCAAATTCCTTTACAACCTTCAGCCCGGCTATATTTTGTCTTGCACCAATCTTATCAGAAGCTTTTACACCGTGAATTGTATATTCTCGCATCTGTCTGTAAGTTGGGCGACCTGTAATGTGATCAGCTGCTCTTCTTACCAAAATCTGACCGTCTGCAGTCAGATACTGCATTTCGTAATATTTACCGTCAAAGGTAAAGAACTGACCCGGCAAGTACTTCTGATATATATGTCCGCTAAGTTCTGCACCAAGGTAGTGTCTTTCTCCCTTCTCATCTTCTGCAACATATCCGGCAGACTTAAGCTCTGATACACAAATGGATAAAAATGCAGGATCTGAGATGACATAGCTTACTTCCAGCTTTCCGTTCTTTAAGTTGAAGGAATCCTCCATCTTAATAACATCGTGGGTAAATTCTGTTCCGTTTATCCATAACGTTTTGGCATAAACTGCAAAAACAGCCTGTCGATAGTCCTCCGGCAACTCGGATAGCTCTGAAATCTTTGCATAACAGTTGTATAACTCATACCATAGCTGCTTTTTCAGATCAAACACACTGATTCCCAACAGCGAAAATTCTTTTTTCAGAATGTCCTCGCATACCGGATAGGTACTCATCATCAGGATCAGTCTTAAAATACTATTACGGTTACTTCTGGTGTAATCTGCAACAATAAAAGGAATTGCTTTGGCGTCTGCTTCAAATATAGATGCATTATCTGCCATATAATCCTTCAACAGATAACCGGAGGAAATAATATTGATAAAGCCCTGCTCAGTGGTTCTGGTAGAAAAGTCTCTCAGAATCTCAAACATATTATGTGCTTCATCTTCTACTGTCATGTAACTGTTTTTTTCTACAGTTGCACTCCAGAAATTGGAAGTAGTTAAAAAATGTTCATCCAAGGTTTCCTGATTAGTCGGCAAACTAGCATATTTGGTTATATCATAATAATACTGCTTATCAATCCATCTGATATCTGTAACCGGGAACGCTTCTCCACCGTACCATTTGGTTTTTGATACCTGATTTTTCAATGCAGCCAGAGATAATTCTGTACCCAAACCCAAATACTTGGAAATATTAGGTATCAGTCGATGATGCAGATAATCTGAATCAGCCTCCCAGCACATATAAGAAGAAGTACCCAGGTGCTTCTTAGTGGCAGAAATCTCTGTAAAGCTCGTCATAAGTGTATGTGACATAGCATCCACCAGACCATCACAGTTTTTATCACACAAACAGTAAACTATGTTTTTTTCCTCATCTTTTCTGCACTTTTTTGCAATCAAGTTTAAGCCTATCTGTGCCGTAGATAAAAGCTTAGACGGTTCAAGAATAACAAAAAAACCAACCTGTTCCAAAAACTCTGCATTTGCATTGTGAAGCTCCATATCCAAAACAGCAGACCTGGTAATAATACCGATGTCCAGATTTTGAGGCTCTGAGCCCAGCACTCCAATATTCCACATAAACGGAATATTGGTAACTGATTCTATACCTCTTTCCAGCCACTCCTTAACATCATCCTCAATAGAATGTCTGCCCAGAACTACCAGTACCTTCTGATGACTCAGCAAAGTACGATTCATAGGATAGAATGCATACGGAATCAAATCATTATAAAACGGATTATTGAATAAAATGCTTTTTCCGTTCAGCATATCAAGGGACGAATACAGATAATTATGATCAATTTGGGTACCGGTCCTGTTTAAAGCACCATAATAGGTAGCAAAGCTGACAACCTTTGGATCCTCGCTCTTTTCCATTTCCCGCAAAATCTCATCTGTTGTCACATCATAAGTCAATGCATTATTAATACTTGTATTCTCAGCAAGTAATTTGTCTCCAAAGACGGAGCGCAAAAACTTTCTCAGTAAAGAATAATTTACCGTCTTATAAGCATCCTCATCTTCACCCAATATGCTGCCTGAATACTCTCTTCTGGTAACACCATCCAGATAGTAATAAAGTTCTCCTAAAACAATGACACCGAAAACCGGGTAAAAAACTGCCCGCAACAATTCTTTCTGGTATAACTTACCGCTGACAACCATTAACACGGAAGATAAAATCACAGCGCTATAAAAGAACACCTTTAACAGGCTTCTGGCCTGAACATAACTCTCCATCAAGCACCATTTATTCTTTTCCGGTAAGAAATCATAAAAATTCCCGGCTATTTTGGTATGTAAATCTCCGTCCAACTTAACAGACTTGGACATAATTGCTATACAGATTTTCTTAATAATCAAGTACACCAGAATAATTGCTGCATTAGCAATAAAGAATACCCAAAAGCTCAAGTTCAACCCCTGCAGCCATGACTTTATAAGCTCTGCTACCCGCATAATCACATCCCCGATCTGCTCAGGCATCCATGCAACCTTTGCCAGAGACGCAATCCACTTCGGAATATTATCTAACAACCGAAGCA
The DNA here is from genome assembly GCA_045646695.1 of Lachnospiraceae bacterium. Lineage (GTDB taxonomy): Bacteria > Bacillota > Clostridia > Lachnospirales > Lachnospiraceae > RGIG6307. Next base: position 33,219 of record JAZRLF010000054.1, read on the forward strand.
GCCAAATACTAATAGAATCTGTCAAAAACATAGCTGCAATCACATAAACAAGAGCAAACACCGGCATCAAAAACTGCTTACTTCTGTCCGGCTTTGGCAAATTTACTTTTTTACCGGCAAAACAAAGCATTACAAACGGAAGAATTGCCAAAATCTTTTTGACAAGATCAATTATTAATTCAATCATATAATTCCTCCCTTGTTAGTGTGATAGATTCCACATAGTCTACCGGAATTGTAATTTCATTACCGGGCTGCATGTACACAATTTTCTTTTTGGTCTCCACGTAAGGCATTCCATACTTGTAATCATACAGCAATGTAAAATCATAATCGTATGGCTCAACATCTCTCATATCAATCGTTTTACAATCAATATATTTGGCAAATAATTCATTTGCCTCTTTTATCTTTTTACGCAAAACAATCCTATGATAAGACAAAATGCGTTGCTTCCTTGTAGCAGAAGATTCTTTGATGTTTAAAACCGAAAACTGTCTCATCACATTGCAAGCATGACTTAAATATTGAGAAAAAGCCCTCAAACCATCTTCAATCTCCCCGCATATTCCGCTCATCACATAATTGAAGTGCTGGAAACGGTTAATCAGTCTGTGTCTGAGAATAAACAGAAAAACAAAACCAATACAACAAAATACCCCAATAACAATACCTGTCATGCCAAGAGAAAATACCCGTGACTTTCCAGTATTGATATTTCTGAAAATAAGCGGCAGAAAACCTATCAAGTAAGCTAATATGGCAACGCCTGCTACTGCAACAGTCTTTTTTCTGGTCATACGCTGTGCAATACCCTTACGCAGCTCCTTATCTGCATCACTTAGCTCTTTTTTGTATTTGGCTGTGTTAAACAACTGTGTAGTGACTGTGCCTACCATATTTTCCTCTTCTTCAAACAGTCTGCACTGTACATCTTCCAGCTGGTTTTCATTCATCTGCAATGCTCTTTCGTCTTCAATGCGGTTATTCGAATAGAATTCACCTTTCACAGCAGACTTTAAGGCACGCCTTGGCTCTCGCAGATATCTTACAAATCTCTTCTCAATCGTATGATACTGGTCATCCCATAATTGCTCTTCATCCTGAGGACAGTCCTTGGACAAACCAATACCTTGAAATCTGGCATATAAATCATTTCTATTGTATTCCGCTGCATTTATCGGAATAGTAATGTCAGACTCAAAAAGTTCCTGTGACGTAATATTGTCAAGCGGAACATCTATATCTGTCTGCAAGGAGGCTTCCACCTCCTGCAGACGAATAATAGTAACCTTAAGCTTTGCTAAATAAGCAGCACATGTTCTTTCTATTGCCTCGTTGTTAAAATTTACATTGGCACGATACAACCTTTTGGAAGCGACTACGCCACCCGGAAAGGAATTTTGTGCTAACAACAACAGAAAACTAAACATTCTAATCTGGTCGAACAGAAATTGCTTGTGATCCTGTGGCACAATATCAAAAACAATATACTTATTCTTTTCCGGATATAGATTCCATTCTGCAAATCCTGAGTAGCGACTCTCGTCGTTTTCCTTTTTCCATTTACTTTGTCTGTCAAAGTTGTCGTAGTCAAAGGTTCTTGGAGCTACGCAAATAACCTCTGTAGGCAGCTTATCCTTAAAAGTAAAGTCATCCAAAAGGTTTTCATATAATTTGGATTTATAGGTGTCTTCTATTCTGCAGTCAACATATTCAGGATCGGAGTACAAAGGATCATTGCCGCCTATTAATTCGATAAAGTCAATAACCTTCTCTGCAGGGATCATGGACAGAATCTTTTCTGTGTCATTATCCCGGATACTGTCAATTAATAAATCAATCTGATCCTCGGATACAAAACGTGAAAGATTATTCACATAGTACTTCGCCAAATTAGCTGCCGTTTCCGGTAAATTCAACGCCTCCAGCTGTAAATACAACATATATTCATACAGTGGCAGCTCACCGGTTATCAGTTTTTGATACACAATTTCATCATGAACCGCGGAATTAAATACAGGGGTGCCGCTTAAAGCTATTGTAAGTCTTGTTAACGGATTATTTATTGCCTTGTCATAACAATCAAATCTTTTCTGACGACGCTGCGTAATACTTTCCCAGTCGGCTGTACCGGCAGAAGAACGCAGTTCCTGGTATTCTGTATAATCAAACGGATTGATTTGATACAATCCGCCTGAATTTACAATTACAGCGCGCCATTCGTTATGAAATTCAATAATACTATAGATGTCACACAACATTTCTTCTATAGTTTTGCCTTCTCTGTTCCATTCACACAGCGCAACCTTACTCTTATCTAGCAAAGGATTCAGAAATACATTAAATTCGTCAAAATGATCCAGTATGGACTTTTCTGCAATAATAACAGTGAACACGACTTCACCTCCTTTTTTAGAAAAGATTTTTTTTATTTCTTAATAAGAGAACGCAGTTCATCAATCTTGTCACCAAACTTATAGGTATTTAATTCCTTCAGCTTATTGCTTACTTTTCTGAATACCATGTTGATTACTCTGTTGTCACTAAGTTCTGTGTTCTTTCTCATCGCCTCATCTACGTTGTATTCATCATTCTGGAAGTTATCAACTAACAGTCTGAACTGAGACTCGAGACGACCTGCAAGGAATGGTGCACGGTCTACTTCCTGCTCATAACGGTCTACTTCTGCTTCGATAACATTGATAACACTGTCAATCATAATAGATAATTCGTTGTCATCAAGCTTTGCACGAGGAAGTGAATTGTAGTAAGCAAGAGGAATCTCGAACATACTGGTAGGTGCTTTGTGTCCTTCACCAATCTTAAAGGTATTTGCTTCCTTGAAGAAGGTACTCTCTGCGTATCTGCGGTTACACTCTACATCAAACTTGCAGCGTTCTTCCACCATATCGTAAATCTTGGCAACAGACGCTCTGTCTCTGTACAGAGAATCCAATACTTCGTAGAATTCATCACATTCTGTGTTATTGGATACGATTAAGGAGGTTAATTCACCTTCGTTATCCTCTAAGGCAAATATTCTCTTCTGTGCATCATATCTGGAAGACTGATGTGTCTTGATCATATTGTATACCACACCGTAAACCAATGCAGAATGAATTCTTACCATCTCATCATAATATGCATCCATAGAGATTTCAGGCATTTCTGTCAGAGAATCCCAGCGCTTGTCAATATGTAAGGAAATGGTTGCACATTTTGTAGAATCCGGACCGATTTTCTTTACATATTCATGATATGCATTGTAATAGATGCCGGCGCCTTCTGTATACAGATCATCTTCCTGGCACTCTTCCGGACTCTTGAAGCGGGACAGCTTATCAGGAGTTACATTATAAAGTGCATTAAAGAATCTCAAGTCATATTTAGAAACAGTGTCTGTACTTACAGGGGAAAGTGTTAAGGACTCTAAAGTCTTCTTAACATCCACATCTCGCAGCTCTGTTAAAGCCTTATTAAATGCACAAACTGTTACTGTTCTTGGTTCATTGAAACTTGCACAGCCAATACCTGTGGAAGCCAGTCTGTTACCAAATTTAATAGAAGACTTCAGATATTCCATTCTGCTCTCGTCAGAAATAGCAGGTACTGCAACGTATTCGCCATCTTCGCCGTAGCTCTTAGCTTCAAAATGAGCTTTAAACTTCTGTTCTGTTGTGATAGCCTTGATAATATTTAAGTTAATTACTTCATCACAATCTCTGCGTACAGAATCACGGAAATAACCGATCAATACTGCGTCGAAAATATCAACCTTGCCATTGTCTCCATATGGATCATACATAGCAAGACGGTCACTTTCTGCATTTCTCTTGATTGCTTCAAAGATATCTGCATTCAGATCATCCGGCAGTAACAGTCCATCGCTTCCTTCCGGACACATCTCAGCCAATCTGTCAAGATACTGCTTTTCACCAAGTATATATCTTACACTGTCACCCTTGCGGAAACGTAACTTTTCAACGATTTCTTCTTTCTCCTTTGCAAGACCCACAACCTTAGTCTCAAAGCTTGCGAAGAATTTCTCAAACTGTGTATTCAGTCTGTCAATATACTCAATTGCAACTGCATAAGCAGCCTCATTCAAAAGTGCATCACGATACTCAAGCAATGTATTGCTGTAGCCCGGAATGTGCTTGTTTAAAGCTTCCCAAAGGTTCTGATAACCACCCATCTTATCGAAAATAGAAGGTTCCATCTTCTCAAGAGAAACTACGTCGTCGATAGACTTCTCTACCTGCTTGGAATAACGACACTTTACGTCAAACTTATCAGAATTTGCTGCAGGAGAATAAATCTGCAGATCTTCTGTAAGGCTCTTTACGTTGTTCTTGATTACTTCTTCATATTCTGTTTCCATGGTCTTTTTCAAGGTGTACAGAATATATCTTACTGCGTTTGGATGCATGCCGCCCTTGGTAGTCTTAACCAAAGTCTCCAGATGATAGCCCTTTACATCCTGGCTTACATTAGGTGCATTTAAAAGAATGGCCTTTGCTCTGCTCTTTGCAACGGTGCTTGCCATCTTCTTGATCAGAACTTCATAGCTTCTGATTGCAGTCAGGTTATCATTTGCTTTATTTCTTGCATTTGGATTACCTTCATAGTCCTTCTTATTGGTAAGATCACCAACCTGTGTATCAACTGTCATGATTTCAGGCATAGACACGAAAGTATTCTTGATTTCTTCTTTGAAAGCAAGTAAGAACATATCAATATTATCTGCTACAGCAGATGCTACATCATGGATGTCACTTGACAGATAAGACTTGATATCGATACCAAATCTCTGGTCGTCATTGCCCAGTTCAGATACGTAAACTTCAGACAACTGTGGCTCTTTTTCCATAGTCATGGCACGTTTCTTCTTGAACTCTGCCTTGCTCTCTTTAAATTTCTTGTCATACTTAAGCCAATCTCCGGCAGACTCCCCGTCACCGATTCTTTCCATTGCTCTGCAGTATGCAATGTAATCTGCAATTTCCTCATAAGGATAACGCAATACAGCTGCACCGATACCACCAAAGCGGTTTCTGCCCAGATTATCGCCATTTGCAAATTCCTTAATGATATTGTCTTCCATAGAGAAGGCATTGCCCTGCATAGGACCAATATTCTGCTCGTAAAGACTCTGTGCAGCAAATTCCTTATACTGCTCTAATGTCTGCATGCTTTCCTGGCTCTGGCCTACACGGTCAAGCAGGAAACAGAAGTCGAATGGAAGATTTTCCAGTCTCTCTACACCATTTGTAGTGGTAGGAACATCAATATGTAAATCTTTAAATCTTTCAAGATCTTTTCTCACACCACAGAAACCGCTTGCCTTGATCATAAAAGCATTGATTTCCTTAATGGTAGCATAGCCATTTCTACGCAAACTCTCTCTTTCTGTTTCGGTAGAAATAACAGTATCCATTACACCCGGAAGCAATAAGAAGCCTCGTACAATGGCAGATTTCTCACGGTAATGTTTGTGCATGTATTCTCTGATCAACATACCTACAGTCATAGCAATACCGGAACCTGTACCACCTGCTGCTGAAGAAGCGATAACTACACGAAGTGCCTGCTTAGCTTCCTCACCGTCTTTTAAAAAGAGGTCGTCAATGGTTTTGTACAGCTTGGAAATCTCACCTGTCTTAATGGTTGCATTCAATGCAAGACGTGAAATAGCACGCACCTGACCTGCACCTTCGGACACAGTCTTTGGATAAAGTGTAGTATTGTTAGGGAACCAATTCTTACGTGCATCTTCATCATTCTTGAGATAATCCAAAACACTCTGTGTAGAAGAGGTCTGGATAGGCACGATATTTGCCTTGGAATTACGCACGCAGCGTAAATCATTGGCATTGGTATCCATTACTACAAAACGGATATTCTTAGTTTCGCCGGGCTGACATCTTTCTGCTACACGGGTAACAATGTCAGAACCGATACCGCCCACACCTACGAACAAGGTTGCAGGAGTCTTGTTGATATTTAATTTTTCTTTTGTCATGGTGATACCTCCACTGTTTTATAATTGTGTGAACCTACACTCAATGTAGGACTTGTTTGTTTCGATTTTAATAATTGGGCTCTGTGTCTCTTCCCTGATCGGATCATCAACTGCTCCCTTTAATACAAACTTACCGCCTTTCTTTTCAAAAGCAGAACTGTCTATTCTGACTTTTGTAACTCCCATAGATGTGTTGGATATATCAGAAATACCGATACGTCTTCTCTTGGAAGGAGTCCAGCGACGGTCAACTGCATAAAGTTTAAAGGAAGCTTTACATTCTGCATCCATCTGAGATGGTACCGGAATAGACTTTATCATAAGAGATTTACCCTTTCTGTCATAAGTAACATCTCCGCCGCCAACATTTCTGCCTTTTAGGAAGAATGCAACTCTTTCCGGTACAAGCTGACGCGGCAATACCTTTTGACTCATAATCAGGAAAACAATAAATGCAATAACTCCCAAAATCACCAGCCAAAGCAGCCATCTCCAAATGATACTGTACCATTGAATTTCAAATCCGACACTGTCTTGTGCGGTACTCTCAGTTCCGTACTCACCTGTATAAGAAGCACTGGCTTTTAACTGATATCTGCCTGTATCCGGCTCTATAAAATTACCATTCTCATCATGTCCGATGTACACATAATAAGCAGATTCTCCCGGAACTTGCTCATACCAGTATGTAAGACCTCCAGAAACCGTCACATCAAATACCGTCTGTTCCATCTGCTCCTCAGTTAACGGCATACCGTCAATATTCAAAGTCACCTTAACAGGCTCCCATTCTGCATGGTTTTTAAGCTGATACCAGGATTGAGCCTGGAGTACATCCGCCTTGACAGATAAATCTACCTTTGGCTCAAATACAATGATTGGAAGTGGGAATGCATCCGGGTCATCCTTGGTAGATAACGTATAATCTCTTAAGTAAGTACCTTCTACAATTACCTCAGTAGAGGAATCCGGCTCTAAGGAAACAGTACTGCCATTTTCGTATGCCGTGAATTCTGATTCACCGGAGTTTTTTACATATGTGGTCAGATTCACATCTTCTCCCATCAGCTCAGCATTAGTTACATCCTCTCCGGTGACACTGTCTACAATGGCACTGGTGACTGTATATTCTCCGGCACTGATTTCACCTTCGGAAGGATCTATAACCTGGCCATCACTATTGGTTAAGGTTACTTTTATATCTACATCCGGTTCATAAAAGATCTCAATAGCATCTGCATCCGAATAGTTTAATGTATAAGCCCCCTTTGCGCAGGAACCAAAAGTAATAACCTGACCTGCCAAAGTATCATCTATCGGTGCACTTGCATATCCCGTTGCTTTTATATCACTGTACTTGCGCTGTCCGCTGTCTAAAGTGATCTTTACTTCCTTACCATTCTCATCTGTTAAAGATGTAATCTTTGCATTAGAACCCTGTGCAAAAACAATCAGCTTTTTCATGGATAAATCCAACGTCAATGTCTTTTCGTTCAATCGGTTTTCCGGAAGAATAGAACGTTGGAAAATAGAATTACAAATATTGATCAAGTCATCCTTTAAGCTGGTATCTGAAGAACTTTTGGTCCAAAAACCTTTAGCTTCATCCGCCACCAACTCCGTTGCCTTGCCAAAGCCGAGATACTGAACCTTGATAGACTCTGAAGCCAGCGAGGATAATCTGTTCTGTAAATCAATAGAAGCCCTCTGACCTCTTGCTTCTTCATTAAACGCTCCGTCGGTCAATACAATCAACCACTTCTCATCTGCACTGGAAGTCTTTAGATAATCATGGGCCTCTGTAATCGGTGCAAATGGTGTATTAGACGGATGAACCGTGTACAAATTGGAAATCTTATCGATATCCTCTTTGCTGTTGATTTCAATAGCGGAATAGCTGCCACCTGTACTCGGTGTTGAGCCATCAGTAGTACTCTCCCACATAGGGAAAATCTTCAGCTTATCTCCCTCATCATAATTTAACATGGAGGCAAAAATCTCCATTGCATATTTTGCGCGGCACCATCCCTCATTCTGATACATGGAACCGGAATTATCAAAAACCACTGCGATTTCGTAGCTTCTTTTTTGGACGATATAACTTCCCGAAGCGTCACCTGACGCAGCTGCATTCACTGTTAACGGACTTACAACCAGCATATTAACCATCAGCAAAAGTGTTAATGCAAATGAAGAAATCCTAAAAAGGAATTGTATTTTCTTGTTCATAGTATTTTCTCCTTACCAGACAAATAAAAATATTATTCAAGTGCATCTACAAAATGAAAACCGTTAATATACCAGGCTTCCTCTTTTTGGACCATTTCAAATTCGGCAAATTTGGTAAGCTCTTTTTCAAAGGCCATAAACGTGATCTCTGTCTGTACTACTGCTGTATCATCATCTACTTTGCAATTCTTAATCACAATATCCATGCTGGCAAACATCTCAGAGGTATCTACCCCTTCGCTGTCATTTTTCACTAATGCTTCGCCAATCAGATTGATCAGCTCCTCTGACCCTTTCTGTACAATACCGGATATAAAATTCAATCCGGTTTGAATAGGCTTTGCCACTGTTGGATTAATACAGTCTAAAATACCATTGACATCCAGCTGATTACAAGCCGTCTCAAATTTCTCCACTACAGCTTTACACTCTTTGCCTGCGCCGCAGCCTGTCAGCTGCAATGCAATCAGAATGACTGCCAATGACAAAATACATAGTTTCTTCATGTTGTACTCCTCATTCTTTCTCTTTTGCTATCAAACTTTTATTATATTAATTAAAATTTAATAATTTAATCATACAACGTTAATGCGCTAAAGTCAATTGTATGTTGTCGATTTGTGTCGCTTTTTCCGTTTTCCTTCTCTTAACCATCATACCAAAAGCTGCTTTTCTTTGGTCGTATGGCATGCGACATTTCTTCAAATTTACTCTTTGATTCCCAGAAAAGCTGCACTTGCGCCTCTTCTGCCTTTGGTAAAACGGTGAGAAAAAATCAAATCCGGATTACAGCAGGTGCATATATCGGAAACTTCTATTTGGGTCCGTGGCACCCCTGCTGCCAGAAAGGTCATCAAATTAGCACGTCTTAAATCCAACTGATACTTATCCTTTACAGCAGATGCTTTGCAAATATCTTCAAATAAAATTCCGGTCCTGCTCTCTATTTCACCTGAAAAGTCCTTTAAAAATGCTTCCTTCAATTCCCCACCCACTTCATAGCAGGTTCCGCAAATGCAAGGCCCAATGGCCACCCTCAAATCTTCCCTATGGGTTCCGTACACCTGATGCATCTTTTCTATCATATGCAGTGCAATTCTGTCCACTGTCCCCCGCCAGCCGGAATGTGCCAAGCCTATAGCCTTGTGAACCGGGTCCACTAGATATAAGGGCACACAATCTGCAAAGGTAGCCACCAAGGTTACCCCGGGTATATTCGTAATCAATCCATCATAATTTAACAATGTACTTCTGGCCAGAGCACCTACACCAAAATCCTCCGGTACCACCTCATGTACCCTCACACCATGACAAAGCTGGCTGCGCACCATCTTACGTACATCACAACCAAGAGCTGCTGCTATACGGCGATAGTTTTCCCGAATATTTTCGCCGGCATCTTCTCCGTCCTCTTTAAAATTCATGCTTTCATAAATCCCCTCACTGACTCCGCCCAATCTGGTGGAAAAAGCATGCTCTATAAATGTTATATCTGCAAAGGACTTATACTTCAATAAGGGTACCTGTCCAGATACCCTTAGTTCCATAGCACCTTCATATTCTTTTATGCGCTTCATATATAAATATCACTCCATGATTCTATCCCCCATCCTATTAGCCCATAACCGGGCCAATAGGATTTTGGGTGTGGATTATAGTTATTTATTCCCAGTAAGCCAGAACCTGTTCTTCCGTCACATCGCTGACAAACATCTCCTGATGCCACAAAAACTCTCTTAATTCATACAAAAGCTGATACAAAACAGCTTTACCTTCAAACTCCTCATGGCTTTTGGGCATTTCTCCCTGTAGTATACCCTGGGCCACTTTATCAATATTATGTTTGATGGCACCGATTTCGTTCTGTACATTTAAGTGTTTTACAACCTCTCGGATTTCTTCCGCAACGATGGCAGCCTCCTCCACCACAAAATCATGATGGGCCACAATATAATATATATGCAGCAGAATCTCGCACTGCTCCTTGCGCAGATTCAAATAATTGATGTAGTATTCCGAATGACTGCGAAGGGTATTATTTTTATTGGCATAAGCCTTGTCTATAGCTTTGGAAATATGATCCAACAGATTCTTTAGATGCTGTCTATCCTTGTTTAATTTGCTGTGGTTACACAGATGGCTAGCAATATGATGCAGATTGTCACTCATATAGGCATCTATATGGGCAATATCCATCTGCAGCTCCTTTTCCTTGTCCGGCATTCGCATATTGAAAAGAATGGCAATGGCAATACCGATCAATACAATACCCGCCTCATTTAATACCAAAGCCCAGCTAATCTGTCCCTCTGTTAAAATCACGTGGGTACCGATAACCGCATTTACCGATATGGCAGCATTCCAGTTTAAATAATAACTGATGGTTACCATAACCAACATGAAAGCAGCAAAAGCAAGCACCTTTAGCGGTATAAAGCTTACACACAAGGCCGCCAAACCAATAGTAACCATAAAAGAAATAATACGCTTTAACGCCAAATGAAAGGTATCTTTTCTCGTATTGACTATTGTTAGTAAAGTTACAATACCGGTACTGGTTGCATAATCCAGCTTCAGCAGGCTTGCAATATAAAAAGCCAGCGCTGACCCCAGTCCGATTTTAATCACTTGAATCCAGGTTTCTTTGTTCATTCAATCCTTACCTTTTCTATAGTTTACACTGACAGCCAATTGTGACATGGCGTGTCTGTCACGTAGAATAATATATATTCCGGCTGAAGGGCCTTGAAAAGCGTCGGTCCTTAGCGAAGCAAGGCGTCAGCCGCAGTCTGAGCTTAGTACCGCTACGCATTTTCATGGAGCGGGAGCGTCCAAAAAGCGAAATATATATTACTCTGCCTGACAGCAACACCATATCACAATTGCCTACCTCTTCCCCTTATCTCTCCAGCAGCGTTACCAGCTCTGTATGTTCACTGGTCTGCGCAAACATATCTACTGCATGGGCACGTTTTACTTTGTAGCCATGACCGGTGAGATACTTCAAATCCCGCACCAAAGTCTCCGGATTACAGGATACATACACTACCTTCTTAGGCTTTATCTGTATTACGGAAGACAAAAAGGCTTCATCACTGCCGGCTCTTGGAGGATCCATGACTACTACGTCTACCTTGGCGCCCTGCTCTGCCATCTGCACCAAAAATTCTCCGGCGTCCTTCTCGTAGAAAGAAATATTCTGAACGTCATTGCGTTTGGCATTGATTCTGGCATCTCTTACCGCATCCTTATTCAGTTCCACACCAATCACTTCTTTAGCCTTTTGCGCCATAATAATACCAATGGTGCCGGTACCGCAATAAGCATCTACCACCACTTCCTGTCCGGTTAATCCTGCATATTCTATGGCTTTCCCATAAAGTTTTTCTGTCTGCAAAGGATTTATCTGATAAAAACTCTTTGGTGAAATACGGAAGGTCTTTCCTAAAAGTATATCTTCGATATACCCTTTTCCGTAAACTACCTGTTCCTTCTCCCCCAACACCATACTGGTGTGCTTATCATTTACATTTATTATCACAGTGGTAATCTCCGGATGCTCTGTGCGCAATGCTTTGATAAAATTATTTTTGGACGGTAAAATAGGACTGCCCAATACCAGCACAACCATATATTCGCCTGTATGATATCCGCTTCGCACCAATACATGTCGAAGCAGACCATAACCCGTATCCTCGTCATAAGTCTTTATCTTAAAGCTCTTACACAACCTACAGATAGTCCGAATAATTTCTCCTGACTTTCTGTCCTCGATCAGGCACTTGTCTACTGCCACTACCCTGTGACTGTACTTCTCGTAAATACCTGTAATCACATTTCCCTTCTTATCTCTGTCAATAACCCCATGAACCTTATTACGATAATAAAAAGGATCCTCCATACCGATAATGCCCTCTAACTTGCAGAAAGGGGCCAACAGCTTAGCTGCTTCTTTTTCCTTTTCCTCTAACTGCTTCCGGTATGGCATGCCTATCCAATCACAGCCGCCGCACTTATGAACATACGGACAAGGGCTATTTATTTGCTGTGTTTTTGCCCGACTGCTTTTTGTTTTTTCGTCTGCCGCCTGCTGGTATGTTTTGAGACTTGCATTCTGCTGTTTTGGTATTTTTCTGCTTGCAGTCTGCTGCTTCACATCCTGTTGCTGTGCTTTCTTGTTCACGGCTTTTTCCGGCTTCACATCCTGCTTTCTCACTTTCTTGCTCACAACTTTTTCCGGTTTCATATCCTGCTTTTGTATTTTCTTGCTTACAGCCTTCTGCTGCTTCACATCCTGCTTTTTTTGCATTTCTTTCATTTACATCCTCTCTAAAAAGTGTATATAAGGTGGAAGTAATCGGTATAAAGATCAACATACCCACAACGCCAAACAAACTGCCGCCCACACTCACTGCTACCAATACCCAAATAGCCGGAAGTCCCACGGAGCTCCCCACAACTCTAGGGTAGATCAAATTGCCCTCTAACTGCTGCAGCACCAAAAACAGCACGATAAAGCTGACTGCCATAACAGGATTTTCTACCAAAATCAGAAAAGCGCCCACGCCACAGCCAATAAAAGCACCTACAATAGGTACCAGTGCTGTTACTGCAATCAGCGTTCCGATCAATAAAGCGTATGGGAAGCCGAAAATACTCATAACTACTACAAACAAGGAACCTAAAATCAAGGCTTCCAGACACTGACTGGATATAAATCCGGCAAAATTCTTGTATAGCAGGCGAAGTATCTTCTGAATCTTTAAGTACATCCTCTCCGGCAAATATGCTCGCATCACCCGCTCACCTTGTCCTGCCAGCTTCTCCTTCTGCATCAGCACATAGATAGCAAATACAAAAGAAATAACAAAATCAAACACAACACCGAAAATACTGGTTGCAACGGTCACTGTAGATACCAACATAGTACCGATACCGTTGCTTAATGTATCCGCTACTTTGCTTAAAATGCTGTTCCAGTCCCATTTACTGAAATCAAGGGCTGCAATGTATTCCTGTATTTCAGGATTATTTTCAAATACCTCTGTCAGTAATGCCACTGCATCCTGGGCGAAGGCCGGAATCTTGACCGCCAACTCATGAACAGTCGATCCCAGCTGGGGAATAATTAACATAAATACTGCACTAAGCACCAGAAGTACTGCCAGAATGGCAAGGAAAAAACTGACCGGCCTTTTCCACTTGTTTAGCTTACCGCCTTTTTTAAAAAGCCTGTCTTCTATAGCCCGCATCGGCAAATTGATGATAAAAGCTACTGCCGCGCCAATTAAAAAGGGCTGCAAAATATTTAAAAGCACTCCAATAGCAAAAAACACCTTATCCAAATGAAGTACTGCCAGCACCAACACAGCAGCAAAAATCATAAGCCCCCTCAAAGCTTTTACGGTTTCTCTACTCATTCTTATACCTCACACAATTCCTTGCAGCTTTCCCGCAAAGTTTTCGCATATCACTTATATACCTCTTAATATCTCATATACAGCTCATGCATATTGCTTATACAGCAATTGTATAATCCTTTATATAGTCCTCTAACAATCTATCACTGCCTTCAGAGCCACGATCAGTGCGTCAACATGCTCCTCTGTAGTTGCCCAGGAAGTACAAATACGCATCACAGAATGCTTTTCATCCACCCGCTCCGTATAACTCAAAGAAAACTTCTCGCTCAGGGCAGCCACCTGGCTGTCTTCCAAAATCACAAAAATCTGATTGGTGGTATTTTTCTGATAAAAAGGAATGTCCATTTCATCAATAGCCTCTCTTAGCTTGTCTGCCAGTCCGATGGCATACCTGCCCAGTTCTTCATACAAGCCATCTTCAAATAAAGCCATAAACTGAAGCCCCAACAAACGCCCCTTAGCTAACATACCGCCTTTTTGCTTGATAATATAGCGAAAATCCTTTTTTAAGGCATCATGAGTAATCACCACTGCTTCACCCATCAAGGCTCCACACTTAGTACCGCCAATATAAAATACATCACACAATGCAGCAATAGCCGGTAAATCCAAATCATTGCCGCCTGCTGCCAACCCATAAGCCAATCTGGCACCGTCCAAAAACAAATATAGTCCCAATTCTCTACAGGCTTCACTGAGTGCAGTAAGTTCCTCCTTGGAGTAGGAAGTGCCCACCTCTGTAGGATGAGAAATATATACCATGCCGGGCTGCACCATATGCTCACATGCAGGATCTGCTCTATGTGTCTTGACATACTCTCTTACCTGAGCTGCTGTAAGCTTTCCGTCCTCACTTGGAAGTGCAAGCACCTTATGGCCGTAGCTTTCGATGGAGCCTGTTTCATGCACATTAATATGTCCGGTATGGGCGCAAACAACACCCTGATGAGGGCGAAGTGCTGCACTGATCACTGTCATATTGGTCTGTGTACCCCCTACCAGAAACTGCACCATTGCCTCCGGTACCTGACACGCCTCACGAATCAGTTCACGAGCCTTCTCACAATAGGCATCCTCCCCGTAACCACCGGTCTGCACCATATTGGTTTCCTGTAAAAGGGCCATAACTTTCGGATGTGCACCTTCCAAATAATCAGAATTAAAATATATCATATTTCTTCACCTCTTTTATACTATTCCCATGGAATCTGCCTTATACTATTCCTTATCCGCCAGTATTGCCACTAAAAACTCCCAGGTTCTCTTCGTAGAAGATATACTCAGTTTCTCCTCTGTGGTATGAATGGAGCACATATTCGGTCCAAAAGAAATACAATCTAACTCCGGCTGTTTTCCAAGAAATAAACCACACTCAAGGCCTGCATGAATGGCCTGAATTTCCGGCTTCACTCCATACATCTGCTCATATACACGGATCATCTTGTCACGAAGAGGGCTGTCTACCTTAAATGCCCAGCCCGGATATTCACCGCTGACGGTAAAGCATGCTCCTGCCATGCCGAAAATAATCTCTAACTTCTCAATCAAAGCAGCCTTAGCACTTTCCAAAGAGCTTCTTACAGAATACTGAATCGCGACCCCTTTATCGTTACTTTCTACCACACCCAGATTTAAGCTGGTTTCCACCAGACCCGCCATATCCTGGCTCATAGCCTGTACACCTACCGGTGCTGCCACCAATAAATGCAGCAGATTCTTTGTAGTTTCCTCTGTATATACTGCATAGGCATCCGCTGTGTCCTCTGTTACTTCTATATATAGCCCTGGGTCTCTGGTTACATATTCCTTTTGTAAGTCTGCTTCCACCCTCTTTATGATTTGTATAAACTTTGTTGCTTCTGTGTTGTTGGCAGTTACTGTAACCCTATCATTTTCTGCTACGTCCCTGTCAGTTACTGTTGTGTCCTTGTCAAATGCCGGTATCAGAACTACCTCCGCAAAAGCTTCTCTAGGAATGGCATTTTCCACCGTACCACCATAAAAGCTTGCAATATGGAACTGCACCTCCTTGGAAGCATGATACAAAGTTCTGGCAAGTAAGTACAATGCATTGCCTCGTTCTCTGTGTATATCAGCTCCACTGTGGCCACCTTGTAAGCCTTTTACAGCCACCGTAAACTTCTGTCCCACAACAGATGCCATATCTACCGGAAGGTTGCCTCTGATACGTGCTCCACCTGCACAGCTGGTAAGGAAAATCCCCTCTTCCTCAGAATCAATATTTAAAAAGCGACGGCCCTTTATGTCACTCATATCAATAGCCTTGGCACCGAACAGTCCGGTTTCTTCATCTACCGTGATGATCACTTCCACCTCAGGATGCTGTAAATCATCTGCATCCAAAACTGCCAGCCCGTATGCCACTGCAATGCCGTCATCACCGCCGAGACTGGTATTGATAGCATATACATAATCTCCCTCTACAGCCAAATCCAAGCCTTCCGTAGTCATATCCTTTGTAGAATCCGGTGTCTTTACCGCTACCATATCCATGTGTCCCTGAATAATCACCCCGGGCACCTCTTCATAGCCCGGTGTGGCAGGCTTTCTGATAATCACATTGCCGATTTCCTCTCTTCTGGCTTCTAATCCCCTGTCCAATGCAAACTTCATCAAATAATCTGTCATACCTGCCGTATTACCTGAACCATGGGGAATACTGCAAATTTCTTCAAAAAAACGAAATACGCTTTTGGGTTCTAAATGTCCTAATATACTCATAAAATACAATCTCCTTGTCTCTGATCCATTCCTCTGTCTCCCGGTTTGTCAAACTTGCCATTCCCGGAAACTTTATATTAATAGCTTGTCACCATCTGCTGTATTAATTCAGCCTTGCAGTACTAACACTGTAGCTTGCATCTACTAAAACATTATACCACAAGACCCAAAAATAGCAAGGAATGTTTATAAGCATGCCTTGCTATACTTTACTCTTTTTGCCTACTAATCTCTTTCAGCTCTTCTATCACCAACCCATTTCATGAGCCACATATTCTTTTAATCTGAAAATTGCGTACAATGGTATGTTCCATACATGTGTATCCACATCCATGTTATCTCCTACATTTTTCAAGGACGTTTTAACTGCCATCTTCGGGCGATATCTATTACAGAATAGATGTAAGCTCTTAGCTTTGGTATTGTCTGCTGATTTCACTTCAATCGGAAGCAATACACCTGCATAATCAGAAATAAAATCAACTTCTGCGTCTGCCTTTTTTCTCCAGAAATAACTTTCTACGCCCATACATTTCAACTGTGTCATAATATAATTTTCAGTTAATGCACCTTTATAATGAATGTAGGCCGCATCGCCTTGTAAAATAGTTTTCAATCAAAAATCCAGTTCTGTTTGCTTTTTTCAACCGAATAATCGTATTTTTATCGCATTTTTGAACCGAAAATCAATATTTTCCAAACACAAGGTATTATATTACTAAAATGATAAAGGGTCTGACACAATTCGTCAAACCCTTTATAATAAACTTCAGTCATGTACATTCCATGAATTATGTAGATGCAAACCTTTCACATTGCGAAAAACATCTTTTATTATCTGATATCGTATACAGAACGAAGTGCAATGGTCTTTGGAGTGCCCTCCAGAATCTTCACAGTCTTACTGCCTGCGTTCATATCAAAATAATTATCACTTAATATAAAGTCAGAATCCGGAGAATCGATTTCCACATACCTTGCATATGCGTCTGCGTAAACTGTGATTTCATCGCCATTCACTTCATATCTGAGTCCCGGATCCTTAAACGCAAAATGCTTTGGTGCAGTAAATAATACAGTCCCCTCGGATACCGCGCAGCCATCCACTACAAAGGCAAAGCTCATGTAATTCTTTTCCACGTCGGTCTTGCAGAAGTCCATTTCTTCCAGCCATACAACACCCAATGCCGGCACTGTAATATCTGTACTGCCCTCTTTTAAAATCTTGCCGGTGTGATCTCTGAGTGCCCAGAAAACGGTACCCTTTGCCTCTTCCAAGGTATCATTGGTCACGCACAGCTGTGCCTTGGTTTCATAATCATACAAGCCCGGTTCCATAGTTATCACAGGACGTGTGGTCTTTTCTCCGGTCTCCATGCAGCTGATTACCACCGGATTATAGAAACGCTTTGCCACATACTGAAGTGCCTTGTATCTGCCGTAGTAGTCAATACTTGCCCAACTTGCTACCGGCCAGATATCATTTAACTGCCAGTACAGGGTGCCCATACATCTGCCCCGGTTACGTCTGAAATGCTCTACACCGTATCGAATAGCCTCTGCCTGCAAAAGCTGTGAAGCATACAGAAGTGTACCAAAATCCTTCGGATACAGGAAGGTATCTGACAAATAATTTAAAATCTTACCGTTTGCTGTACCGTTACGCTGATGCATTTCCATCACGCGGCTGAAAATATTTCTGTCTTCTTCTACAGTAAATGCCTGAACCGTTTTCTCACAAGGGAAGGACTGGAATCCAAACTCACTTAAGTAGCGGAAAAAATGATCTCTGAATTCGGTAAAAGGCTTATTGCCATGCCATACCTGCCAGTAATGACTGTCTCCGTAATTTTCATTTCTCGGTTCAATCATAAAGCCGTAACTGGTAGGTGAAGAGGAAATATACGGTACATATGGACACAGCTCTTCTATGATATTCGGAAGCATATGGTCAAATAGTTCCAGATAGGTCTTTACTGTCTCAGCTGAAACCATTCCTAACCTGTACCAAGTTGCTATTTCTTCCTCAATCTCGTTATTGCCGCTGATAACTGCCAAAGAGGCATGCTCTCGGATACGCTTAATATTGTCATATAGCTCTGCTTTGAAATTCTCTTTCATGGCCTTATCTGTAGGCATCACGGTACAAGCTACCATCATATCCATAAATACCACAATGCCCAGTTCATCACAAATATCAAAGAAGAAATCATGGGGATAAAAGCCACCGCCCCATACACGAATGGCATTAAAGTTACTGTCCCGGCACTGCTTTAACAGCCAGCCTGTGCGCTCCGGCGTGATACGTGACAAAATATTGTCCTCCGGAATATAATCGGCACCCATAGCAAAGAAACGAACACCGTTTACTTCATGGCAGAAGCTCTCACCGTACTCGTCCTTTTCTCTGATAAGCTTTAAGGTTCTGAGACCGATTTGCTTTGTTTTCCGGTCTGCTACTGTCTTTTGTGCATCTGCACCGTCGTATAATACCTCTGCAGTTACGGTATACAATGGCTGGCTGCCCAGTCCGTTAGGCCACCAAAGCTGTGGAGCTGCAATTTCCGTCTCCTTATTTGCTTCCACGATATAGCTATCTCCGTCCGGTGTCTCTATGATCACCTGTACTTCGGCTGCTTTGTCCGTTTTTACAGTCGGTGTGATGAACACTCTGCTATCCTCATGTCGCTGTGTTACATGAAGCTCTGTAATTCTGGCACTGTTTAATACCAGCAGACAGATATCCTTCCAAATACCTGCATCAGGAAGGCGCGGGCCCCAGTCCCAACCAAGCATACAGAAGGCTTTTCTCAGATGTCCGTAGCCCTCCATACAATCCTTGGTGCCCCGCAACGGTTCTTGCTGCTGCTTGTCCTTGATATATGCATTGACCGGATGGAATACGATTACAATTTCATTTTCTCCTTCTGTCAGAAGCTCTGTCACATCAAACTCATACGTGCGATGCATATTGTCGGTATACCCTACATGCTCGCCGTTTATGTAAATGTCACAAAGGGTATCCAGACCATCACAGTGTAATAACACCCTGTCTCCTGTCGGCACAAAATCAAAGGTTCTGGAGAATGTAAATTCATGCTCCATAAGCTTTAACGCTTCTAATTCATTTTGACGATAATACGGGTCCTCCATAAGGCCGTTATCCAATAAAAAAGAATATACAGACCCCGGTACCGTTCCCGTGCAGTCATATCCGGCGCCGATCAAACGCCAGGTACCGTTTAAATCTAACTGTTTCATAAAACTTGCTCCTTTTTTATTTATATGATTGGAAAACTCTGCGGTTCATGCCCGCAATAATGTATATTCACAATCACTTATTTTATATTTTTAAGAGGCTGTATGTCACTGTATTATTCCTTACAGCATACAATATACACGCACTCTTTGGCCGGAACGGTTAACACACCGTCCTTTAAGCAGCCTGTACCGCCGCCGAAGACTGCGGATGCATCTGTTTTGATCTGTCTGTCCTTTTCACCGGCATTCAAAATAAATATAATTTCCTTGTCACCATTTAACAGTCTCTTTTCATAAATGCCATTTGCAGCATCTGCATAAGCTTTCTTTTCCACGCCGGCATCCTTTAAAAGCCCATCCATCAGCTTGAGCCATACCTTGTCACCGGTTTCATAATAACTGTAGCCTGCAGAAAAGCCTAATAAATAAATCTTGCCTTTTCCGTAGTTTACAGTCCATGCTGCAGCAGAACCATCCTCAAAATGCAGACATTCCTCTGCATTCTGCACCTGATACTCATTCCTGTACGGAGCTGTCTGCAACTGTGCGCCTTCAAATGTAATACAGTCCTTCTTACGTCTGCGCTCACGCATTCTGGCTGTCATAAGCGGTTTGCAGTCAATATCATAAGGCTGCATCCAGGTATTTGGTGTTCTGAGCCCAAAGCCCTCGTCTGCAATCAACGTACCGCCCTTTTCCAGAAACTTCTGTAAATAAGGGATAATAGCATGGTCAAGCATCGTATAATATGGGAAATACAACACTTTATACTGTTCAAATAATTCCGGCTTGGTAACACTGACGTAATCTACTGCATAATTGCCGTCTGTAAGCAGTCTGTACATACCTGCATGAGCATTACGATAATAATATACCGGATTTCTCGCTTCAAAAGAAAAGTCGGGTGGTGAAGAGGCGTCCTCGATTTCTGACATCAGCATAGAATCAAAATCAAATACAATGCCAACATCAGCCTTTTGTGCCTTAGCCCCTACAAAACACTGCATATTTGCTGTTAAATCCGCGCCGAACTTCTGTGCTTCATAGGCTACCGGACGGGGACTTCCGTCAGCACATACAATACCGGCACAATCCTGCTCGTGTCCTACACGTTCTGCGCGATACTGCCAATATACCATTCCTTTTGCACCCCCTGCTAATACACTGTATAGCTTAAATCGCATATCAAAAGGCGTATCATATTCATATTTAAACATACCCAGTCCCGGATAAATCTCGTGCACAAAATAATTTTCATCTACAGAACGCAGAAAATCATTGAGCATAAAGAAATCAAGACGTTTCTCGTGCGTGTCCATGGAACAAGCGCATGGAATGGAGGTTCCCCAGAAATCTACAGCCTTGGATACCGTAAAATCATCACACACATCACCGATATTATCCTGGAAGGCACTGGTAAAGCCTGCATGGGTCATAATCGGATGCTCAGAGTCATACTTTCTCACCGCATCATAAACAAATTTTACATAGTTATAAAGCTCTGTACCGCCTTTGAATTTTTTAAATTCATAAATATCCCAAAATCCATGGGGCATGGACGGCAAAGCTATCGTTTCAAAGCTATCCTCTGCTGCACCGTAAAATTGATTGAGCTTTTCTATGGTTCCAAATTTATTTTGCAGATATTTTCCGAAAGCACTTCTGCAATGAGGGCAAAAGCACTCTTCTACCGGCTTGTTACGAATTTCATTCCAAGCATTCCACAGGATTAAATTTTTGCGGTTGTGGTATCTTTCTGCTACCTTTTCCACAAATCTGACTGCTGCAGCCTGAACTTGGGGATTGGTAAAGCAAGGACGCCAGCCGCCATAAAAAGCACCATGTGAGCCTCCCCTGATTTGCTCCCCCTTAGGTCCGATGCGAGTGCCGCCATATTTGTCAAATACGTATTGCGGTGCACACTCCAAAAGGAATTTAATAATAACCTTACGATTATACTTTTCCGCCAAATCCATAAGCCGGTCTACATCTAAAAAGTCGTACTCGCCTTCTCTTCTTTCATTCCATCTCCAATTGATACGAATCTGCATCGCATCAATATTAAATTCGCCCAGTCTGGCAATATCCCCTTCCCATTCTTCCGGGAGTGGAGTCGGTGTCCTGTAATACTGCGTTCCGTGAATTATTTTGTCAAAAAACATCTTCTATACACCTTCCTTTCTGTAATTGCTATTTTCATTTTACTATGATATAATTCTAAACAAAATGTAGAAACTCTCTGCATTTTTGTACTTTCTTACTTTTTGTACTGTACAGCTCATAGTCTGTCAGAAGGAGGCCTCCATGAAAGTCATTGCCTGTGAAAACAGTTTTCCACATCCGCCAGGTAGCTTTTGTCCAAAGTGCAAATTTCCACACTATGTTGTATGCTGCTTTTCTACGCCCTTTTTGTATGAAATTGACAGCAGACTGTTAAGCGGTAATCCCGGCGATTATCTGATTATGACGCCCGGCACTATTGTATATCATGGACCCCAAACCTCCGAGGAAAGTTTTATAAATGACTGGATGCATATAGGTGGGGCAGATTTTGACGCATTACTGCAACATTATCCCCTTCCTTTAAACACCGCATTTGCCTTTGGCCGTTCTGATTATTTAAACCGCTGCATCCCCAGAATCAAGAAGGAACTGCTTTTTAAGCACGCCGGTTATGATGATATGATAAACGGTTATATTACAGAGACTATTATTAAAATGCACCGACTTTATCAGAAGCAACTGTATCCCGACTCTGCACATTCTCAAATTGATGCTGCACGGGAGGCCTTTTTACAAAATCCAGACAGACAATGGACACTACAGCAAATGGCAGAGCTCAGCGGATATTCTGTCAGCCGTTTTTCTTACTTATATAACGAGATGTTTGACAAATCTCCAAAAGCTGAATTGATTGCTGCCAGAATCGAGCTTGCCCGCCAACTGCTTCTTTCCAGCAGCTATTCCATTACAGAAATCTCGGAGCACTGCGGTTTTAAATCTATTTACTATTTTTCTAAATATTTTAAAAAGACAGTGGGGGTTACCCCAAGTGAATACGCGAAACTTTATAGTGAGAAATCATTTAAGCGGGTTCCGGCTTCATCAGACACAGCATATGCAAAAGGAAGCAGATGACCCTGCTTCCCGATAGCCATTGTATGCACAAAAAATCCCAAGAGTTTTGAACCCTTGGGATTTTGCATTTAAAATAATTAAGCCAACTTGCTCTTTGCGATTTCAGCCAGTGTAGCGAAACCTGCAGCATCATTTACTGCCATTTCAGCTAACATCTTTCTGTTGATATCGATTTCAGCTAACTTTAAGCCGTACATAAACTTGCTGTAAGATAAACCGTTTAATCTTGCAGCTGCGTTGATACGTGCAATCCATAACTGTCTGAACTGACGCTTTCTTTCCTTACGGCCAGCATAAGAGCTTGTTAATGCTCTCATAACAGACTGCTTTGCAATTCTATACTGCTTGCTTCTTGCGCCTCTGTAGCCCTTTGCAAGCTTTAATACTCTATTGTGTCTCTTCTTAGCGTTTAAACCGCCTTTAATTCTTGCCATGTCCTTACTCCTCCTCTACCGATTATAAATATGGTAAAATCTTCTTCATATTCTTAACATTAGTTGCGTCTGTGATAGCCGGCTTTCTAAGATTACGTTTTCTCTTAGTAGATTTCTTAGTTAAGATATGGCTCTTGTAAGCTTTTGCTCTCTTTAACTTACCTGTTCCTGTTACTTTAAAACGTTTTGCAGCTGCTCTGCTTGTTTTCATTTTTGGCATGTCGAGTTCCTCCTATAATCTTTTTCGTCTTAGTGCTATTTCTTGGATTTTGGCGCTAAGAACATAGTCATGCTTCTGCCTTCCACCTTCGGCGCTTTTTCAATATTGGAGATTTCTTTTAAATTCTCAGCGAAATCGTCCAAAATATGTTTGCTGTTTGCCATATGTGCCATCTCACGACCACGGAAACGTAAGGTAACCTTTACCTTGTCGCCCTTGGTTAAGAACTTGCTGGCAGCATTCATCTTGGTATTCAAGTCATTAGTATCGATGTTTGGAGATAAACGGATTTCCTTCACCTCGATTACCTTCTGCTTCTTCTTTGCTTCCTTCTCTTTGCGGATCTGTTCATAGCGATACTTGCCATAATCCACAATCTTACATACCGGCGGCTTCGCGTTCGGTGCAATCTTCACCAAATCCAAGCCAGCTTCCTCTGCAAGCTTAAGTGCATCGCGTGCAGACATGATACCTAACTGTTCACCCTCTGAACCGATGAGTCGAATTTCCTTGTCTCTGATTTGCTCGTTAATCATTAATTCGTTACTAATGGCTTTGCCCTCCAAATAAGAAAAAACTAAAAAAGTGGATAGTCAGACTATCCACTTAGTAACTCACGATACCTCACAAAATATAAATTGTGATCGTTAAGAACTATTGACGCCTGCCAGCACCTTAAAGCCGCAGGGTGAGAGTGGATACTCTGCTTGGTTGTTCTCTATGTAAGCCTTCGCTCACACACTCAAATACTTTACCACAGTATCCTTTTATTGTCAATAGTTTGTTTAAATATTTTTAGCTTTTTTGCATACATTTATTGCAGGCAAAAATTTCTCATTTTGTTTTATTCGGGGATGCTATTTTGCTTCCGTAAAAGTAGCACAAATAGTACCACTGCTGTCCTTAGCACCATTGCCGCGGATATCTACGTGGTCTGCTACGCAGCGTAAGCTATGATTGTATTTGCAATTTTCTGCTTCACAGTCAATGCTGATGTGCTTGTAAGGTTTACCTTCACTGTTAGTAAAACTGTCTGTCTTTCTGTCAACAAAGCTTTCGCAATACGTGTCGTCTTCCTTACAGGCTTTACGTCCGCCTACCATAATATCACCTTTACAGCAATATTCATCTTTGTTGTATACGCAGTTTTTTACACCGCATCCTAATTCTGCCATGTCACTTACCTCCTTCTTTGTGTACGAGGCAGAAGCTGTCTGTATCTCGTCTCATCAACCTGCTACAAAAGCTTCTGCTCCGACCCTATTTTGTTAACATGGTTCAAAGCAAAAATCTGTCTGCTCTGAACTATACTTTAGTATGTGACATAGCAATAAAAATATGCACTATTATACTTCTACAGTTACTTCACGGCGTGCTTTTGTACGGATTTCCTTGCAAATCATATCGATGAAAGCATCTAAAGTCATCTGACCTTCGTCACCTGCAAAGCGGCTTCGTACAGCTACAAGACCCTGCTCCTCTTCCTGCTGACCAACTACCAGCATGTAAGGAACTCTTGCTTTTCTGGTCTCACGAATCTTGAAACCGATTTTTTCGGAACGATTGTCTGTAGTAGCAAGTATGCCATTATCCTTTAATGCAGCTTCTACCTTTGCAGCGTAATCTGCGTATTTTTCGGAAATCGGTAAAACTCTTACCTGTTCCGGACATAACCATGTAGGGAACTTGCCTTCGTACTTCTCAATGAGCCATGCAAGTGTTCTCTCGTAGCAACCCATAGAAGTTCTGTGAATAATATACGGACGAACCTTATCACCATTCTGGTCGATATAGTACATGTCGAACTGTTCTGCCAAAACAGCATCCCACTGAATGGTAATCATAGTATCTTCTTTGCCGTATACATTCTTGGCCTGGATATCAACCTTTGGTCCGTAGAATGCAGCTTCACCTTCTTCTTCAAAGAAAGGAATCTCTAACTCTGTAAGAACCTGACGAATATGTCCCTGTGTCTCTTCCCAAACCTCTTCAGAACCAACGTATTTTTCTTTGTTATTAGGATCCCACTTAGAAAGACGATATCTTACATCTTCACCCACACCTAAAGTGTCTAAGCAATATTTCGCAAGTGCAAGACAGCCCTTGAACTCTTCCACCATCTGATCAGGGCGAACAATTAAGTGACCTTCAGAAATAGTGAACTGACGTACACGTGTTAATCCATGCATTTCACCGGAATCTTCATTACGGAATAATGTAGATGTCTCACCATAACGGATTGGTAAATCTCTGTAAGACTTCTGGCTTGCTTTATAAACATAATACTGGAATGGACATGTCATTGGACGAAGTGCAAATACCTCTTTATCCTTGTCTTCATCGCCAAGAACAAACATGCCTTCCTTATAATGATCCCAGTGACCTGAAATCTTGTATAAGTCGCTCTTTGCCATAAGAGGAGTCTTGGTACGTACGTAGCCGCGCTTTTCTTCCTCATCTTCAATCCAGCGCTGCATGGTCTGAATCATCTTAGCACCCTTTGGCATCAGAAGCGGTAAGCCCTGACCGATTACGTCAACGGTTGTGAAAAGTTCCATTTCACGACCTAAACGGTTGTGGTCACGTAATTTCACACTTTCCAGATACTCTAAGTATTCTGCAAGTTCTTCTTTTTTATTAAAAGCAGTACCATATATACGCTGTAACATAGCATTTTCTGATTTACCTCTCCAATAAGCACCTGAAGAAGAAATCAACTTAAATGCCTTGATTCCCTTGGTACTCATCAAGTGCGGACCTGCACAAAGGTCTACAAAATCACCCTGGCTATAGAAGCTGATAACAGCGTCTTCCGGAAGGTCACGGATAAGCTCTACCTTGTATGGCTCACTCTTTTCTTCCATGAACTTGATAGCTTCTTCTCTAGGTAATGTAAACTTTTCTAATTTGGCGCCTTCTTTGATGATTTTCTTCATCTCAGCTTCTAACTTATCCAAATCCTCTCTGGAAAATGGCTCATGCTCAAAATCATAGTAAAAACCAGTGTCAATGCTTGGTCCGATGGCAAGCTTTGCATTCGGGAACACTCTCTTTACTGCTTCTGCCAGTACGTGGGAGCAGGTATGTCTAACTGTAGAAAGACCTTCTTTATCATTTGCTGTCAAAATATTTAAAGAGGCATCCTCTGTTACTACTGTTCTTAAGTCTACTACTTCGCCGTTTAATTCGCCTGCACAGGCTACTCTGGCTAAACCTTCGCTGATATCCATTGCGATATCATAAATACTCATTGCCTGGCTGTATTCCTTGATACTGCCGTCTTTTAATGTGATTTTCATCGTTATTATCATTCCTTTCTCGTTACTGAAGGCATAAACAAGTCAAATTGTTATGCTCCTCTATTTACATTTTATATTTGAATTTTTTATTAAAAAATACCTTTTTAGTTAATTTAAAATTTTCTGTAACCAGTCATATGAAAAGTTTCTTACATCAGGCACGGTATCATGACCATCACCATGTACGTATAGCGAAAGCTTTTCCGGTTCTTCCAGCAAATCATAAACCTGCCATGCACTTTTTATGCATTCGATGGTTGTCATAGTATATGGATTGTAGGGATCATTGAAGGGTTCCAAACACAGCACAGCACGCGGTGCACATAATGCCAATACCTCATGCAAATCCCAAGGCGGAAGCCCATTCTTTCTCATTTCATTTACAACCTGCGGTGTAATCCAATCCTGTTTATTGACTGACCTGTATATATTGGTAGCTGATGGGCTAATACCTGTAGATACTACCGCCGCTTTTACTCTTTCGTCCATGGCAGTAAGGTACAAAGTAGCACATCCCCCTAAAGAGTTTCCCATTGCTCCGAATGCATCTTTCTTGACATACTCTAACTGCTGCAAAACATCAATTGCTCTGATTTGCTCAAGCACCCTTATGCTCATAAGAGACCATTCCGGATACATATCATAAAAGCGTTCGAACTTCTCTCTATATACCGGTGATTCCATTGCGCTGCCAAATCCATATTGATCCGGTGAAATCGTAATAAATCCTCTTTTTGCAAGTTCAATGGCATATGCCCGGTTAGGGGTGTTTTCCGGATCAAGCATTCCGTATTTTCCTATTTTTCCATTGGTTCCGTGTATTGTAACAACTGCACTTGCACTGCCTTTTTCTTTTAGCGTATCCGGTAATACCAAAACAGCTTCATTCCATTCATCCTCAAAAACATGGTAACGAATCTTAATATGCTCTAACCCATACTTTATATATCTCTCCACCTCTTGAAACCGGTTTTGAACAGGCGTTAATGGTACCGGTGATTTTCCGAACGTTTCCAGAATGCGTTCCAGAATTCTCCGGCGGATCTGCGGCCATTCTTTTGGAGTGGTGTCTTTTAAAACTACAGACTCAATCATTTTACTTCTCCTTTTCTCTCATCTCATGGAAGATATTGTATAAATACAAAGTCCCTTGCATATATAACAAATAATGCTATATATGCAAGGGACGTAAAATACGCGGTTCCACCCTTGTTGTCCGGAACAAATCCGAACCTCTTCATTCTCCTTAACGCGGATATACGGACTGTATTAAAGTCACTCCGAGGTGGTCTTCCCCTTGCCGGTTCTGAACTGCTCGCAGCAAGTACAGCTCTCTCTGTAAGAATCTATGCATTGGTACTGTCCTCATCATCGTTTTGTATATATAAGTTAATATAATACTTTTTGCAGAAAATGTAAAGTAGAAATTTTTAACTTCACACTGAGTGAATTTCCAGCCTACCACTCAGTAGAAACTTTGAACTTAGCATCGGGAATATTGTAAGAAAAATCGTTACAATTCTTTACCAATTTAAGCAAGAATCCCAAACAAATAGCTTCTCTTTTTGGTCAGTCTTATCGGTCCCGCCTGTGCCTGAGAATCATTGGTAGCAAGAATTTCTTTTACAACATATGGAAATTCCTCTTCTTCTGATAATTCTCTCAACAAGATTACATAGTTTGCTTTTTTGCCCTCACACAAAAATCCGGTCAAAGCAAAGCCGCTTGGCTTTTCCATAATCGGTGTCACCTTTATAAAATCCTGACGGTATTTTTTGTAAACCCGAATTAATCGGGTAAGCTTTTCTTTGCTTTCCTCATCCAGGCTGGACATTTCCATCCAAAGCAAAGGATTTGCCACCATAACAGAAGCAAATAAATAATCCATATCATACCCTGCCGGTGCCAGAATATCATGATATTTATCCCGGTTACGCTTGTGATTCAATACTTCCATCTGGAACCTTTTGGTTGGGAAATAATAAGACAGCTCCCACAGATTGCGCAGGGTATTATGTGGATAATAATTCCCCCAATCCGTGTATCTGTTTTCCACAAAAATATCTCCGATTTCTCTGTGAAATAGATAGCCGAATCGTTTTCCGGCTGTAATATCCATATTAAAAACAATCTGTCCTGCACTTGCCGTGCGAACCTTTTGGAACATGTTAAGCAGGTTTTTCACACAGGTATGGTTCTTAATCACCACTCCATCAATTTTAAAATATCGAATTCCATACTGATGATAAAAGTCAATCATCACCTCAGCGTCCAATTCCCAATCCCCGTAATCCTGCTCACTGTCCGGTGAAAACCAAAGCCCCAGCTCCACCCCGTGCTCTTTTGCAGCCTCTACGATTTTGGCAAAGCCATTGGAAAATTTCGCCCGGTTAACCTGCCAGAAATTCGGATCTACCAGTCTGAATTTTCCGGTCCAAACACCGCCGGATGCCATAAGGGAATTGGCAGTAATGCCCTGTTGCCAGCCATCATCAATCTGCACGATATCGCAGCCAAGCTCTGCCGCTGTTTTAATTTCCTGCAAAACAAATGCTTCACTGACACATTTATCGCAATTTCTGTCACCCCAGGTATTTGACATAATATATAGTGACTTCTCATCATTTTCCTGCGGACAGCTTTTCTCGTAATCCTTCTGATAATACTGCCTGAAAAGCTCTATTCCGCCACCTTTTGTACTCACACCCACAGCCACCGGATATGTATAGATGTACTCCTCCTCCATCAGTTCTAGAGGATGAATACCTCCTTCGCAAATATGTATATTGCCCAAAGAGGTCTTACAAAAATCCGCCCCATTTTTGTGAAGATGGGCCTCTTCACAAGGAGCATTTTTGACTAAGAGACATTCCTCTCCAGACAATTCCTCACGTAACACAAAAACATGTCCACTATACTTTGCAGTACCATTTTGAAACAGCGGTACCGAGCGCTCTTCTACCAAGCAGTCTGTATCATCTGTACAATCATGGAACTGTACCGCCGTCAATGTTACGTGCCTGGAGCTACATCCACAGCCGTCAATATAATCCTTTTGATCTCCTTCCGGCACTGCTTTTGCCTTTCCTTTTACACCGATTCGGCTCTCAATAATGGCCAAATCCTCCCATATACTAAACTCCCAGCATACTTCAAAATCATCACCTTTAAAATAGATGGCACGGTCCGGGTGAAGGCTTACTTCACATCCTGACAAATCAATTCCGGGCAGAGAAATTACCGATTCCCTGCCGTCTGTAGCCCACTCTGCACCACTTAAAAGATTGCGCAATACACTTCTGACCGGTACACCATCCTCCAGATAAATCTGCCGTTCTATGAATTTATTGCCTATTGTAAAACATATTTCACTCATATTTCTCCTCCTAATAGTCTTGTACAAGCGTCTTTTAAAAGCCGCGATGCATGATTGCTTTGCACTACCGGTTCTCACACTCGTCCTCTGCCAGACATATATACGAGGCATAATCGGCAATCAAATCCAAGGACTGTATCTGATACCCGGCTACGTTTCCCCCAGCATTTTCATATTCGCGATGGCCATAGGCATATCCTGCTCCGGTACATTTTACATAAGACTCCAAACGACTGAATCCCCGATAGCCCCCGGGAATCCGCTCTGCTTTTCTGGGCTCCTGGATATCCACACCCACCTCCCGGTCCGCTATAGCCAAAGCCACATAATCTCCGGAATGTGATACATTAAAAAACCACAGCTTCTTTTGTGGAAACAGGCTATCTAATGCTTCTCTATCCCAGTAAGGCTTCCCCTGACTGCCTGTAGTATACATTAAAGGCACTGGAAATGACAGTCGCTTTGTTTTTGCATGGTCAGTAAAATTGCTGCTTACTGAAAATCTCTCCTCCCGGTAGAGATTACTGTATTCCTGCAGATACTGTACCAATGTCCTTACCTCTAATTGAAAGCATATCCCGGTTGCCCGGTGAGGCTGTTCTTCAGACATACTTCCTGTCCCGACATCCTGTCTCAGCTGTCTTTCCGGCGAAAGCTCTGTCCCGGGGCCATGTCCCGGCTGCTCTTCTGATGAAAGCTCTATTCTCTTACAATGCTGCTCATCGGGCTCTAATTCCAAAAATCCTACCTGCAACAAAAGACCGGCTGCAATTGCTAACATCCGGTCTTTTTCTATTTTCTTTTTGTGTACAAGCTCTTGTCGGTGATTGTCAATCAAAGCCATGGCAGTGTCCTGCAAGCTCTTGTCTTCTAAGTCGCCGATGTGCAGAAGATACAATTTATATTCCATAACATCTCCTGACGCTCAAAATCCTCTTATTCCAAAATCTCTTATGCTTCTTCGGAAGCCTCTTCCTGCAATGCCAAAGCAATCTGAAGCTCCTCTAACTGTTTCGCATCTACCACATCAGGTGCATTGGTCATCAGACAGCTTGCATCCTTTACCTTCGGGAAGGCAATAACTTCTCTGATAGAGTCAGCCTTTACCAAAAGCATAACCAATCTGTCCAAACCGTATGCCAGACCTGCATGTGGCGGCACACCGTACTTGAAAGCATTTAACAGGAAGCCAAATCTATTGTAAGCTTCTTCTCTGGTAAAGCCAAGTACCTCAAACATCTTTTCCTGAACGTCTGCTTGGAAAATACGCACACTACCTCCACCAAGCTCGGTACCGTTCAATACGATATCATAAGCCTTTGCACGAACCTTGCCAGGATCTGTATCCAGAAGCGGAAGGTCCTCATCCATAGGCATAGTAAACGGATGGTGCATTGCCACAAAACGGTTATCATCCTCGCTCCACTCTAACAGCGGGAACTCGGTTACCCACAGGAAATTGAATTTATTGTCATCTATGAGACCCAACTGACGGCCCAGTTCCAGACGCAAACCACCCAAAACGTTCCATACAATGCTGTTCTTATCTGCTGCAAAAAGTAATAAGTCACCAGGCTCACCCTGCATTGCAGCAACTAAGTTCTGTAATTCTTCCTCAGTCATAAACTTTGCAAAAGAAGACTTGTAGCTGCCATCCGGCATTACACAAAGGTAAGCTAAGCCCTTTGCACCGTAACCCTTTGCAAAATCAACCAGGGCATCGATTTTCTTTCTAGGCATCTCAGCCTGTCCTTTGGCATTGATACCGCGTACGCTGCCACCTGCCTGTAAAGCACCGGTAAATACACCAAATCCGCAATCCTTAACTACTTCGGACACATCCTGAAGTTCCATACCAAAACGAGTATCCGGTTTATCGGAACCAAAACGGTTCATAGCTTCTGTCCATGTCATTCTCTGAATCGGAAGCTGTACATCTAAACCAATTGCTTCCTTACAAACAAACTGAAGCAGTCTCTCATTTACAGAAATAACATCATCTACATCTACAAAGGATAACTCCATATCCACCTGGGTAAATTCAGGCTGTCTGTCAGCACGTAAATCTTCGTCACGGAAGCAACGCGCAATCTGGAAATATCTGTCATAACCGGAGCACATCAATAACTGCTTAAATAACTGCGGAGACTGTGGCAGGGCATAGAAAGTGCCCGGATGTACACGGCTTGGTACCAAATAGTCTCTTGCACCTTCCGGAGTAGACTTCTGCAAAATCGGAGTTTCGATTTCCAAAAATCCTTCCTTTACAAGAAATGCTCTGATATTGGCAGCAATCTTGCTTCTGAGGATGATATTCTGCTGTAAATCAGGTCTTCTTAAGTCCAAATAACGATATTTTAAGCGCAACTCTTCCTTGGTCTTGGAATCTGCTTCGATTGGGAAAGGAGGAGTCTCTGCTTCTGATAAGATACGTACTTCCTTTGCCACAATTTCGATATCACCTGTTGCAAGATTTTCATTGGCAGCACCGGCACGCTTATTGACTGTACCTACTACTGCTACTACAAATTCACTGCGCAGCTTCTCTGCCTTTGCAAAAGCCTCACTGCCGCATTCACTTTCTTCAAAAATAATCTGTAAAATACCGGAGCGATCACGTAAATCTACGAAAATGATACCGCCTTTATTTCTCTGCTTCTGTACCCAGCCCATTACTGTTACGCTCTCACCGATTAAGGCATTGGATACTTCTCCACATCTGTGGGAACGTTTTAAACCTTTCATGGATTCAGCCATATCTGTTTCCTCCTAATTCTTGAGACTTTCTTTATAAAATTCTACAAAATCCTGATAACCTTCCTTCATCAGATTATCCTT
>JAZRLF010000055.1:0-2761 GCA_045646695.1 Lachnospiraceae bacterium
CATTGCTTCCATGCATATGACTCATCTTGCTCATCTTCTCCAGTTGGCTTCCCACGGTCATTTTGGAAAAGATACGGCCAGAGAATTAAGAGTTCTCGCACAGAAGTCTGTCGGCATCAATGACAGTTCTCTATCTATTCAAATAACTCAGACCATTGAACAAATTGAGTTATTGGATAGGCAATTGTTTCATACAGAGCTTGAAATGGCAAACATTGTCACCTGCCTGAACTCTGTAATCATGACTATTCCAGGCATTGGAACTACCAATGGCGGAATGATCCTTGGTGAGATTGGCGATATTCATCGTTTCTCTTCACCGGGTAAATTGCTTGCATTCGCTGGACTAGATCCTTCTGTTTATCAGTCTGGAAACTTCCAGGCCAAGAAGACTCGCATGTCCAAAAGAGGCTCTCGTGTACTTCGCTATGCCCTCATGAATGCAGCTCACAATGTTGTAAAGAACAATGCGACTTTCAAGGCTTATCCGACTGGTGAATCTTATTCGGAGGCTCACAATTCCGAGAGCCTCTATCTAATTTTCATTTATAACCTAGTCCTAAATATTATTAGCAAAAAACAATGAAATCACCTCCCGTAATGTTATGTCATGGGCAGACACCTTTGGGATAGTTATAAAATGGATTTTAAATTGATCACCAGTATATAAATATGCTCAACAAAATGTATGTCTCTATAATACATAACGAGTGGCGCGTCTTTCCGTTCCCATTTTGGGCTTTTTCCTTAAATACAGGTTGAATGTAAAACCGACTTCTGGTTACAGAAATTCCCATATTCAATTAAACTTTGTTCATTTTTTATCATTTAGCATTTACTTGTTGCTATTTAGAAGCTAATTATTGTATAATGACTCATAGACAATTTTAAAATATTATATAACACAGAAAATTTAGAATATCAAAGGGGAATTTAAATGAAAAAAAAGGTTTTACTTCTTGTAATTATATTAATTCTATCTGGTTGCTCTCGTAAAGAAGAACCGCATATATTAAAAAAATATGAAGCAACACCTGCCGAATTCATTGTAGAAAATATAGAAAAAAAAATAACAATTTTGTCTTATTCTGAAATGAGTGATGGTACTTATCAAGTAAATGATAAAATCTATAAATACAAATTAGAAAAGAACGGAACAGTAAATGGTGGGACTGAAAAATGTGTATACATAATTCTCAGCAATGAGAAGGATGTTGAGTTACATACTTTATCGGAAGGACTAAGTAGTCTGTATTATGATTGCTTTTTAAAAGATTCTTCTGATGCAGTTATAGTAGGTATACGTTAGTTTGGAGCCATTTGAGTTGTTGGTACGCTTTCTATATTTGGAGGGATGTTGCGGAATAATCTCAGAAATCAATTATTCTGCAACACAAATAATCCCAGCCATAGCACTTAATCGGCCTCATTATTCCTCTTCCGTTGTCAGAAACGGCTCATACATCATAATTGCGGAATTTTTGACCACAAGGACATCCTGCAATAAATTCCCGTTCAAATCGTACTGTTGTTGATAAATCTCATTATGTCTGGTATATCCGCCCCAGTATTCTCCTCGCATTTCATGATTGCGCTCAACAATCCGATACTGATATTCCGGCGGTGATGTGACACGCCACTCACCCTCCAAATACTCCGATCCCACCCGAATGACCAACTGATAGGTATCATTTGTATTATTTTTAATCATTAAATCTCCGTGGGGATAAAAGCAGGTGGCACCGCTGCCAAAGGGCTGAGTCCTGTTGGAATCCGGAAAAACATCATACCCATGGCGATGACGCTCTACCACGGTCAGTGGAGTATGTAAGGTCATCCAAAAAATCAAATTGGACAACTGACACAATCCTCCGGCAATGCCCGGCGCAAATGTACCATTTTTTAATACCATGCCATCCACGTAGCCTTTTCTTCTGGTGGGATTTCCAATTAATCTCCAGTAGCTGAACACCTCTCCCGGGCGCAGTATCACACCATTTAATTGCTTGGCTGCAATTCTTAAATTGACAATTTTATTTTGCTGCATCCACATATCCACATCTTTCAATCTTCTCAAAAGAATGGTCTTGTGGTCAAAATATAAATATGGCAACGGTTCTTCTTGAAAGCTCCGTGCAAAATACTTCCTCTTTTGTATCCATAGCCGTTTGCGAAGCAGCCCATAATATATACGTCCCAGCTTCAGGCGAAGATCCGAGCGCTTCTTTGGTCGTTCTATTTGTACGTACATAAGTAAATTCCCTCATTCTGCTCATTCTTTTGTTACATAGGATAGCATACTTTCTTATGTGACAAAAAGCTCCAAACCCTTTTAACAAAGAATTTGAAGCTTCTCACTTAATGCCGGCGACCGGAATCGAACCGGTACGGGAGGTAAGTCCCGCAGGATTTTAAGTCCTGTGCGTCTGCCAGTTCCGCCACGCCGGCATCCTTATATAGGCTCAACCACTGGCTGGTTGAATGGACAGAGGTGGATTCGAACCACCGAAGCAAGATGCAGCAGATTTACAGTCTGTCCCCTTTGGCCACTCGGGAATCTGTCCATGTCGAGCTTATCGCCCTAACAATTATTTATATTAACATAGGAGATGCTAAAATGCAAGTATTTTTTGCAAAAATTAACGTAAAAATTTTGCTGAAAAATTATATTTTATTAAGTTTTTTACCCTTTTTCTTCAATATGAAACTTCGGTTTATATGCAAATTTTACTTTTTGATCCACCTGATTTTTGTCTTGTGT
>JAZRLF010000056.1:0-11549 GCA_045646695.1 Lachnospiraceae bacterium
AAGGACGATAAAAAGACCATGGAACGGCTGGAGATCTTAAACAAATCCAACGACGGATTTTTTATTGCCAGTGAAGATTTGAGATTGAGAGGGCCGGGAGATTTATTTGGTATCAGACAAAGCGGAGATTTTGATTTTGAACTGGCGGATATCTATCAGGATGCGGATATTTTAAAATCCTGTGGGGAGCTTGTAGAACACATTATGAAGACAGATCCGGATTTATTATTACCGGAGCACATGGGACTGCAGGAATATTTTACATCCGGCAACTGGAACCGACTGGACTTTCGCAGTATATAAGATTATGCTCTTTATTTGATCGTATTTTTGAATCTCATTTTATTCGGCAATTTATGGACACGGTAGTATTTTATTCGCCAACATTTTGCTCGTCAACATTTTACAGTAATTCATCAGGCGTCCACTTGCAAAGCTGCTGATTTTGTGATAAAGTTTACGATATATGGTATTTTGTTGAAAATATGCCCACAAGTTGTTGTGTATATTGTAACAAATTACAAACAGGATTATATAAAACGATAATGAGGAATGGGTTATGGCAAAAAACAACACATACGGTGCGGAGAATATAACCGTATTAGAAGGTTTAGAAGCGGTCAGAGTGCGTCCGGGCATGTATATCGGCAGCGTTTCTACCAAAGGTTTGAATCATTTGATTTATGAAATCGTAGACAACTCTGTGGATGAGCATCTGGCAGGGTACTGTTCGGAAATCCGGGTTACATTGGAAGCTGACGGTTCCTGTACGGTGTCTGATAATGGACGTGGTATTCCGGTAGGCATGCATGAAAAGGGTATCAGTGCTGAGCGATTGGTATTTACTACTTTGCATGCAGGAGGTAAATTTGACAATAACGCTTACAAAACCAGCGGCGGTCTTCACGGCGTAGGTTCTTCTGTTGTAAATGCTTTATCCAAGAAGCTTTCCGTAACGGTAAAGGTGGGCGGTGCCATTCACTACGACAGCTACGAAAGAGGTATCCCTACAACAGAACTGATAGATGGACTGCTGCCTGTGATCGGCAAGACTAAGGAGACCGGTACCAGCATTAATTTCCTGCCGGATGATGAGATTTTTGATAAGGTTCGTTTTAAAGAAGATGATATTAAGAGCCGCATGCATGAGACTGCATACCTGAATCCGGAGCTTACCATTATCTTTAGAGATATGCGTAAGGAAGAACCGGAGGAGATTATTTATCACGAGCCGGAAGGCATTATCGGATTTATCAAGGACATGAACAAGTCCAGTGAAGCCATTCATGATGTAGTATACTTTAAAGGGGAAAGCGAAGGTATTACCTGCGAGGTGGCTTTCCAGTATGTGAATGAATTCCACGAAAATATTCTGGGCTTTTGTAACAATATTTACAATTCCGAAGGCGGTACTCATTTGACCGGTTTTAAGACCCAGTTTACTACCGTTATCAACAGCTACGCCCGGGAATTAAATATTTTAAAGGAAAAGGATGTGAATTTTACCGGTGCAGATGTGCGTAATGGTATGACTGCGGTGGTATCCATCAAGCATCCGGATCCCAGATTTGAAGGTCAGACAAAGACCAAGTTAGACAATCAGGATGCTGCCAAGGCAGTAAGCAAGATTACTAGTGAGGAGATTGTCCGATTTTTTGATAGAAATCTGGAAACCCTAAAAGGGGTTATTTCCTGCGCGGAAAAGGCGGCTAAGATCCGTAAAAGCGAAGAACGTGCCAAGACTAATCTGTTAACCAAGCAGAAGTTTTCCTTTGATTCCAATGGAAAGCTTGCCAATTGCGAATCAAAAGATGCTGAAAAGTGCGAGATTTTTATCGTAGAGGGTGATTCCGCAGGAGGCAGTGCCAAGTCTGCCCGTAACCGTATGTATCAGGCTATTTTACCTATCAGAGGTAAGATTTTGAACGTGGAAAAGGCCAGCATAGACAAGGTTTTGGCCAATGCTGAGATCAAGACTATGATCAATGCCTTTGGTTGTGGTTTTTCAGAAGGCTATGGCAATGACTTTGATATTTCCAAGCTTCGCTATGACAAGATTATCATTATGGCCGATGCGGATGTGGACGGTGCACATATTTCCAATCTGCTTTTGACCTTATTTTACCGTTTTATGCCGGAGCTTATTTATAACGGACATGTATATATCGCTATGCCTCCTTTGTACAAAGCTATGCCAAGTAAAGGTCAGGAGGAGTACTTATATGATGATAAAGCCTTAGAGCGCTACCGCAAGAAGCATAAAGGTCCGTTTACCTTGCAGCGCTACAAAGGTCTGGGTGAAATGGATGCAGACCAGCTTTGGGAGACTACCTTAAATCCGGAAACCAGACTTTTGAAAAAGGTGGAGATTGAAGACGGTCGTATGGCCAGTCAGATCACAGAGCTTTTGATGGGTACGGAGGTGCCTCCTAGAAAGCAGTTTATTTATGACCATGCTACAGATGCAGAATTGGATATTTAGAGGTGAAGACAAATGATAGAAGATAGAATTATAAAAACAGAATATTCAGATGTCATGCAGAAGTCTTTCATCGACTATGCCATGAGTGTTATAGTAGCCAGAGCCTTACCGGATGCCAGAGATGGTTTGAAGCCGGTTCAGAGACGTACTTTGTACGACATGCATGAGCTGGGGATCCGCTATGACAAGCCATACAGAAAGAGCGCCCGTATCGTTGGTGATACCATGGGTAAATATCATCCCCATGGCGACAGTTCCATTTATGAAGCATTGGTAGTTATGACCCAGGACTTCAAAAAGGGCCTTCCTTTGATTGACGGACATGGTAACTTCGGCAATATCGAAGGTGACGGCGCTGCTGCCATGCGTTATACCGAGGCCAGATTGGAGCGTATCAGTCAAGAGGGACTTTTGGCTGACTTAGATAAAGATGTAGTAGATTTTGTGCCCAACTTTGACGAAACGGAGAAGGAACCCAGTGTGCTTCCGGCTAAGTTTCCGAACCTGTTAATTAACGGTTCCGAAGGTATCGCCGTTGGTATGGCCACCAGTATTCCTCCTCACAATTTTGCAGAGGTGGTGGATGCAGCCAAGGCTTATATGCTAAATCCCAATATTACTACCAGAGAGCTGATGCGTTATGTAAAGGGTCCGGATTTCCCTACCGGCGGTATTGTCATCAATAAAGATGAGCTTTTAGATATTTATGAGACCGGTGTGGGCAAAGTGAAAATCCGTGGTCGCGTCACTACAGAAAAGGCAAAGGGCGGCCGCGTTAATATTGTCATAACAGAAATACCATACACTATGATTGGTTCCGGCATCGGTAAGTTTTTGTCCGATGTGGCCAGTTTGGCGGAGACCAAGAAAACCACGGATATTGTGGATATCTCCAATCAGTCCTCCAAGGAAGGTATTCGTATTGTTATAGAGGTTCGTAAGGATACAGATGTGGATAATTTTATCAATATGCTGTACAAAAAGACCCGTTTAGAGGACACTTTTGGTGTGAATATGCTGGCTATTCATAACGGCAGACCGGAGACTATGGGCCTGAAATCTATTTTAAAGGCCAATATCGATTTCCAGTTTGAGGTTGCCAAGCGTAAATACACCACACTTTTAAATAAAGAATTAGAGCGCAAAGAGATTCAGGAGGGCTTAATTAAAGCTTGTAATGTTATCGATTTGATCATTGAGATTTTGCGTGGCTCCAAAGATAGAGCTATGGCTAAGGGCTGTCTGGTAGAGGGCGAGACCAAGGGCATTAAGTTTAAGTCTAAGGGCTCAGAAATCATGGCCAGTCAGCTGCGCTTTACAGAAAAGCAGGCCAATGCCATACTGGATATGCGTTTGTACAAATTGATCGGTCTGGAGATCGAAGCTTTGATCGCTGAGCATGAGGATACCTTGACCAATATTTTCAAATACGAGGATATTTTGGCCAGAAGAGATGCCATGGCCCAGGTTATTATCAACGATATGGAAGGCTTCAAAAAAGAGTATAAGCGTGACAGACGTACTACCATCGAAAATGGGGCAGAGGCTGTATTTGAAGAAGTAAAACAGCAGGAATTAGATGTGTACTTCCTGTTAGACCGTTTTGGCTATGCCAAGACAGTAGATGAGGCTACCTTTGAACGCAATAAAGAAGCGGCTCTTGCAGAAAATCGTTTCATCATCAAATGTAAGAATACAGGCAAGGTATGTCTGTTTACTGATAAAGGTCAGCTCCATACCTTAAAGGTTATGGATGTGCCTTTTGGTAAATTCCGTGATAAATCTGTTCCGGTGGACAATATCAGCACCTACAGCATGGAGAAGGAGAAGATCATCTATGCATCCAGCCAGTCTGATTTGAATTTGTACCGTGTACTGTTCTTTACCAAGCAAGGTATGTGCAAGGTTGTAGATGGCGGTGAATTTGATGTAGCCAAGAGAAATGTTGCTGCAACTAAGCTGCAGGATGGAGACGAGGTTGTATTTGTAGAAAGCTTAAAGGAACAAAAGTGCATTGTAATGCAGTCTAAGGAGGGATATTTCCTGCGCTTTAGCGTGGAAGAGATTCCGGAAAAGAAAAAGGCTGCGGTAGGTGTAAGAGCTATGAAGCTGAAGGACGGGGATGAAGTTGAGGCAGTTTACAGCCTGCATTATAATGACCCCATGACGGTGGAATATAAATCCAAGCAGTTAGAATTGAATAAGATCAAGCTTGGAAAGCGTGACGGTAACGGAGTAAAAGTGAGAGCGTAGAGTTATGAGAGTAATATCAGGAACTTGCAGGGGGATGAAGCTGAAGACCCCGGAGGGGCTTAACACCAGACCTACTCAGGATAGGATTAAAGAGACTTTATTTAATATGATCAACCCTTATCTGGCAGATTGTGTGTTTGTAGATATGTTCAGTGGCAGCGGTGGTATTGGAATTGAGGCTTTGAGTCGTGGAGCCAGGAAGGCTTATTTTGTGGAGCATGCCAAGGAGCCTATTGCCTGCATAGAGGCAAACCTTAGTTTTACCAGGTTAAAGGATTCAGCGGTAGTTTTAAAGACAGATGCTGTCAGCGCACTGCATCACATTTTCGAAAAAGAAGCAGATATTATTTTTATGGATCCACCCTATGATATGGGCCATGAAAAGCAGGTGCTTACTTGTCTGAAGGATATGAAATTTGTATCCGTCGATACCATGATCATTGTGGAAGCTTCTTTGGATACGGATTTTGATTACCTCGAAGGGATTGGTTTTGAGGTCTATAAGGAGAAACGCTACAAAACCAATAAGCATGTATTTATCAGAAGGAGGATATCTTGATGAGAAAAGCAATTTATCCGGGAAGTTTTGATCCATTGACCATGGGACATTTGGATATTATAAGGCGTGGGGCGTCTGTTTTTGACGAATTAACGGTGGCAGTTTTGCATAATCCTGATAAATCTCCGTTGTTTTCTGTAGAAGAACGTGTTAATATGATTACAGAGGCTGTGAAGGACCTGCCGAATGTGAAGGTGGATTCTTTTTCAGGACTTTTAGTGGAGTATTGCAAGGATCACGATATTCAGGTTTCGGTGAGAGGCCTTCGCACGGTAGCTGATTTTGAATACGAGCTTCAGACCGCACAGTTCAATCATCTCTTGTCTCAGGGGCAGGTGGAGACAGTATTTTTGGCCGGCAGCCAGGAATTAGGACATTTGAGCAGTTCTGCAGTAAGACAGGTGGCCAGATTTCATGGGGATATCCGGGGCATGGTGCCGGATTGTATTTTAAGCATATTATATGAAAAATATCAATATAAATTGGAGGAGTAAAGATGATGCAAAGCAGAATGGAACAGTTAATTGACGAAATTGAGCAGTATATTGCCAGCTGTAAGCCACAGGCATTTTCCAAGGAGAATATCATCGTTGACAGATATCATATGGAGGAGCTTTTGGACGAGCTGAAGAGACGCACTCCGGAGGAGATCAAGCGTTATCAGAAGATTATGGCACAGAAGGACGCTATTTTGGATGATGCCCGCTCTAAGGCAGAGGCTTTGGTAAACAGAGCTACCATTCAGACTAATGAATTGGTAAGTGAGCATGAGATTATGCAGCAGGCCCATGCAAGAGCTCAGGAGGTTGAGACCCTTGCACGTCAGAAGGCTCAGGAACTGGTAGATGCTGCAGCAGCTGAGGCTGATGCTATGCGTATGGCAGCAGTACAGTACACAGATGAACTGCTTGCAAGTATCGAAAATCTGCTTGCACACTCTATTCAGACTACCTCCGGTCAGTTTGAAAATATGCTTACAAGCTTAAATCAGTATCATGAGGTTGTAGTCAATAACCGCAAGGAGCTTCGTGGAGATGAGGAGGAAGAAGCTACATATCAGTCAGTATCCTCAAACACAGGCGAAATCTCCTTAGATTTGATGTAAAAAAAATCCCAGCATATATGCTAAAAGAGCCAGTACGGTTTTGTGAAAGATATAGCTTTTCATGGACAGCCCTACTGGCTTTATAAAACTGTAAGTTTGTAACATACA
Organism: Lachnospiraceae bacterium; assembly: GCA_045646695.1. Taxonomy (GTDB): domain Bacteria; phylum Bacillota; class Clostridia; order Lachnospirales; family Lachnospiraceae; genus RGIG6307. The sequence continues at coordinate 6,508 of JAZRLF010000056.1, forward strand.
GCAGGCGCCGCCCCAGGTGTTCCAAAAGAGTAGCAGGGGCAGAGCTGTGCTTTCCGGTTGTAGGAATAAACCACCGGTGATTTCCATCAGTGGATACACAGTGGGTGCTGTGATGCTGATACTGAACAGTAATTTTTTTACAGTAACAAAAAAGGTCTGAAAAAGTATCATATAGCCGCCCAGCATCAGGATGGATTTGCCGCATTTAGGCACGGATTCATAAAGGGCGTCCGGCAGAGAGGCCCTTGCTTTGCTAATTGGAGCAGTAATGGTGCTTGCAGAGTCAGACTTGCATTTGGGGTATGGCATCAGATATCTGAGCAAAGTGCCATAAACCAGAGGCAGTCCATACAGACCCACCAGCAGCTTCCAAAGCGTAATTTCCGGAAAGAGTCGGTGGGTCAGATTGATGGTGTACATAGGTCCGATGCAATTAATAAAGCTTAACAGATAAGTGGCTTCCGGGGGGCTTATTTGATGATTCTTTAGCATATCCGCTGTAGTCTTAGCGCCCATTGGGAAGCCGCACAGAAAGCCTGTCAGCAGACAGTAACAGCCATTGTCGCTGATGCGGAGAAAGGACAGCAGGGTCTTATTTAAAAGGCGACCCAGCCCGGTGGCAAAGCCGGTGTCTACCAGTACGCTGCTGAGTAACATCATGGGAAATAGAGCAGGTATCATGGTTTCGTACCACTGGATCAGAGCTTGCAGACATTGCGCCGTGGCTTCCTGCCTGTTTGTAAATAATAAAATTACCGTATAAAATATCATCCAAATCATAGTACAATGTATGATTAAAGTGAGAAAATCATGCTGAATTATCTTTGGGCGGTTGTAAGAGTCAGTGAGTGCCGGCGACCACAAGCACTCACTGATTCTTACAACATCCAAAAACTATTAGCGAAGAAAGGGGTTCATATGCCGAAACTGTTTAGACTTGACAAATTTCTTTGTGATCAGGGGCTTGGCACCAGAAGCGAGGTAAAGATTTTGCTGAAAAAGGGGCTGGTCACTGTAAATGGCAGCGTGCAGAAAAGCCCGGAATATAAAATAAATCCTGACACAGATGCAGTTGCCTATCAGGGCAATGTACTTTCGTATCAGGAATTTTATTATTATATGCTTCATAAGCCGACAGGGCTGATCACTGCCACGGAAGACAATCATCAGGACACGGTGATGTCTTTATTGGGAAAGGACTGTCGCAATGACCTGTTCCCTGTGGGAAGATTGGATAAGGACACAGAGGGGCTTTTGCTGATTACCAATGATGGTGCCCTTTCTCATGCCCTTTTAAGCCCTAAGAAGCATGTGCCAAAGACTTACCTGGTAGAAGTGCCTGAAAAGCTTTCTATGGGACAAATAGAGGCTTTGGAGCAGGGTGTAGATATCGGAGACGACAAGGCGACTGCGCCGGCCAAGGTTCAGATACTTGATGACAACCACATTTACCTCACCATTCATGAGGGCAGGTATCATCAGGTGAAGAGAATGCTTACAGCGGTAGGCAGCCAGGTGCTTTATTTAAAGCGAATTTCCTTTGGAAAGCTGGTTTTGGACGAGAATTTGGAGAAGGGCAGTTACAGGGCGTTGACTGAAGAAGAGATTGAACTGCTGCGGAGATGAGATAGGAACTCAAATCTTTAAAATCAAAAGTAAAAAATGTCCCGGAATACAATAAAGAAATGGCAAGTTTTGGAGGGGGGATATGGAATATAAAATTGTTATGGCAACAGAAGAAGACAGAAACGAGATTTTGTCTCTCTACAAGGCACAGATGGGCCGTGATTGTTGCCCGTGGGATGAAGACTATCCATCCAATGAGACGATTGACTGGGATCTTTCACGGAATGCACTGTTTGTTTTAAAAATTAACGGAACTATAAAGGCTGCTATTTCAATCGAGGTGGATGAGGCAGTTGATCAACTCTCCTGTTGGGATAAAAAACTTGCACCTGAAGGCGAACTGGCAAGATTGGCTGTACTGCCTGAGGAACAGAATAAAGGCCTTGGACGGATCATGCTGAAGTTTGGGATGGATGAGTTGAAGAAAAGAGGTTTTAGGAGCATACATATTTTGGTAAATAAGTATAATACAAAGGCAATCAGGAGTTATGCGGTATTTGACTTTCGTATAGTCGGTGAATGCCATATGTATGATCAGGATTTTTTGTGTTATGAGAAAGAATTGTAATTATATAATTTGGTGAGGTAAGACCCGGTGAAAATTGAGAATAACATACTGAAGTACTATTTGAAAAATGTATATTTTATTACAGGTACTGCTTATGCAGGAAAGTCAACAACAGTAAGAATGCTTGCTGACAGATATGATATGTTTTTTTGCGGAGAAAACTATCATTGCAAGGTATCAAATGTTGTGGCAACACCCGATGTACAGCCTGATATTTGTTTTACGAAAAATCTTACCGACTGGAAGGATTTTGTTACGCGTTCGCCTGAAGAATATGAACGATGGATCTGTAATACGAGTAAAGAAGCGGCAGAATTTGAAGTTGCCGAGCTTCTTTCCATATCCAGAGATAGGAAAGTCATCGTTGATACTAATATCCCCATTGATATATTGAAAGAAATTTCTGACTATAGTCATGTTGCTGTTATGCTTTCTCCTCAATCAATGAGTGTTGAACGTTTTTTTGACCGAGGTGATCCAGAAAAACTATTTTTGCTCAACATTATTGAAAGTTGTGAAAATCCTCAAGCAGTTATGGAAAATTACAAGCGCGGTCTTGCTCTTATTAACAGTAAAAAGCATTTTGATGAATATGCAAACAGTGGATTTTTTACAGTCCTTCGACAAGATAGTGATGTAGATTCCAGAGAGGAAGTATGCAATGTAATTGCAAAGCATTTCGGATTAATTAATTAAATTGGAACGGCGGAGATGTTAGCATGGAACATATTGAATTGGTAGAAGTATTTGGGTTAAACAAGTAAGAATTTTAGGGAGAAACAATCATATGGGAATAGGTATTCAAATATGTGGATTAAACGGGTGCGGAAAAAGCACTCTTGGCAGAGCTTTAGCTGAAAAAATGGGGTTTCATTTTATTGATAATGAAAACTTGTATTTTGCAAGGAGCCAAGCTAATGAGCCGTATACAAATCCAAGGTCAGAAGAAGAAGTTGAAAGACTTTTAATGAATGAAGTAATAGAACAGCCCAATTTTATTTTTGCTGCCGTAAGAGGGAATTATGGAAAAGAAATCATTCCTATGTATAACTATGTTGTTGTGATAGAAGTTCCCAAAGAAATCCGCTCTCAGAGAGTGAGAAATCGTTCCTTTCAAAAATTTGGAAGAAGAATGCTAATGGGCGGAGATTTGCATGAACAAGAAGAGGCCTTTTTTCGGATGGCTGAATCCCGACAAGATGATTATGTTGAAAATTGGCTGAAATTGGTGAAATGTTCCATCATTAGGGTTGATGGAACAAAAACGATTGAGGAGAATGTGCAGCTTATCATACAAACTGTTCACGATTCTACAAAGTTTTAATATTTAAGAATTAAGTTTAGAGGTACTATTTTATGTTATACAATGCGAAAGAACAAAAATTAATACTTTCTAATATGCAGATAGACTATATCAGCTTTGGCAAAGGTACCAAGCCATTGATTATGATACAAGGTCTTAATACTCGTGGTATTAAGGGGGCTTCTGCGTCACTTGCCTATATGTATCGCATTTTTGCGGAAGAATATAAAGTTTATTTATTTGACCGGAGACCGGAGCTGTTTGATGGGATTACAGTGAGAGATTTTGCAAGTGATATCGCTGCTGCAATGGATGCACTGGGAATAATCAATGCCGATGTTATTGGTGTATCACAGGGAGGAATGATTGCACAATACCTTGCAATTGACAGACCTGATTTAGTAAATAGATTGGTTTTGGCTGTTACACTTTCGCAAAATAACGAGACTGTAAAGAAGGTAATCGATAATTGGATCATACTGACTGAACAGGGAGATATGAAGCAGCTTATCGAGGATATGGCAGAGAAAATGTATTCCGAGGCGTATCTAACAAAATATAAACCGTTTATGCCACTGTTAACAGTTATGCAAAAACCAAAAGATATTCATCGTTTTATTACCTTGGCAAAATCCTGTCTGACGTGTAATTCCTATGAGGAATTGGCCCAAATTCATTGCCCTGTGTTTGTGATCGGCGGCCAGCAGGATAAAGTGGTAGGCGGACATGCTTCTGAAGAAATTGCACAAAGACTTGGCTGTAAAATATTTATGTATGAGCAACTTGGTCATGCTGCATATGAAGAAGCAAAGGATTTTAACAAAAGAATTTATGATTTTTTAAAAGAATAAAAGGATATACAAGATGTTAAAAAATATACAAGCCGTCTTTTTTGATTTAGATGGTACTTTGATAGATTCCATGCACGTATGGAAAGATATTGATATTGAATTTTTGGGGACATATGGCTATGAATTGCCTCCAAACCTTCAATCTGAAATAGAAGGCATGGCATTCAGTGAGACTGCCGTGTATTTTAAAGAGCGATTTGAGTTACCTCTCACGCTTCAGGAAATTATGGCTTGTTGGAACCGCATGGCCTATCGCAAATATAGCGAAGAAATAGGCTATAAACCGGGTGCTTTTACATTCCTAAAACAATTAAAAGAGCAGAACATACGCACCTGTATCTGTACCAGCAATTCTAAGGAACTGGTACAGGCAGTAGGAGAACATATAGGTTTTATTCCGTACTTTGATGAAATCATTACCTCCTGCGAAGTGGGTGCCGGCAAACCTGCACCGGATATCTATTTGGAAGCGTCCCGCAGAGTAGGGGTGGCACCGGAGCATTGTCTGGTATTTGAAGACACCATAGCCGGAATCACCGCCGGTAAGAGAGCAGGGATGAAGGTCTGTGCTGTGGAGGATGCCTTTACTGCTCCAAAACGAGACCTAAAAAAACAGCTTGCAGATTATTATATTGAAGATTATTTGTAGGAGATACAAATGCAAAAACAGAATTTGACAAAGTAAACAAGCCAG
>JAZRLF010000057.1:0-5501 GCA_045646695.1 Lachnospiraceae bacterium
AGAAAATGGGGATGTCCCAACTCACATTGAGGGTATTGCTCACAAGGGCAAGAGGGGCATTGAGAAATTTGTCGGGAAGAAAAATTTAATGGAAAGTAAGATGAAAAGAATTGAAGATATAGAAAAAATGGGGCTGGAAGAGCTTGAGGCAGCTGCTATGGAAGAGAATGTGGAGGTGCCGCAGGGACTTGCAGGAAGAATTCAGGAGCGAATTTTGGCAGCGGAGCTGGCAAAGGAGCCTCCGGTTGGGAAGCCACAGATTCAAAGAAAGCGGATTTTGCAATTCAGTGGGATAGCAGCAGCGGCTGTGGTGGTTTTTGCTCTGGTGCTTTTGAAACCTGGAATGCAGAAAGATACTTTGCAGGATACTTTTGAGGATCCGTACTTGGCATATGCACAGGTGGAGAAAGCATTTGCGGAGATTTCAAGTAAAATGACTCTGGGGGTAGAGATGGTTGCCCAGGCCAAGCCTTTGGCGGAAAAGCCAATGGAGATTCTAAATAACGTAGTAGACAGTAAAAATTAAGATTATGAAAAGATTTTTCATTTTGGCAGCAATGCTGCTTGTTACCATAAGTTCTTTTGCTCAGGATGGAAAGAGCATTTATCAGAAATATTCAGACTCTGAAAACATAAGTGCAGTTTACGTGTCACCTGCAATGTTCAAGCTGATTGGCAAGTTGCCGGATATAGAGCTTAATAATGGTGAGGTTAACTTTTATCCAATCATAAAATCCCTTACAGGACTCTATATTATAAACAGCGAAAATGCCGGCATTAATGCCCAGTTGTACGCAGATGTGGACAAGTTTATAAAAAGTGGAAAATATGAACTGCTTATGGAGGCTAAGGATTCTGGCCAGACTGTAAAAATGTACACTGTTGGAAATGATGTTACAGTAAACAGTTTTGTAATGATTGCCAAGGATGGTGAAGAAACAACCTTTATCTGTATAGACGGTAATATGGCCCGTAGTGATCTTGAGAAGCTGCTGGCAGAGCAGATGAAGTAAATTTGTTACAGGTTAAAAACCGGTTGTACTAAAGGCTGTAAAGTTGTAAAGAAACCTTACAGTCTTTTTTATTGGCAGATTTTACAATTGATTGATAATGTATTATATAGCTCCTTTGGCACGGTTTTAGTGCATTATAGTTGCAGATATGTAAATTATGTAAAAATTGTAAAGTAACTTTACACACAGGATTTAACTGATATATGAAAAGCTATTTGAGATTTATAGGGAGAAATAAGATGTATACTGCCATTGAGGTGGTTGGCTTAGCTGTTGCGTTGGCGTTTGTGCTGTTCATTGCAACTTTTGTAGCGGGAGAATTGGGGTATGATAAGGATCTGAAAGAGATAGAGAACATTTATGTAGGGCATGAGGAGGAGTTTACCACAATGAGCTATACTGTTGGGGATATACTAAAAGAGTCATATCCACAGATAGAGGATGTGTGCAGTTTCCTTTCTACCAATGTTATCAGTGGTTTGCAGATGGAAGTTATTGTAGGGGAAGAAACCTTGCCGCAGAATGCAATAATGGCTAGAAGCAATTTCTTTGAATTCTTTACTTTTCCATTCATAGAGGGGGTGAGGGAGAATGTCTTGTTGGAACAGAATGCAGCTGTTATATCTGAAAGTTTTGCCAACAGACATTTTCCTGATGCATCTCCAATAGGGCATACGCTTGCAATAAATGTTGCAGGCAACAGGGCTGACCTTATCATTAAAGGTGTATATAAAGATATTGAGCGTTCAGTTTTTCCAAACGTGGATGTCATCTACAATGTAGAACAGCTCAAAACACTATATCCATCACTTTTAAGGGAGGGTAACGGTACTGCAACCCATTTCTATAGATTGGCTCCAGGAACGGATATTGAAGAATTGGGGAATGCAGTGGCTGAGAAGCTGAAAACAAGAGATATATTGTATGAGTGCGGATTGTTCTCAAAATTTTTCTTTTCTCCTTTTTCGCAGATCCATTACGGAGTTTGTCGCCATCATTATCCGTTTATAGGGAGAATTAACAAGGATTTTGTGATGCTGTTTGCTGCAGCAGGAATCTTGCTGCTGGTATTTGCATTGCTCAATTACATCTCACTCACGGTTGCCCAAATTGGCTTCAGGGCAAAGGAGATGGCAACCCGCAGACTATTGGGAGAACAGACATGGGAAATCTCTTCCCGATATATTAAAGAGGCATTTATCCTTACCGCAGTATCATTCATCCTAGCAGTTATACTCATAGAGTTTTTTGGTCCCCATGCTAAAATACTATTGGAGAAGGAGATTTCCCTAAAGGAAAATATTACCTTGGAAATGCTTGCTTGTGGGGCCGCAGCAATGTTTGCAGTATCGTTCCTGGCCGGAGCAATTCCTGCTATGCTCATTTCCAGATACCGTCCGGTGGATGTGGTAAAAGGTGAATTTTCCACAAACAGCAAAATGATGCTTGGAAAAATATTCATCGGGATACAGAATGTTGTGGCAATCTCTGTGCTGTGCGTTGCGTTTGCCATGTTTGTACAGTTCAAATATCTGCTGGACAGGGATAATGGATATACCAAAGAGAACATTATTGGGATAAGCGGAGGACAGAAAAATGCAGATTATCTTCCCGACGAATTGCTGAAATTCCCTTTTGTGGAGAAGGTGGGGCATATCCAGTTTCTCCCTTCGGAAAATGGTAGAACAGGTATGGGTGTGAACTATAAAGGGGAGCAAGTGCAGCTTGATGTGATGTATGGTGATTCAACGGCATTTGATATTCTTGGGTTCAGGGTAATGAATGTACTGGAAAATGTTAAGCCTGTAAATGGTACAATGTGGCTCACCGAAGGGGCATTCAAGACTTTTGATATTGATTATTCAGGAGAAAGTGTTGTTTTGAGTAATGAATCATACGGTATTTGTGGAGTAATACAGAATTTTCAGAGGGGCAACAGAACTTTGGAGGATTGTGCGGCCTCAAATATAGTGTGGATGAACAGGGAGTTTGATGATGATAGCGATTTTGAGGTACTCAGGAGTCTGGTTGTAAAGGTTTATGGAGCTGAGGATGATGCAATAAGGCAGCTAAGGAGTTTCTATGAGTCTCAAGGACTGGGTAATCAGGTAGAGGTCCATTCCCAGAATGAAATCTATAGAACTTACTTCAAGACAGAAGAGAATAACCTTAAGCTTATAACAGTCTTTACATTACTTGTTATGATGCTTTCTGCTATGGCAATGCTTGCAATGAGTACCTATTTTGCCAAACAGCAGGCAAAAGGATGGTCTTTAAAAAGGGTATTTGGTTGCAGTGAGGGAGAAGTTTACTGGAATATGTCCTTCTCTTTCCTTAAAGTTGTTCTGTTGGCTGCAGTTGTTGCAATTCCTGTGGGATATTACATAGTTGGAGAGTGGCTGAGTTCATACTCATACCGTATTGAAAACTGGTGGTGGATCTATGCCATTGCGCTGCTGCTTGTGCTTGTTGTATCATTAGCCTCCATTAGCTGGCAAGCCCTCAGACTGGCCAATATGGACCCTGCAAAGGTGCTCAAGAAGGAATAGAGTAGTGTCGGTAGTGTAAAATGAACTGTATCTAGCTATTTTACACTACCCACTACCCCCCTCATGTTATTTTTATACTTGCGGTTTTACTTGAGTTCTATTAGTATAACGCCATTTGAAGTGTTTCCATACTCCTTAAATTGTTCACCTTTATTACCCTTGTAGACATTCATTGTCTTGATGTCATTTGGCGAAATGGAGTCAATATTATCTACCTTTTTGATATTCCCATCAGAGGACTTTACAAGGTATAGAGGAACACCATCTGTTTTCTTCACTCCTCTGACTTCTATCACATCACCATTAAGATTCAGATCCTTTAACACAACGAGATTTTTAGGAGCATTCTTATCCATAACAACATCATCTGAATCAGATATTACATATCTAACGTCTGACTCATCATATTTTAACCGGTAATACAACCATAGAAAATTAATAATATTATTTTTTATACATATTTGTTATGTATGTCGCTGTTTATATTTGAATGTTTTTTTATTTCTTTTGCCACTTTTTGTGCAAAGCACATAAAGTGTTTTGCGATAGAAATGCATTTCCCGTATTGATTCAGGTATTATAATCAGTATTAGAAGTATTATGCACTTTTAGAGGTGCTTTAATTTGTTGTATTATAAATGAATAAGATAGATTGCCTAAAGACAAATTCCCAACATTCTGTGGACAAATTCCCAACATTCAAAAGACAAAAACCCAACATTTAAAAGACAAATTCCCAACATTTTCCATTTTTAAGAAAAAGTTAAGGACAAATTCCCAACATTTGAGGGATGAAAGCATGAAAAATTGCCCTGCAAATAGAAATAAGCAGAGTTAAAGACAAATTCCCAACATTTTTGAGAAGTAGTTAAAGACAAAAACCCAACATTTAATAGAGTTTTCTGCAGTTCAGGGTCCTTTTCTTTGGTGATTTGGGGATTTGGATGTCTATCTCTTCCTGGGCAAGGTATGCTGACATAGACTTTTCGCAGTATTCTTCAGGATGCTTAATTGTGTCAATGTTTTGCTTTACATATGAGATGAGTTCTGTAAGTTTCAGCATTGCATCCTGAATGTTATCAGGGGATATCATCTTTACAATTCTGGATATCTTAACTTCCGGCATATGTATATGACTGCGCAGCATATTCCCGATAGCTTCAATACCCTTTTCAAAAACAGCTTTCTCAGATTCAACTAGCAATGAGCAAACCACCTTAAAGTTTAATTTATATGGTTCTTTGCTATGAGGATTGTCATATATTTCAGATACTTCAAACCAACAGTCTGCATTTTCATGCAGCTCCTCGTATGCTACCTTGATTGTCCTGCGGTAAAGGTCATTATATGAAGGATACTTGCTTTGTAAACCCAGCCATTTGCGGAACTTGTCCAAACGGATAGAAAAGCCACCTTTGTTTTTCCAAGCAGATATAAGAGAATAGATCCTTATGGTGTATTTGCTTTGTGAACGGAAAGCTATCTGCTTCATATATTTTGTGAAGCCATGGTTAATCTCCAAAAACATCTTTACTATATCCCGGTCTATGTCAATAGTAAAGAATTTTGAATAGGCATTTTCTCTCACATACGGTGTCATTAGCCCTTTAATGGTCCAACAGTCATCACCAGAAATAGGATCTTTGGAATCCAATTCTACTGCAATTGTAGCAAGCTCTTTGAGCATAGCCTTTACTTCCTTGTATTGGTAAGGCTTTACTCCAAGATCTGCGTATTTGATCATAAGGGTGAGTTTTCCATGAGCATGCAGCTCAGGGAAAAGAGACAGTTGCTCAAAGTGCCGCCCAAGCAGTACTTCCTCCATTATCCCTTGAATTTTCTCCACTACACATATCAGTGTCCTGAGCTGTATAACAGAGTAATCCATATTCATTAGGGTAATGAGATTGGATTGCTTAAGCCAAATTGGATTCAATGG
>JAZRLF010000058.1:0-25566 GCA_045646695.1 Lachnospiraceae bacterium
TTCCATCCTTGTTTTAAATAATCGTTAACTTCATAGAAGCTATCATATTCTACTACTATCATTTTTTGCATAGTCCTTTTTATCTCCTTGTCTGCTTTTACATTACTCTCAATTGTAATTTGGGATATTTCTATAATCAAGTCACTTGCCGGATCCTTTCCATAGCCCAAGCCTTTTAACCTTATTCTATGCCCCACTTGAATATTATTCGGTACTGCAACTTCTATTCTTTTATTCAAGTGCGTTACATCTACCTGTATCAGTGTTTTTTCATTAAAGGGATTTATTATATGTAAAGGTACTAATATTATCGCATCTGAATATACCATCTTTGTTTTCACCTCTCTGAAAAATACTGCTTTAATTTATTTTCAATGCACAATCACAGCAACGTATTTTATCATCCCACTCATCTCTTAACGACGTTCCATTTGCCCAACTAAAATTACTGTCATATTCGTTGCTTTCTTCAAATAGATCAAATTTTTTTCCGCATTCTTCGCATTTTTCTATGTAGACGCCGACTACTTCGTCTTCTATTGCTTGTACTGCACATTCACCACATAAATTCTTTTTTATGTTTTCATATGATAATCTATTTGTATACGTCGAAAAACAATTGTTGGCCTCCTCTTCATCATATCCTTTTCCGCACCATTCACATTTAAGCATGAAACTTCCCCTTTTCTTGTTGTATTAATATACTACCACAAGAAAAAGTTTTTGGGAATAGGCATACAAAAATCCACCCATTTTTGATTAATATCGCTACACGTCTGTTCGTCAATGAAGACAGTCCTTAATAAGTCAGAGTGCCCCTCTCTAGTTATTCTAATCCTTCAGCCAATAAAACTTGCATTTTCCGGCAGGTGCAACAATTATTCATCATCAATATATTGTAGCAAAACTTTTATCTGTATATTTTTAGTTCTGCCACTGCAGTCAATACTCTTTTTCCTTGCTTTTCGACCTATTCTGTTATATAATGACATCACTCGGGGAAATTCTTTTCCCCAAATTCTTTTACTTCAGATACCCGCTTCTGATTCGGAGCATATTTTTCCACTTTACATTTATTTATAACTGCAGGAGGTTTTATGTATGGCAAATAATTTATTGCAGCAGTATTTTCCTATGCTTCCGACTCGGGCGGCGTTAGAGCAGCACATTCTGAGTGTTCCTCACCTCACGGCCACTTTTCAAGGCTGGGCACCGGAGCGTCAGGAAGAGTTCCTTGATTTCTGCACAGGAGAACGAGGACTGAAGATTTTGTATGACTGCTTTTTTAAGGAGGTATTTAATCCGGAATATACGCCGGAGCGGTTAGAGGACCTGCTTTCGCTTATCATCAAGCAACAGGTGAAGATTTTGCAGGTGCTCCCCAATGACTCCGTCAGGATTGCGGACGAGGCCAGTTTGTTGATTACGGACATTGTGGTAGAGCTTGCCGACCATAGCATAGCAAATTGTGAGATTCAGAAACTGGGATACAAGTTTCCCGGACAGCGCAGTGCCTGCTATTCTGCCGATTTATTGCTGCGGCAATATAAACGCGTGCGCAATCGAAAGAAAGAGAAATTCAGTTACAAAGATATCAAGCATGTTTATACCATTGTATTTTTTGAACAAAGTGAAGCAATTTTCCACAAATTTGAAGGCAATTACATGCACTGCTTCGAGCAGCAGTCAGACACCGGTCTTAAGTTAAATCTTTTACAGAAATATTACTTCATACCGCTTGACATCTTTCGCAAAAACATACACAATAAAGGTATCAGTACAAAATTAGATGCATGGCTGGTGTTCCTCACGAGCGACGAGCCGGAGCGAATCGCAGCGCTGATTCAGGCATATCCTGAATTCAAAAAGCTGTATGAGGATATATATGAGCTATGCAGGAATGTGGAGGACGTCATGGGTTTGTTTTCTAAGGAATTACTGGAGCTGGACAGGAATACTGTACAGTATATGATAGATGAGATGCAGGATGTGATTGATGCGTCCAATAAAACCATTGCAGAAAAGGACCGGCAACTCTCAGCGCAGAATCAGCAGCTCTCAGAACAAAGTCAACAACTCTCAGAACAGAATCAGCAGCTCAAAGAGCAGGGGTTAGCCAATCATCTGTACCAGCTGCTGAGCCGTGACGGACGTACAGAAGATCTGAGTCGTGCCGTTACCGATTCCGATTTCAGGGAACAGCTTTTTGCGGAGTATAGACTGCATTTATAGACATTTACTGTCTTTTCCCTTATACCAAATTTATATGTTCACTTTTCATACATAAGAGAGTAATGTTTTGAGTATTATATCAACGCATTACTCTTTTATTTTTAAATAATAATAATTTTTTCAAATATTACCAGAATAGTATTTTGTTTTTGTCAAATACTAAGGTCAAGATAAGGAATGCAATTCCGCAAAAAAACACAATGAAAATAATTTGGTTACAACTTAAAGGAAATGCATTTCTTATCTTTTCAAAATAGAAGAAGTAACTTTAAAAACAGAGGATTCAACGATACTTTATGTATCAGAGGAGGGAAAAACAATGGCTAATTCTAACAGAGCAAACAGAATGGAAGTACCTGAAGCAAAGGCAGCTATGGACAGATTCAAAACTGAAGTTGCAAGCGAATTAGGTGTAAACTTAAAAGAAGGTTACAATGGTGATTTAACAAGTAAAGAAGCCGGTTCTATCGGTGGTGAAATGGTTCGTCGTATGATTAAGTCTTACGAAGAAGGCTTAAAGTAAGCGCCCCTTCACACAAAATAAGGGAAGATATCCGTGAGGCTATCTTCCCATTTTTGATGTCTGCCTATTCCTGCTTGTGCCTATACACAGATGGTGAACTCTTGGTGTATCTGCGAAACATTTTGCAAAAGCTTTGTGAAGAAGCATATCCAAGTACCTGAGCTGTTTCCCCTACTCCTTTGCCGCTTGCCAGTAAAGACTTGGCGATTTCTATTTTCTTTTGGGCAATATATTCAGACATGGTTATCCCTGTCTTTTCGTGAAATATTCTGGAAAGGTAGGCAGGATTGTATTTCAATTGCTCTGCCACCTGAGAAATACTGGTTATCTGCATAATGTTGCTGTCAATGTAACGCAATGCTTGTACAATGGTATGTCCTACAATACGATTCATTCTGGCTTCTTCTACGATTCTGGGACTTTCCTTAAAGCCTTCTGTACTAAAGCTTCTAAACACCTGTACCAGAATCTGATTCATGCAGGAGTCAATGACTTCCTTGCCGTAAGGCATAGAAATATACAGCTCTGTCAAAATCTTCTCAAAAAGTGCTTTTATCTGATTCTGTTCATTCTTAAGCTGCAGCGGCGGATTCTCAAAAAACTGTTTTAACTCTGCAAGTGCCTCTCCTGCCTCTTCCTGAAACAAAAATCCTACATATGCCATGCGTAGGTTATCTCCACTCCCGGCAACAATCTGATGTCGCTTTCCCTGGCTGATCACATGGATGTCTCCGGCCTTTGCATGAAACACCTGACTATCCGTATAAAAATCGCAATGTCCGGATACCACATAGCTTATCTCCATACACACCTGCACATGTTCGGGTATCAGATAACCGTCTCCTACGATCAGCTCTCCTGCCTGCACCAACTGCACTTTAGAAAGCTGCATATAAGGATGATACACATTGTCAAAATGATACCGCTTCCCCAATGTGGTACTGTATTCTTTTGCCTCCACACCAATCTCCTTTACTGCTCAACCTCTTTCGAATAAGTTACTTATAGGTTATATCTTCTCTACAACCTGAATGGCTGCCATAAATGCTTCCTTGGCATCTTCAAGACTGAAGGAATTTTGTGGTTTACCTTCTATGCGATTTACAAGCTCCTGTAACTGGGCATTCATATCCTTATACTTTGCCTTAATATTAATAATCTCATGTCGGGCGGTATCACTGTGGTATATCTCTATCAGGTCTCCCTCTTCTTTGTCGTAAGGTCTGTCCGCACACAGAGTCAAACGGATGTAGCCCTTTTCTCCGATAAATTCCTTGCAGTTATGTGCTTTCAGATTCTTGCTCCAGCCGGATTCATAAAATCCTTTACAACCACCCGACAAAGTCATCTGCGCAACACCATAATTGTCGCATGGTGATTCCTCATCCAATTTACAGCTCCATCCATCGATTTCTACGATCTTCTCTTCAGACATCCACTGTATCACATCCAGATAATGCACGCCGCAATCCAAAACAGGGGGACAATCCTGCAGCAACCTTTTGTATCGGTCCCACTCCACGGCATGATGATTCTGTACAAAATGAATCAGACGCATCTTACCAATGACGCCCTCTCTGATAAGCTGATATACCTTTTGATAAGATTGGTTATGGCGTAAAATATGGCCTACCATGACCTGCACATCAGCCTGTTGTGCCACTTCAAAAAAAGCTTCTCCGGCTTTCCTCGAAGAGGCTACCGGCTTTTCACACAATACATGCTTGCCGGCTTCTACACATGCCTTCATAATCTCCAAATGTGAATCTACATAAGATGCAATGAGCACAATATCCACACTGGCCCTACCGATAAAATCTCTGTAATCCGTTCCATAATCTTCTACGTGATATCTTCTGGCAGTTTCCTTTGCCCTGTTTTCATCAAAATCCACTACTGCCACCAGACGTACATTTTCTCGATAATAAATATCCTCCAAATGTTCATGGCCTATATATCCACAGCCAATCACTACTACTCCGTATACTTTTCCCACTGTATTCTTCTCCGATTTGTATTTCAAAATAATCCTCGACTAAATCCAATTATCACTTAAAACATCCTGTATTATGCCCTTTCTGGGGCAGCACAGACATCCCTCTTAAAGCTTCTAATATAAAATATAACAATTTTTTCTATATTATGCAACCCCCTGTCTTTGCATAATATGTGTCCATTTTTTACTATTGATTGTGTATAACTTCTACTCTATACACTCATTTCCTCCCGCAAGCGCAGCAAAATTCTTTTTTCCATACGGCTCACCTGTACCTGTGTCATATCAAGTAATCGTGCCACATTGGCCTGGGTCAGGTTTTCAAAATAACGCAAATGTACCAGCTCCTGTTCCTTTTCTGACATTCGCTTAAAAGCCTCTTGACACAGCATATGATTTAGCACCTGCTCCTGTGCATTATCCTGACTGTGCAACAAATCTACCCTTCTTGTACCGGAATCTTCTTCTCCTACAAATGCATCCAGACTCTCAACCGGCCTCATTGCCTCCGTCGCCAGTAAAATATCTTCCATGCTTATGCCTGTCAAGTCTGCCAGTTCCTGTAGGCTTGGTTCCTTGTGAAATCTCACCTCATACTGCTCTCTGGCATACTTTAGCTTCATCCCCTGCTCTTTCACGCTACGGCTGATATGCACCTGTGTGTTGTCTCGGATGAAACGTTTTACCTCTCCCAAAATCACAGGAACCGCATACGTAGAAAATTGCAGCTGCAGCTCCTCCTTAAACCCATCCACTGCTTTGCAGAGTCCAACACATCCTACTTGAAACAATTCCTCCATGTCCTGCCCTCTGCCTCCGAAGCGCTTTATCACAAAATGTACCAAACCAATATTTTGTGAGATCAGCTGCTCCTTATCCTTCATATGTAGTATCCCCGTCTACTCCGATTCGTTTGGTTAACGTAACCGTTGTCCCCTTTGTCAACTCACTTTCCACCATTACGTCATCCATAAAGGCTTCCATAAAAGCAAAACCCATTCCGGTACGTTCCTCCTGTGGCCTGGTAGTAAACATAGGCTCCATAGCCCGACCAATATCCTCGATTCCTTTGCCGGTGTCTTCTACAACAGTCTGAAGGATATGCCCTTCCCCATCCTTATAAAGCATGCAGGAAACATACACAATAGACGAAGGATTCTCATCATAGCCGTGTATAATTGCATTGGTAACCGCTTCTGACACCGCCATCTTGATATCTTCCACCTCCTCTATGGTAGGATTCAGATAGGTCAAAAATCCCACCACTGCAAGCCTCGCAAAGCTTTCATTTTCACTGCGTGCCTGAAAGCATAGCTTCATTTCATTGATTAATTCCAATGCTTCTGTCTCAAATCCTACTGTTTTCATTTCGTCCCCTCATACTTTCCTATCATTTTCTCAATGCCTGATAATTGTAAAATCTTGGCCATCTGTGGACTTACCCCCTGCACAGTCATCCTGCCGCCTATACTTACGACCTTCCTGTAGCGGCCTACAAGCAGTCCGATCCCGGAACTGTCCATAAATCTGGTATTACCAAAATCAAACACAAGTCTGACTGTATCACCGTTTAGCAAAGCCTCATCAATCTCCTCTGCCAGCACACGAGCATAATGATGGTCAATCTCAGCCGGCAACGTAACTAACAGGGTATCTCCTTTTTGTGTCAATAAACTCATACGCCCTCCTTATATATTGCTCAAAAAAAATACACGAAAAAAAAGCTGATCTTTTCTTTCGTGCATTTTATAAATTTCAAAATTTTATTAATTTATATAATAGTAAATACTGACTGGCAGTTCTTACATATTATTCAAAGCTCTCTGCGCCTGATTTGCTCTGGCTGTTCTCGGAAACTTCTCCACGATTTTAGTGTACATTTCCTTGGCCTTGTCCAAATTCCCCTGTGCCTCATATGCACTGGCAAGATAAAAATGAGAGTCCACATTTTCACTGTAATACAACACTGCCAATTCTAATTCTGCCACTGTAGTATCGTAATCTTTTGCTTCAAAGGCCGCATAACCAACATCATAATGGTACTGCGCCAAGGCAGAGCTTGTCATTGCCTTCAAACCACTGTATAAGCTGAGAATACTGTTCTTATTCCCCTCAAAAAAAGCCTCGTTCTGAACACATACATCCATATATTTGCTGATCGCTTCCAGATTGGTGGCATCATCAAAATATGCCTGTACTGCATTTAACAATGCGCTCACCGCCTCCGTGTTGCTGTACTCGTCATACAAATCACCATACTGGGCAATAACTGCCTCTTTTTCTCTGGTAAGAATTTCAATCTGACTCTCCAAAGATTTGATGGTAGCATTTTGTGCTTCTTTAGTCTCATTGGCAGTACGAACCGCACTTTCCAATTCAGACCGCACACTCTGTATCCTTCCCGGTAATATCAGGAAGAAAATAAGAGCTGCTCCTATCAGAAAACCGATTACAAATCCGGCCAACGTCCCTTTACCGGTATTCGGTTCCACCACTTGGGCAGGCTGAATAATGATTTCATTATCGCGCTCATAGCGCACAATGTCGTCTTTTTTCTTGATTGGCACACCAGTCTTGCGGTTTTTCTGCTTATTCATCCGAGAAATCTCGCGTAAATAACGCTGTGCCTGGGTATTACCGTGGTCAATCTGAGTAACTCTCTTTAATATAGGATAAGCCTTGTCCCAAGCCTCCTGTTCCATATAAAGCAATGCCAATAACAAATGTCCCTTAATAAACTTAGGGTTCATGGAAACCAGCTTTTTCAACTGAATAATTGCCAGATCATCACTGCCCTGGTGACACAAATCCAACGCTTTATTATACTTGTGAATCACCTGATTATACATATCCAGCTTTCCCTGATTGTTCTGCAGTCTGGAAATGTAATCCTCGGCAATATTTTTGTCCGGCTGTAGATTCTTACTGATAATCCATTCGCTCAGAGCAGATACCACCTCTCCGGTTTCAAAGTAAATAAGACCCAAAAGATTACGAGCTTCTACATGTTCTTTATTTAATTTCAGGCTCTGCTTTAAAGCCGCCACAGCACCTGTCAAGTCTCTGATTTGTGCTTTCTCCAGACCTTCGTTATATTTGCGATTGGAGGCCTCCATAATGAGCTTATACTGTCTGACATCTCTTTTGCAGGCGGTACAAAAATCATGCTGGGTGAGTGTGGCACCACAGTGATAACACTTCATAATCTATCTCCTATTTGTCGTTCTTCCATCATCCTGCTGCATTATCTTAAACAACAGATCTGTTGCATCGGTCATATCCTGATTGTAAATTACATCTTCTACTTCTCCCACTTCCGGGCTTTTGTAGAACTTTTTGATTTCTTCATCAAACTGAATCATACGTATGCTCCTTTCCCATTGCTGGACAGTTCCATAATACCTAGAATTATAAGAAAAATCAACGGCTTTTTCATAAACTCCATGACAAGTATAGTCTTCTTTATCCACTCTTCGACAAGGCGTTTCAAATTCTCTTGCTTTTTTCAGAATAACATGTGAAAGTTTTTCATTATAAGCATCCACAAACCAGGTTTGAGTGAAAACAACAAAGCGGACAAGTCCGCTTGTAAAGAGTACTATCCTATGTTACAAGGAATGCGGTAGAATGATTCTACCGCTTCCTCATAATCCGTCACATCGTTACGCATATATGCTCCCAAAAAAATTACATATTGGATAACTGTTCCAGTCTCTCCTTTACCTGCTCCATCATCTGCATATACTTCGCCTGCTTGTCCTTCTCTTCCTGAATCTTTGCCGCAGGTGCCTTAGAAATGAATTTCTCATTGCCAAGCATACCGGCTACACGCTTCAGTTCACCTTCCAAACGCTTCTCTTCCTTCTGTAAACGTTCGATTTCCTGCTTGATATCTACTAACTCTGCGAAAGGAATATAAATAGTTGCATTGGCAATTACTACAGAAACTGCATCATCAGCAATGCCTGTCTTGTCGCACTGAACCTGTACCTCAGATGCATATGCCAAAGAAGCAAAGAACAGCTTGCCCTCTTCAAAGGTGCTTCTAAGCTCAGCCTTATCACTTACTACATAAACCAAAGCTTTCTTAGAAGGAGGTACATTCATCTCGGTACGAACATTTCTGATACCACGTACTGCTTCCTTGATAATCTCTATATCCTGTTCTTCCTTCGGGAAGTTTCTCTCTTCTACAAATTCAGGCCACTTGGAAATCATAATGGATTCTTCTTCAGACTGTAATGTGCAGAAAATCTCCTCGGTAATGAAAGGCATATACGGATGCAATAATTTCAACGCATCTAACAACACAGTCTTTAAGGTGTACAATGCTGCATTCTGACTAGCAGTATCGTCTGTTGCATACAGACGAGGCTTAACCATTTCAATGTACCAGTCGCAGAATTCATCCCAGATAAAATCATATACCTTCTGAACAGCAATACCCAGCTCGAAATTCTCCATATTGTCAGTAACTTCTTTTGCAAGGCTATTCAGCTTGGACAAAATCCATTTATCAACCGGTGCAAGCTCCTCCATAGCAGGAGTTGTCACGATCTTGCCCGCCATATTCATCATAATAAATCTGGATGCATTCCAAACCTTATTGGCGAAATTACGGCTATTCTCTACTCGCTCATAGTAGAAACGCATATCATTACCCGGAGCATTGCCGGTAATCAAGGTCAGACGAAGTGCATCCGCACCGTACTGATCAATAATCTCTAATGGGTCAATACCATTGCCCAAAGACTTGCTCATCTTGCGGCCCTGACTGTCACGAACCAGACCATGGAACAGTACCGTCTTAAACGGCTTCTCCTTCATCTGCTCAAAGCCTGAGAAAATCATACGGATTACCCAGAAGAAGATAATATCATAGCCTGTTACCAATACATCAGTCGGGTAGAAATAATCTAAATCTTCGGTCTTCTCCGGCCAGCCCAATGTAGAAAATGGCCACAGTGCAGAAGAGAACCATGTATCCAGTGTATCCGGATCCTGTGTAAACGCCTCACATCCACAATGCGGACATGCCCCTGTTACACCCTCTGCTGAAACAATATACTCACCGCACTTATCACAGTAGTATGCAGGAATTCTATGTCCCCACCACAACTGGCGGCTGATACACCAGTCACGAATATTATCTGTCCAGTTATAGTAAGTCTTCTCCATACGCTCCGGAATCAACTGAATGTCACCGGTTTTTACTGCTTCTACAGCCGGCTTGATCAGTTCATCCATCTTCACGAACCACTGCTTTTTGATCATTGGTTCGATAGTAGTCTTACATCTGTCATGGGTACCAACGTTGTGTGTGTAATCTTCCACCTTAACCAGTAAGCCCATTTCATCTAACTCTGCTACAATCTGCTTTCTTGCTTCATAGCGGTCTAAGCCTTCAAACTTACCGCCGTTGGCATTGATAGTAGCATCATCATTCATAATATTAATCTCCGGCAGATTATGACGCTTTCCAACTTCAAAGTCATTAGGGTCATGTGCCGGTGTGATCTTTACAACACCTGTACCAAATTCCATATCAACATAGGAATCCTCTACAATCGGAATCACTCTGTTAATAAGTGGCAACAATACCTTCTTGCCGTGTAAATGCGTATAGCGTGAATCCTCCGGATGAACTGCCACAGCAGTATCACCTAACATAGTTTCCGGACGAGTGGTTGCAAAAGTAAGGAACTCTGTCTTACTCGGTTCTCCATTGTCCTCCAATACCGGATACTTAATGTGCCAAAAATGACCTGCCTGCTCCTGATACTCTACTTCTGCATCAGAAATAGAGGTGTTACATACAGGACACCAGTTAATAATGCGGCTGCCTTTGTAAATCCAGCCCTTTTCATGCATCTTACAGAATACTTCCGTAACAGCTTTATTACAGCCTTCATCCATGGTAAAACGCTCTCTGTCCCAGTCACAGGATGAGCCTAACTTCTTCAGCTGGCTGATGATACGTCCGCCGTATTCCTTCTTCCATTCCCATGCTCTCTCCAGGAAACCTTCACGGCCAAGATCTTCCTTGGTCACACCTTCTGCACGCATAGCTTCGATAATCTTTACCTCTGTCGCAATGGAAGCATGGTCTGTACCAGGCTGCCAAAGGGCATTGTATCCCTGCATTCTCTTAAAACGAATCAGAATGTCCTGCATGGTATTGTCCAGAGCATGTCCCATATGCAGCTGACCGGTAATATTAGGTGGCGGCATAACAATAGTAAATGGCTTCTTACTTCTGTCCACTTCTGCATGGAAGTATTTCTTCTCCAACCATTTCTGATAAAGCTTGTCTTCTATTCCTTTCGGATCATATGTCTTTGCTAGTTCTTTATTCATGATCTTTTGACTCCTTAATTTATGTGAATACATAGTTAATATAAATGTATCTCTAAAGTACCCCTTTTGTCAAGAAAAAAGCACAGCATATATAAGGAATATATGGCATTGGCCGCTTTAAAGCCGTTCCCCGCACATTCCCCTTCCAGTAAGCAGCTCCCCAAAGCAACACAACAGACAGTGCCATTAGAAGAACATATGCTACCAGACACTCTGCCACTCCTCTCTGCACCAGCCAATACACCCCGCACATCAAAAATACAATCACATCCGCAAAACCATATGCCTTCATTCGATACATCCCATACTGTATCACTGCCAGCAGAAAAGTGGCCGCTACATATATACCACAATTTGTCCATAAACGCTGCCAATTGACATGGGACATCATCAAAATAGCTGCCACACCTAACCCATGAGAAAATCGCACTACCTGCATAGTCCTATAGTCCTGCCAGGCCACCCATACTAAATAAACTCCGAATGCAACATCAGCTATTATTTCGAATTCTGGTACGTAATTCATCCAATACATTTCCTTCCACCACTAATAATGCAGGCCTGCTTACCAGTATCTGTCCGTTTTTCCACGCTGTAACCGTGATTTCATACTCCTGCTGCACAATACCAAGAGGAATGTGAAACTGTATAGTCTCCGACTTCTCCAGATATGGATATTCATATTCATAAACACGATTTAAATCCGGATCCAGCCCTAGCAATTCCTCCGGAAAGGCCACCTCCACCCGGTCCGCATAACCTGTAGTGGTAATACTGAGAATGGCTCCGTCTCCTGTCTTAAATATATTTTCTTCAGGATTCCTCTCCCGGAATACCTTTGCCTCCAGTGTAAATGTTATACCATTCTCGCCCACCTGATTGACATTTCCAACTCTGTCCACAGCCATGGCAGATATCTCTATTTCTCCCAGAAACAAAGGATTCTCCTTATCCACCTCTACTGTAATACTGCCGCTATCGTCAGCCCAAAATTCCCCTTCCAGAAAATTATCTTTATTACTGACAATGACCAGAAAATCTCTCAAACCGCTTTCTCTGTCATAGGCCTTTAAATAAAATTTCTTGTTTTCTTCCGTCATGTCCAACACATCAAAATTTTGAAGTTCTTCCAATCCTTCCATGATAGGTGCTATGCCATCCGGTATGATTACAATGCCATTCTCAACATCACGGGACTGTTCAGAATAATACAATTGTCCTCTCAAGGAAGCCACCCCTTCAGGATACATATAAAATGCTTCCTGATCGCCTCGGACAGTAAAATACTGCTCCACTTTAAGCACTTTTCCATGTTCCCTTCTTTCAGCCCAAGTTCCCAAAGGAACTATAATAGACGACTCTTCCCTACTCAAAGCAAACTGCAGACTGTCATTTGAAAATACTTGGCTGCTTTTTGTGATATCCATCTGGGGAACGATTGTTTGTAACCACTCACTGCCCCCAGCATCCTCCATATGCAGCACAAGACTATCTGGCTGATAATCCTGACGGGCACTTCCCTCTATAAAAGCCTCTGCCGCCAGACTATGCTTTGTAATTCCATCTGCCTTTATATAGTAAGTCTGTTCTTCTGCCCGGTACACAAACTCACTGTCCTCCAAGCATAGCTGCTCTGTATATATACCGTTATGCTCCGGGTACGATTCATCTGTAGGCAATCCCTCTAACTCCAATGCAATATGGGCCGTTTCTCCGATATTTCCGGCCTTATCCACTGCTGCAATATGTAGGTACATTCCTTCTTCCGTCACTGTAACCAAAAGTGCATTTTCCTCCAGTCTTGTGTGGGAAGCATCTGCCTTACCTTCTGCTGTATGGTCCGTATAATAATAGTAACCGGCAACTCCGGTAGTCAGAGTGTTCTCGGTAATATTAGATGTTGCAATCACATCCATTTGCCCATCTGTTCCATAACTTGCAACCCTATGATAATACAAAGTCCCTCTATCCTGTGGCTCAGCAAAGGTTATTTTGATTTGTTGTTCATCCGCTATCGTTAATTCATAGGAAAGGATAGGACCGGGAGCTTCGCAGTCTCTTGCCAATACATCATCCAGTGTCGTTTCTTCTCTATAACCGATATCCACACCCACTATCTCCCCAAAACCTTCTCCGGCGTTTTCTCCCGGACCGCTGACTTGATTACGGCATCCAAAAGATAATTCAATGTAATTACTGCCTCCTTGCGCAGGTTCCGCACTAATAACATACCCATCCGGTTCACCTTTATAGATACAGTCCAGTTCATAATACGTATAGTTTATCCGATGAGTCTCATCCTTGTTCAACTGCTTTTGACATCCCGAACATCGATAGAGAGCATCCATCCAGTATATTTCTCCACAGCCGGCATGTAAGGGAGCAAAATAACCATCGGAGCCGGTGCCCCAGGTTTCTCCGCAGGAACACTCCCAGTATGCGTTTACTGCTTCATATGCTTTACCGCACACCTTAGTTCCTATTCGAGGAACGTAACAGCCGCCTCCTGTATCCATATTTCCTTCATGGTAGTGTGCTTCATAAGCTCCGCCACAGCCTCCTATAGCACCACCACCTCCGCCGCCGTACAACGAGGATTTGCCTTCCATATCCCCCACATCTGTCATAAGGCTTCCTCCAGCCCCTCCTGATGCTTTTTCATTGGCACCGCCTCCGCCGCCAGCCATTAAAAGCAGTGTCTCCGTACCGTCTCGGGTAAGCCATATAGCTGTTGCAGCACCGCCTCCCATACCGGTTTCTGCTACAGAATCACCGCCTCCGCCGCTTCCTCCATTATCACCGCCAAGTAACCCCCTGCCGGCTGTACCGGCGTAAAAATGAATCATATCTCCTTTTTGAAGCCAATATTCTGCTGATACATAGCCTCCATTGCCACCGGTAAGAATGTCATCATAATCTGCTCCCTTGGCTCCATAAGCAGTTAACGTATAATAGCCCGTATCCCTTACTGTAAATGTGCCTCCCTGTTCTTCACAAGTAAAGCCGGCTGATACAGGGGTAGCCACGCCAATACTGTCTGCCCTATGAATTTCCTTCCACTCTGTCCCATTTAATGACTGAGCCACCTTATAATACTTACTTCTCCCATCCTTCTGCTCCCAAGTAAGGTCTACTGCCCCCACTCCATCATAGCTTTCATAATCCTCATAGCTCCATAAGGTCAAGGCGGCCCACTTGGCGTAAAGAACAGTATCTGTATGTACCACCACCGCTTCTCCCGGTTTGCCTATAAAGCTGTCCTCTGCCAAATCTGGAGATGTATACCACCCCACCAGAGACATATTATCCTGTACAGATTCCGGAAGCCCAAAGCTGACGTCTATGTATTGAGCTTTGATGGTGTCTACACCTCCATCTGTCTTACCAAAAGTATACACATCCTCCTCCAAGCTTCCCTTTAGCCCTTCTTCAGCTTCCCAATGGGAAAATTCCTTGTGAGTCTGTACATGTTCTACGCTACTGCCTCCATTTGTTTCAAATTGTACCAGATATCCTTGGGCAGGCAAAAGACAATCTCTTTGCAACTGATAGGTTGTCTGATATGCCTGCCTTACAGAATACAACTCATAACACTGATACGTACCACCATTGGCATCGATCACCAGCATACTCTCTGCTTTCCTCCATTGAGCATACAGTGGTACCTTCTCCCCTTCTATGTCTGTTAGATTTATGATCTCTGCTCCATCCGAAAAATACGTTCCGGTGCCATCTGCTTTGGTATTCCAGCCCTCAAACACATATCCTACACAACTATAACTGTTGGTCCGTAGTCGGGTGTCCCCATATCCCAAAGCATCAGCGTCCTGCCCCTCATATTGCGAAACATTGTCGTACATGTGATTTGTATCCGGCACGTAACCGGTTACGACATTTCCATCGGGGGGATTTTTCTCATAGCTGACGGTATAATGATTGGCTGATATCTCCTTACATACATGCTGATACTCATACCCCATTTCCAATCCATGACAATAGGGACACAGATACATATAAACCGATTGTGCCGGCATAGAAGTAATCTCCTGCACCGTGCTGCTTTTGGCATAGATGTGCATTTGTGCTACAGGTTCATCACAGTCTGCACAAATGGCAAACCAGCCATTATTATAATAGCTTCCGCAGCAGCCCCCATTGACATGGTACCCCATATATTCCATTTCTTCATAATAGTGAATACATTGTGCATTAGGCCATGCAACAAACCATTTCCCGATATTAACACTTCCTGTCACAGGGACTTTGTAGTAATGTTGTCCTGTTTTTAACACCGGCAGACGTGATGTAATGCCGGTTTCTACCGTATATCCCCTGGGTAAATGTTGGTTGGAACGATCCAGATAGTCTGTGGTCCACGCCATACCGTTAGGACTGACAGTAACCCCTTGAAAAACAGCCATATCTGCCGCGAAAGGTGTTTGCGCACTGATCACTTCCACTTCTCCCAAGCACCATATTATTATCCACAAGCCCAAAAGCAAAAGACCTTTTTGGGTATGATGAAAAACATTCCTTTTATCCTTCATACTTTGCAACCCTGATATTTCCCCGCGCTAACTCTTCATAAAAAACAGCCACCTGTTCCTTCTCCATAGGAATCACAATTAACTGAGCCAATCCCTCTGTACTATTTTCACTAATACCCGATCCCTGATGATTGTACGCAGCCTCTATCCGCACCCGTTCTGCCAGTAGACTGCATTCATACTGCCCCTCCTCCTGACATATGGAATAAATGTCAATATAATCTCCTGCTCGCAGACTTCCTGCAACCCCTTCATATAACTCTTTTATAGGCACACCAATCCAATTTAACTGCTTATACCCTTTATAATACTCCTTATAAGCAGTAAGATTGACTTGCGTTAATATACTCCCCTTTGTTATATCTGTATCAAATACCATATTATAAAGTTGCTGCCGATCAGTCACATATCCTCTTGGAAGCCAATTTACCGGAACAGCCTGCTCCTCCACATACTGGTCAAAATTATCCTTTGTAAGTAACATATTTTGTACAATATCTGCCTTTGCCCGAAATACCATTGCATATTCCGGATCCTCCTCTATGCTCTTCTTTATGATCAAAAGAATTGCAAAAAGAAGCAATGCCAATGTCAGGCTTATAATACCAACCCATATTTTTTTATTTTTGTTCATCTTTCTATCCCTCACTCTTTATGTCTACGCAGTGCTCCTTTATGGCCTTTACCTCTATGCCAAGCATAAACTCAATCGGCACTTCAATTCTGGCATAAAGGGAACTATTCTGAATTACTGTTCCATCCGGTGCTTTTATTACTACAGCGCTGTCATAATGTTTGGTTTGTAAAAGTCCCCAACTGTCAAATATAAACTCCGTAGTGCCGGCTTTTGTTACCTCGTATATGCAAAGCTTTTGTATCCGGATTTCTGTCCCGATTCCTAATTTTGCCCTGGTCTCATCACTTCCCAGGCTTTCAAAAAGAACTTCTTGAAAAAATTCCCTGACATCCTGTGCATTTTCAAACACCAGCTCTCCGGTAGAGCCGTAATGATATGGGTCTATCAAAATCGCGGCAAGATTGGCCTGCATCAGACAGTCCTCTATATACCGGTTCACATATCCGGCCTTTGCCAATGTCATCAAAATACCAAATCCCCATACCAGCCATGTAAGCAAAAATAATACCAACACCTTCTGAACGGATCCTTTGTCTTTCTTTTTCACTGCCCCCTCCTAATGCTTTGCTGTGGAAATTAATTTCATATGAATAGGGATATTCCACGACTTTAATTCCTCATACATAAAAGGAATCTGTACCTTAAAATCCTGCGCCATACTTCCGGAAATGACTAAATAAATGCGTTCTCCGTATCCTACCGGCTGCATGGTAGTTCCTGACAAACTAACCTCTGTCATACCACAGGCCCCTGTAAGATCCTTTATAAGCATATTGGCATCCGTTTCAGACAGGCATCCTTCAGTCTCCATCTCCAACAGATAGGCTCTGGCTGTCTGGTTTACCCTCTCCCGCATTCGTAATATCTCCATAAATTGCCCGGAAAGCATAATCAGTCCAAAGACCATGCCGGTGCTTAAAAGCACCGGCAAAAGCTTCCCAACAAAGCCCTGATCTTTTTTGTTCATTTTTTAGACTGTGCCTCCCATGCCTCCGGCAGTTAAAATACCGGAAATCTGGGACTGCATAGAATCTACCAAAGTAGTAATAAACTCTGTCATTTCACTGCGGAATAATACCAGTAATACCACAGCGATTACTGCCAGTCCTACCTCAACTACAATTGCCTTGTCTCCATTGTCCTTTGTCATTAATACCTTTTTAAAAAAATTTTTCATGTCTTTCTTCTCCTTTTTTATAAATAATTAAAATTTTGTAATGCGGCCAATATACAGCCGTGCAATACCATGACTAAAATGCCTGTAAATAAAAGCATTTGAAATAATTGAAGCTGCATTTCCAGCGCTTCTTTCTTTTTGGATAACTGCATGCGCTCCATTTCTGAGATCTGCACTCCAATGTCATCCAGCAGCTTGACCCCATAACCGGAATCCTGCATCTGCCTTAAAATTACACAAAAGCTGCTGATGTAGCGATTGCAAAAACTGCTTTCAAAATGATTAAGTGCAGAAGTTATACTCTCACCGCCTACCAACCGCTCCGTCAAATCATGAAGTGCCATTCTAAGTCTTTTATTTTTCATAAGGCCTTCACTTTCTACCAGAGCCTGTTGAATATGTAGGCCTGCCTGAAGCTGTACGCTGATGGTTTCATACAGCCACTTTAAGTCCTTTAAGATGATCTCATTGTCTCTTTCATCAGACAGGTACAGTATCCCTGCCGGCAGTAATACTCCTACAGTAAGCCCTAATATGCCCATGCCCCAATGCCATTGAAGGCACAAAAAGCAACATACCAAACCGCAAATAGCACTGCTTACCAGAAAATACCCCGGACCGCGGTACACAACCAGCTGCTCTAATGCATCTGCTCCGTGTGCTTTCAAAAAACCTTCCAGCTTTTCGATACTATCTTCCCAAAATCGGTTCATACCTTTTACTCCTTTTCAAATGTCCCCAGCTTGCGGAAAAACAGAATCATAATGCCAAGCATATAAAGGGTACAGCCTTTGCTGATAGCGTTTCCCCAGACAAGGTTCCGTAAAGGCATTTCCAGCATCTGCCCCATCAGCACCGCGATAATAAAGCTGAACATTATGATAATTGCCATTTCAATCCTGGCTGCCTGCTTTACCCTATGGCGCTCCTTTTTGGAAGACAAATATCCCTGAATACTCTTTCTGGAGGAAGCAAACACCGTAGTGAAATCACTATTATACATACTGCATACACTTAGGTTGTGAATAAACTCCTGCCATTTCGGATGCTCCAACATCACCTTCATCTGCTCCAAGAGTAAGCGACTGGAAAGCCCCCTTGCTCTGGATTTTTTTATATTTCGGAGCACCTGTCCAATTGGTCCCTGCATATAGTCGCTGCAGTTCATTAAAATAGCTATAGGCTCATCCCCGGTTGCCGCAAAGCTTTCCGTCAAATTTACCAACTCCAGCAAATGCTTTTCCGTGCCCCGTAAATTGTGACTCCTCATCCAGGCTAATGCCGCCGTCAGCCCTATACAGATCAGCACACAGACTATTACTGCCTTGCTCACTGAACCTGTAACTATTGCAGCAATCACAAATCCCAGTCCGTTAAGCAAAATGCACCAAAGCAGCCACACCTTCCCGCTGACAAATGGGTACTTGTTGCGTATACCGCTGTAAAACAGAAGTAATTCCAAGCGTTCCCAAGGCTTGGTGCTTGTCACCTCCGGAAGCTTCTGCACACTCACTCTTTTGGCTTCATTCAAAAGAAAGTGCTCGGTGCATATAACGATTTCCTGCACACCCACTTCCCAGAACCAGTCTACAATCAGCCAAAAACCAACCAAAAGAATGAGCAGCACAATAGTCTCAATCAGTATCGTCACGCCTTACCTCCCTTTCGTACACCGTCCTGGTAGTCATATTACCCTTGCGGTCCACCTGAACCTCAGTAATAGTTTCCAGCCGAAAGTCCTTCATAAAGCACACGGTAGAAATGCATCCCAGCATCTTTTTGATCTCCTCTTGACTGTAATCCGATTCGTACTTTACATAATCGGCAAGCTTGTACAATGCTGCCACGCCGTCCTGTCCATGGACCGTTGCCAGTCCCAGATGTCCGGTATATGCAGCATTTAAAAAATACAGTGCCTCTCCGCCCTTTATCTCTCCGATCACGATATAATCCAAGTCCAACAGTAAAGCATTGATACTAAGCTCTTTCAGCCCGTACCCCACTTTACTTTCTCCCTTCTGCTCCAGAATGTGCTGGAACATCATATCGGGATGTACTTTGCTGAAAAGCTCCTCATTCTCCTGAATCACCAGAACCGACCGATCCTTTGGTATCTCATCCAACAAGGCATTTAAAAGCGTGGTCTTTCCGCTTGCCCCTTTACCGGCAATTAATACATAGCCCTTTTTCACCTGCTTTCTCAGATAGTCTGCATGCTCTCTGGTTAACATCCCCAATTCCTGCAAATCCTTAAGGCTTGGCTTCTCCTTAGGGATCTTGCGGATATGAATGTAGGGCGTATCCACAGAATTGATGATAGACTGGCTGATATTAAACCGCAGAATAAAATCCTTGCTGCCTGTCTTGTCTGTAAAGCTCTGCATCGCATGGGCTCTGGACACACTGACCTGATTTTTGGCCGCTATAAATTCCGTAAACTGCTTCAGCTCCTGAGGACTTTCAAAACATATATCACTGTCCTCACGTTTGCCCAATCGCTTTACCCGAATCTTGTCATAAGAGATGATCTTGATATCGGAAATCTCTTTGTCCTTGATCAACGGCTCCAAAATATGATATCCCGTAAAGTACGTAAAGGGTTCATCACAAAGCAGTTGATTCATCTTTTGTTCCAACAATTCGCCTTTTAAAAAATGCATAAAAAATTACCTCCTTATTACCTTTAGGCATAAGGAGGCGATTTTGTCACACTTTTTTTGAAATTTTTTAAAAAAATTTTTTATAGATGATTTTTGAGCCCAATTCGGCTGCTGTTTCAGCATCTATGAGCTCTGAAATAATAGCCAATGAAAAGTCTATAGCACAGCCCATACCACGGCTTGTAATGATGTGTCCGTCCACTTCACAGGTATTTTGGGTAACTTTGGCACCTGTTAAATCCCCTTCAAAACCAGGATAGCAGCAAGCTGTCTTACCCTCTAACAGCCCCAGATGCCCAAATATGGAAGGGGCCGCACAGATAGCTGCAATATACCTTCCGGCAGCAGCAAAGGCCTGTACCTGCTCCATCAAATCCGGAACCAGCTCCAAATTCAGAGTGCCCGGCATACCTCCCGGAAGCACCAGCATATCCAGTTCATTAAAAGCTACGTCTGCCAGATATTTATCCATAACAACCGGAATCTGATGGGCTCCGGTTACCGTTAAAGAATCTGTGACTGACACCATGTCCACTTGAATACCGGCACGTCTGCACAGATCCACTACTGTGAGGGCTTCTATTTCTTCATAACCTTCTGCAAAAAAAACTGCAATTTTTTTCATATTGTCTACCTACCTTTCTTTGTGGTATATTACATGTAAGTAATCTATTAAGATGCCAGGGCCAAAAGTCATAAACCATGTTGTGCTTGCACAAAAGAGGCATCTTTTGACCTTAACAATTCTATTTATATCATAGCAAAGGAACAAACCATGGAAATTGAAAGAAAATTTACAATAAAATCTCTCCCCGATAATCTCTCCCAGTATCCCTGCCTGCATTTGGAACAAGGATACTTAAATACGGAGCCTGTCATCCGTATCCGCAAGCAGGATGAGGAGTATATCCTGACTTACAAAGGCAGCGGTATGCTTGTCCGGGAAGAATACAATCTGCCGTTAACTGCAGACAGCTACGCTCATTTAAAGCAAAAATGCGATGGTAATATCATTTCCAAGAGTCGCTACATCATCCCCCTGGAGGCTCCGGAATTTACCGAGGACTATCCAAAAGAGCTGCGTCCAAAGCATCTTACCATTGAGCTTGACATCTTTGACACCCCCTTCGCCCCCCTTATCATGGCTGAGGTGGAATTTGACAGCGTAGAGGCTGCCAATGCTTTTATCCCACCAGCTTGGTTTTCAGAGGATGTTACTCACAACATAGAATATCATAATTCTAATATGAGCAGCCGGGTTTTCCCTTAAGCTGCTCATTTTATCTTTATTTCCGGAAATCGCCTGGCAATATACAGCCTTGGTTGCTATAGAACCGCAGCAGAGTTTTCAGATGCAGTCACTTTGGAAACAGTGGCTTCTTCATCCACTTCAGCGCTGCATTTCTCTATATCTGCTGCACCTTCTTCACATTTCCTCTGTTCCCTGCCGTACATTTTCACCAGTTTATGTATCTGTTCTGCCAATGGCTCATACCTCTCCGTCACCTCAGGATTCATACGCCATTTCCAATTGTCCCC
The DNA here is from genome assembly GCA_045646695.1 of Lachnospiraceae bacterium. Classification (GTDB taxonomy): domain Bacteria; phylum Bacillota; class Clostridia; order Lachnospirales; family Lachnospiraceae; genus RGIG6307. The sequence goes on from JAZRLF010000058.1 coordinate 21,669, forward strand.
TAAAGAACCGGGAGCATTGATACGTGCCCTGTCATCCAATTCCAGATAATCCTGCATAGGTATCATACATGTCTCTGCTACACTCATCATAGCCAGCTTTATCATCTTGGAACATACATTACGCCAGGATGTAATACCTGCGTATTCCTCCAAAAAAGACCGATCCTGACTGCTTAAATCCTGATACCAGCCAAGGGTAGTCTGATTGTCATGGGTTCCGGTATAAATAACACAATTTTCAATTTGATTCTGAGGCAGATACGCGCTGTCGCTGTCCTTGTAGAAGCCAAACTGAAATACCTTCATGCCCGGATAACCGGAATCCTTGAGCATTTTATTCACTGCAGGAGTCAGCATGCCCAAATCCTCTGCAATGACCTCCTTCGGCCCCAAGGCTGCCTCTATGGCTTGAAAAAGCTCCAGCCCCGGTCCCTTTTTCCAGATTCCTTTTTGAGCGGTATCCGCATCTGCGGGAATACTGTAATAGGATTCGAAGCCTCTGAAATGGTCGATACGTACTACATCATACAACTGAAAGCTGTGCTTCATGCGTTTCACCCACCATGCATAGCCAGTTTCCCGATGATATTCCCATTGATACAACGGATTGCCCCACAGCTGTCCTGTCTCAGAAAAAGCATCCGGTGGACAGCCCGCCACAGCCAAAGGCATATGCTTCTCATCTAACTGAAACAGCTCCGGATTGGCCCAGATATCTGTACTGTCCAATGCCACATAAATAGGTACATCTCCTACTATTTTGATTCCTGCCTCATTGGCATATTTTTTCAAAGCACTCCATTGTTTATCAAACAGGTACTGAATATATTCATAAAAAAGAATATCTTCCATGCACTCTTTTCGGTATTTTTCCAGGGCAGACTCCTTATGCAACAGGATATCTTCCTCCCATGTCGTCCAGCAGACACCATTATGAGCATTTTTAATGGCCATAAATAATGCATAATCCACTACCCAGTCATAATTCCGCACAATAAATGCAAGAAATCCTTCATCTTCTTCCAATTTCACTCTGGAAAATGCAAGTCTCAGTGCTTTAAATTTAGATTGATATAAATTGGCGTAATCTACATATTCCACACTGCCGCCCCAATCCAGTGCATCACACTCTCCTGTGGTCAGCAGCCTTTCCTCTATCAGTGCCTCTAAATCAATAAAATAAGGATTTCCTGCAAAAGTAGAAAAGGACTGATATGGACTGTCTCCATAACCGGTAGGACCCAAGGGCAAAATCTGCCACAGGGTCTGTCCGGAAGCCTTTAAAAAGTCTACAAAGGCATAAGCCTCCTTAGAAAAGGTGCCGATACCATAGGCCCCCGGCAGGCTGGAAACAGGCATTAGTATACCGCTTCTACGCATCCTTATGGTCCTCCAAAGCTCTCTTGGTCGTCTCTATATATTTATATTCAAAATCTCTTCTTTCAGTATGACATACTTCAGATAATATCAATCCCGCAAACAATGCCTGTAAGGATGCTACCACCATAAAGCCGCTGACAATCAAAGTTGGAAAACGAGGAACCAGTCCAGTAGCAAAGTACTCCATCAGCACAGGCGCGAACAAGCCTGCTGCAATAAGGAACAACACCAAACTAATAGTACCAAAGAATGATAACGGTCTGTAATTTTTAAATAACTGCAGGATCTTAAACAATACCTTGGCACCGTCTGCGTAAGTATTTAGCTTAGATTCACTGCCTTCCGGTCTGTCACGATAATCTACAATAACATTTTCCACCTGTAAATTATAATTTACTGCATGAATAGTCATTTCCGTCTCAATCTCAAATCCCTTGGAAATAACAGGAAAAGTCTTTACAAAGGAATAATTGAAGGCTCTGTAGCCGGTCATAATATCCTTGATATCAGACTTAAAAAGAACGTTAATGCTCTTTCTTACGATACTGTTGCCAAAATTGTGGAAAGGACGTTTATTCTCTTCAAAATATGTAGAAGAAAGTCTGTCACCTACCACCATGTCCGCGTGCTTATGAAGGACCAAATCTACCATTTCACGGGCATGCTCCAATGGATAGGTATCATCACCATCAATCATCAGATAACACTCCGCCTCTATTTCGCGGAACATTCTGCGGATCACATTGCCCTTGCCCTGCTTATATTCATAACGAACCACTGCACCGGCTTCCTTTGCCAGCTCTACGGTCCGGTCCTTGGAATTATTGTCATACACATACACTGTAGCTTCCGGCAATGCTGCCAAGGCATCCCGTACCACCTTGCCAATGGTCTGTTCTTCATTGTAGCATGGAATTAAAACTGCTATCTTGTCCATAAAAAACTCCTTATCTGCGGCGCACCAGATGTGCTGGAAGGCCGTCTATGTATATTGGATATAATTCACCCTGAATTAACGGGCGCAAATAAGAAAGGAAAGCTTCTGTTATCTGCGTGCCGTCTTCTGTAATAAAGTGCTCCGGTACCATTTTTTCTAAATTTGCAATGGCATGGATATCATAGGCTGCTGTTTCGCACACATATGGTACAGCGCTTACCCTATTCAAGGTAATCATCACACCGGTCAGCTCCTCTTTTAAAGCTGCATATACCCCTGCATGCCCTGCTTTGTAAGCCTCCTCAATATCGGTCAGTGATGCAATGTGGGATGCAGTTCTTTGCAACAGGGAAGGCTCAATGACTCTTGCCTTAATGCCCAGACGCTTTTCTACAATATCAGCCAGTGTTGCACAGCTGCCTGCCACCTGCTTGTGTCCAAATACGTCCACGTCCGTGCTTTCCGCTGCATACTCGCTGACAAATCTGCCGTCTGCCAGTTTTACCCCTTCGGAAATGGCAATTACAACGGATGCCTTTCTGCTTGCCAGTTCTTGAACCTTGTCCACAAAAGCATCAATATCAAATACCCTTTCAGGCAAATAAATAGCATCTACACCTGTGCAATCCTGCCCCTTACAAAGACCTGCCGCACCGGTCAGCCATCCTGCATGTCTGCCCATAATTTCTACTAATATCAGTTTGGTCTTGCCCTCAAAGGCCTCATTATCCCGGATAACCTCCTTTAGAGACGTGGCAATATACTTAGCAGCAGAACCAAAACCCGGGCAATGATCCGTTACCGGAAGGTCATTGTCAATGGTCTTTGGGATACCTACAAAACGCTGAGGTTTACCATGCGCTGCAGCATAATCGGAAAGCATCTTAACCGTATCCATGGAATCATTGCCACCGATGTAAAGCATGGTAGTAATATCATACTTCTCCATAATCTGAAAAATCTTCTCATATACATCCTCGTGGCCCGTCGGTGCCGGTAATTTATACCTGCAGGTGCCCAAAAATGCTGCGGGTGTACGCTTTAACAGTTCAATCCCTTGTTCCTCAGACAGGTATTCGTCCAAGTCTAATAACTGCTCTGCCAAAAAACCCTGAATTCCGTTTACCATTCCGTAAACCTTATCTGCTCCCAGCTCCTTGCCTGCTACATAAGCACCTGCCACAGAAGCATTGATAACTGCAGTAGGACCACCTGACTGGCCCACTACAATATTTCCTTTTCTCTTCATCTTTACCTCACTCCCCAAATCTTATTTTGTATAGGAGTTTGCGAAACTAGGTAGCTGCCTGCCGGAGCAAAATATGTTCTGGCTGAAGGGCCTTGAAAAGCGTCGGTCCTTAGCGAAGCAAGGCTATAGCCGCAGTCTGAGCTTAGTACAAGTCGGAGGCCAAGCGGTCTTAGGAAGACAAACCAAATGATCAACTCCTTGGCTCACAGAACGACATGGCTACGATCCGACTTGTAGCTGCCTGCCGGAGCAAAATATGTTCTGGCTGAAGGGCCTTGAAAAGCGTCGGTCCTTAGCGAAGCAAGGCTATAGCCGCAGTCTGAGCTTAGTAC
>JAZRLF010000059.1:0-14266 GCA_045646695.1 Lachnospiraceae bacterium
AGAAGGCTGAAAGCCGCACCCCCGCTTAGTACTGCTGCAGAGTTTCACGGAGCGGGAGCGTCCCTGAAGCAGAACATATATTGCTCTGGCCGGCAGCTACAGAGTTTCGCAAACGCCTGCTGATAAGGTCTATTATATACCAGTTTTTATAAAAAAGGAAGTACACGCATCAAATAACGTATACTTCCTGAGTGTTAATTTATAATACGTCGAACAGCCAGCACGGTAGGGCCTGTACCACCCCAACCATAATATACCGGGTCGGTAACAATACCATATTTTTCATTCTTGGCATGGACAATCTGCCCGTTACCAATGTACAGTGCTACATGTCCGCTATAGCAGATAATGTCACCTGCCTGAGCATCTGCCAAATCTACACCCTTGCCTATGCTGCGCATAGAGAAAGAAGAATGAGGCAGAGAGTATCCAAAATTGGCATATACTGACATAATAAAGCCGGAACAGTCTGCACCGTTGGTCAAAGAAGTTCCTGCCCATACATAAGGATTTCCCACAAACTGCAGTGCAAATTCTGCCACCTGGGCCCCTGTGCCACTGCCTACTACTCCTACACTGCCTGAGCTGCTGTTATTTCCATTGCTGTTATTAGAATTCTGCTGCTCCTTTAAAGCCTCTTCCTGTTTGCGTTTTTCTTCTTCCTGCTTTTTAATAGCAGCAATCTGCTGTTGGCCCTTTGTAATCTGAGTCTTATAGGTCTTAGCCTTAGCTTTGGCCTCTGCAACCAGTTGATCGTAGTCAGAAATCTGACCCTCTAACTCTACCATAATGCGTTCCAGTTCCACCTGCTGTTCATCCAAAAGACGCTGATGCTCTTCTAAATCTGCCTTCTCCTGTTCCAGTGATGCACGCATATTGTCAATCTCTGTTACAGTCTGTTCATATTCGGAAAGTACATTATTATCATATGTATATAAAGCATCAATATACTCTGCCCGGTTCAGTAAATCTGCCATACTCTGGCTGCTAAGCAGCATCAGCAGATAATTGTCATGGTTACCGCTTTCATACATATACTGCAAATGTACCATCATAGCTTCATACTGTGCTTCCCGAAGAATATTGGCTTCCTCTAATTCTGCAGTGGCTGCTGCAATATCAGCTTCCTTCTGAACTACAGCCTCTTCATAAAATACAATATCCTTCATGAGATTTACCATCTCGGACTTCATATCAGCCAGATAGCTCTCGTATTCTTCCAGCCGTGCCTCATACTCACTAAGCTGGCTGTTAACTTTATCTAAGTTGCTTTGATTTTGATTAATCTGTTGCTGGATACTGCTGATGCTGGATGCTTCAGCATATAACAGGTGTGTCCCTAATAAGGCACATGCTATAACGCATGCGACAAATCTCTTTGGAAGCTTCATATAAATCCTTTCTGATTGTTATTATAAATCGCAGTTATTCACTGTTCGTGGGAATGGAAGAACGTCACGGATATTACCCATGCCGGTAAGGTACATTACACAACGTTCAAAGCCCAGACCAAAGCCTGCATGACGTGCAGATCCGTACTTGCGCAGGTCTAAATAGAAGCCATAGTCTTCCTTTTTCAGACCCATTTCTTCCATACGTGCCTCTAATACCTCTAATCGATCCTCTCTCTGAGAACCACCGATGATCTCACCAATACCAGGTACCAGGCAGTCCATAGCGGCTACTGTCTTACCATCGTCATTCAGCTTCATATAAAATGCTTTGATGTCCTTTGGATAGTCGGTAACAAATACCGGACGTTTAAATACTTCTTCTGTTAAGTATCTCTCATGCTCCGTCTGTAAATCACAGCCCCAGGATACCTTGTAATCAAACTTATCGTTATTCTTGGACAGAATCTCGATAGCTTCTGTATAAGTGACACGACCAAATTCAGAATTTGCCACGTGATTCAGGCGCTCAATAAGTCCCTTGTCCACAAACTGATTAAAGAAATTCATTTCTTCCGGTGCATGCTCTAAAACATAACGAATAACAAACTTCAGCATATCCTCTGCAAGTGCCATGTCGTCTGTCAGATCTGCAAAACACATCTCCGGCTCAATCATCCAGAACTCTGCTGCATGACGAGTGGTATTGGAATTTTCTGCACGGAAAGTCGGTCCAAAAGTGTAAACATTCTTGAATGCAAAAGCATAGGTCTCTACATTCAGCTGACCACTAACGGTGAGGTTGGTCTCCTTACCAAAGAAATCCTGACTGTAATCAATACTGCCGTCCTCGTTACGTGGCGGATTTGCCATATCCAAAGTAGTTACTCTGAACATCTCACCTGCACCTTCACAGTCACTGCCTGTAATAAGCGGTGTGTGTACATATACGAAACCTCTCTCCATAAAGAAAGTATGGATAGCATAAGCAATCAATGAACGTACACGGAATACAGCCTGGAATGTATTAGTTCTCGGGCGTAAATGTGTCATGGTACGTAAATATTCAAATGTATGACGTTTCTTCTGCAGTGGATAATCCGGTGTAGAAGCACCTTCTACCAAAACCTCTGTAGCCTGCATCTCAAATGCCTGCTTTGCCTCCGGTGTCGCTACAATAGTACCCTTAACTACCAGAGCAGAGCCAACGTTTAATTTGTTGATAGCCTGAAAGTTTTCCAAATCGTCATGGTATACAACCTGCAACGGCTGAAAACATGTACCATCATTTAATACAATAAATCCAAACGCCTTGGAGTCACGAAGGCTTCGTACCCAGCCTCCCACAGTAATTTCCTGTCCGATATACTGATCCGGGCAAGCAAAAAGGTCTTTAATATCTGTTAATTCCATAATCTGTCCCTCATAGATTCTATAATATTACATGAGCAGGGGAACTTTTCACTCCCCCACATTATAGGAACCGCTTCGCGAACCCTATAATCGATTTACGGCGCATAGCTACGGCATAATGCTCCAGAATCTTCGATTCTATCGCTAACTTATCAGGTGAAAGTACGCAAGCGTCCTTTCCTGCTGATAAGTTATAGTATGCGAATGCCGCCAAAAACTATTCTGCATCTGTAATAGTTGCTCTTTCGCTTATGAACTCAATAACATTCTGCTGCAATAATACAGTCCTTACTTCTTCAGCTGTATTGTACTTAAAGAAGCTTTCTACTGAATCATAACCATATACTTCACCATAATTTGCAACGTAATCAGCTACATAATTTTCTACATCTTCATCAGTCGGAGCAATTCCTTCCGCATTGGCAAGGGCCTGGAAAATTACTGCCTGAGCTGCATAAGACTCTGCAACACCTACGGCATAATCAGCCAAATTCATGCCTGTATATAACTGAGTATAAGTATCACCATCCATACCGTAATAATAAGATGCCTCTGCACTAATCTGTTCAATAATTACTGCCTTTTGATCCTCATAAATATTCTTTGGAATCTTATTTACTGTACAGATTTTTAACAGTTCCCGACAAATCGCATTGCCAAGGTTCCTATAATAGTCATTCTCTATGTTATATAATTCTACAGCTTCAACACCTTCTCTGTAATCCGCTACCGTCTCATATCCCTCACGTCCGATAGCCTTTACAGTGTCATCATTCAAGCTTACAATGCCCTTAACCGTAACAGTAAACACAACATCCTTGCCTGCCAAGTCTGTGCTGCCGTAATTCTCAGGGAATGTAAGATTCAAATCAACTGTTTCACCAACCTTTACGCCAACAAGACCTTCTTCAAAGCCTGCAATAAACTGACCGGAACCAATGCCCAGAGTCGCATCTTCAGCAGTACCTCCTTCAAATGCCACACCATCAAGCTTGCCCACAAAATCAATGAGCACTACATCACCTTCCGCAACAGTGCCGTTCTTCACAAAGCTGTCCGCCGGCAATGCTGCTGCATCCTCATAAAAATATGCCATAACATACTCGTCGAGAGCCTCTTCTGTTAATTCAGCTTTTGCTGCTACTGTAAGTTTTAAATTGCTGTAATCACCTAATACAACATACTCCTCTACCGGTAACTTGCTCAAATCATCTGATACATCGACCACTTCAATGCTTGGAGTAATAGTTGCCTCTGCTAATTGCTTTTGGTTACCGGCGCTATTACCTCCACATGCTGTCAATGCACATACAGACATCGCCAGTACTAATAAACTTGCCAGTTTCTTTTTCATAATATCTTTCTCTCTTTCTATATAATAATTTCAGTTATTCTCTAACCGTATTCAATTTATCATAACACATTTTTTTAAAATAGCAAAGACTTCCTTGCAAATTCACACATTTTTAACACATTTTATACATCTTTTTTCTTTTTTTATTGCTATTAACAGCTATATTGGTATTGCTTAATGAAATAAAATTTGCTAAAATAACAATATTAATTATATTTTATTTAGGAGATACTACATGAAACCAGTTACTATTGTATTGTTGGTGATTTTCGTTATCCTGGCTGCAGCATGCGTGGCCCTCTACTTCTTTGGTAAGAAGGCACAGAAAAAGCAGGCTGAGCAGCAGGTACTTCTGGAGCAGAATAAGCAGACTGTCTCCATGTTGATCATCGACAAAAAACGCATGAAGCTGAAAGAGTCCGGTCTGCCGCAGATGGTAATCGACCAGACCCCGAAATATCTGAGAAATACCAAGACTGCCGTAGTAAAGTGCAAAGTCGGTCCTCAGATTATGACCCTGATGTGTGATGAGAAGATCTTTAACATCATTCCGGTAAAGAAGGAAGTAAAAGCTGTTATCAGCGGTATTTACATTATGGATGTGAAGGCATTACACGGCAAGCTTCCAAAGGTGGAAGAGCCGAAAAAGAGCCTCTTTAAGAAGTTTGTAGATAAGCTGCAGGAAAAGGCCGGCGCAAAGCCATTATAATCAATACGGGCAGGCGATGTGATTTTCACACGGCACCTGCCCGTTCTTTTTTTATTTTACAAATATTTTCTTAAGTCCTTACATAGTTCTTCTTCAATAGATACCAGCCTGTTACAGATATCTTTGGATGTATCGTCTGCTGCCTTGTACTGATTCAGGTACTTGTGCAAAGATTTTACGCCCATGTTACATCCATCCGTAAGCAGATCCGCCACAGTTGCGTCACTTTTGTCCATGGTCATCTTCACATTGGTTTTCATCCAGGACATGCCCTTAGCCATTGGATTAGGATCCTTTTCACTTTTTCCGTACTGGTTTAATAACGAGTGGATTTCATTGCCCAGCTTTTCATGGTGACCCTTGCTCTCCTGCAAAAGTCCCTTCATTCCGGTATCATTCACTCTTTCCAGCACATCATCAATAGAAGTTACCGCCATTTTGGTGCCGGCATCACATTCCTTTAAAAGTTTAATTGTATCTGAACTTACCATATTGTCACCTCGCTTTTTTAGTAGTATTGCAAGGAAATAAAATATTATGCGAGATTCATTCAAAAAAAGCGGGCCGTTTCTGACTTTCTTCCTAAGTCTCGCACCAACCCGCTTTCGCTTTACACATTATGATATATAATTCACATCCACCCGGATATCGTTCTCACTCAAATATTCACAATTAACATCTATACTATATTGGGCCTGTAAATGAATACCTGTCTCGTCTTCATGGACCGCTACATTTTTGCCTCGTAGTGTAAAAAGCAGATTACCAAAAGGTGTAGTATAATGACTCTGATGTGTCTCTCCTACAGCTATGATCATATGTACATTAATAAGCCCCTTCTTGGTCATTTCCATGTAACCCGGCTTTACTTTGAGCAGTACATCGCTCTTTTCGGAAAATCCGCCCTGCAGCTCCTCGTACTTGATGTAATAATACTCTCCGATTTGCTGACAGGAGCCAGGCATCATGCTTTCTACGGTATCCTCCCCATTCTCCAGTTCCTGGCTGAACTGCATGCCTGTTACATGTACCATAGCCTTGCGGCTCTTTTTATTGCTTGTCATAATGTTGTCCTCCTCAGTATGCCTTAAACTAAATAACCATTTACAAAACTTGCCGTTTGTCGGCCAAAACATTATATGTTCCGGCTGAAGGGCCTTGAAAAACGTCGGTCCTTATTGAAGCAAGGATCTTAACGCGCCTCTTTAGTATTCCTCAATATTGATGGTCTTGGCAGACAATATGCCGTATTTAATAATGGAGTTGGCAAATTGCTTAAATTTCTCCGCACCATCAGATACATAAAACTGATAAGGATTGCTGCCAAGAGGCGGTGCCACGTCGTTAAGCAGCTGCTTCTCTGCCAATAGCTTCTTTAATGCAATGGCTGTTTCATAAGCCGGATTTACCAGGGTAACGCCTTCGCCCATAACCTCGCCGATAACGGAACGTATCAGAGGATAATGGGTACAGCCCAAGATCAGCGTGTCAATATCCAGATCAATCAGCTCCGTCAAGTATCTGCGGGCAATTTCCACTGTCACCGGGTCCTGCCACAGGCCCTCTTCCACTAACGGTACAAACAGAGGGCAGGCCTTTCCGTAAATGGTGGCGTCCTCCCGCAGCATTTTTATATACTTAGTATACAGACCGCTGCCAATAGTGCCCTCTGTAGCAATAACACCAATCTTACCGTTTCTGGTTACATCTACTGCCATTCTGGCGCCGGGCTTTACCACACCGATAACCGGTATGTCTAACTCTGCCTCCAGCTCCTCAATGGCATAGGCACTGGCTGTATTGCAGGCCACCACAATAGTCTTCACCTCATGACTTTGTAAAAATCTGGCAATCTGTCTGGAGAAACGTGTAATGGTATCCTTACTCTTATTACCGTAAGGCACTCGAGCTGTATCTCCAAAATATATGATTTTTTCTTTCGGCATCTGGCGCATAATCTCCCTTGCTACGGTAAGTCCGCCCACGCCGGAGTCAAACACACCGATTGGTGCCTGACACATATCCTTTTTAAAATCTAAATCAGTCATTTTTCAAATCCACGTTTATATTTAAATAATTCTAAAAATTTGCTGCGAAAGGTAATCTTTAGCTTGCCGTCCAATATGTCTGCATACAATTGCTCTGCATCTACGTCGGACTCGCCCGGGCATATCCCCTTTGTGTATTGCCCGGTTTTTCCCGGTTTTATTTTTCCTCCGATTTGTCCGCTTTTCTCATCTACAACCGTATCATATTCCGTATCGTCATAGACTTCCTCCGCCACAAATCGGTAAGTTCCCTCCACTAATGTCAGATCAGGGAACAGACAACCCCAAAAGCCATAACAGGCTGTAATCACAGATACCACGTATATCGCATATTTTATACCTGCTTTTGCACGGTGCAAATTTAATGCTTCTTTCATCACTCATACCTCGCTTTCTTAGCCTTAAGTATGAGCTGCTTTTACGATTTTATGCTGATGATAGGTAAATTATCCCATTTTCATTCTGCTTGGAAATTATCCCAAATTCAACTGTCTTGCAATAGCTTCCATCTGATTATCAATATGAGTAATGGCTGCCTCGGCTGCAGTTTTCTTGTCTTTATTACGGATAGCTTCAAAAATAATGCGATGCTCCTCTATCAAAGTACCATGCATGGTAAAATCCTTGATGTACTCAAAACGATAACGATACATCTGCTCTGCCAGGTTATTTACCAGCTGCACCAAGCGTCTGTTGCCGGTAGCCTTCACAATAATATCGTGAAGCGCCACGTCTGCTGCCGCAATGGTTCTGGTGTCCTTGGTAGCGGTTGCTTCTTCAAATGCCTGACAAGCCGCCTCTAACTCCGCAATCTCCTCATCGGAAATACGCTCACAGGCAAGCTCCGCACACAAAGCGTCCAAACTGCGGCGCACCTCCAGCACATCCTGCAGGCTCTTTCCGGTAATCTGAGCCACCTCTGCGCCACGTCTCGGAATCATGGTAACCAATCCCTCCAGCTCCAGCTTACGGATAGCCTCTCTGATCGGTGTACGGCTCACTCCCAGCTTATTGGCCAAATGTATCTCCATAAGGCGCTCGCCGGGCTTTAATTCACCGGTCAAAATAGCCTGCCTAAGGGTATTAAACACTACATCCCTCAATGGTAAAAAATCGTTCATCACTAAATGCAGATTATCGTTCATGTATTCCTCCATTTATTTTAAAATGGCTGTTTGTAAAACTCTTTGGTCATTGGCCGGAGCAAAGAAATTTCACAAATGCCTATTTATTCAAAAACTCTGTTACAAAAATCTGTTTGGCCAATCCGGCCTTTTCTATAGCGGCGGCTGCCTGCCCAGCCTTGTCCTGCTCCGTAAATATACTAAATACCGTAGGTCCGCTGCCGCTCATCAGTGCATTCTCTGCTCCCTCTGCCAACATGCTGTCCTTAATCTCCTGAATCACAGGATAAGCAGGTATGGTCACTGTTTCCAGCACATTACCCAATCGCTCTGTAATCCCCTGCAGGCTGCCCCTTTGCAGGGCTTCTATCATGCCGTCAATGTCCGGATGTAACTCCAACTCATTAGCCTTCAGATTTTCATACACAAACTTGGTAGATACATTGATGTCCGGCTTGGCTATCACCAAATGGCATTTCGGAGGGGCCGGCAACGGGCTCAATACCTCACCGATTCCTTCCGCCAATGCCGTGCCTCCCTGAATACAATAGGGCACATCAGCGCCGATTTTGACCCCCAGGGCCTTTAGCTGTTCTATATCATAACCTATCTCAAACAGTTCATTTATCCCTAGAAAAGTGGCTGCTGCATCGGTGCTTCCGCCTGCCATACCGGCAGCAATAGGAATATGCTTTTCCAGGGTAATCCTTACCCCTTCGGTAATCCCTGCTGTGTCCATAAGGAGCTTGGCCGCCTTATATATCAGATTATTGTCATCAGCCGGCAACTCCTTGTTGTCTATCTGCAAATGAATGCCGGCCTCAGCCTTTGTGAAGGTCAGTACATCGCAAATGCCTACGGTCTGCATGATCATGCGTACCTCGTGATATCCGTTGGGCAGACGTTTCACCACATCCAAGCCCAGGTTGATTTTGGCATACGCTTCTCGTTTGATTGTTTTTTCTGTCATTTTAAAGTCCTTTCAACAGGTGTGCCCCTGTTGGGTTTATTGTATATCTCCGCATAACATTGTATACAAAATACAAGATTGTACTTAATTTTATACAATTTTAGAGAATTTGTCAAGTACTATGATCTCATATCATCCCCTCAGAAAATGCTGAAAATCAGGAATTTTAATAAATTTCCCCTTTTATCAAGGCTTTCTTATACTTATAATAACTCATGTTGCACTGAAACAAATTGGGGTACCTTACGAGGCATGAATTGGGGTACGCTTTTCACAATATACAGTACAAAAAAGAGGCAAGCTAAACAATGCTCACCTCATAGCTGATTTAAATGTTGGTACGAAAAGTGGGCAATGGCATGTCCCTTCTCTTCCAGGCGTTTTAATGCCCTTGCAACTATTCTATCTTGCAAAGCATTCCTATAAATCTCTTTTTGAATTTTTATAATTTTATAAATTTCTTCCGCTTTTACTATATAAGATTTCAGCTACTAATACCATAAAAAATTCAAATTGGGGTATTTCGTGGGGTATGAAATCCGTTAAATCCTCATAAAGCCCTATTTTATATCATATGCATTTGTTATAACACCCAAAAGGAGGCCTCCGATTGTCAATCAGAACCTCCCCAGATATTTTAAATGTAATTTTTATTAAATAAATCCCAATCGATACCTTCATTTATAAATTCGGTCAGTATATTGTATTCCATTTCATAAATTTCTGGAATCTCTGCAAGAATTCTTTTTAAAATTGCTTCATCACCGGTTATCTCGTATTTCAGCATAAGTTTCACCCATTTCTCCACCGTTTTACAGCACTCCTCATATTTTAATATGCACTCTGTGCTCTGCGGCTTCATAGCCTTATCCCACTTACGCTGTATGTATTGCATGGAAATGAGCATCATACATCGATGCTCATATAGCTTTTGTACAGCGATGGTCAAGCCCTGACAGCCCGGATCCAATTCCTTCCCTGCCATCACTTCATGAATCATATCTGTTAATGCGCACAGGCAGCTTATCCCCCGGTAAACCTTTGAGCATACTCTAAATACCCAAGATTCGTTTCTTTTACCCTCTTGAAAGCATATACCTTCTACTTCATTAATCAATTTTCGATAAGCATGAAAAACGCAATTTTCAACAGGATAATCTTCCCTTAATTTGAAGGCGTAGATTGGATTTTGATATTGTATGGATAACTCCATCCCTCTCAGTTTCCTGCCTTGAATATTCTCCTGAATTTCATACAGGGTTTCTTCTAAATATTTGTAACTATACTCCGTTTTGCGGAACCCACGATTTGCGTTACCTACTGCCAGAAGTACTTCCCTTTCATCATCATAGCCATAAAAAAGAACCTCATGAAGCCTCTCGCTCTCCCTAACCGGTTTAATTACCATGTTTATATAGTAACCTTTTTGAATCTCGCTTTTTATTTTTTCAATTACATTTTCTTCGGTTAGTGCCAGCAGTTGAAGCGGCTTACTTTCTAAGATTGCATCGTAATAGTCCGGTGTATACATCCACGTTTCACCAAATCGAAAGTTATACTGGTTGGTGGTATATATATCATAATGGGATGCAATCCAGTCTTCGTAATATGGCGAGGTCTTTAGCACTATCATCCTATTATGGGTCCAGCATTCGGTAACGCATTCAATATCATCTATATTTATAGGTAATTTTATCTTATCATGTTTCATTATCATTCTCCGTTCCGTCACAGCAAAATCCTTTAATGGCATGGGTAATAATCTGCAAGCAATTTGCTCAACTTAGCATTCTTTTGGGGCTTATGGAACTTTCCACTCACCTCCCAAACTTATACCACCGACTTTGCTCTTCATACAATTCATAATATTTACAACTGGTTAATCCTTGTAATACTGTACTTGTGTATTCCACATTTCATGTAATTCTTCTCTTTTTACAGATCGAATATTCGTTCCCTGAACATAAATATGTCCCTTTTCATAGAGATACATCCCTAAAAATAGTTTAATCAGTGTTCTTTTTCCAGAACCTTTTTTCCTACTATCACTACATGCTCTCCTTGCCTGGCCATCTAATACCTTTATGTATATAGTTCAGCCTGTATGCTCCACATATCAAAATATTTACCTTCCTTCTTAACCAATTCCTCATGCGTGCCCGCTTCCACAATTTCACCCTTATGAAACACCAAAATTCTATCTGTCTTAGGTGCAAAACCAAGGCGGTGAGAAATGAAAATCACTAATCTTTCACCCGCACAACGATAAATCATACCATATAACTCTATTTCCGACATAGGATCTAAATAAGCTGTGGGTTCATCCAATATCCAAATAGAAGCGCTCCTTTTTGCTAATAACCTTGCCACAGCAAGTCTTTGCCATTCTCCTTTTGAAAAATCACCCTGATTATCCAACTGCCCTAATTTGGTATCGATACCATGAGGTAACATTTCCACCTTTTTATCCAGTCCCACCATGTCTAATATTTCCCATAATTCCTGCTCTGTTATTTCCCTGTCTGGAGCTCCCAATAATATATTTTCTTTTATTGACAACTGGTACTGATAGAAATCTTGAAAAATACAAGCCACCGATTGTTTTAAACTAACTGGAAGTCCATTTATGCTCACTGCTTCCATATTTGAAGATATCAGTGATGTAAGTATATTAACAAACGTCGTTTTTCCACTGCCGTTCATGCCAACAATCATAATTTTTTCATGTTCTTTTATATCCAAAGAGATGTTCTTTAATGCCACATTTTCTGACTGAGGATAGGAATACTGTGGAATTTCAATATGAATATCACCGTGCAAACAATCCATAGTCATGTTCTCGCAATCTTCAAACTCTAATACTTCTCTGTAATTTGTTATCGTCCTGCTGTCAGTTCGGTTATCCAATATGTTATTCTGAATCGACATATACTCATCAATGATGTAATTTAACAGACTATTCGCCATAATCAAAAAACCGATTTGTTGTTTTCCTGCTGCCACCTCTAACGCAATTAACAACAACATCGTGATATATGGTATGTTAAATATGATTCGAGACAACTGTAAATGAACTTCAAATTTACGAAATATTCTTAACCTCTGTTTGTGACATTCATCATAAGCCTTTTCCCATATGTCAGAAAAATATCTATGAAGCCGATTTATTTTGTATTCCTGATGCGACACCTTATCTCCGCACAAACCAAAATAATATTGTTGTTTTTGATCATACTCCTGGACGGAATCCCAATAAGACCATAGATTTTTGTACTTATTTCCCATCAGAACATTAAATATCACAAATAAGAACACATAAATTATGACATAAAAAATGTTAATCTTTGACAAATAATAACTGAAGAAAATAATTTTAGGAACAGCCGTCAAATAAGTAGCTATGCTCTTAACATATTTTAAAAAAACATCCTTCATGTTTGTTTTCACATCATGTATTTTTACCATTGTTGTATGAACTTCAAAATAATCCATCTTTATGCTGGATAGCTTTTTGTTTAGTAAACCTTTGGCGTATAAATTCATACTGTTATTCAAACGCAGCAAACTTTTTTCTTTCAACAAATCAAATATGCCAAATAAAATCTCAGCCAATCCAAAAAACAAGATAGTCAGTGCCACTGTTTGAATCCCGATCCTATTTTCATACAGTCCGTATACACTATTTGTAATATTTTCAACAGCAGCCAACGAAAGCCAGACCCTGAAAGAAGTTATGATTGACAGCAACAAGAATGCCATATAATAATTCCAGCTTGCACACCAGGCTAATTTATGCACATACTGCAAAGATTGAAACAAATTCTTTTTCCTCATTTCACTTGGCCTCCCTCATATAATTTTTGCTGTTCTCGAAATAACTTCCAATAATTTCCCTCTGCTTCCATTAATTCCTGATGTGTTCCGTCCTCCACAATGCGGCCGTTATCCATAACTACTATTCTGTCTGCCAAACTAGCAAATCCAATTCTATGGGAAATCAATACTGCCGTCTTTCCTGAAACAATCTCCCTAAATCGTTTTAATAGAAGCATTTCCTCAATCGGATCTATGGAAGCTGTGGGTTCATCCAGCACTAATATCTCCGGTGCTCCCATGTATGCCCTGGAAAGAATAATTCTTTGCCACTGTCCTCCCGAAAGGTCACGGCCCTGACTATCATATTCCTTCCCTAATACCGTATCCAGCCCTTTAGGCAAATCCTGCAGTAGCCCATTCAGATTACCTTTATTGACTGCATCTGTAATAACGCCGTCATCCTCGATTTTTTCAATTGCACCAACTGCAATATTCTCTCTTAAAGTCAAGCTATACCGTGTAAAATCCTGAAAACCAACACCAAATTTTTTGAAGTAATCCTCCTTTGCAATATCCTTAATGTTTTGTCCATTATAATAAATATTGCCCTGATAATCTTCCAACAAACCACATAACACTTTTGAAAACGTCGTTTTTCCGCTACCGTTCATCCCAAGAATACACACGATTTCACCTTTTTGTATGGTGAAAGAAATATCCTTCAATGCGAATTCTTCCTGGTTTCTGTACTTGTAATAGACATGAGAGAATTTAATGCCGGAAAACTCGTCTAAATTGGCAGGTTCATCTATGCTGTCTTTTTCATCCTGTACCGGAACATTTGTGTAATTGTCATATTCGTCTATGTATTTGTATTTTTCAAACAAAGAGCCACTTAAAATATTAATAATGGATGTAATACTCCCTGTCAGCGACCACATAACCGAATACAAAAATACAAATTCATCAATTGCCAGTATCCCATTAAAAACTTCGTAGGCAAAAAATATAATTAAACCATATAAAAAAATGTTCTGAAGTAGTACCGGGCCCCAAAACAGTGTCTTAAGTTTATTCTCCAACTTACATTTCGTATCGTTGATTTCCTTATACTTATCTTTCCAGTGTGAAAATAATTTGTTACCCGAGTTGTAGATTCTAATCTCTTTTGCCGCACCCTTATCCAAAAACATGTTGTCATAATAAGACATGTTTCTTTCCGTATTCTTAAATTGCTCATTAAGCATAACTCTCTTTTTGGCTGCAACGATATTCACCGCAGACATAATCACAGAAAGTACTAAAATATACACATATATCAACGGACTAAATATACTGATGGAAATAGAAAATACCAAAATATTGATTACACTATATAATAAATCGTTAAATATAATTTCGCTTATCTGGGTGGTTTCGTGGATATGCATTTTTACATAAT
>JAZRLF010000060.1:0-2823 GCA_045646695.1 Lachnospiraceae bacterium
TGTCTGCCGGCGCATTATATGTTCTGGCTGAAGGGCCTTGAAAAGCGTCGGTCCTTAGCGAAGCAAGACGATAGTCGCAGTCTGAGCTTAGTACCGCTACGCATTTTCATGGAGTGAGAACGTCCCTGAAGCAGAATATATATTGTGCCGGCTGACAGACACTGAGTTTCGCAAACACCCATATATCTCTTGGTTTTTATGCCCTGCTTCGAATTATACCCTAACTATGCTTTAGCTTTTCTTACCTCCCTTGCACCTTGGCATGTGCTGCTTTATATGCAGCAAAAGTCCCAGACCAAAAATGACAGAACATATTTTGTGGAGCAAAAGTACTGCCATCACATCTTTGAAGGGCTTTAGCATCATTCCACTTATAAATATGCCCAACATCGCTACAAAAGTTACTATATCTGTGATTCTATATGCTTTCTGACATTTCAACATTCGCTTACGTCTCCGCCATGTGTGGATCGTCAAGGCTATCATAAAGATCAGACCCGCTATAATATGTACAGGTACCCCCGTAACACGCTCACAAAATAAAAATATTAAAACCGCAAATGTGGCCAATGTAACAACTTTTCTTTTTAATTTATTTTTCATAGTGTTCCTCCCAAACGCATTAGTTAGTCTAAGCTAACTTTATCACATATAGTTCTCCGTGACAAGTACTTTTTGGGAATTTACACACAAATTTTCAAACTAAATTTTGCCATTACATACACTTTATGATATACTTGAGGCAGTGACATGGGGGATGCGCTTATTTCACAGGCATCATGCCCATATGCTTATTATACTTTCAGGAGGTTTTCTATGGATTTTAGATTTTCACACAATAATTTTAATGTTTTGGATCTGGACACGTCGCTGGCTTTTTACAAAGAGGCTCTTGGACTTACAGAAGTAAGACGTAAAGAAGCTGCTGACGGCAGTTATATTATCGTTTTTTTAGGCGATGGCGTATCAGAACATCGTTTAGAGCTTACCTGGCTTAGAGACTGGGCACAGCCTTATAATCATCTGGGCGATAATGAATTCCACCTGGCCTTTACCGCTTCTGATTTTGATGCTGCCCACAAAAAGCATGAAGAAATGGGCTGTATCTGCTACGAAAACCCAAAAATGGGCATTTATTTTATTACAGACCCTGATGATTACTGGATCGAGATTGTGCCGGTAAGATAAATGTATACAGAATGGTGCTGAAAAAAGCCTGCACGCCTTTTTCACAGCACCCGAAAATCTTTTATAAACCGGCCGGTATGATTTCATGTCCAATGAAAACTTATACAAAAATGCTTAGTTTATTTGATATAAATCAAGCTCAAATAAACTAAGCATTTTTTACAAATAGGTCTTAACCTTCTCCTCTGATACATCAAGTCGCTTTGCCACTTCGCCCAAAGTGATGATACCATCTTTTAATAAAGATATATATGCATTCAGGGCACCCTCGTTTCTGCCTTCATTTCGGCCAGCTGCCCTACCTGCAAGATAACTTTCTCTGCCAGGATAATCAATAAATCCTCCATCCATAACTTTTTTGACTCCTTCCACTAGCTTATCATAATCCTTTGCAAGATGCTCTACTACCTTAACCGTCATGCTTGCAATCAGATACCTGTCATAACCTTCGATTGCACCACTTTCCACCAACATGTTAAGATGTAATACAATTCTTTTGTACACCTGAATAAGTTCCTCTAATTTCCTTTCACCCTCATTATATACCATAAATTTGTTTTCATATACAAAAATATGGAACGGAATTAAAATAAGTAAATCTCATTTACCAAAGGAATGGCAAGCTGTTTCCTATCATGAGCTTCTGTTTTTAATACACGGTCATAAATCGTATTTTCCGGCATGCACATTATGCCCCTTTCCTAAGACTCGAAGAACGCCAAAGAAGTCCCTCTATTACGATTAGGCATACAGATGGCATTTTGTCACACAAAATATGCATGTTTATAAAAATTTTAGAATCATGCGAAGAACAAAGCGTACAAGTCCGCTTCAGACTCCATATATCCCTCATACTCTACGTGATTTGCTTCGCTTTGTGCGCCGATGTGCAGCTGCAAAACAACCCTCCTTAGCACATCTTGCGCATCCTCGCGGAGCGTCTTTTATTACATAGTAAAGAATACTTTCCTATGTAATAAAAAAGGGGCCGCCACCCCGGTGACAGCCCAATCATGCTCTAATATTTATGAATTTTTTGCAACTTTAGCAACTGCCTTGGATACCACACCGCCTACCACAGTGGTTGTAAGCCACTCTACTACACTATTGATGCCTACAAAAGCAACAAAGAACATAAAGGCATTGGCTCCTGCTGTATTCAGGCTCTGCAAATAGTCAGTATTCCAGAATAGAATTATCAAAAGCCCTACAAAAAATACTGTGTTAAAGAACGCCGTCAAAAAGCCTCCCACGAAGTAAGAAACCGTTTTGGTCTTATCAACCTTCATAAGCGCCTTAAAAATGTAACCGGCCAATAAACCTTCCAGGATACGTGTAGGAACGCATACCAAAAAAGTAAAAAGCGGATTGATGCTTAAAAGCATGGCACCAAAGGCGCTCATACCAAAGCACTGATAAAAACTGGTAATTCCGAATACAGCGCCCAAAACTGCACCGGCTCCCGGTCCAATCACCATAGCTCCGATGGAAACCACAATTGGAATCAGGGAAATCTCCAAACCCGGGGTCCTCAAGTAGCCCAGGGGAGTGAATGCCATAATCAAAACAACGGCAATAAGTATGGCCATCTGTGCCATCTTGATTGTTTTTGTACTACGCATACAAAATTCCTCC
>JAZRLF010000061.1:0-32861 GCA_045646695.1 Lachnospiraceae bacterium
AAATATAATTGGGTAACCTTAGACTTTTGCAGTCATTTATTTAAAATAAAGTGCCGGGAGTGCATACAATGATAGATAAAATAATTATAGGAGCAGGCTTGTACGGTTTGTACGCAGCCTTATTCAGTGCCCAAAAGGGTCAGTCGGTTATCGTCTTAGAGCAGGAGGCGGAGCCTTTTTCAAGAGCTACATATATCAATCAGGCCAGAGTTCATATGGGATACCATTATCCCAGGTCCATGGTGACGGCCATGAAGTCAGCAGGATATTTTCGCAGATTTCAAGAAGACTTTGATTTCGCCATTCATCAGGAATTTGAGCAGATTTATGCGACTTCCAGTCATTTTTCCTGGACAGATGCCAGAGAATTCAGAAAGTTTTGCGAGAATGCAGGGATTCCTTGCAGTGATCTGCCTGTAAACAGATATTTCAAAGAAGGTCTCTGTGATGGCGCATTTTTAACGAAGGAGTATACCTACGACGCCCATATTCTGCGGGATTATTTTTTGGAGGAGCTGAAGAAATATCCTAATGTGAGCCTGAGAATGGGGCAGAATATTAAACGTATCGTGAAGGAGAGCGACCGGTTTTCTTTGTATGTGTCAGGACCGGAGGCGCCGGAGCAGACGGTCAGATTAGAGTCTGATTTTGTATTAAATGCGTCTTATGCTTCTGTGAATCAGATATTAAAGATGGTGGAAGGCATTGAACCGGAGCTTTTCGGATTGAAATATGAGCTGTGCGAGATTATTTTGGTATCTGCCGGAAAGGAATTGTCCGATATTGGACTTACGGTAATGGATGGACCTTTCTTTTCCATTATGCCTTTTGGTAAGACAGGCTATCATTCCTTGACTTCCGTAACCTTTACACCTCACAAGACCTGCTATCAGGCAGTGCCTGATTTTGAATGCAGACAAGAGGGATACTGCAGTCCGGAGAGATTGGGTAATTGTAATCTGTGTCCGGGTAAGCCTGACAGTGCCTGGGAATATATGTCTGCGTTAGCGCGCAAGTATATGAGAGACGAATACGATTTCCACTATGAGAAATCACTGTTTTCCATGAAGCCTATTTTAAAGGCTTCGGAAATAGACGATTCCAGACCTACAGTGATTAAATACGGCAGTCAGAATCCTACCTTTTTGAGTGTGCTGTCCGGCAAGATCAATACGATATACGATATGGATGAATTTTTATAAAAGTCAGATGAGGGAGAACTATGAAGGTTTCAAAAGAAAAAAATTTTGTGTCATGTGTGATTTATCTGCACAATGACAGTAAGACGGTAAAGGGTTTTTTAAAAACCATTTGCTGTGTGATGAAAGACAATTTTGAGAAATACGAGCTGGTTTGTGTCAATGACGGCTGTGTGGACGATACGGTTTTTCAGGTGAAGGAATTTTTAGAGGAAGAAGATTCCCATGTAGTAAGCCTCATTAATTTGCGGTATTCTCAGGGTGTGGAAGCTGCCATGAATGCAGGAAGGGATTTGGCAGTGGGAGATTTCCTCTTTGAGTTTGACAGCTGCGTGATAGATTTTGATGAGTCACTGATCATGGATGTGTACCGCAGATCATTGACAGGATATGATGTGGTTGCTGCTGCCCCTATGCGCAGTACTTCCCTGTCCTCTAAGCTGTTTTACCTGGTATATAATTGGGGCAGCCGTTACAATGGTAAGATCAGACAGGAGAGATTTCGTATTATTTCCCGCAGAGCGGTAAATCGCGTGAATCAGATGAACACCTATATTCCGTATCGTAAGGCACTTTATGCCAACTGCGGACTGAAGATGGACACCATTGTATACGACAATAAAGCTTATGTACACAAGTTTCGCAATAAAGAAGAACGGGGACACAGAAGCGGTCTGGCATTTGATGCCATTATCATTTTCACGAATGTGCTGGAAAAGCTGTCTTTAATTTTAAGCATTATTTTTGCAGCAGTCATGCTGTATGTGCTGGGGGACATTGTGGTATCTGCATTTGGCGATGTGGCACCGGTAGAAGGCTGGCTGTCAACCATGTGTCTGATGTCCATTGGATTTTTCATGCTTTTTGTAATGTTAACCATGATTTTCAAATATTTGTCCGTCATCTTAAATATGATGTTCAAAAAGCAGAGATATGTAATTGAAGGAGTGGAAAAACTGACGAAATGATGTTGACGATTATTTTTCCTGTATTAAATGAAAAGAAGCGTTTGGAAAGCGGTGTTACCAGAACAGTAGAGTATTTGCGCAGCATTGATTTCTCCGATTATGAAATCATTATTGTGGATAATGGTTCTGAAGATGAGACACCTGAGATTGGCCGTATGCTTTGCGAGAAATATTCCGGCGTCAGATTTGAGAAAATAGGTGTCCGCGGCGTAGGTGCTGCCTTTAGAAAGGGCGTGGCATTAAGTCAGGGAGAGATTGTAGGCTATATGGACATCGACCTGTCCACCAATATCCGCCATCTGGGAGAGGCACTGCATATTTTTGACACCATTCCGGAGGTGGATTACATCAACGGCAGCCGTTTTGCTAAAGAGTCTGATACTCAGGGCAGAAAGTGGTACCGCAAAATCACATCCCAGGGGCTTTTGATTTTATTAAAGCTGTTTCTGGGCATGAAAAGTACTGATGCGATCTGTGGCTTCACCTTTGTACGTCGCAAGAAGGCTTTGGAACTGATAGAAGGCTCCAGCCAGGACAATGGCTGGTTCTACATGATAGAATTCCTGCTTCGTGCTGAGAAAAGGCACATGTATGTACTGGACTATCCGGTAGAGTGGCAGGAAGATTACAACACTACCGTTAAGATATTTAAAACGATCTGCAACTACACAGTCCAAATTGCAAGATTGTGGAAGGAATTTTATATCAAGAGAAATATTTAATATTTCAGATAGGCGTTTGCGAAAACCATCGACTGACGGCCAGAGCAAAGGCCTATTAATATTTCAGAAAAAGTGAGGAATCTATGAAAGAACGTATCAAGAGAATAGATTTAACAAGAGATTTTGCCAAGCACAGAGAAGAATATATGGCAGCCATTGCAGAGGTGTGTGAAGAAACGGCCTTTTCCGGCGGACGCTTTGCAGACCGGTTTGATGAAGAGTTTGCTGAATTTGTAGGTACTCGTTATGCCTGTGGCTTAAACAACGGTACCTCTGCCTTGCATTGTGCTATGCTGGCTTTGGGGGTAGGTCCTGGAGATGAGGTGATCGTACCCGCCAATACTTATATTGCAACGGCATGGGGTGTCAGCTATACAGGTGCTACCCCAGTTTTTGTGGATTGTACCGCGGATACCTGGCAGATTGATGCCTCCAAGATAGAAGAGCGTATTACCGAGAAAACCAAAGGCATTATCGGTGTCCACCTGTACGGACAGCCTTTTGATTTCGATGCAGTAAAGGAAGTGGCAGACCGACACGGTTTGTTTGTGGTAGAGGACTGTGCGCAGGCAGCTGCAGCTGTGTATGATGGCAGAAATGTAGGAACTTTGGGAGAACTGGCTTGCTTTAGCTTTTATCCGGGCAAAAACCTCTATGCATTTGGAGAAGGGGGCAGTGTGACCTGTGATAATGAAGCTTATTTTAAGCATATGACCCGATTAAAGAATCAAGGCTGTGACAGACGTTATTATCATGATGAAATCGGATACAACTACAGACTGGAAGGTTTGCAGGGGGCAGTGCTTAGCGTAAGCCTCAAATATTTGCCTGAATGGACCGCCAGAAGAAAAGAAATCGGGGAAAGATATCACAGAGAGATCACCAATCCGTTGATCACACTGCAGGTACATCCTGCAAATACAGACCCGGTATATCATTTGTTTGTGATCACTGTGCCGGATCATGAGGATTTTGTACAGTACATGGAGAAGGAAAATGTAGAATGCAATATGCATTACCCGGTACCATGTCACTTGCAGGATGCTTACAAATTCCTGGGCTATAAAGAAGGCGATTGTCCAAATGCGGAATATCTGGCAAGCCACTGTGTGACATTGCCGTTGTTCCCGGAAATGACTGACCAAGAGGTGGAGAGAGTAATTGCATTATGCAATGCTTATAGAGGTTAGAAAATCCTCGAAGATTTGTACCAAGGGAAAGGAAAATATTTTATGAAATGTATAGATAAAACAAGGTGGCCCATAGAACGTATCGGCAAAGCCCTGATTATGGCGCTGCTGCCTTTGGTGTGTTGCCTTGTGTATTGTGCATTGCAGGGACGGTCATTACTGGATGTCTATTTGCCTGCCAGTGAATGGAATGATGAATTATTTTATTTTAAACAGGTAGAAGCTATTCTGGAGAATGGTTATCCTTATGGCTACTACGGCTTTAATGAAAGTCATGCTGCTTATTTGTCTTTTGCAGCCTGGAGTCCGGTATTGGTTATTCCATGGGTAGTGTGGGGGGCATTGTTTGGCTGGACCATGCTTTCACCTATTTGGTGTAATTTATTTTTGATGTCTTTAGCAATTTTTATCTTTGTATATTTGACAAAGCCGGGATACAAGCAGCTTGGCTGCATGGCATTGCTTTACTGCCTGTTCCCTATGGTTACTCGTTATGTCTTATCGGGGATGCCGGAGATTATCTGCTTTTCTTTGGTGCTTGTATTTTACGGTGTAGCTATCAGCTATTTACAGGATAAAGCCTCCAATGGCAAACTGATCTGCCTGTTTGTAATGTCAGTATTAATGACTTTAATGAGACCTTATTTGATTTTATTTGTATTTCTTCCGATTTTCTTATGGGTGCGTCAATACAAAAAATGGTGGACAGTAGTAGGCTCCTTCGCTATTTTACTGGCTACTTTCGTTATTTATGTATTGATTCATACTCTTCTTGGAGCAGAATACCTGGAACCATTGTTCAGCGTAGAATGGGTAACAGTTATGCTGGAAGAGGGCTTTTTGGAAGGTGTGAAATTTGTACTGTACACGTTGATATATCGGGGCATGCAGTTTGTATCCTGGATGATAGAAGGCTTCCGCAGCGGTTATGTAGAGGGTGTATTTTTTGCGGTATTTTTGATTTCCGCAATTTTGCTTACTGTACAGTGTGTCCTATCCTTCCGTAAGAAAAAAGAAACAGAGTGGATTATGTGCGGTCACTCGGTATTTACCTTTATCGGAATGTTAGCGGCTTTGCTTTTGATGTACGGCATGAGCGATGGAAGCAGACATTTAAATACTTTTGTTTTTGCCGGGATTTTCCTTATTGCCATGACGGATACCAGATATTTGGCAAAGACAGCAGTGGTAGGCATGTTGTTTTTCTATCTTTTTACTGTAAAAGGAGACAATCCGCTATTCTATCAGGTTCCATTTAAGACACCTGAAAGAGTGGAGTGGATGCAGTATTGGGAAGACACCTTTGAGGAAGAAATACAGCTGAATATGGCGAATATCCCTAATTACGATAATGTAATTATCTGGGTGCTCAGTGACAGTAAGGAAGATGAGGCCCCTGTTTTGACCCAGTGGCAGTCCCTGTATGCAGTTCCAAAGGGTATGGGAATCAGTTGTTGTTTCAGTGACTATGTAAATGCCAA
Source organism: Lachnospiraceae bacterium (assembly GCA_045646695.1). Lineage (GTDB taxonomy): Bacteria > Bacillota > Clostridia > Lachnospirales > Lachnospiraceae > RGIG6307. Next base: position 5,561 of record JAZRLF010000061.1, read on the forward strand.
TATTGATCAATTAAAGTGCAAATATATTGCAACCATTTCCGGTGGCAGCGTGGACGAGAATAGCCGTGACGCCGGCTTTAAGGAGATTGGCCGCAAGGGGGATGTGGTAGTATACCGGGTACGCTAGGGATGCTGTGATTTTGCCCCGACCGGTCCTGTGAATGGCTCTTTTTAATACAGTTTGTTTTTCTAAGCAATTCTTCAACGCATAAAAAACAAACTGTATTGAAAAGAGCTCCGCATACGTCTGAGCGGGGCAATAAAACAGCTTCCTCACATGCCCCACGATATATCAAAGGGCAGGACAGTTCGGTAAGCATTACAGATGTATTTTCTGCGTATAATGCTGTAAAAGGTTATCAGGAAGAAACATGGCAAATCAGAAAGCAGAAAATCTATTAAATCTGGCGTTGGAAACTCCTTTACAGACTCGTATGCAGTCGGGTAATCTGAATGTGGGATATTCCCTACAGGAGCGGACATGGGAATTTATTGTAAAGTACAATGGCACATTGGCAGATATCGTGGCAGCATATCCTGCAGTGACAGCAGAGGAGTTGATTGCAGGCTATGGGATTTTAACAGTTCCCGAGACATTGGTGGAGCAAGTGCTTACAAGACCTGAAATTGAATATGTAGAGATACCAAAGAAGCTGTATTTTGCTGATTTTCAGGCAAAGACGGCTTCTTGTATTTTGGAAGTGACTAAAGGGTATCCCAATTTAAGCGGAGCAGGTGTGGCAGTGGCAGTCATTGATTCGGGAATTGATTACACGTTGCCCCATTTTCGCAATGCAGACGGCAGTACCAGAATTTTGGCACTGTGGGATCAGACACTGGAACCAAGCGACAGGTATCCTCCTCCGGAAGGGTTTGTGCAGGGGAGGCTTTTCACCGAAAGTGATATTAATGAAAATCTGGGTGTAAGATCTATAAACGACCTTGAGACTGATGATAGGCAAGAGAATAGACAAAGAAGCGCTATGCAAGAGAATAATATGGGACAAAGCGCCGTGCAAGAGAATACTATGCAGCAGAGCAATGTACAACAGAACGATAGGCAACAACGCAATACTCAGGCTATACAGGCAGAAGACATAAATGGCCAAGGCAACATAGGTCCGCGACTTTCTGAGGATACCTCCGGTCATGGAACTGCGGTAGCAGGATTGGCGGCGTCCAGCTTGGTAAGTGCACAAAATTATGAAGGAGTGGCCCCGAAGAGCAGTCTGATCATTGTTAAATTAGGAAATCGTGACAGAGAAAGCTTTCCCAGAACTACCGAGCTTATGAGAGCATTGACCTTTGTGGCCCGGTTTGCTGCAACGAGGAGTCTTCCGGTGGCTATGAATCTAAGCTTTGGCAATAGTTATGGTTCCCATGATGGTGGTTCTATTTTGGAGCGTTTTATCGATAATGTATCTGAAATCGGGCGTAGTGTCATTTGTATCGGTACAGGCAACGAAGGAGCCAGCGGCGGACATTTTTCAGGTCTGGTCCAAGAACGGCAGGCATTAAACGTGGAGGTCATTGTGGCTTCTTATGAGGCTGCATTAAATTTGCAAATCTGGAAAAATTATGTTGACCGGTATGAGGTGATTCTAACGGCTCCCAATGGAGAACGGCTTATTATTCAGGAAGAGCTTTTGGGACGTATAGAAGCAGAACTTGGAAATACACGGCTTTTGGTATATGTGGGAGAGCCAAAACCTTATACTACCAATCAGGAAATATATGTGGATTTTGTGCCTTTGAGGGATTATGTGGACAGCGGTGTGTGGACAGTGACTTTGGAACCGGTACAGATACAAAATGGGTACGTGTATATGTATTTACCCAGCTCAGCTGCCAGAAGCAGTGGTACCCGATTTGCCAGCTCTACCCCGGAGGTTACCCTGACGATTCCTTCTACAGCATCCAGAGCAATTGCAGTGGGGGCCTACAATTCCGTATATGATGCCTATGCAGATTTTTCGGGCAGAGGATATCCGGGGCAAAATATCAGTGCCGGGGAACGGGAGATTGGCAGTGTCAGACCTACCATAGCGGCGCCAGGTGTATCGTTACAGGTAATTACTCCCGGCGGAACCTACCAATACGTATCGGGCACCAGCTTTTCTACGCCTATTGTCACCGGTTCAGCGGCACTTATGATGGAATGGGGAATTGTACGAGGTCAGGATATATTTTTATACGGAGAGAAGGTAAAAGCAGGTATGATACGTGGCGCCAGAAGATTTCCGGGAACTTTGTCATGGCCCAATGAATTATACGGCTGGGGGGCTCTTTGTTTAGAAGATAGTTTAAATATTTAAAATGTTTAAAACATTTAAACTATTTAAATGATCTTGCTACTTTGGGGCAGGAGTATTCACAGGAAGCTGCAACTTTTTGACTGAAAAATCTAACTTTCCGATTGACAAATACAACTTTCCATCCGACAAATGTAAATTTTCGTCTGATAAATGTAAGGATTGACAACAGGTGAAAATTCAACTACTATTAAATTAAGATGTTAAGGTCAAAAGATGCCTGACGGATTGCTACGTGCTTCGCACTCCTACAATCCTACCCAACATTCGGATATCGTGGTGCATTCGCCCCACTTTTATCCTCATATTGGGGCGGGTCACTAAGTCATAGAACCATTTTTGTGCAAGCACAACATGGTTTATGACTTTTGACCCTGGCATCAAATTAATTATAATAATAATTATAAGAAATAACATAATAGAAGTAATGCAGTCAATGTGGCTCATGAACATAACAAAAGAATTTCCGGGTGAAAACGGATGATTTGTTTGTAGAAGGAAGAAGTTATGAAAAAATACTTACGTATGCTATGTATATTGGGAGCAGCCGGATTTTTGTTGACAGGCTGCGACAATACAATAAAAGACAATAAAAATCCATTGCAGGCAGTGTATACTACCATGGAAGCTCATTCTTATGAAGAAGCGTTAGAACAACTTCGCGAGATACAGCCGGAACGGAAGAACAGGCAGGAGATTTCCCGATTGATGGGTATTTGCTATATAGGTACCGGACAGTATGAAGCTGCTGTAGAGGCATTGGAGACAGCACTTGCCTATAATGACGGTTTTTTGCACGAAGTAGATTATGACATCAATCAATATCTTGCAGTAGCTTATTATCACCTGGGTCGCTATGAGGAGGCTGAGCATGTATATGGTGCCATGGCTGCATTAAAACCCAAGGATGCCCAGGTGCATTTTCAGCATGGTGTGACGTTATTGGAGCTTGGCCGTTATGAAGACAGCAAAGCGGCTTTTGACAGGGCGGTAGCACTGGAACCGGAAGATTATGATCGTATCATTCAGATTTATAAGGCCTTTTATCAGTATGGGTATAGAGAATTGGGGCTGGAGTATGTGGAAGCAGCCATGAGCAGTACTGCCAAGATGGACGATTATGATAAAGGACGTATGTATTATCATACAGAACAGTATAATCTGGCAGTATCTGCCTTGGAAAAGGTGGATAAAAAGAGCCATGAAGATGCCGCTTTATATTTAGGAATGAGCTATGAGGCTATGGGAGATTATAATTATGCGGCCAGTGTGTATAACAGCGGTATTGAAAACAGCACTGATCCGGCGTTATTTAATCAGTTAGGCCTTTGCCAAATGAAGCGAGGAGCTTATGAGGAAGCGTTGGAGGCCTTTAAGCAGGGACTTGCCTGTGAGGATACATCTTTGCACCAGTCTCTTAGATTTAATGAGGCGGTGGCCTATGAATATCTGGCTGATTTTGAGAAGGCTAAGGAGCTTATGAAGGCATACTTAAAGGATTACCCGAATGATACTCAGGCACAGAGGGAGTATGAATTTTTAAAGACCAGATAATATAAGGAGCAGCATGATAGGCAATATTATTGATTACGTTTATGCATATGGTTTTTTTGATTTTAACGCATTGCCCTTTGGGGCAGTGGATGCTCTTGTTTTGGCCCAATTTGCTTATTTAAAAATAGACGGTTTGGTGGATACCCTGAGAACGGATGCCAGGCCGGTGACGTTAAAAGAGCTGTATGAGCATCCGGATAAGGATAAACTTTTTGCGGATCCCAGGTGGGAGGCACAGAACAGGGCGTTATTTGAAAACATGTGTAACAGTAAGCGTTATGCCGATATGCAGTGCTTGTACAGTGTGGATTTTGTCAGTAAGGAAGAGGAGTTTCAGTTTGCTGCCGTAACTTGTATTTTGAATGACGGCAGTATAAAGGTGGTATATCGGGGGACGGACGAGACTATTGTGGGCTGGAAGGAAGATTTTAATATGAGCTTTCAGTATCCTATTCCGGGACAGCAATACGGGCAACACTATCTGGAGCAGGTAGTAAAGTTTACAGAAGGCGAACTGGATTTGCTGGGACATTCCAAAGGCGGAAACCTGGCGGTATATGCGGCCATGCATGTGTCAGAGCAGGTGCAGCAGCGAGTGGGACATATTTATAATCTGGATGGTCCCGGTTTTCGTAGTGAGGTTTACCGCATGGGTTATTTTGAGCAGATTGCAGACCGCATTATTAAGATTATTCCACGTTCCTCTATTGTGGGGATGATTTTGGAAAATCACGGAGAATACAAAGTAGTTGACAGTAAGAGTATCGGTTTGTTGCAGCATGATCCATTTTCATGGCTGATAGACCGTATAGATTTTGTATATGTGGAGCAGATGGATAAGGGACATCGTATCATGGATGAGAGTCTCAATGAATGGATTGCATCTCTGTCTAAGGAAGAGGTGTCCGGTGTGGTAAATACTTTGTATCAGATAGTGGATGCCAGCCAGGCCAGTGATTTAATCAGCCTGACCAAAAATTGGCCTAAAAGTCTGGCAGGCATGAAGGAGGCATATCAGAATCTGGACGAAGAAAACAAGGGGAACTTGCAGCGGGTGTTTAAGAGTTTGGTGAAAGCCTCCGGGACTCGATTCAAGACAGAAACAGGGCTGTATCTGCAAAATAAAATAGAAACGATTACCAACCAAATGATCGGAAAAGAAGGGCCTTGAAATGGGATTTTTTGGTTTTATATAAGGATAAAAAACAGACCGAAAACACGCTCATCGCGAATTGTTTTCGGTCTGTTTTTAGGCTTATATGCAACCGGAAGTACAGATGTAAAATGTAAAAAAGCATGTGTGCCATATGCTTCGATTGACTTTAACGTGCAAGTGGTGTAGTAAATAGCCCCGAACCAAGGATTGCCTCGGACAGTGACTGCAAAGCTTCCTCGGTCTGAATAGAGTCTAATCTCTCCGGATGCCACTGGACTCCCAAAATCGGCAAGCTTTGATGAATAAAGCCTTCCATAACGCCGTCCTCGGATAATTGCACAGCCTTTAGCTGCTTGCCTAATTTGTCTACAGCCTGATGGTGGTTGGAATTGATCATAAATTCCTTTCCATAGAGCCGGCTTAAAATGCAGTCTTCCGTAACATAAGACATATGTAATAGGTCATCACCGTTAGGATTCTGATGCACCGGGCTGTTAGGCAAATCCTGAATAAGGGTACCTCCAAAGTAAACATTCAGCAGCTGCATACCTTTGCATATGCCCAATACAGGCTTACGGCTACGCAGGAAGAATTCCAGTGCCTGAATTTGTAAAAGATCCAATTCTGTGTCAATAGAGCGGGAACCGTGTACCTCCTGGCCGTAAAAGCCGGGAGTGATATCACTTCCGCCCGGTAAAATCAGAGCGTCACAAGTGCTTAATACAGAAATGCTGAGACTGGTGCAAGGGGTAAGACCCAGGCGTAAACAGGCATTTTCATAGTTCTTAGTATTTCCTTTTCTTCCTGCAATTCCTATTTTGATACATGGCTGTTCCATAAGAGGTGTTGCTCCTTTAAATCTGTAATGATTTGTAGATGTTTGCGTAGCACAGCCTTGGACTGCCAGAGCATTATATATTCTGGCTGAAGGGCCTTGAAAAGCGTCGGTCCTTAGCGAAGCAAGGCATCAGCCGCAGTCTGAGCTTAGTACCGCTACGCATTTTCATGGAGTGAGAACGTCCCTGAAGCAGAATATATATTGCTCTGGCAGTCCAAGGTTGCGTTTCACAAACATCTTCACATAATTACAGAATATGCCTTTTTGGGGAAAAGTACAATCATTTTTTGCAAAAAAAGCTTGTTTAATCCTGACAAAAAAGATTTTGAGATTTGTTTATAATTACACTTGAGATTTTGCCGGTAACATGCTAAGATATTATTGTAAAAATTTGTATACAAATTATACAAATTTTATGAAACGAGATTTTACATAGAAAGGATGTATGATTATGGGAATGGATATTCGTTATTCCGCAAACCAAAGAGATGTAAAGCGCTACACACAACAGGAATTAAGAGACGAGTTTTTGATTCAGAATTTGTTTGTTGCAGATGAGGTGGTTGCTGTATATTCTCACGTTGACCGTATGGTTACCTTAGGATGTATGCCGGTGAAGGAAGAGGTTTCTATTGACAAGGGTATTGATTGCTGGAAGAATTTCGGTACGGATTATTTCCTTGAGAGAAGAGAAATCGGTATTTTCAACATGGGCAGCGGCAAGGGTGTTATCGTAGCTGACGATGAAACCTTTGAATTGGGTTATAAGGACTGCCTCTATATTACAAAGGGTACCAAGAAGGTTACCTTTAAGAGTCTGGATGCAGAAGCACCTGCAAAGTTTTACATGGTAAGTGCACCTGCACATTGTTCTTACAAGACTACCTTCATTTCTATTGCAGATGCAGCTAAGAGAAATTTAGGTTCTTTGGAGAACTCCAATAAGCGTACGATCAATCAGTTTATTCATCCGGATGTATTGCCTACCTGTCAGTTATCTATGGGTATGACTTGTTTGGAGCCGGGCAGCGTGTGGAATACTATGCCATGCCATACACATGAGCGCCGTATGGAGGTTTACGCATACTTTGAAGTACCTGCTGATCAGATTGTTATGCACTTTATGGGTGAGCCTACTGAGACCCGTCACATTGTAATGCAGAATGAAGAGGCAGTAATCAGCCCGTCCTGGAGCATTCACTGTGCTGCTGCAACTACCAATTACACCTTTATCTGGGCAATGGGTGGTGAAAATCAGGCCTTTGATGACATGGATAACCTGGCTGCTACAGAGTTACGCTAATGGGTGCCGAACAGTATAAAAGCCGCGAAGAATGGGTATATGAATCCTTAAAGAGTGATATACTGGACTTAAGGTTAAAGCCGGGGCAGCTGTTAAAGGAGACAGAAATCTGCGAAAAATTCGGCGTATCACGCACACCGGTGCGGGATGCCATTCGACTTTTGCAGGAGCAGGGCTTTGTGAAAAACGTCCCATATCAGGGGGTTTATGTCACGCTTTTAAGTCTGAATTATATTAAACAGATGATTTATATGCGTGTGGCTGTAGAGACCAGTGTGCTGCGGGATTTTACCGAGACTGCAACTGACCTGGTGTTAGAAGACATCAGATATCTGATTCGCAAGCAGGAGGCGTTATTGGCGGAGCCGGGATTTTCGCCGGAACAGTTTTACCGCATAGATGCACAGATGCATGCTATTTGGTTCGAAGCCACCAGACGTACGGTATTGTGGGACATGCTGCAGAAACAGGATTTGTATTATACCAGATTTCGTATGCTGGATTTTACAACGGAAACAGATTTTTCACGAATTATCAAGGAACATAAAGAGCTTTTAGCATGTATCGAGCAAAAGGATTTTAAGCGGATAGAAGAAGTATTAAAAGACCATTTGTATTACAGCATGAAGCGTATGAGACATCAGATTGATGTGGAATATCGGGATTATTTTGAAGAAGAGCCTGAGGAAGGGAAGTTCGACATTTAATCTTGAAATAAACAAAAAGTAATGTTAAACTAAAGTTGTATGGAAAGTTTTGGAAACTTTCTGAAAATTTTATTAGAGAAGGAGTATATGATATGATTAATTTTTCTTTAGAAGGCAAAGTTGCTTTAGTAACAGGTGCATCTTATGGTATTGGTTTTGCGATTGCAAAGGCTTATGCAGAAGCAGGCGCAAAGATTACATTCTGTGACATTAAGCAGGAATTTGTAGATAAGGGTTTGGCTGCATACGCAGAAGCAGGCGTAGAAAATGTTAAAGGCTATGTTTGTGATGTAACCAACGAAGCAATGGTTCAGGACATGGTGGCAAAGATTGAAGCAGAGGTTGGCCCAATTGATATCTTAGTAAATAATGCAGGTATTATCAAGCGTATTCCTATGCATGAAATGACAGCTGACGAATTCCGTCAGGTTATCGACGTTGACTTAAATGCACCGTTTATCTGTGCAAAGGCTGTTCTTCCTTCTATGATGGAAAGACGCAGCGGAAAGATTATTAACATCTGCTCTATGATGAGTGAGCTTGGCCGTGAAACTGTATCTGCATACGCAGCTGCAAAGGGCGGTTTAAAGATGCTTACCAGAAATATCTGCTCTGAATACGGTGAATACAACATTCAGTGTAACGGTATCGGACCAGGTTACATAGAGACTCCTCAGACAGCTCCTCTTCGTGAGCTTCAGGCAGACGGCAGCAAGCACCCATTTGACCAGTTTATCTGTGCAAAGACACCTGCAGGTCGCTGGTTAAAGCCGGAAGAACTGACAGGTCCTGCAGTATTCCTTGCATCTGAAGCTTCCAACGGTGTAAACGGACATATTTTATACGTTGACGGCGGTATCTTAGCATACATCGGCAAGCAGCCTAAATAGAAAGCATCTGTAGGAAAGGAACACAAAATGAAAATTGCTTTAATTAATGAAAATTCTCAGGCAGCAAAGAATGCTATCATCTGTGATACTCTGAAAAAAGTAGTAGAGCCGATGGGCCATGAGGTTGATAACTACGGCATGTACTCTGCTGAGGATGCAAATTCCCTCACATATGTACAGATCGGTATTTTGACAGCTGTATTGATCAATTCCGGCGCAGCAGATTTCGTGATCACAGGCTGTGGTACCGGCGAAGGTGCTATGCTTGCATGTAACTCTTTCCCTAAGGTACTTTGCGGACATGTGACATCTCCTCTGGATGCTTATCTGTTTAGTCAGGTGAATGACGGCAACTGTATTTCCATGCCTTTTGCACAAGGATTTGGCTGGGGCGCTGAGTTGAATTTACAGTACACCTTTGAAAAGCTTTTCTGTGCACCGGGTGGCGGCGGCTATCCAAAGGAAAGAGTAATTCCTGAACAGCGCAACAAGAAAATCTTAGATCAGGTAAAGGAAGTAACACACGTTGACCTTGTTACTATTTTACAGAATCTGGATCAGGAACTTGTAAAGGGCGCACTGTCCGGAGCACAGTTTAAGGAATTATTCTATGCAAACTGCAAGTGCGATAAGATTGCAGCAGCAGTAGAGGCAATTGTTGGCAGATAATTGACAAACTGCACAGATAATAGTACAATAATTCAAGTGTGTAGCCGGAACAAAGCGGATAAGTCCGCTTCGAACTCCATAAATTCCTCAAGCCCTACGGGACTTATTACGCTACATGCAGGATTATGAAACTATAAATTATAAACAAATAATACGAGAGGTTAGAGTGATGAACGCAGTTTTAGAAAAACTTAATAAAATTGGTATCGTTCCTGTTGTTGTTATCAACAATGTAGAAGATGCTGCACCTTTAGCTAAGGCTCTTTGTGCAGGTGGTCTTCCATGTGCAGAGGTTACTTTCCGTACTGCAGCTGCAAAGGAAGCGATCAAGATTATGACAGAGACCTGTCCTGAAATGGTAGTTGGTGCAGGTACTGTATTAAATGCAGAGCAGGTTGATGCAGCTGTGGAAGCAGGCGCTACTTTTATCGTAAGCCCTGGTTTAAATCCAAGAACTGTTAAATACTGTATTGAAAAGGGTGTGCCGATTACACCTGGTACTTCCAGCCCAAGTGACATCGAGCAGGCTATTGAGTTAGGTTTAGAGGTAGTGAAGTTCTTCCCTGCAGAGCAGTCTGGCGGTCTTGCAAAGATCAAGGCTATGGCAGCTCCGTATGTAAATATGAAGTTTATGCCTACAGGCGGTATTAATGCCAAGAATATCAATGACTATTTAGGCTTCTCTAAGGTAATTGCCTGCGGTGGTTCCTGGATGGTTCCTGCTAAGTTAGTAGACGAGAAGAAATTCGACGAAATCGAAAAGCTTACCAGAGAAGCAGTTCAGACTATGCTTGGCTTTGAAATTAAGCACATTGGTATCAATGCAGCTGATGAAGCAGAGGCTAATACCACAGCAGATGCTTTGGCAAAGATGTTCAGCTTTGCAAAGAAGGACGGCAACAGCTCTATCTTTGTAGATACAGCATTTGAAGTTATGAAGAGCCCTTATTTAGGCAAGAATGGTCACATCGCAATCGGTACCAACTATATCCACAGAGCTATTGCTTATATGGAAATGTTAGGCGTAGAGTTCGATGAAGAGACGGCTAAGAGAGATGCAAAAGGCAACTTAAAGGCTATCTACGCAAAGGGCGAAGTGGCAGGATTTGCAATTCACTTAGTTCAGAAATAAGCAAAGATTTATGAACTGTTTCCATGTGAGCAGTTACAAAAGTAATTCCTGTAGAGAGCTTCTGCATAAAAGAGACTCTCTCAGGATATCATACATTTTATTTAAGAGAGGATTATGAAAATGGCAAAAGTAATTACTATGGGCGAAATTATGCTCAGACTTTCCACTCCAAACAATGAGAAGTTCATCCAGGCTGATGAATTTGATGTTTGCTACGGCGGCGGTGAAGCAAATGTTGCAGTTTCTTTAGCAAACTATGGTCATGATGCAGAATTCGTTACAGCAGTACCAAATAACGAAATCGGTGAATGTGCACTTGCAGCATTAAGAAAATACAACGTAAGTGTTGCAAACGTTGCAAAATGCGGCGAAAGACTGGGTATCTACTTCTTAGAGAGCGGTTCTTCCATGAGACCTTCTAAGGTTGTATATGATAGAGCACATTCTTCTATCGCTACAGCTACAGCAGCGGATTTTGATTTTGACAAGATTTTTGAAGGTGCTGACTGGTTCCACTTTACAGGTATTACTCCGGCTGTTTCCGATGCAGCAGCAGTTTTAACAGAAGAAGCTTTAAAGGCTGCAAAGAAGCACGGTGTTAAGGTATCTGTTGACTTAAACTTCCGTAAGAAATTATGGTCTTCTGAAAAGGCTCAGAAGGTTATGAAGAACCTGATGCAGTACGTTGACGTATGTATCGGTAACGAAGAAGATGCAGAATTAGTACTTGGCTACAAGCCTGGTAAGACAGACGTAACAAGCGGCGATTTAGAGCTTGCAGGTTACAAGTCTATTTTTGAGCAGATGGTTGCTGATTACAACTTTGAATACTGCGTATCTTCTTTACGTGTAAGCCGTTCCGCTTCTGACAATGGCTGGTCTGCATGTATTTACTCCAGAGATACCAAGGAATTCTATCACTCTAAGGAATACAGCATCCACCCAATCGTTGACCGTGTTGGTGGCGGTGACTCCTTCGCAGGCGGTACCATCTGTGGTTTATTAGATGGCAAGAACTTCAAGGATGCTCTTGAATTCGGTGTTGCAGCATCTGCATTAAAGCACACCATTCCTGGTGACTTTAACTTAGTATCCCGCAAGGAAGTTGAAACCTTAGCAGGCGGCGATGCATCCGGTCGTGTACAGAGATAGTGCGCGTTAGCTTTGAGAAGCATAAATAAGCAAAAATAAGTCCATGGAAATGCTTGCATTTCCGTGGACTTATTTTTGCTTATTTATGCGGCGAATGCCGCGACACGAAGAAGCACATCGTGCTTCGAGTGCTTCTCAAAGCGCCCCCGAAGGTGGCGAATGCCGCGACACGAAGAAAAACCCATAAATCAATAAAGATTTACTTCTGCAGTGCCATCTTCACCGTAAACAATCCTCTCACCTGAAGCATTCAAACTGTCAACATATGCCAGGAATTCTTCTTTAGAGGAAAAGAGAGGTGTGTATTCTTCTATAACCTGTTTAGCACGCTTGGCACCGTCACCAAGCAGGAGTAACAGCATGGCAAGCTGCCATTTGGCATTGTCCACACAGGCTGCCTGGACATCTGCAATACGGTAGTCGTTTCCGTGGGATTTTCCAACAGCGCCGCCGGCATATGGGTGAACAACCGGCATAATTGCAGATAAATCTCCCATATCTGTGCTGCCGGAGCTATAGGTATCGCTGACTGTAAATTCATATTGGGGAATTGCCAGTTGGGCAGCTTCTGCTGCAATCTGAATCATATTATCATCGCATACAAGAGGTGAGTACCCCGGAATATCTATGATTTCAATGTTGGTATTAAGAGAAAGGGCTGCACCGCAAAGAGCCTGATTTACTCTATGGTTGGCCTGGCTGATGGCTTCAAAGGTCTTACCACGCACATAGCTTTCCAGACGAACCTCCTCCGGAATTGCATTTACCATATCGCCGCCATGGGTAATAATGGGATGAACGCGGATAATATCCGAGTCCTTAAAGGTTTCACGAATGGCATTGACAGCGTTCAGGCCACAGGTGGCAGCATATAAGGCATTGTGGCCACTCCATGGACTTCCACCGGCATGGGCTGCAGTACCCTTATAAATGATATTTTTGGCAAGACAACCGATAGAACCCCTAAGGGAAGCATAATTGGTAGAGGTGTGTACCATGAAAGCAATGTCAACACCATCAAAATATCCTCGTGATAAAAATTCACTTTTGCCGCCGAAATATTTGATTTTGCCTTCTTCTCTTAGGCGGCTGCGATATTCGATTTCTAATAGTTCTTCTGCCGGAACGGCACAAAGCCTGATTTTTCCACTGAATTTATCCAAAATACCCGGCTCTGTAAGTGCTGCCGCAATGCCCAAAAGGGCAGCACACTGAGCATGGTGGCCGCAGGAATGTACGGCACCGGTAGCCGGATCGGCATCCTTGTGTGCCGGACAAATGATAGAATCCAGTTCACCCAGGATTAAAATCTCCGGACTAGGGCGCCCGGTATCAATACAGGTGTAAAAACCGGTGATTCCTTCAGCACGTACTACGTCGTAGCCCAGCTCCGTGAATCTATCTTCCATGTATTGTGAAGTGATTTTTTCACGATAACCGGTTTCCGGATGTGCCCAAATAAATTGTTCCGCCTCTACGATGAGAGAACGATATTTTTCAACAGCATTTGCAATATCTTGCATCATGTATCCTCCTTACTTATAAAATATATACTTATTTGATTATGCACTGTTTTTGCAATATTTAAGCGGTGTCATACCGGTTTCTTCTTTAAAAACCCGATTAAAGCTTCTTAGACAATCAAAGCCTGACTCCAAAGAAATATCTACAATATTCATATCAGTACCGATCAACAATTCCTTGGCATAATTAATGCGCAGAAAACGCACATATGTAATGGAAAGTGAAAAAAATGTATCTTCCCGACGGGATTGCAATATTGTGGCTTTGTGCTCAAAAAAGGGTCTATTTTCATTTTCCTCACGCAAGATCTGTCGCTTTTTGGCTAGTATATGTCGAGATTTCATTTCTGTCAACTACTATAATAAAATAGTAAGTGTATTTACAGAAAATTTGTGTTCTTAAAGACTTGGCAGAGCAGGATGCGGAGGACAGACCATTAAGACGGTCATTATCGTAAGCGGCTCAGCAAAGGAGGACATTGTGGGGATAGGCATTTCCAGTTAGATATAAAAATCCCTGCTGATCAGAGGAAGTTCTCTTCTGTTTTATTACTCGGGGAAGTGTTTTTTTGTTGCATAATACAAAATGCTCTGCAAAGATAATTTTATAAACTTTTTTGTGTTTTTATGCAGTTGGTTTTATTCAGATGATTGACTTCATGTTTTAATTCGTTATAATAAAAGCAAAGACTTTATAAAACGGAGGTGCTATATGCAAAAAGTACTTGTAACCATGCCTGCAGGAGAAATCAGGGATTCCTTTATGCAGAAGTGGGTTTGTGAGTATCTGGAGCAATTTTTTGATGTAACATATAATGCTTCAGACAGACATATGACCCGGGAGGAGCTAAAAGAGGCACTCAAAGACTGTGATGCGGTTATGACAGGTTGGGGCAATGCCATGCTGGATGAGAAGGTGCTTGCAGACAATGACCGACTGAAATTGATTGTTCATATAGGAGGAACAGTTGGAAATCTGATAGATGAGTATGCTTACCGGAAAGGTATCCGGGTATTCAGCGGTAATCAGATGTATGCAGAGTCTGTAGCAGAGGGAACCATTGCATATATGCTAATGGGACTGAGAAGGATTCCGGATTACATAGACAGTATGAGACAGGGCGAATGGCGCTCGGATATTGCCGTTTGGGAAGGGCTGTTAGACAGGACTGTGGGTATCATCGGCATGGGGACGATCTCTTCTTATCTGATCAAGATGCTGCAGTGCTTCAGGGTAAAGATAAAGGTATACTCTCACTATCCTTTGGACAAGGAGTGGAGCGAAAAATATCATTGTGAGCAGGCATCGCTGGAAGAGATTTTTGCAACCTGTGATGTGGTGTCCGTACATTCTGCATTAAATGCTCAGAATCGAGGCCTTATTCAAAGAAAACATCTACAGCTTTTAAAGGATGGTGCATTGTTTATCAATACTTCCAGAGGCGATGTGATTGATGAACAGGCATTACTGGGTGAGCTTGTTAAGAATAGATTTATGGCTATTATAGATGTGTATCATGAGGAGCCGCCTGCACAAGACAGCCCTTTTAGAAATTTACCTAATGTATATCCGATTCCACATATGGCAGGCCCTACTCTGGATAGAAGGGCATGGATTTCTAAAGCCTTAACAGACGAAATGCGCAGATTCTTTGATGGAGCAGAGGAGTTTAAGCTGGAGATTACTTCAGATCTGGCTAAGCGCATGACAAAGATGTAAAGAGGCTGGGGGTTAGCGAAAGAAATGATTCGAAGTAAGATGGATTTGCAGTAAATTAGCACAAGAAGATTAAAGCATTATATCAGTTTGTTTATGAAGGGAAAGAAGCACGTTATGAAAAGACCTATAGCACGCTGCAAGTACCGCACGCTCTGCTTCGCTCGGGAAGCTAGGCAGAGCTCAATGTTTATTTGCACGAAGTTTAAAAAATGAATTTGTTTAGATTAGTGGGATGAATTTCGTATATAAAATGATTGCATTTTTCATGTGCTGTAATATAATAGAGTAAGAAAGTACGTAGAATAATACGTGAGAAAGTACGTAAGAAAATACTCAAGTATATGGAGGAGAACGTGTATTCCTTTTTATTAATCGGACAATCTAACATGGCCGGAAGAGGCTTTATCGGGGAAGTGGAGCCCATAAATAATCACAATCTGTATGTACTGAGGAATGGTTGTTGGCGAGAGATGTATGTTCCGGTCAATGGTGACAGACCTTTCTCAGGCATTTGTCTGGCAGAAAGCTTTGCGGATGAATGCGCCAAAGTGTACAATACCGACATTGGTTTGATTGCTTGTGCCGATGGAGGTACCAGCCTGGAGCAGTGGCAGCCGGGTGGTCTTTTGTATGACCATGCAGTATGTCAGGCCACCCTCGCCATGAGGACTTCTACCTTGGCCGGTGTTTTGTGGCATCAGGGAGAGTCTGATTGTGGAGCGGATAAATATCCTTATTATGAGGAGAAGTGCCTTTGTATTTTCGAGAGTTTAAAGAAGGATTTAAAACTTGAGCAGGTTCCGTTCTTGGTAGGCGGTCTGGGAGATTTTTTGAAGGATTGTCCGGCAGATGTTAAGCTGCAAAATTATACTTACGTCAATGAGGCACTGAAGAGCTTGGCAGCCCGGAAGGATTATATCGGATATGTGCCGGCAGAAGGACTTACCTCCAATCCGGATAACCTGCATTTTAACGCCAAGTCTCTTAGAGAGTTTGGATTGCGTTATTTTGCAAAATACCGTGAGATGAACAGGCTCATGACAGTTGCAGGGAATGAGCCGAGCGGGGTGACCATGACGGAGATGGAGAAGCTGTGATGAAAATAGAGTCTTCATATACGGATACCTACAAGGCAACATTATCTACACAGAAGTTTTCTGTAGGGCATTTATACAACATAAAAATGCCTATGAACATAGACACCATTGGTTGTTATAAGATTTTTTATATGATATCCGGGCACAAGAAATTTCATATAGACAATGAAGTGTATGATGTAAAGCCGGGTGATTTGTTTTTGGTAAATAAAAAGGAATATCATTATTTTTCGCAGGTAAATATGGAGGAGAATCAGGAACGGATTGTGTTTTTTATCTATCCGGATTTTTTGAAATCTCTTCGCACAGAGAAGACGGATTTGACCGCTTGCTTTTATGGGGATAGCTGTTTTCGGCATAAGATCGTACTGCAGGAAAAGGAGCAGGCCAAGTTTTTAGGTTATATTCGGAGATTTTCTTCAGGTATGGAGTTTGGTCAGGATATTTTGGATTACAGTACTTTTTTGGAATTCATGGTGTTCATGAATCGCATTGTGATTTCCAGACAGACTGAAGGAGACGTGGAGGTGGCCATGGCAAATACTCAGTCGCGCCAGTTAAGTGAGATTCTGTCATTTATAAATCTTCATATTACGGAAGATATTTCCCTGGAGCAGATAGCCGCTCAGTTTTATATCAGTCCATCCTATCTGTGCAGGATTTTCAAAAAAGGCACCGGCACTACCATTCATAAATATATCACTGCCAGAAGGATTACTCTGGCAAAGGAGTATCTGGAAGCAGGGCATTCCTGCTTGGATGCAAGTCTGCTAAGTGGCTTTAAGGATTACAATGGTTTTTGGAAATCCTTTGTGAAGCAGGTTGGAGTTTCACCAGCGAAATACGGGCAGTTTGATCTGTAGTACAATGCGGCTGTTCATATTCCTTATAAATGATGCAGAAGAGATGTTTTTAAAAGGCATCTCTTTTTAGTTACACAGGAAAGAGTACTTTCCTGTGTAACTAAAAACGCTCCGCGAGGATGTGCTGTAAATATTGGTTAAAATCGGAAATGTTTTGTTCAAGAAAAAGGAAGAAATCATCGCCCGGATTCTATATGATATTTATAGAAGGAGAAATATAAGCATATATTGGTACTTTTCGAAGAAAGGCGGATAATAAGAGTGAAAGAAATGAACAGAGAAAAATGGACAGAGGAAAAACTAAATAAACTGTTAACCACGCCAAGTCCTGCGTTGGTAGAAGACATGAAGAAGATCAAAGGAGATATCATGGTACTCGGTGCCGGTGGTAAAATGGGGCCGACCCTCTGTGTGTTAGCCAAAAATGCTGCAAAAATGGCAGGGATTGATAAGCGTATCATTGCAGTATCCAGAGGAAGTGACAAGATTGCTACCCAGATGATGACAGACAATGGAGTCGAAGTACTTGCTATGGATTTATTGGACAGAGAAAAGCTGTATGCACTTCCGGAAGTGGAGAATGTGATCTACATGGCCGGTAAGAAGTTTGGTACCGACGGAAATGAATGGCAGACATGGTCTATGAATTCAGTACTTCCGGCCTTTGTTGCCGACAAATTTAAACATTCCAATATTGTAGTATTTTCTTCCGGTAATATTTATCCTATCGTACCGGTAAGCGGCGGCGGATGTACCGAAGAGGATAAGCCTCTTCCAAACGGCGAATATGCTATGAGTTGTCTGGCCAGAGAGCGTTCTTTTGAATATGCGGCTCATGCTTTTGGAACAAAGGTATTTATCTATCGTTTGAATTTTGCTGTAGATTTAAGATATGGAGTGCTTTTTGATGTGGCTGATAAGATAATAAAAGGTGAAAAGATCAGTCTCTCTACACCGTGCTTTAATTTTATCTGGCAAGGAAGTGCAAATGAAATAGCTCTTCGCGGATTATTACATGCAGCATCGCCTGCAAAGGTGATGAATGTAACCGGTCCGGAAACCGTTTCTATCAGAAAGACGGCTGTTGAGCTTGGCAGGTATCTGGGTAAAGAGCCATTATTTGAAGGTGAAGAAGGTGAGGATGCATATTTGAATGATGCTTCACTTGCTATGGAAACCTTTGGATATCCTGCAGTAAGTGCGCGAACCTTGATCCGCTGGCAAGCAGAGTGGCTGTCAGACGGCGGCAGAACCTTGAATAAGCCAACACATTTTGAAGAGCGTAAGGGCAAGTATTAAGTAGTATAGACGATTAATTATACGAAATATAAAGATGTTAAGGCCAAAGGATGCCTGACGGATTGCTGCGGGCTTCGCATTCCTGCAATGACATCTTTTGACCTTAACATTATATAAATAGAAAACCATGGTATAGATTAGTGATGATAGGAAGTGTGTAAACATGAACAGACATGAAATTGCATTAAAAAAATTAAAAGAGGGTACTGTGATCCCGGCAACACCCCTGGCTCTGGACCATAACAGGGAGTTTAACGAGAAGGGTCAGAGATTGCTGATGAATTATTATTTACAGTGCGGAGTGGGTGGTATTGCGACTGCTGTACATACAACTCAGTTCGAGATCAGGGATCCTAAAATCAATTTGTTTGAACCGGTATTAAAGCTGGTTTCTGAAGAAATTGATAAGTTTGAGCAGGAAAATCAGACTGTTATCGTGAAGGTGGCAGGCGTATGCGGTCCTATTGAACAGGCAGTGAAGGAAGCTAAACTTGCAAAAAAGTATGGCTATGACGCAGTGCTTTTAAGTCCCGGGGGATTAAACCATATGCCGGAAAGCTATTTGATCCAGCGCACCAAAGAAGTAGCATCCATTATGCCTGTAATCGGATTTTATTTACAAAACGCAGTAGGAGGCAGAGTATTTTCCTATGATTATTGGGAGCAGATTGCGGCTATTCCGAATGTAGTTGCAGTGAAGTGCGCTTCCTTTAACCGGTATACTACCCTGGATGTAGTAAGGGCAGTGGCTATGTCGGACAGATGTGACGACATTACTTTATATACCGGTAATGATGATAATATTGTAATGGACCTGCTGACAAAATATAAGTTTAACAAAAACGGCTGTACCGTTGTAAAAACTTTTGAGGGCGGTCTTTTGGGACACTGGTCTGTATGGACAAAGAAAGCTGTGGAAATATTCCATAAGACAAAAGAAGCAAAGAAACACGACCGGATTCCGGAAGAGTTATTGACCCTTGCCGCAGAAGTGACCGATGCCAACAGTGCCTTTTTTGATACAGCAAATCATTTTTCAGGATGCATTGCAGGTATTCATGAGGTGCTGCGCAGACAGGGGCTTATGGAAACAATTTACTGCCTAAATCCTGAGGAGACCTTATCTCCGGGACAGGCAGAAGAAATCGACAGAGTTTATAAGGCATATCCGCATTTACATGACGATAAGTTTGTGGAGGAAAATATTGAGATCTGGAGGGATAGACTTTAAAATGATTAACATTGCAGTAGTAGGAACAGGTCTTATAGGAATGCAACATTTAAAGGCAATAGAGCGTACGGGAGTTTGCCGGCTTTGTGCAGTGTGCGATGTGAACGAGGCACGGGTGAAGGAAGTGGCAGAGCAGTATCAGGTTCCGTATTTTACGGATTATCATGAAATGCCGGGGCAGGTACAGATGGATGCAGTTATTTTAAATTTGCCTCATTATCTGCATTGTGAAAGCACGGTGTTTTTTCTGGAGCAGGGCATTCATGTGTTGGTAGAAAAGCCTATGGCTAATACCGTAGAAGAATGTGACAGGATGATTGCGGCTGCTGAGAAAAGTGGAGGAAAACTGGCAATAGGACATGTACAAAGGTACTTTAATGTGAATAATTGGCTTAAAAAAGCAATAGAAGAGGAACGCTTTGGAAAGCTGTGCATGATTACCGGCAAAAGAAGTATTCATTATTTTGCAGAAAGTCGTCCGGGCTGGTTCTTAAAGAAAGAACTGGCAGGCGGCGGTATCGGGATGAATTACGGCGCACATGCTTTGGATACCTTATTTTATATAACCGGTGAGCGGGAGGCAGACATCATTTCCAGTTATGGTAATGCCGCAACGGATCACAATATAGAGGGACACGCGCAATACATGCTGAAATTCCCCAGCGGCCTGAGTATGTGCCAGACCTTGTCCGGTTACAATAACAGTGGACATGAGGTGGTTTATTATTTTACCGATGGTGTATTAAAAGTGGAAGATGCTGTCAGGTTGTATCGGTATGTGGACGGTGACTGGGTACAGATTGCCATAGAGGATGATGAACAGATTATGGAGCGCCAACTGGTGGATTTTTGCAGATTTCTGGATGGAAAGTCTTCTATGATTTGCGACGCCGGGTGTGGACGTGATGTCATCGCTTTACTGGAAAAGGTGTATAAAGTGTAATTTTTTGAAAATCCCTTGACAAAGTTTGAGCTCTCGCATATTCTATTATATATGGTTATTTCAAACTGTATGTGAGAACAGGTCGTCAGATCGGGCCAAAAGCGTTGACCGGGAAGAGTAGCGATGCGTGTCTTTTCAGAGAGGGATTGTCACCGGCTGAAAGCAATCCTAAAGGGCAAATCGTGAAGTGCACCCGCAAGCTGTGCAGGGGAAGGAGAGTATCCTGCAACGGGTAGTGCCGTTACACACATTGAGAGAAAGCATATGCTTTAATTAGAGTGGAACCGCGGATTATTTCGTCTCTATTATATAGAGAGGGTAATCCGCTTTTTTGTTACATAGGAAAGTATTCTTTCCTATGTAACAAAAAACGCTCCGCGAGGATGTGCACGATGTGCATAGGAAGGCTGCTTTGCAGCTGCACATCGGCACTGGGAGCGGAGCAAGTCCCGTGGGGACCAGGGGATTTAGGGAGTTCGAAGCGGACTTCTCCGCTTTGTTCTTATTTTCAGTGATAAATAAGGAGAGTAGTTATGGGGGTATTCAGTAGAATCCGAGAGGAGATTGCGATTATCAAAGCAAGGGACCCTGCCATGCATTCCGATTGGGAGGTTTTCTTGTATCCTTCCTTTCGGGCCATTATGAATTACAGGGTTGCACATAAGTTATATGTAAAAGGACATTATTTTCTGGCCAGATTTCTGTCACAGCGCAGTGCCAGAAAAACAGGCATTGAGATTCATCCGGGTGCTCAGATTGGGCGGGGACTTTTTATTGACCACGGCCACGGCGTAGTAATCGGAGAGACCGCTATTGTAGGGGATAACGTGACCCTGTATCAGGGGGTAACCCTGGGCGGTAATGGTAAGGAGCACGGCAAGAGACATCCAACCATTGGCAATAACGTCATGATCAGTGCTGGTGCCAAGGTTTTGGGCTCCTTTGAAATCGGTGATAATTCCAAGATCGGTGCAGGAAGCGTGGTGCTTTCGCCGGTGCCTTCCAATTGTACGGTAGTAGGCGTGCCGGGACGCATTGTGAAGCGCAACAATATTTCCTGCCCTAGCGCAGAGTTAAACCATGTGGATTTACCTGACCCGATCAAAGAGGAAATTAATAGCCTTAAGCAGAATAAAGATACTATGGAGCAGCGCATGCAGGAACTGGAACAGATGGTGCAGAAGCTGTCAGAAATGGTGAAATAAATAGAAGATTAGTGTTTGCGAAATTTTTTAGCTGCCGGCAGTTGCAAGATATGTTCTGCTTCACGGACGCTCCCGCTCCATGAAAATGCGTAACGGTACTAAGCTCAGACTGCAGCCTTCGGCTTTGCTTCGCTAAGAACCGACGTTTTTCAAGGCCCTTCAGCTAGAACATATTTTGTAAATGCCGGCGAATACAAAGTTTCGCAAACTTTTATAAATGGTGAAATAGAGAGGAGAAACAAGATGAAGCTTTTTAATACACTAACAAGAAATGTAGAAGAATTTGTACCAAATGTAGAGGGCAAGGTCAATATGTACACTTGCGGACCTACTGTATATCATTTTGCACATATCGGCAATCTGAGAAGTTATATTATGGAGGACGTGTTGGAGAAAACTTTCCGCTATTCCGGCTATGATGTAAAGCGAGTTATGAATATTACCGATGTGGGCCATCTTTCTTCTGATGCGGATGAGGGCGAAGATAAGATGTTAAAGGGTGCCAAAAGAGAAAATAAAACAGTTATGGAGATTGCAAAGTTCTATACGGACGCTTTTTTCTCTGACTGTGCCAAATTAAATATAAAGACCCCGGATGTGGTAGAGCCTGCTACCAATTGCATTGATGGTTTTATCCAAATGATTCAGGTGCTTTTAGAGAAGGGCTATGCTTATCAGGCCGGAGAAAATATCTATTTTGATACCTCCAAGTTAAAGGAATATTATGTATTTGGCAATCAATCAGAGGAGGAGCTGATGATTGGTGTGCGTGATGACGTAACCGAGGATTTAAATAAGAAAAATAAAAATGACTTTGTATTGTGGTTTACCAAGTCCAAATTTGAAGACCAGGCTTTGAAGTGGGATAGCCCGTGGGGCGTAGGTTATCCGGGCTGGCACATTGAGTGCTCCTGTATCTCTATGAAGCATTTGGGCGAATACATGGATATTCACTGCGGCGGTATTGACAATATGTTCCCTCATCATACCAATGAAATTGCTCAGAGTGAGGCATATTTGGGGCATAAGTGGTGTAATTACTGGTTCCACGTACATCATTTAAATGATCAGTCAGGCAAGATGAGTAAGTCAAAGGGAGAATTCCTCACAGTATCCTTATTGGAGCAGAAGGGCTATGATCCATTGGCATACAGACTGTTCTGTTTACAGTCTCATTATAGAAAGCCGCTGGTATTTTCTTACGAGGCATTGGACCAGGCAGCAGGCACTTACAAGAAGCTGAAAAAGCGTATTGCAGCCCTTCAAAAGGACGATGCAGTGGATGCACAGGCTGTAGCAGAGTACAAGGCTAAGTTTGTGGAGGCTGTAGGTAATGATGTAAATACCTCTATGGGTGTGACTTTATTATATGATGTGTTAAAGAGCGATTTGAGTGATGCTACTAAGCGTGCTGTTATCGAAAGTTTTGATTATGTACTCAGTCTGGACCTTTTAAAGGAAGAGGCACAGGAAGTTACAAGCGATGTAGATGCAGAGTTAGAGGCTTATGTATTGGCCAAGATTGAAGAGCGTAAGGCTGCCAAGAAGGCAAAAGATTTTGCATTGGCAGATGCTATCCGTAACGAACTGTTAGAAAAGGGCATCATATTAGAGGACACCAGAGAGGGCGTAAAATGGAAGAGAGCATAAAAACTCCGGGGCATACGCCCAACCATGCATCAGATTTACAAAAGATTATGCAGGGATTTGGCATAGAAAATCAGGACTATCGTAGCTTCAGTGCCCTCACATTGGCTTATATAGGTGACTGCATATTTGACTTGGTCATCCGCACAGTCCTGGTAATGGGCAGTCACAAGCAGGTAAATGATCTGCATAAGAAAACAATCCGCTTTGTGAAGGCTGAGAGTCAGGCTGTGATGATGCAGGGCCTTTTAGATAGTGATATTTTGACAGAAGAAGAAAAGGCAGTGTACAAAAGAGGACGCAATACCAAGTCCCACACCGTTGCCAAGAATGCTTCTGTCGCAGCATATCGCAAGGCTACCGGTTTTGAGGCAATGTTGGGTTACTTGTATTTGACCGGACAAATGGAACGTATTCTGGAACTGACTAAAGTGGGGATTGCTTATACAGACCTAACGTTGTAAAAAATATATAGGTGGCACAAAATTCCAGGCTGTGGTCACCAGAGTTTTGTACCGATTAGAAAGTGAGGAAAATATGGGATATACAGAATTTACCATAGAGGGCAGAAATGCCGTAATCGAGGCTTTTCGTGCCGGCAAGCCCATAGACAAGATTTTTATTTTAGATGGTTGCCAGGATGGGCCTGTATCAACCATTAAGAGGGAAGCCAAGAAAAAGGACGTATTGGTAAAATATGTCACCAAGGATAGATTGGATCAGATGTCCGAAACTGGTAAGCACCAAGGCGTGATCGCCTATGCCGCAGCTTATGAATATGGGGAACTGGAGGACATTTTCGACAAAGCAAAGGAAAAAGGTGAGGATCCTTTTATCCTGATTTTGGACAATATTGAAGACCCTCATAATCTGGGGGCCATTATCCGTACGGCCAATCTAGCCGGTGCTCACGGTGTGATTATTCCCAAGAACAGAGCGGTGGGACTTACAGCTACCGTGGCCAGAACCTCTGCAGGAGCCTTAAATTTTACACCGGTGGTGAAGGTAACCAATATTACGAAGACCATTCAGGAATTAAAGGACAGAGGCCTGTGGTTTGTATGCGCGGATATGGGCGGTACGGAGATGTACAAGCTGAATTTAAAGGGACCTATCGGGTTGGTGATCGGTAATGAAGGAGAGGGTGTCAGTCGTCTGGTAAAGGAGAATTGTGACATGATTGCTTCTATTCCGATGAAGGGTGACATTGATTCTTTGAATGCTTCTGTGGCAGCAGGAGTACTGGCATATGAGATTGTAAGACAGAGGCTGCAGTGATTTCGGGATATATGAAGAAACGTGTGAAGCACATCTATGCTGTAGGTGTAACGAAGTTCTGAAGTGATAAGGGGAAGAACAGGATCAAATGTAATATGAAAGATATTTACAAGCAATTAAGCGATGAAGAATTGATTACCAGATATATGGATGGTGACAAGGGAGTCGTGGATTTCTTAATGGACAAGTACAAATACCTGGTGCGCATTCAGGCCGGCAATATGTTTCTTTTGGGGGCAGACCACGAGGATTTGCTGCAGGAGGGGATGATTGGCTTGTTTAAGGCAATCAGAGATTATGATCCGGGCAGAGATGCAAGCTTTCAGACCTTTGCCAAGCTGTGTATATCCAGACAGATTTTTACGGCCATTGAGGCATCTAACAGACACAAGCATGCGCCGTTAAATTCTTATCTGTCTTTGTCAGAAACAGATGATGAGCAGTACAGAGAGGCCAGAGACCGTATTGCCAAAATGACAGCCATTGAAAGCCCGGAAACTTTGGTGATCGATAAAGAAAACATGGCCCGGCTGGAGGAGATATTGACAGCGGAGCTGAGCCATTTAGAGAAGCAGGTCCTGGATTTGTATTTTATCGGTATGTCTACCAGAGAGATTGCGGCTATTCTGGGACGCACGGAAAAAGCCACGGACAATGCTTTTCAGCGGCTGAAAAGCAAAATCCGTAAGATTATGGAAGCTCCAGGGCTTCCATGACAGCTTTAATGGTTTTTTCAACGGTTAAGCCGGATTCATCAATGATAACATGAGCGTATTTCTCGTAAAGAGGGGTACGCTCTTCGTATAGGTCACGTAAGCTCTGGCCGGTTTTCAGGACCACGCCTCTGGCGGTCAGGTTACCCAGACGGCGCTTGAGCTTGGGGTAGTCCAGCTTCAGATATACTACAGTGGAAATCTCCCGCAGGTGTTCTAAGCCCTGGGTACAGTAGCAGATGCTGCCTCCCGGGGAAATGATGGAGTTGGTCAGGTCCATTTCTGCATGTACCCGGTTTTCGATTTCCAAAAAGCCGATACTGCCCACATCTGCAATGATCTCTCTGAGAAGCTTGCCTTCTTGCTTTTGAATGATAATATCAGAATCTACGAATTCGTAACCGATAATTTTGGCAAGAATAACGCCAATGGTGCTTTTGCCTACGCCAGGCATGCCGATGAATGTAATGTTTGGTTTGGTATGCTTCATATGGATACTTCCTTTGGTGTATATTTTATCCTTGATTTAAAACAAATTCTTGCAAAAAAATACATTTCTACTATAATAGTTTTAGAAGGAAATTACAAGGAAAAGGTGCCCGTTTTATGAAATTAAAAAAAGACAAATCCAAAAAGAATTTAAAAATGCAAACCAAAGCAGTGATAGACAAGGGAATCATCGAGGAATATCTTTACATGCTTCCTATAGAGGTGACTGTTAGGGAACTTTTAGAAGCTATCCATTGTGTGGATGAGGAGGCCAAGGAAATCTGGACCGAGCTTGATCTGATGGAGATTGTATTGCCCACAGACAGTCTGATTTTTGAAAATATGATGGATACCTTTGATACACCTACGGATCAGGCTTTTTTGGCTGCTAAGGGTGTAAAGACTGTGTATGCGGTGAATTACAATACCAAGGATAAAGAATATGTAAAACAGGTGCTTCTGGATATTTATAATGCATTGGGCGGTTTTCTGGCTTCTGACACAGAGGATTTAGAACCGATTTTTGAAGCGACAGAATTTTAATTTGGAGACAGCAGAGGTATGAGAATATGATGGTTTCAACGAAAGGACGTTATGCGCTGCGTGTAATGCTGGATTTGGCAGTACAGCCCAAGGAAGAATATATTTCTTTAAAAGCGATTTCCGACAGGCAGGAGGTCTCCATGAAATATCTGGAGGCTATTGTTGCGAATCTCTGTAAAGCAGGGATGTTGGAAAGCCTTCGAGGCAAAAGCGGCGGTTACCGCCTGAATAAATCTACGGCAGAATACAGTGTAGGTGCTATTGTGCGTGCTGTAGAAGGCGATTTGTCACCTGTCAGCTGTCTGGAGGAGAATAAAGGTGGCTGTAATCGTGCCGGGGAGTGCCTGACACTGCCTATGTGGCAGAAATTAGACCATATTGTGAGTGAGTACTTGGACAGTGTCACATTAGAGGATCTGCTTACGCAAAATTTTGAGTAGAAATCTGCTTGTGAGGATGTTAGTTTTAATTCTATAATCCCTAATGTAGAATGTCAGAGAGCAGGCTGTGGGCAGAAGTTATGGATACCGTTGTGTGCGTACTAAATTTAAAACAATAAGAAAAACAATTGCAAGGTAAATATTGCCATGTTAGAATATTTTTGTACTGTATTTTATATTTGGGTAAAAACAGTAACATATATTTTAAGGAGGAATTTTGTATGCGTAGTACAAAAACAATCAAGATGGCACAGATGGCCATACTTATTGCCGTTGTTTTGATCATGGCATTCACCCCACTCGGATACTTAAAAACCGTCGGACTTGAAATTTCACTCATTACCATTCCGGTAGCAATCGGTGCCATGGTGATAGGACCGGGCGCAGGAGCAGTTTTAGGAGCAGTATTTGGTATCACCAGCTTTTACCAGTGTTTTGGTATGAGTCCATTTGGAGCAATGCTTTTAAGCATTAATCCGTTTTTAACCTTTTTGGTGTGCGTGCCCACACGTATTTTGGAAGGATATCTGGCAGGTGTGTTTTTCAAGTTTTTTATGAAAGCTGACAAGAAAGTCGGATCGTAGCCATGTCGTTCTG
>JAZRLF010000062.1:0-44666 GCA_045646695.1 Lachnospiraceae bacterium
ATTGATTGGATGTACTGAAGAAGAAAAAGCTATCGTGTATGAAACACATAATGAAACGCAATTTATGAAAGGTGTTTTAATACTCCGATAAACTTCTAATTTTTCCTGAGTTTTATCGTGGAAACATGAAAAAAGAGACCCGCCCATTTTCGAGAATGGACGGGAACTTTTTTTCTAAACCACTAACTAAATGACATTGATAGTCCTGCATACATTTTTCCGGTGCTTCATATAAATATAACAGTATTAGAATGGAGGATGAAGCATTGGAACATAATACATACAGTGTATATCAGGATATGAAAGTAAGGACAGGCGGGCAGCTGTATATTGGAGTTGTAGGACCTGTCAGAACGGGCAAATCCACCTTTATAAAGCGTTTTATGGATTTGTGTGTGATTCCGAACATGGAGGATGAACACGAGGCTGTGAGGGCTCGTGACGAGCTTCCTCAGAGCAGCGGCGGTAAAACTATTACTACTACGGAGCCAAAGTTTATACCAAAACAGGCGGCAGAGATTGTTTTAGAAGATAACGTGTCCATGAAGGTGCGGCTCATTGATTGTGTAGGGTATATGGTAGAGGGAGCCGTGGGACACATGGAAGAAGGCCGGGAGCGTATGGTCAAAACGCCATGGTATGAAGAAACCATTCCTTTTACAAAAGCAGCGGAGGTGGGCACCACCAAGGTGATCGAGGATCATGCTACCATTGGGCTTGCCATTACCGCTGACGGCAGCTTTGGAGAGCTTTCCAGAGCAGATTATATTGCTGCGGAAGAAAAAACAATGGAGGCTCTGTTAAAGGAACGTAAGCCATATATTCTTTTGTTAAATTCTGCCAGACCTTACAGCGAAGATACCCAAAGATTGGCTAAAGAGCTGGAGGAAAAATATGGTGTATACGTAATGCCTGTGAACTGCGAACAGCTCAAAAAAGAAGACATTTATCGTATTTTAGAAACTTTACTTTTGGAATTTCCGCTTACCGGTGTAGAATTTTATATGCCTAAATGGGTGGAAATGCTTTCCCTGAATCATCCATTAAAGGCCTCTGTGATCGAAGCGGTCAAAGGCTTTATGGACGGGAAAAATACGATTCGTAAGCTGAAAAATCAAAAGCCTTCCTTTGATTGTCCTTATATTGCTAACGCAGTATTAGAACAAGTGGATTTGTCTACCGGTGTTGCCAAAATTCAAATGGCTATGGAGGAGGCGTATTATTATGATATGCTTTCAGAACTGACCGGACAGCAGGTCAGAAACGAATATGAGCTGATGGGTCTTTTGAAGGATCTGGCCGCCATGAAACAGGAGTACAGCAAGGTGCTGGTAGCTATGAAGCAGGTACGCAATACCGGTTATGGTGTAGTAATGCCTGAACAAAGTGAGATCACTTTAGAAGCACCTGAACTTATCAAGCATGGTAATAAATTCGGCGTCAAGATCAAAGCCAAAAGTCCAAGTATTCACATGATTCGTGCCGGAATCGAGACGGAAATCGCCCCGATTGTAGGTACCAAAGAACAGGCAGAGGATTTAATCGGTTATATTAATAAGGCCCAGGACAGTGAAGAAGGGGTTTGGGAAACCAATATTTTCGGTAAAACCATCGAGCAGCTGGTGCAGGACGGCATTCAGACGAAGGTGTCTATGATCGGAGAGGAAAGTCAGTTAAAGCTGCAGGAATCCATGCAAAAGATTGTAAACGATATGAACGGCGGCATGGTCTGCATTATTATCTGATTTAGAGAGATTTGTTCCTTGACGATAAATCTTTATCATGGTATATTTAAATCTAGATTGAGAAAAGAGGTACTCGCGATGACAAATTTGGTTCTGTTTTTAAATTCGTTCTTGTCTTACTTACTTTTGGCGGCGGTATTTGTGCTTGTAATGGGAATTGCGATTTTTATCGGAATTAAGCTTCGCCGGAACAAAAATGCCAAAGAAGCAGCAGAGACTTCTACAGAAGAAAAAAACGAAACAGGAGCTACAAATGAAATTTGATGTTATTTTATGGGATATGGATGGAACACTGTTAGATTTTAAGATTGCCCAAAAGGAGGCCATCACACAGGTTTTCAGGACCATTCATAAGCCCCTTACAGATGATATAATCGACTTATACAGTCGTATCAATGAATCTTACTGGAAGAAGCTGGAGCTTGGTGAGGTGACTCAGCCGGAGCTTTTGGTAGGTCGTTTTAAGACTCTTTTTGATGAGCTTGGCATGCATGATATAGATGTAGAGCTGGTTCGTAAGGAGTATGAAGAGGTTTTGGGTAATGTATACGAGTATATTCACGATTCTTTAGGCCTTTGTAAGACCCTGCAGTCTAAATGTAGGCAGTATATCGTGACCAATGGTATTGCAGGCACCCAGCGCAGAAAGATTAATCTGTCAGGGTTCAGAGATTGTATGAATGACTGCTTTATTTCTGAGGAGGTAGGTTTTGAGAAGCCTAATCAGGATTATTTTAGCCATGTATTCAGTCAGATTCCGGATTTTGATCCGGAAAGGACGATTATCGTAGGTGATTCCTTGAGCAGTGATATTAAGGGTGGAGCTCTTGCAGGCATCAAGACCTGTTACTTTAACCCGGACAGAAAAGAAATTACAGGCGACTTCACACCGGATTATGAAATTGACCATCTTTGGGATGTACTTAGGATATTGGATTTTGTATTATAATTATAATATTTGTCGAATGTGATAAACTTTTGTCTAAAATTTTGTTAACATATAACAGAAAATAAAAAACTCTCGTTTGCATCTTGCATTTTGCAGACGAGAGTTTTATACTTAGTAGCACAAGGTCGTGTGGTGATCTGTTGGGTGACTACTAGATATTGTGATGCTAGATGATGTTGACCGGGCGCTATGGCCCGTGTTTTATTTATAGATTTAGGAGGATATCATGAATAAACAGCCGGAAACCCCTGCAATGGATGCTTTTGACTATGGCGCTGCTTTTCACACCGCCAGAAAAGTTCAGATTATCAAAAAGGACGGAAGTCTCGAAAATTTCAACGTACAGAAGGTTATTAATGCCGTTGGTAAGAGTGCTTACAGAGCATTGACCAGCTTTACCCATGAAGAGAAGATGAAGATCTGCCAGCATGTAGTGGACAAGATTGATGAATTGGATCAGGACTCTGTGCCTATTGCTTTGATGCACAATATCGTAGAAAGTGCTTTGGAACAGGTAAAGCCTGTAGTAGCAAAGAGCTATAGAGATTATCGTAACTACAAGCAGGAATTTGTACGTATGTTAGATGACGTGTATATGAAGAGTCAGTCTATTATGTACATTGGTGATAAAGAGAATTCCAATACAGACTCTGCATTGGTATCTACTAAGAGAAGTCTTATTTTCAATCAGTTGAATAAGGAATTATACCAGAAGTTTTTCATGACCACAGAGGAGATTCAGGCTTGTCGTGACGGCTATATTTATGTTCATGATATGTCTGCAAGACGTGATACTATGAACTGCTGTCTGTTTGATGTGGAGCATGTATTAAAAGACGGCTTCGAGATGGGTAATATCTGGTACAATGAGCCAAAGACTCTGGATGTAGCTTTTGACGTAATCGGTGATATCGTGCTTAGTGCTGCCAGTCAGCAGTACGGTGGATTTACCGTTCCAAGTGTAGACTTGATCTTAGAGCCATACGCAGAGAAGTCTTATAAGAAATATCGGGAAAAATATGCCCGCCTGGGATTAAGCGAGGAGTTGGCAGAAGCAGAAACTGTCAGAGATTTGGAGCGTGACTTTGAACAGGGCTTCCAGGGTTGGGAGTACAAATTTAATACCGTTGCTTCAAGTCGCGGTGACTATCCGTTTATTACGATGACTATGGGTACCGGTACGGGTCGCTTTGCCAAGATGGGTTCTATCGCCATGTTAAAGGTACGTAGAAAGGGTCAGGGTAAGGATACCTGCAAGAAGCCGGTATTGTTCCCGAAGATTGTATTTTTGTATGATGAGAATCTGCACGGACCGGGCAAGCCGTTAGAGGATGTATTTGATGCAGGTGTAGAGTGCTCCTCCAAGACCATGTATCCTGACTGGTTAAGTTTAACCGGCAAGGGCTATGTAGCAAGCATTTACAAGCAGTACGGAGAGATTATTTCTCCTATGGGCTGCAGAGCC
Source organism: Lachnospiraceae bacterium (assembly GCA_045646695.1). GTDB lineage: Bacteria > Bacillota > Clostridia > Lachnospirales > Lachnospiraceae > RGIG6307. The sequence goes on from JAZRLF010000062.1 coordinate 4,160, forward strand.
TTTTTGTCTCCTTGGTACAGAAGAGGCGGTATGCATCCTGCTGATGAGAATGATACACCTGTATTCGTGGGTCGTTTCAATATCGGCGCAGTTTCTTTACACCTGCCGATGATTCTTGCTAAGGCACGTAAGGAAAGCAAGGATTTCTACGAAGTATTGGATTATTATTTAGAGCTGATTCGTAAGCTTCATATTCGTACCTATGCATATTTGGGTGAGATGAGAGCTTCTACAAATCCTTTGGCATATTGTGAAGGCGGCTTCCTTGGCGGCCATTTAAAGCCAAGTGACAAGATCAAGCCATTATTAAAGGCTGCAACCGCAAGCTTTGGCTTTACGGCGTTAAATGAGCTTCAGGAGCTGTACAACGGCAAATCCTTAGTAGAAGACGGTGCATTTGCTGTTGAAGTTATGGAATATATCAACACCAAAATTAACCGGTTTAAGGAAGAGGATGGCAATTTATATGCTATTTACGGTACTCCGGCAGAGAGTCTTTGCGGTACTCAGGTGCAGCAGTTCAGACGTAAATACGGCATTATTGAAGGTGTTTCCGACAGAGAATACGTAAGTAATTCTTTCCACTGCCATGTTTCCGAGGAAATTACTCCGATTCAGAAGCAGGACCTGGAAGGACGTTTCTGGGATTTGGCAAACGGCGGTAAAATTCAGTACGTAAAATATCCGATTGATTACAATAAAGAAGCCATCAAAACTTTAATCTACAGAGCAATGGAACTGGGCTATTATGAAGGTGTAAACCTATCCTTGGCTTATTGTGATGACTGTGGTCACCAGGAGCTGGAAATGGATGTTTGCCCTAAGTGCGGCAGCCGCAACCTCACCAAGATTGACAGAATGAACGGTTATCTGTCCTATTCCAGAGTGCACGGCGATACCAGATTAAATGCAGCCAAAATGGCTGAAATTGCCGAGAGAAAAAGTATGTAAAACCAGATAAGCCATGTACGATGGAACAAGATGATTTGTTGCATGCTTGCATGCATAAAAAGCGTCTTGTTTCAACGTATATGGCGCCCTGCCAACAGCGAGATTTTTAGCTGCGTAAGCAGCGGGAAAGACTGCGAAGCAGTCAAATCGAGCTGGCTTGGCAGCGCGCCATGGCTTATTTTATAATTGAAAAATCAGGAGAAAATATAATAACATGAGATATCACAATATAACAAAGGACGACATGCTGAACGGCGACGGGCTTAGGGTTGTCCTCTGGGTGGCAGGCTGCAATCACTGTTGTAAGGGCTGCCAGAATCCAATCACCTGGGATGCTGCCGGAGGATTACCTTTTGATGATGCCGCCAAAGCTGAGATTTTTGAACAGTTGAACAAGACTTATATATCCGGCATTACATTTTCCGGCGGAGACCCGTTACATCCTGCAAATCGCGTGGATGTCCGCAATCTGGCTATGGAGATTAAGGAGAAATATCCAAACAAGACCATTTGGCTATATACAGGATTTACATGGGAGGAAATTGCAGAGCTGTCTATCATGCAATATCTGGATGTAGTTGTAGAAGGACCTTTTATTTTGGAGAGACGAGATGTAAAGCTGCTTTGGAAGGGCAGTGACAACCAGCGAGTTGTAGACGTAAAGGCTACATTGGCAAGCGATGATATTTACAAGCCGATATTACACTGTGGAGATTATGCATAATGAGTGATTTTGAAAAAATAAAAATTTTATATCATTCCGATAAAATAGATAAATTAACATACATAGATGGTAAAAGTGACTGGATTGATTTACGTGCGGCAGAGAGATATGAGCTGAAAAAAGGTGATTTTGCCTTAATTAATCTGGGTATTTCCATGAGATTGCCGGAAGGCTATGAAGCACACATTGCACCAAGAAGTTCTACCTTTAAAAAATGGGGATTGATTCAGACCAACGGAGTAGGAGTAGTGGATTTTAGTTACAATACTTCTGAAGATGTATATATGATGCCAGTATTTGCAACCAGAGATACAGTGGTTGAGATTAATGATCGTGTGTGCCAGTTCCGCATTATGAAAAATCAGCCGAGAATTGAATTCGAAGAGGTGGACGAGCTGGAAGGAATTGCCAGAGGCGGATTTGGTTCTACCGGAAAGGCTTAACCAGGCATATTAAATTGAAATTGAATAGTAAAATGTAGAGCACATGTCAATGGGAACCGTTTCTCCAAAAGTTAGACCCAAAACCTAACGATTGGGAGCCGGTTCAATGAGGCAGGTGCTTTTGTTTTTTTAGTTTTACAACTCCTTAACATTTCGATAATGTTTTTATAATATTTCCTAAGTATGATTTTTGTAAAGCCTAGGTATGGTTCTTATCCAAAACAAAGTTAAAGAATTAAAATACATTACACTAGGTAGAGTTAAACTTTTTATAACAATGGGATTAAAAACAGGCTCAAATTCAGGAGGAAGCGTATGAAAAATTCAAACAGTACAAGCAGCAAAGATACTATGCCTACACAGAAGAAGCGCAAAAGAAACACCAGGAAATTTATTATCTTAGGAGTGGAAGTGATTTTATTATCTTTCATGCTATGTGTACTATGGTTTGTGACCAGATTCACCGATGAAGAAGAGGGCATTAAGCGTGTGGAGATAAGCTCTGATGATATTATTATAAACGAGGGCCTGTTAGAGCAGGACAAGGAGCAGACAACAGAAGAAGACGGTGACGAGATTGTGGTGGAAAAGGATACCTTTCGTACCATTGCGTTATTTGGTTTGGATTCTACCATCGGAGCACTGACCAGTGGTACACGCAGTGATACCATTATGATTGCTTCTATCAATAATACGACCAAAGAAGTTCACCTGATGAGTGTGTATCGAGATACATATTTAAATCTGGGTAATGACACCTATAATAAGTGTAATACTGCTTATGCAAAGGGAGGTGCCAAACAGGCTATCAATATGCTCAATATGAATCTGGATTTAGATATTACTGATTTTGTCGCAGTAGGCTTTAAAGGCGTTATGGACACAGTAGATGCCATTGGCGGTATTTATATTGACATAGATGAGGGTGAGTTAAAGCACATCAACAATTATCAGATCAGCATTGCAGAAAATCTCAAGATTTCCTATGAGCCACTGACAGAAACAGGGTATCAAAAGGTAAATGGTTTGCAGGCAACTGCGTATTGCCGTATCCGTCAGGTTGGCAATAATGATTTTAAGCGTACAGAGAGACAGCGGGAAGTGCTGCAGGCTATTGTAGACGAAGCTAGGAATATAGATGTAAAGACTCTGACCAGGCTGGCAGAGGACGTGCTTGGTGATTTCTATACCTCCGTTGATTTGGAAGAAATCCTTACACTTTTAAGTGATTTGGGCTCTTATACTTTGATTGACGAAGGCGGTTTTCCGACTGCTGAATACCGTACCGGTGCCACCTTGGGACGCAATGTGGGGGATAGCGTTATTTGTACCGATTTAGAAGCAGCCGTGGCGGAATTTCACGAAAGAATTTACGGTGAGGAAGCTTATGTTGTTACAGATACAGTAAAAGAAATCAGTGCAACTATTGCAGCTAATACCAAACCATATCTGAAGCAATAAACAATAACTATTTGCGAAACACAGCAAATTATAAGAAAAACCAGTATAAAGACTCCTTTTCTCGAAATACTAATTTCAGGAAAAGGAGTTTTATTATGACTGAAAACACAACGAAAAAAATATCAACGAATTTGCAGGAAAATATGGACTATCTGAGCCAGACTATGCAAATTGATGTAAGCTTCGACCTGGTATACCGCGTGGTGCATGTGGGGGGAAGAGAAGCATGTATTTATTTTATTGACGGTTTTTGTAAGGATGTGCTGATGCAGAAAATGCTTCAGTATTTTATGGACATGAAGCCGGAAGATTTGCCGGAAGATGCACATGGTATGATAAAAAAGAAAGCCCCTTATGTGGAAATCGATTTGGCAGATAATTTTGAAAAGATACAATACAGTATTTTGTCCGGTGTGTTTGTACTTTTGATTGACGGTTATGACAGGGCGGTGCTTATTGATTCCAGAACCTATCCGGCCAGAAACGTGGAGGAACCATCCAAGGATAGAACCTTACGAGGAAGTAAGGATGGTTTTGTGGAAACAATTGTATTTAATACGGCGCTTATCAGAAGACGTATCAGGGACACTCATTTGCGAATGGAAATGATGAATGCCGGGGCAACCTCTAAAACCGATATTGTGGTCTGCTACATGGAGGATAGAGTCGATAAGGAGTTCCTGCGGGAGATTAAAAATAAGATAAAAAATATCAAGGTAGACGCACTTACCATGAATCAGCAAAGTCTTGCGGAGTGCCTATATCCTCATAAATGGTACAATCCGTTTCCGAAATTTAAGTATACCGAGCGACCGGACACCGCGGCGGCACAGATTCTGGAAGGTAATATTATCATACTGGTGGACAATGCGCCTTCTGTTATGATTATGCCCACCTCATTTTTCGATGTGGTGGAGGAAGCGGACGATTATTATTTTCCGCCTATTACCGGCACCTATTTGCGCATCAGTCGATTTATTATTACAGTTTTGACCTATATTATATCGCCTTTGTATTTATTACTGATGCAAAATCCCCAGTGGATACCGGAAAGTTTTCAGTTTATTGCCATAAAAGAAAATATCAATGTGCCTATTGTACTGCAGTTTCTGATCTTGGAGCTGGCTATTGACGGTCTCAGGCTGGCAGCAGTCAATACGCCCAATATGCTCAGTACACCGCTTAGTATTATGGCAGCCCTGGTGTTAGGCGAATTTTCCGTAAAAAGCGGCTGGTTTAACTCAGAAGTTATGTTGTATATGGCATTTATAGCCATTGCAAGCTACACCCAGCCTAACTATGAAATGGGCTATGCATTAAAATTTATGCGTATTATTAATTTGCTTTTGACCGCTATATTTAATGTGGGCGGATTTGTGGCAGGAATCGTAATATTGCTCCTGGCATTGATCAGCAACAAGACGGTATCTAAGCAGAGCTATTTGTATCCGTTAATTCCATTTGAATGGAGAAAACTGAAAAATTTATTGTTCAGGGTGCGGTTGCCCGGGTCTAAGGATTAAATGAATATGTTTCAATAATGGGGCAGAGGGTTGTTTTATATTACAACGCTCTGCTTTTACTATGAAGTGCTTGCAATTTTATGTAGAGTTTTGAAAAAGAATCAGAAAACGATAAATGTTTTGAAGCAGAATCTGATTGAAGATAAGAGTATATGATATTGTTTTTCTCAGCGAATTTTTGATTGACATAAAATGTATCATGGTATACAATCAAACTGTGTAAAATTTGGGACAGTTTATCGTATTTTTCCTGATTATACAAAATGAATGAATATTTATACAAGAAAAGGAAGAAATATAAAGGGTTATGGAGCAGGATATATTAAGTCGATTGCAGAAGCTTCCCGGTAAAATCGGATTTTATTACAAGAATCTGGCTACCGGCGAAGTGATTACGTATCAGGAGGATGAGTCCTTTCTGGCAGCCAGTGTTATCAAATTATATATTATGGCGGAGGCAGTTCGTCAGTGTAAGGAGGGCATTCTGTCTAAGGATGATATGATTTGCATTGACAAATCCAAGTGTGTTCCGTCTTGCGGTGCACTGACTTATATGCATGATGGTTTAGAGGTTACAATCCAGGATTTATATACCTTGATGATTATATTGAGCGACAATTCTGCTACCAATTTTTTGATTGATATATTGGGGGAAGAGGCTATTAATGATGGTATTCGCGCACTGGGCTGTGAGAAGACCCAGTTAAATCGTAAGATGTACGATGCTGAGAAGTCTGCAAGGGGCATTCAGAATTATGTTTGTCCGGCGGAGTTAGGCGTGTTTTTGGAGATGCTTTATAATGGAGAGATGTTTGATGCGGATTCCAGTGAGCATATGCTTTCTGTTATGAAGGATCAGCGACTGAATGGCAAGATTCCTTTTTATATTCATACCCTCCCGGACCGTGGCCCTATTGCTCACAAGACCGGAGAGGATGCCGGTATTACTCATGATGTGGGCATTGTATATGCGAAACAGCCTTTTATATTGGTGTTTCTGGGTAATGAGACGGACGTGGCTCGTTATGAAAGAGAGATGGCAGAGATTTCTCTGATGTTATATGAAGCCAATGATGTTGATTTTATGAGTTGACGATTCTTTCAGACGAAATATTTATAGACAGAGGTTACATATTATGAAGATAGCAAGTATCGAAGTGGGGGAAGTTCGTATTCCTCTTGTGACACCCTTTAAAACAGCCCTCCGTACTGTGGACTGTGTAAATGATTTGATCATCAAGATTACTTCTGATGATGGTCAGGTAGGATTTGGCGAGGCGCCGCCGACAGCGGTCATTACAGGAGATACATTGGGCAGTATCCGTTGTGCCATTGAGCAGTTTATAGCTCCCAATTTAATCGGTATGGATGTTTTGGATATAGATGGTATTATGCAGAAGCTTCACAGCTGTATTTTGAAGAATACCACAGCCAAAGCTGCAGTAGATATGGCAATATATGATTTGTATGCCAAGTGTTTAAATCAGCCTCTTTATAAGGTATTAGGGGGCCGTAGAAATCGCATTGAGACAGACCTCACCATTAGTGTAAATCCTGTGGAAGAAATGGTTTCAGACAGTGTAAAGGCTGTGGAGCAGGGCTTTAAGATCTTAAAGATCAAAGTGGGCAAGGAAGGCTTAGAGGATATTAAGCGTATCGAAGCTATCCGTAAGGCTGTTGGTGAGGATATTGCTCTTCGTATTGATGCTAATCAGGGCTGGAGTGCCAAGGATGCGGTGAAGATCATCAGTACCATGGAGGACAAGGGCATTGTCATGGATCTGGTGGAGCAGCCGGTACATGCTCACGACTTTAAAGGCATGCAGTATGTTACCCAGCATGTATATACACCTATTTTGGCAGATGAAAGTGTGTTCTCAGCAGAAGATGCGATACATATTATAGAGGGTGGGGCAGCTGATCTGATCAACATCAAGTTAATGAAGACCGGCGGCATTTATGAAGCTTTAAAGATATGTTCTATTGCAGAGATTTATCATGTAGAGTGTATGATCGGCTGTATGTTAGAGAGTAAGATTTCTGTTTCTGCAGCAGCACATTTTGCAGCGGCCAAGGGTATTATTACCAGAGCAGATTTAGATGGCCCGTCACTCTGCAGTATTGACCCGTATCAGGGTGGTCCGATTTACGAAGGTGCAGATATTATTATGAATGAGACACCGGGTATCGGTATTTTAAATGCCCCTTGCTTTTAAGTGCTAAGGGTGCAGCACAATTTTGAGACAATTCCTTCGGGATGTCTATAAACATAGTGAGAGAGGAGATAACTATGAAAAAGAAAGTATTAGCAGTTCTTTTAAGTGTAGCTATGGTATTCGGTTTGGCTGCATGCGGTAATAATCCGGCAGGCAATCAGAATTCCGGCAAAAACGTTGCAGTGGAAGGGGATAATGTAGTTTATCGTGTTCTTTACAGCAGCGAAATCGGTACAATGAATTATTTGACTTCCGGTACATCAGCAGATCAGGCCGTTGCAGCAAATACAGTAGATACCTTAATTGACTACGACTCAAACGGTACTATGGTACCTGGTCTCGCAGAAAGCTGGAGCTATGATGAAGCTACCATGACTTGGACCTTTAAACTGCGTGCCGGCCAGAAGTGGTTGGATCACACAGGAAAAGCAGTAGCAGATGTTACCGCACAGGACTTTGTGGATGCAATGAAGTATGTGTTGGATCCTGCAAATGCAAGTGATACAGAGTGGTTATTAGAAGGTGTTATTTTAAATGCTTCTGACTACTATGCATCTTTAAGCGATGATGACGCTTCTAACGACATGGCTTATGAAGAGGTAGGTGTAAAGGCAGTAGATGCATTAACCCTTCAGTATACCTTAGAAAAGGAAGTTCCATACTTCTTATCTATGCTTGGTTATGTTTGCTTTATGCCTGCATACGGTCCTTTGTTAGAGCAGACCGGTTCCGAATTTGCTACATCTGAAGACAAGATGTACTACTGCGGTGCATATTATATGGCAAACTGGGAGCCACAGGTAGAACACCGTTATGTAAAGAATCCTAATAACTGGGATGCTGACAAGGTATATATTACCGAAATCGTAAAGACCTACAATGCAGAAGCTTCTACAGTAGGTCCGGAAATGGCAAAGCGTGGCGAAATCGACAATACAACACTCGGTGCTGATATCGTTGATAGCTGGATGAAGGATTCTTCCACCAAAAACATGGTTTCCATGGAAAGAGAAGATACATCTTATTCTTATTTCTATTGCTTTAACTTTAATGTTTACAAATTGGGTGATGATTGGCAGAGAACCGGCACAGGCGAGTACGCTATCGATGAGAAGTATGAGCCATGGAACTGGGAAATCGCTGTAAACAACGAGAACTTCCGTCAGTCTATCATGAGTGCTGTAAACAGAGTAAATACCGTTTACGTAAATACAGGTGATCATGCAGACCCTGCAGATCTCATTATGAACACCATTACCCCTACTAATAATATTATTCGTGATGGTAAGGATGCATATACTACATTAGATGTGTTTAAGGATATTCAGGCAGCTGATTTCTACAATGCTGACGAAGCAATTGCTTACAGAGATAAGGCCAAGGCTGAGTTGACCAAGGCAGGCGCTACCTTCCCTATTAAGATGCTTGTTCGTTACAATCCTTCTACCACAAACTGGGAGCAGGAGTCTCTTGTATTAGAGCAGCAGGTTGAATCTGTACTGGGTAAGGACTATGTGGATGTTATCGTAGAAGCAGGTCCAAGTGAAAACTACTTAAGTACAATCCGTCGTTCATCCAACTACATGTTTATGAAGTGTAACTGGGCAGGCGACTATGCAGATCCTGAGACATTTGTTGAACCATTCTATCAGAGAGATAATGGTGACGGCACCTTCCATAGAGGCGGTCGTTATGCATATCTTGCATATGCTATCGTAGATGATACGGCAAGTGCGGATACAGTAAAGGAATACTTCACATTAGTAGAAGAGGCAAAGGCTATCACCGGTTCCGATCAGGAAAAGGAGAGATTTGAAGCATTTGCAAAGGCTGAAAGCTACTTGATCGAACATGCTTTAGCAATTCCTTATGGTTTATCTACAAAGTCTTATGTAGCAAATAAATTAAACGTTTATGAAAGCCAGTATTCTCCATCCGGTGTTGCGAACTTCCGTTACAAAGGTATGAAGTTGTATACAAACTTTGTTTCTATGGATGAATACAACGCAAATAAAAAATAATAAATTTATTATAGGAACCGCTTTGCGAACCCTATAATCGCTTTGCGGCGCATATCTGCGCCTTCTATCGCAAGTTACTTTCGTAACTTCCGATAAGTTATATTATTATGATTTTTTGAGTGAGCCTGGGCCTGAAGTATGCTTTGGGTCCAAGGCTTATTGCGTGCTTACGCAAGGAGTATTACATGTTACAATATTTAGCAAAACGCTTTGGGCGTTCTATCATTTCCTTAGTTATTATCATTTCTGTGGTATTTATATTATTGCGTCAGATGCCCATAGAAGGTTATTTCCCGAATTATGAAAAAATGACGGACTTACAGATTCAGAATGGTTTGGAGGCATTGGGATTAAATGATCCGCTTCCGGTACAGCTGGGCCGTTTCTGGGCTGATTTACTGCATGGTGATTTGGGAGAATCCATTACCTATAGACAGAAGGTGCCGGTAACAGAGATTATTGGAGAGAAAATACCATATTCCGTTAAGCTTGGATGTATGGCTATTATAGTGTCTTTGTTGGCAGGTATTCCGATGGGTGCTATGATGGCAAGATACAAGGGAAAATGGTTTGACAAGTTCGGCACTTTGTTTATTGTATTTATTCAGGCCGTGCCTGCAGCGGTTTACTATTTGTTTATTCAGTTATACGGTACGATTATTCTTGATATTCCGCTTATGTTTGACCCATCCAATCCTAAGAGTTGGATTTTACCGGTTATTTCCATGTCACTTGGTAATATTGCTTATTATGGTATGTGGCTGCGTCGATACATGGTGGATGAGACCAATAAGGACTACGTGAAGCTGGCAACAGCCAAGGGCTTATCCGGCAATAAGGTGTTTTTTAAGCACGTATTCAGAAATGCATTTGTTCCGCTGATTCAATATTTGCCGACTTCCTTTTTGAATACGGTTATCGGTTCTATTTATATTGAATCTCTTTACAGTGTGCCGGGTATGGGTGGTCTGTTGGTACAGGTAATCAAAAAGAGTGACAATACCATGGTACAGGGTATCGTGTTATTATATGCAACAGTAGGTGTAATCGGATTGCTGTTAGGTGATGTTCTTATGACAGTAATCGACCCTAGAATCAGTTTAAGCAAGAAGGAGGAAGGCAGATAATGGCAAACAGTGTGAAAAATCACTTTGCAGGTAAGTTGGAAGATGCTCTGACCGAAGACCTGAAAAGGAAAGCCTCCTCAAAATACGAAGGCTTAAGTGACGAAGAATTATTTACCTTTGCGGAGTATAACAGTGAAGAGGCAGAGAGAACCGGTTACAGTAACTATTCTTACTGGAAAGCGACTTTACAGGTATTTCTCAAAAACAAAGTGGCTGTATTTTTATTGATTGTTATGGGTGCTATCGTGTTATTCACCTTTATTCAGCCATACCTGCCAAATCAGTTGGATCCGAATTTGATTAATAATAACCCAATGACCTTTATGCAATATCGTAATGTGCAGCCGGGAGAGCTGCCTCAGTTTATATTGGGTACTAATTCCATTGGACAGGATTTATGGGCACGTATTTGGGCCGGTACCCGTACGTCTTTGTTTATCGGTCTTGCGGTTGCAGTTGTGGAAGCAGTTTTAGGTATTACTATGGGTGTGCTTTGGGGCTATGTTCGTAAGTTGGACTTTTTCTTTACAGAAGTTTACAACATTTTGGACAATATTCCTCAGACACTGGTGCTTATTTTGATTTCTTATATGGTTACACCTAGTATTCAGTCTATGATTTTTGCTATGTGTCTGACCAGCTGGATTCAGATGGCACGTTTTATCCGAAATCAGATCATTATTATCCGTGACAGAGATTATAATCTGGCCAGCAGATGTTTAGGTACTTCTACCTTTAGAATCATTATGAAGAATCTGCTGCCATATCTGGTTTCCATTATTATGCTTCGTATGGCTCTGTCCATTCCGGCTGCCATCGGTAACGAAGTATTTATTACATACATTGGTTTGGGACTTCCTAGTGACACTGTTTCTCTGGGACGTTTGATTAATGACGGTCGTGAGCTTATGATGAGTGCTGACCTTCGTTATCAGTTGATTTTCCCTACTATTGTATTGTCTATTGTAACAATATCATTTTATATTATTGGCAATGCATTTTCTGATGCGGCAGACCCAAAGAACCACAAGTAGGAGGAGCGTATGGAACAGAATGTTATTTTATCTGTAAAAAATCTGCATCTGGAATTCAACTTGCGCGGCCGTAAGCTCCACGCTCTTCGTGGTATTGATTTGGATGTGCAGGAAGGAGAGGCCATTGCCATTGTAGGTGAGTCCGGCTCCGGCAAGTCTGTTTTTACCAAGTGCTTTATGGGGTTAACGGACAATAATGGAACCATTACCCAGGGCAGCATTATGTATAATGGACTGGACCTGGCCAAGCTGAAGGGAGAAAAGGACTGGTTAAGCATTCGCGGTGGTGAGATTGCCATGATTATGCAGGACCCTATGACCAGCTTAAATCCGCTTAAGACTATCGGTGCACAGATTGCTGAAGCAGTAGCTTTGCATCAGGGTTTAAAAGGTGCAGAATTAAAAGAGAAAGCGATGCAATATATTAAGGATGTTGGTATCGCAGATCCGGCCAGACGTTACAATCAGTATCCCCATGAATTTTCCGGTGGTATGAGACAGCGTGTGGTAATTGCCATTGCCCTTGCCTGCAATCCGAAGATTTTGATTTGTGATGAGCCTACTACAGCACTGGATGTTACCATTCAGGCTCAGATTTTACAGCTTATTAAGGATATGAAGGCCAAATATAACCTGACTACCATCTTTATCACCCATGACCTTGGCGTAGTGGCCAATATTGCGGATAGAGTAGCGGTTATGTATGCCGGTGACATTATCGAAATCGGCACGGCAGAGGATATTTTCTACGATTCCAAGCACCCATATACATGGGCATTGCTTTCTTCTTTGCCACAGATTGGTGTTAAGGGCGAAGATTTGTACACGATTCAGGGTACTGCTCCGAACTTATTCCAGGAGGTACACGGAGATGCATTTGCACCTCGTAATCCTCATGCATTGAAGATAGATTTTGTAAAGAGACCGCCATATTTTGAAGTGAGTCCTACTCACAAGGCTAAAACCTGGTTGCTGGATCCAAGAGCACCAAAGGTAGAGCCACCGGCCGTACTAGAAAAAATCAGAAGCGGAGGACTGATTCATGGCAACAGATAAAAAAGAAGTATTACTGGATGTCCGTAATTTGGAGGTGTCCTTCGGGCCAAAAAGCAAGCGCTTTGTGGCAGTTAAAAATGCCAACTTTCAGATTTACAAGGGAGAAACCTTCGGTTTAGTTGGTGAATCCGGTTCCGGCAAAACTACCATTGGTCGAGCTATTATGCGTATTAACCCTACATCAGGCGGTGACATTATCTATAAAGGGCAGAAGATTAACGGTAAGATTGATAAGGAATTAGATAAAAAAGTTATCAAAGAAATTCAAATGATTTTCCAGGACCCACAGGCTTCCTTAAATGAGAGAGCCAAGGTGGAGTATATTGTCAGTGAAGGTCTGTTAAATATTCATAAAGAATTATCAAAGGCCGAGGTTACAGAGAGAGTGCATCGGGCATTGCAGGAGGTAGGTTTGCTTCCGGAATATGCCTCTCGTTTCCCGCATGAATTTTCCGGTGGTCAGAAGCAGCGTATCGGTATAGCCAGAGCGCTGATTATGGAGCCCGAGTTTATTATAGCTGATGAACCGATTTCTGCATTAGACGTTTCTGTACGAGCTCAGGTATTAAATCTGATGAGAGATTTGCAGAAAGAAAGAGATATTACTTATTTGTTTATTGCTCACGATTTGTCTGTTATGCGCTATATTACAGATCGAATTGCCGTAATTCATAAGGGTGATATCGTAGAGATGGGTAATACCGAAGACGTGATCACCAATCCGATCCATCCATACACCAAGGCACTTTTATCTGCAATACCAATGCCGGACCCTGTTTACGAAAGAAATAAAGAATTGATCGTATTTAATCCTTTATATCTGGATTATGAGGAAAATCCACCATCCTGGACTGAGGTGGAACCGGGACATTTTATTTTGGTAAATCGAATTGATTTAAAGGAATGGTTATAAAAAGCATGAATATTTGTTATGTGAATCGTAGTATAGCGAGCCTCTATGAAAAAGCAGATACTGTAATGGTAAAAACCTACAAAGGGGACGCAGATATGGCAGAGCAGACCCTTACGGTATCCGCTATTTCTGACGAAGGCTTATACGGTATGCCGCTTTTCATTTTAGAAGAGTGTGGCGAATGGTATAAAGTTCGTACCCATTATAGCTACGAAGGATATGTGGCGAAAGCAGATGTGATTTTCAAAGAAACATTAGGTACCCAGATGGCTGTAGACTGTCAATATGTGGATGTACTGAATGTGCCAAAGGTACAGGGAGTGCCTTTTATCAGCCTGACAAAGGGTTGTCTGATTGAGGTGACTGAAGAAGTGACAGGAGGCTATCGCAAGGTAGTATTGTTAGATGGCAGAGAAGGATTTTTGCCGGAAAAATATCTGACACGGAAGATTTTTCCTACTGATACATTTGCAGCAGAGGGTACAGCAGCAGATGACAGAGGATTTAAAGCATATCTTTCTAATCTTTTGGATACTTATTTTGAGGGAAGCGAAGAGAATTTCAGAGACGCAGTAATTAGAACGGCAATGACTTATCAGGGAACACAGTATCGCTGGGGAGGTAAGAGCCCTCTTGGTATTGACTGCTCAGGAATGACTTCTATGAGCTATATGTTGAATGGTGTACTGACATACCGGGATGCCAGAGTTGTGGAAGGATATCCTGTTAAGGAGATTTCCCGTGAAGCTATGCAAAAAGGAGATTTACTGTATTTTGCAGGTCATATTGCGCTGTATCTGGGGGATGGATTATATATTCACTCTACAGCACGCACAGGCAGTAACGGTATTGATATCAATAGCTTTAATCCTGAAGATACAAATTACAGAAAGGATCTGGATGAGGGCCTGTTAAAGGTGGGCACCATCTTCTGGTAATTGACATGCATCCATCACTTACATTAGAGAAAAGAATTGCTGCGGAGCTTAAAAGCTACGACGGCAAGATGAGTATATACGCAGATGATTTAAAAGGCAATGTGATCAAAATCGGAGAGAACGAAAAATTTGAAACTGCCAGCTGTGTAAAAACTTATATTTTGGCATGCCTTTTTGACAAAGTAAAAAAAGGTGAAGTTTCACTGGATGATATGATTGTCTATAAGCCGGAGCATTTTGTGGACGGCAGTGGCGTGGTACGTTCTTTGGAGCCTGGACTGAGTCTGCGGGCTCAGGATGTAGCAACCTTGATGATCATTGTCAGCGATAATGTTGCCACCAATATGATGATTGATTTTTTGGGTGTAGAGGAAATCAACGCTTGCATTCAAAGACTGGGTTGTAAGGATACGGTGCTTCATAACCCTATTGACTTTATTAAATACGACAAGTTGGGTACCAGTACGGTATCTGATTATGCTTCTATTTTTACGCGTCTTCTGAAAGGTGAGTTGATCGGATCAAAGGAAGATGCCCAGATGCTGGAGATTTTTAAGAAACAGCATTACAATAGCACCATTACCAAGCAGTTCCCGGTAGCTCTTTTTGATGATGAGGATTGTGGCGCTGAGCCCGGTGCTTTCTGGGTGGCAAGTAAGTCCGGTTCCATGAATGCCTGCAGAAATGACGGCGGTATCGTACATACACCGTATGGTGATTATGTTATCGTTATGTTTAATAAAGAATTTAGTGACAGTATGTATTATCCGGAGCATCCGGCCACGGTATTTGGTTCTAAGGTCAGCAAATTGATCTTTGACCAGTATCTGGCACTGGAAGGACGGTTTGTACTGTAAGTGGTAATTTCAAAATCAGTCATCTATTGGCCGGAGGTTTATACACTTCGTCTCAGGGTCACTTTCGTTCCATGAAAAACGCAACGGTACTAAGCTCAGTCTGCAGCTAACGCTTTGCTTCGCTAAGGACCGGCGCTTTTCAAGGCCCCTGTGGCGAAGTATATATATCTCCGACTTATAGCCTGTGATTTTGAAAGAAAGAAGTGTGCCTGGTAATGACGCCCGCGAGAGGCGTTCACTACCAGGTATTTTTATATAAAAACAGTTATAGAATATAGCAAGATGTGTTAAATGCTTTCGCTACACAGTATGCTTCCTGTATTTAGTTACAAGTATTTGGTTTGCAGGTGTTTGGATTGCAGTCAAATCCAGGGTTAAATGCATAGAAATTTTTTTCATTTAATTTATCCTGAGCCATGCGAAGGGCCTCGCCGAAACGCTGGAAATGTACGATTTCACGTTGGCGCAAGAAGCGGATTGGTGCAATTACGTCAGGATTATCAACCATACGCAGGATATTGTCGTATGTGGTGCGGGCTTTTTGTTCTGCAGCCATGTCTTCAAACAGGTCGGTTAATATATCGCCCTTGCTCTGGAACTGATTGGCATTAAATGGTACACCGCCTGCTGCCTGAGGCCAGAGGCCTACTGTGTGGTCTACATAATATTTATCAAAGCCGGAACGTTTGATCTCTTCCATGGAAAGGTCCTTGGTTAACTGATAAACAATAGCACCCACCATCTCGAGATGATTCAATTCTTCTGTTGCAATATCATTTAAAAGTCCCGCTATTTCACGGTGTGGAGTTGCAAATTTCTGAGAAAAATACCGCATACTTGCAGCAAGCTCTCCGTCAGGACCGCCAAACTGGCTGATGATAATCTGTGCTGACTTTGCATCAGGCTTGCTGATTTTTACAGGAAACTGTAGTCTTTTTTCGTATTGGAACATAAATTAGCACACTCCTTCCCAGGCATTTGGTTCTTTGCCCCATTCCCATTCTTTTCCGCAAGCGGAATCTGTAGCAAAAAGCGGACCCCAATTTGCTACATAGTCTTCACGCATATTTTGTAAAATTTTTGCATAGTGGCGGTAGTAGTCCAAAGCATTTTTGTCGCAAGGATGGGTATCCAGATATAACTCCATATCCTTTAACAAAAAATCTACCATGCTGATTTCATACAATGCTGCACATTTATCTTTTTTTGCCATTACTGTACACACCTCCTGCCTTCAAATGGTTTCATTAATTCAGGGAAAATAGTGCCTGCTTTAAAACCGTCTTCCAAATCATCACAGACACGTGTGGCATGCTGCCAAGGCACATATGCCATACCCAAAGGGAACTGCTCTAAGCGTTCGTCAAAGTGTTTATCTTGCATACGGATATCCTCCAGTCATAAAAACTATATTATTTAATATTAATGTATGATTATTTTTGGCAAATGTGCTGTTTCCATGCTATGCAAATAATGTCAGAAGTGAATTGTGATGGGATTAAATTTTAGAAAGAACAACAATATTTATTATAATAGGTAAGTCTATAAAGTATAAAAATAAAAGCTATGATTGTTAAAAGGGATGACCCGATAAGTTAACAAAAGACATAGCTTTTTGGTTATAAAAGATTATTTTTTTAAAAGATTTTTTACATGAATTAACTGATGCTGGATTTTTTCAATTTCAGTAGAAATTTCATGTTTTAGATTGGAAGCATTATCAGAACGCCCTACAAGAAAGTCGATGCTTACATCAAAGAAATCAGCTAACAAAATCAATGCATCACTGTCAGGACGCGTTTTGCCTGTTTCATAATTGGATAAAGTTTTTTGGTCGATACCGGTAGCGTTGGATACGTCAATTTGTCTTAAATCTCTGTCTTCGCGTAGCGCTCGAATGCGATTCATATCTTTATTAAACTCCTTGAAATTTGGTTTTATTTATCATACTACAATTTTAGTATGAATAGCTTGACACACTAATAATAATCTGCTATAATCCGATTTATACTAAATTATTAGTGCAAAAGAGAAAGTGGAGGAAAATTTATATGGAAGAATTGCTTTTTAAGTCAGAAGGAAACCCACCAAAAAGAAAACAGATGATGGATTTGTGCTGCAGTGTAATTATTATATGTGGTGTCATCATATTTATTGCAGGCATGGCATTATATGGAGATGCAAGGACACTCTGCTTTGTTCTAGGTGTAGTATTTGTAGGGGCCGGTATCGTAATGTCTGTAGTAAATAGCAATGGTGCTGCAAACAAAGCAAGATTATATCTATATGAAAATCATATAGAAGGTGTTCAGATATCTTCGTGTAGGGAATTTAGTGTACTTTATTCAGAGATTACAGAAGTGCAGAAGGTTGTAGTTTTATCAAATCCGATGCTTTTGATACAGAGTAATAAAGGGGTTTTTACTGTTTTGACGGATGATGTTGAAACTGCATATAAAATTGTATGTGACAAGGTTTATGGAGAGGTATAACTATTATGGCAATGATTAAATGTATAGAATGTGGAAAGGAAATCAGCAGTACAGCAGAAAAGTGTCCATATTGTGGACATAAAACAAGATATGGTAAAGAACAAGAAGACAAGAAGGGCAATGGAACCATGTTATACATAGGAATAGCAGCTATTATTATTGGTTTGATATTGTTCCTTCCTGCACTGTTTGAAGTGTTAGAGAACGCTGATAATTGGTATTTCTGGAATTACAATTCAGACTATGTAAGTGAACTGATTACAAAAATTGCAATTGGCTGTGGTTTTCTTGCAGGTGGCGGCTATTCTATATATACGGTTTCAAAAAATAATAAAAAATAAAAGGCTATATAAAACAGATGATGCTTAAATCAAATTTCCGGTTTGTAAAGTAAAATATAAACCGGAAATTTTTGACTATAAAAAAGTAGCCAAGTTGATTTGAGTTTTTTAGTGTACATATATTTACTCTATCAAAAAAATAGGATTTAGACATTACATCGTCCTCACAAGATGAGTTTAATGTATTTTGGTACATGAGAATCGATATTCTTGTTGACAATGCCTATTTTATATGTGTTATAATAATTTAAAAAATAGAAAATACACACTGCTCTAAAAGGAGACAGTATATCGTGAAGTGTCAAGAACATAGTGACAGTTGGAGGGGATAAAAGGTGAAACGTAAGATAAAATATTTGATTTTAACAGCAATAGTAATAATTTTAACAGCGTATGTGTTATTTCAGTATTCTGTGATGTCTGGGGGAATCATTGAGAGGAAGAGTGATTTTATTACAGTACTATCAGATTGGTCGCCTTTGAATGGATTTAGTGAATACGATGGCTTGGCCATAGAGTGTTCTTATAAAAAAACAAATGTGGACTTTTCAGCCTATGCCTGTGACGGTAGCTTTGGCACTCGGCATGGCGAATTGTTAGAGAGCATAACAGAATACTATTCCTCTATGTCAATTGCAAATAATCAGGTACTCACGTGGGTGTGTGTTCCTGAAAATGAGGGGACCTGGTGGAATGGCACAAAAACTTATGCTGAAATTACAATGCTGGAAAATGAACATATTACGGGATATGCTGTAGTTATGATTGAATGCGATCAAGATATATGCGAGTATCGTGCACAGGTAATTAAATGTGTAGATTTTCCAAGAAAAATAAATGGTGAATATCAACAGGTTTCTACGGAACAAGTCAACGCAGCTATGGAGAAGGTTGAACAAAAATTTTCCGAATAAGTCATAGGTACCCTCTTGTGAATTACCAAAGTTTGTTATATACTATTAAGCAGGAAATTTTGATTAATAACGAAAATTGACAAATAATCGAAAGAGAGGATGATTCTATGACAAAGATCAGAACCAGATACGCACCAAGCCCTACTGGCCGTATGCACGTGGGCAATTTGCGTTCTGCATTATATGAGTTTTTGATTGCAAAGCACGATGGCGGAGATTTTATGCTTCGTATTGAGGATACAGACCAGGAGCGTTTTGTAGAAGGCGCTATTGACATCATTTACCGTACCATGGAAAAGACAGGTCTGATTCATGATGAAGGTCCGGACAAGGATGGTGGTTACGGTCCATATGTGCAGAGTGAGCGTATGAGGACCGGTATTTATATGAAGTATGCCAAGGAATTGGTGGAGAAGGGCGAGGCTTATTACTGTTTCTGTGATAAGGAGCGTTTGGACAGTCTTCGTCAGTCTATTGATATGGGTGAGGGTACCAAGGAGATTACAGTTTATGATAAGCACTGTCTCCACTTATCCAAGGAAGAGGTAGAGGCTAATTTGGCAGCCGGCAAGCCTTTTGTTATCAGACAGAATAATCCTTCAGAGGGAACTACTACATTCCATGATGAGCTTTATGGAGATATTACGGTGGATAATTCTGAGTTAGACGATATGATTCTTATTAAGTCCGATGGTTATCCTACTTATAATTTTGCTAATGTAGTAGACGACCATACTATGAATATTACACATGTAGTAAGAGGTAATGAATATCTTTCTTCTTCTCCAAAGTATGTTCGTTTGTATGAAGCATTCGGATGGGAAGTTCCGACTTATATCCATTTGCCGCTTATTACTGATGAAAATCACAAGAAATTATCCAAGCGCAGCGGTCATTCATCTTTTGAGGATTTGCTGGAGCAGGGCTTTATCACCGAGGCAATTGTAAATTACATTGCACTTCTGGGCTGGTCTCCGGAGGATAATTGTGAGATTTTTAGTTTGGAGGAGCTCATTGAAAAGTTTGATTACAGACGTATCAGCAAGTCCCCTGCGGTGTTTGATATCCAGAAGCTGAAGTGGATGAACGGTGAGTATTTGAAGGCTATGGATTTTGACCGGTTCTATGAGCTGGCAGAGCCTTATTTAAAGGAGGCTCTGACCAAGGACTTTGACCTCAAGAAGATAGCTGCCATGGTAAAGACCCGTATTGAGATTTTCCCGGATATTGCTGATTTGGTAGATTTCTTTAACGAACTTCCGGAGTATGATACTGCAATGTATACCCACAAGAAGATGAAGACTACTGAGGAGTCATCTTTAGAGGTATTAAAGGAATTGCTTCCTAGATTAGAGGCACAGGACGAATATACCAATGATGCACTTTACGCACTTTTGATGAAGTATGTAGAGGAGAAGGGCTGTAAGAATGGCTTTGCTATCTGGCCGCTCCGTACTGCAGTCAGCGGCAAGCAGATGACACCTGCCGGTGCTACAGAGATTATGGAGATTATTGGTAAGGAAGAGTCTATTGCCCGTGTAAAGAAGGGCATTGCCCTTTTGGAAGCTGCCCTTGCCTAATCAGATTACAAAAGCACAGGAAAGTGCGATTATACACCACAAAGGGGCCTGCCTTGTTTTGGCAGGCCCCGGCAGTGGGAAGACCTTTGTCATCACGCAGAGACTGGTTCACATGGTAAGGGAATTGGGCGTTCCCGGTGAACAGATTTTAGTTATTACTTTTACCAAAGCAGCTGCCATGGAAATGGAAGCCAGGTTTAAGGCCTGCCTGCCGGATGCGCAGCCCTGGTTTGGAACCTTTCATTCCTGTTTCTATTATATTCTTAGGAATTCTTATTCCTCCATACCTGCCCGATTTATTTCCACAGAAGAAAAAACACACATACTTTTCGAAATCTGCCAGCAGGTGCTGGGAACGGATTTTGATATTGCCATCGAAGAAGTGGAGCGCATACTCAGCCTCTATATGAATAATGGCCTGTCTATGCGTAATATGCCGGAATACGCTGATGTGACAGCAGAGCAATTAAAACAGCTGTATCAAAGGTATCACACAGCTTTAATAGGCATGGGATATATGGATTTTGATGATTTGATGCTGTGCTGTTATCAGCTTTTAAAGGATCATCCAGAGATTAGAAAGCGTTGGCAGCAGCAGTTTAGGTATATCTTGATTGATGAATGTCAGGATATGAATGTGCTGCAGTATGAGATTATCAAACTGCTAACCGGCCCGGAGCGCAATGTATTTATGGTGGGGGATGACGACCAGTCGGTGTACCGGTTTCGAGGTGCCAGAGTGGAATTGATGCAGCGATTTATAGAGGAATATAAGCCTGTCCGTCAGCTTCAACTGGATGTGAATTTTCGCAGCACAGGGGATATTGTGGACAGCAGCTTAAAGGTGATTTCTCTTAATAAAAATCGTTTTGTGAAGAAGATTATGGCTGCTGAGCGAAGTTGTGAAAAGTTTAGTGCAGTTGAGCGTAGTTTTGAAATGCCGGAAGCTGAGAAAACTGCTGCAAATGTCCGGGGAAAGCAGAATAACATGATGATAAGCGATAAGCAGAAAACGGCAGGAAAAGCAGTGAACCACCAAAATGAAAGTGTTCATATCAAGAGCTTTGCTTTAAGAAAAGATATGTATGATGATGTTCTTGATGCGCTGCAGAAGACCGATATAACGTCTTTACAGGAGTGTGCTGTTATTTACCGGACCAATCAGGAACTTCGCAACATGGCCTACAAATTACGCCGTAAGGGGATTTCTTACTATGCGGGAGAAGACAGAAAGAGCATTTTTGATGAAGATTGGTATCTGGATATAGAGGCCTATATTCGGCTGGGTTTAGGCAGTGTGAATAGACAGGATATATTACGTGTAGCCAATAAGCCGAACCGGTTTATCAGTAGAGAACAGCTGGTTCATACTTCCGGCCTGCCGGATTCCCTGGGCTGCTGTGTAAAGCACATTGGTACTATGCGTCCCTATCTGGCTATGCAGTATATCTGGAAGGGCATTGGCTATGGCAGATGGCTGGAGCGCAGTTTAGATCGGAATACAGAGCAGTTTGATGCCATCGAAGAGCAATTTCATGAGATTGCCCGGGAAATGAAAGACTTTGGAAACTTGGAAGAATGGCTGGTTCATGTAGACGAAGACCGCAGGAAACAAAAGGAAAATCAAAAGCCCGCGGACTCCAATCAGAAAAAAGGTGTACAGCTTCTGACTATGCACGCCTCTAAGGGCTTGGAATTTAATACGGTTTATTTGCTGGATGTAAATAAAGGAAAGGTTCCTAAAGGCACCAGATTTAGTGACGAGGAGCTGGAAGAGGAGCGGAGACTGTTTTATGTGGCTATGACCAGAGCAAAACATCATTTGCATATTCATTATGTAAATGGGGAGAAGGATCATGTCCTGCAGCCTTCTGTATTTTTAGAGCCCCTTTTATAGTACGGAATTGTATAACATCGGTAGTTTGTGGATATTATTTTTTGCGAAAATCCTGCAGAAACTTTTTCGATATTTGGTGTCAGTTAATAGAAGCTTGCTAGTGAAACTACGCCGCTGCATTCAGAGATGTTTTTAGTTGTCAGAGCTTTCAAATTACCTGCGGCATGAAACTCTGCCAACCCATTTTCTGAATTGCAGCGGCTTGTTTCTCTACGCAACCATTCTAATGCCTTCCACAAAATATCAGAAAAAGTTTTCGCATGATTTCTAACTGAAATAATACGCTTAACTACAGATGTTATACAATTTCGTACACAATTCGTGGCTCATAGGATTTTGCCCCCTGCTATTTTCGAGTTATAATGAATCGTGGGCGTTGTCCCCCAGGCGTGCATGAGACATAATTCCAGGCGTGCATGAGACTTAATTCCAGGCTTTGGTTGACAAAAGAATGAACATTATATAAAATATAAATATTCGGGTTTTATGTTAGACAGAGGGAAAGGTACGATGGATTTATTTTAAATTTGTACGATAAGAGGATTTTTATGATTTATAATGAGATGAAGGAATTTAGGAGGCATTATGGCGCAGAGATTACCGATATTATATAATAATAAGCCTTGCTATGACATTGTATTCAGTCAGAGCTTTGAGGATTTGTGGTTTGATTTAGAGGAGCTTGGCATTGCGAACAGACGTGTGATGATTGTTACGGATTCCAATGTACGTTCTTTATATGCAGAGGCTTTGCGTACTGAGCTTGAAAGTAAATGTTTAAAGGCATGTATTTTCAGCTTTCCGGCCGGTGAGGAGCATAAAACTCTGGATACGGTAAAGGAAGCCTATAAAGCACTGATTGAAGAGGGCTTTGACAGAAAGGACTTACTGATTGCGGTAGGCGGCGGTGTAGTAGGGGATGTAACCGGTTACATAGCGGCTACTTATTTGCGCGGCGTGGATTTTGTGCAGGTTCCTACGACTTTATTGGCTCAGGCGGATTCTTCCATCGGCGGCAAGACCGGTGTGGATTTTGATGGGTACAAGAATATGGTGGGTGCCTTCAAGATGCCTAAATTAGTTTATATGAATTTATCCACCTTAAAAACCCTGAGCGATAGACAGTACTTTAATGGCTTTGCGGAGGTTATGAAGCATGGACTTATCAAAAATGCCGGTTTTTATGAATGGTTGATTTCCAACATGTACGAAATCTGTGAGCGTGACCTGGATGTGCTGGAGGAGATGATCATTCAGAGTTGTACGATTAAAAAGCTGGTAGTAGAGAAGGATCCTACAGAACAGGGAGAGAGAGCTCTGCTTAATTTCGGACATACTATTGGACATGCTATTGAAAATGCCAAGTATTTTGAACTTTTGCATGGGGAATGTGTGGCCCTTGGCTGTGTGGCTGCTGCCTATATTTCCTGGAAGCGGGAGCTTTTGACTATGGAAGAATATTACGAAATCCGCGATATGTTCGTGCCATTCTATCTGCCGATTACCGTAGAAGGGATTAAACCTGAGGAAGTGCTGGATTTGACTAAGTCTGACAAGAAAATGGAAGCCGGCAAGATTAAGTTCGTAGTATTAAAAAGAATCGGCAAAGCGATGATTGACAAAACCATCCGTGAAGATGAGCTTTTGGCAGCCATTAACGAAATTTATTATAGTGAAGAGGATATGAAGGCATAATGAAGCAGTTTTTTCACAAATATATGTGTCTTTTGACACCGGTTATTTTCTTAATCTTGGTAGGATTTGATCAGTGGAGCAAGAACCTTGCAGTCAAGCATTTAAAGGGCAAAGATCCTTTTGTGATCTGGGATGGTGTTTTGGAATTTCATTACTACGAAAATACCGGTGCTGCCTGGGGGATGTTAAAGGACAAGCAAATATTCTTTTATGTTTTGACGGTGATATTTTGTGCGTTGCTGTTATATGAGTTTTTCAGACTTTACAAAAATCCCCGCTATATGCCTTTTGTGTATACGCTGACTTTGGTATTTGCAGGTGCGGTGGGTAATTTCATTGACAGATTGCACCTAAAGTATGTAGTGGATTTTGTATATGTAAAGATTATTAATTTTCCTATTTTTAATCTGGCAGATTCTTATATTACAGTGTCAGTGATTATTTTAATACTTTTACTGTTTTTCTACTATTCGGATGAAGAATTTGACGAAATGATACCGATTTTTTCTTCCCGAAAGCATAAGGAATCAAAGTGATGAACAGGTATGTATTTAAGATAGCAGAGGAGTTGGAGGGGGAAAGAATTGACAAGGCTTTGGGATGTCTTGTAGATTCTCTTTCCCGCTCTTTTATTCAAAAGTTTATAAAGGATGGTAAAGTTACCGTAAACGGTCAGGTGGTAAAGGCCAGCTATCGTGTTTGTGGGGATGATGATGTGGTATTTGACCTTCCGGAGGCTGTGGAGCCGGATATTGTGGCAGAGGACATTCCTTTGGATATTCTGTATGAGGATGAGAATGTGATCGTGGTCAATAAGCCAAAGGGCATGGTAGTCCATCCTGCTGCCGGGCATTACAGCGGTACTTTGGTCAATGCCTTGATGTATCACTGCGGCCAGGAACTATCCGGTATTAATGGTGTGATGAGACCTGGAATTGTGCATAGGATAGATATGGACACTACCGGTTCTTTGATTGTGTGTAAAAATGACATGTCCCACAATGCCATTGCAGCCCAGTTAAAGGAGCATAGCATTAATCGCATTTATCATGCTATTTGTTATGGAGATATCAAGGAAGAGGAAGGAACCATTCATAAACCAATCGGCAGACACCCTGTAGATCGTAAAAAAATGGCGGTAAATGTAAATGGCAAGGATGCTGTAACCCATTATAAGGTATTGAAGCGATTTGGCAAGTATACCTATATTTCCTGTAAGTTAGAGACCGGGAGAACCCATCAGATTCGTGTTCATATGGCCAGTATTGGTCATCCTCTTTTGGGAGATACGGTTTACAGTGACAGAAGCTGCCCTTTTAAGCTTCAGGGTCAGTGTCTGCATGCCATGACACTTGGCTTTGTACATCCCGGAAGTGGAGCCTATATAGAGGTAAATGCACCTCTTCCGGAATATTTCACGAAGCTTTTGAATACATTTTAATGTTTTGCAATAGGTGAATTGATGTTTTTTAATCTCGATTGTCGAAAAATATAAAATTTTGGTTAAATTAGACTAAAGATTTTTTGAACAGAATGTGATATTATTATCAATATATTGTTGCTATTTTAGTATGATATAGAGAGGTGCTATGGAAAGAGAAGTTTATCTGGATCGACTGCTTGCTAAGTTCAGCGGTTCCTTTGATATTTATATGCCATATCAGATAGATGGCATAGAATATAAAGCTTACGCATATTTTTATACTCACCAGGAGAAATATGTACTTACCAAATCTGCCAACTTATGGAGTGCAGACAGTTATGAACATGTTCTTTTTATAGATGCAGAGGTGATTGATCAGCAGGTGTTTGAACGTGCTAAGAGAGTCATCACCGATTACTTCGAGCCTGTTTTGGTACGTAAGGGTGAGAAGTATCCCGGTAAGAATCACATGTATAGTTACTTGACTGTGGTTTTTGTGGGAAATCATTTTTCAGATAGCAAACTTGCTTCTCAGATTAAGCGATACCGCTATGAGAAGGGATACCAGTTCAGCATCCGAGGTTACAGCACGGGACGTATGATTGCTGTTACCATGGATGATGAAAAGGTATTCACAAACGGTGCAGCCCGTAAGTCTCAAAAGGTATTTAAAGCTGTATTTGATGAAGTAAGAGCTAATAAACCCGGCTTTTTGACAATTTGCGAAAAGCAGGGCGTAACTCCTTTCAAACAGGAGTTATAATACAAAGAACAAAAGAAACAAGGAGGAAATTTATTGTGAATGCTATTGTTCTTATTTTAGCTGCCATCGTGATTTTTGTAATCGCATATCTTACATATGGTAGATGGCTTGCAAAGCAGTGGGGTATCGATCCAACTCGTAAGACTCCTGCTCATGAATTAGAAGACGGTGTGGACTATGTTCCTGCAAAAGCACCTGTCTTATTAGGTCATCACTTTGCTTCTATCGCAGGTGCTGGTCCTATCAACGGTCCTATCCAGGCTGCATTTTTCGGATGGGTTCCTGCATTTTTATGGATTGTAATCGGTGGTATTTTCTTCGGTGCAGTTCATGACTTTGGTGCTCTTTTTGCATCTATCAGACACAAAGGCTTATCTATCGGTGCTGTTATCGAAGAGAATATCGGCAAGAAGTGTAAGACCTTATTTACCATCTTTGCATGGTTAGTATTGTTACTTGTTGTTGCTGCTTTCGGTGACATCGTAGCAAGCTCTTTCACATGTACAGTTGATGCTAATGGCGTTATTAACTACGCAAACGGTTCTGTTGCCACAGCATCCTTACTGTTCATCCCATTAGCTATCGTATTTGGTTTTGTTGTTTACAGAAAGAACGCTCCATTGGTAGTAGCTACTATCGTTGGTGTTATCTTCTTGGCAATTGCAATTGCTGTTGGTATCATGTTCCCAATCAACTTACCAAAGACATTCTGGTTAGTATTCGTTATCGTTTACATCTGCGTTGCATCTATCGCTCCTGTATGGATTTTATTACAGCCTAGAGATTACCTTAACTCTTTTCTGTTATACTTCATGATCGGTGCTGCAGTTATCGGTATCATTGTTGCTAATCCTACTATCCAGACACCTGCATTCGTTGGTTTCAATGTAGGCGGACAGAGTCTGTTCCCTGTATTGTTCATCACAGTTGCTTGTGGTGCTATTTCCGGTTTCCACTCTTTAGTAGGTTCCGGTACAACTTCTAAGCAGTTAGACAACGAAAAGGATACTCTGTTGATCGGTTACGGCGGTATGTTGATCGAGTGTGTACTTGCAGTTATTTCCTTAATTGCTATCGGTACATTATCTGCTGACGGTTCTATTAAAGCTACAGGTGCAGCTTCACCGACAGTTGTTTTTGCTACAGCAATT
The DNA here is from genome assembly GCA_045646695.1 of Lachnospiraceae bacterium. Classification (GTDB taxonomy): domain Bacteria; phylum Bacillota; class Clostridia; order Lachnospirales; family Lachnospiraceae; genus RGIG6307. The sequence continues at coordinate 31,680 of JAZRLF010000062.1, forward strand.
TCCGGTTTCTTAAAGGTTATTGGCTTACCTACAAGCGTTACATTTACAGTTATTTCTTTAGCAGTTTCTGCATTTGCATTAACAAGCTTAGATACAGCTACACGTTTAGGACGTTTCTTATTCCAGGAATTATTCCCTAAGAACAAGGTTCTGTCCAACATGTATGTTGCAACAGCTGTTACAGCTGGTATTGGTTTCATTTTCTGTCTCGCTGGCTACCAGAATGTATGGCCGTTATTCGGTGCATGTAACCAGTTAGTTGCTGTTCCTGCATTCCTTTGCTTAGCAACTTACTTAAAGAGAAAAGGCAGAAACGAAAAGATGTTATACATCCCTATGGTATTCATGCTTTGCGCTACATTAACAAGCTTAGTATTATCTTTCATCGCAAACGTAAACAAGTTTATTGCTGGTACAGCAATCATGATGAAGGAAGGTTTACAGTGTATCGTTATGGTACCAATCTTCGTATTAGCTGTTATCCTTGTAATTGAAGGTAGCAAGACACTTGCTTCTCTTTACAAGAAGAACTAATATTAATTAAATAGTGATATTTAAATTTAAGAGGCTCTCATTATGAGGGCCTCTTTTTGAGTTACACAGATAGTACCCCTTCTTATGTAATAAAACCTGTTCCGGTTTGTTCTTCATCCCGCCATATGGAATATTTAAATGTAAATAGTTTGTTAAAATACAAGTAATATTGTTGAAATTGTCGCACAAATCATGTATAATAAATAAAAAGCAGAAGATTACCCGAAGACTTCGGGTTAACATATATTTTGCAGGAGGATGTATTTATGAATACAATAATAACAATCGGCAGACAGTACGGATCCGGTGGCCGTGAAATCGGCAAGAAACTGGCTGAGAAGCTGGGAATCCCGTATTTTGACAAGGAATTACTGGCTCGTGTTGCCAAGGAAAGTGGCTTTTGTGAGGAGATGATTCGTAATCATGATGAAAGACCTACCAATTCCTTTTTGTACAATGTGGTAATGGACGCCTATTCTTTTGGTTACAATACTACTTTTGTAGATATGCCTATGAGCCAGAAGGTTTTTTTGGCACAGTTTGATACGGTAAAGAAGATTGCAGCAGAAGGTTCATGCGTTATTGTCGGTAGATGCGCAGATTATGCTCTCAGTGAATATCCGAATTGTGTGAATTTATTTATTTACGGTAAAGAAGAAGCTAAAGCACAGCGTATCAGTGAACGCAGAAATGTTTCTCTTTCAGAAGCTAAGGATTTGTGTGTAAGACGTGACAAGCAGCGTCAGAGCTATTACAATTATTACTCCAATAAAAAATGGGGGCGTGCTGACAGTTATGATCTGTGTATCGACAGCGGTAAGCTGGGGATTGATGGCACTGTAGATTTTATTATTGAATTTATCAAGCAGTTTGAGAAAAAATGATTTGCACATGTTTTTGATTTAGATTTTGTGCAGATTTTTATACAATTTTTTTAAAATTATATATTGACATTTTTTAGGCACCTTGCTATACTATTCCAGTATGCCGCATAACTAGGTATAAGTATGTCCAGACATCACCAAAGTTAGCGAGTAATTTATTAGGAGGTGCCTTATGTACGCAATTATTGCAACAGGTGGAAAGCAGTACAAAGTAGCTGAAGGCGACGTAATCAAAGTTGAGAAGCTTGACGTAGAAGTTGGAAGTGAAGTTACTTTTGACCAGGTAATCGCAGTAAGTGATGACAGCCTTAAGGTTGGAGCAGATGTAGCTAATGCAACTGTAACAGCTTCTGTTATGGAACAGGGTAGAGGTAAGAAGGTTATCGTTTACAAGTATAAGAGAAAAACCGGTTACCATAAGAAAAACGGTCATAGACAAGCATACACTCAGGTTAAGATCGAAAAGATTAATGCTTAATTAAAATATGACAACTATTATTATCGAAAAATCAAGTGAATCATACAAGAGCATTACTTGTATGGGACATGCAGGACGGAAACGGCTGTGGTTTGAAAAGGACTTAGTTTGTGCTTCAGTTTCAGTATTAGTGATAAATACTCTGAATGGTTTGGAGAAATTTACAGATACTAAGATGGAGATTACTACAAACGAAGATACAGGGTTTTTAAGATGTGTGTTTCAGGATAGTTTATCCGATAAGGCAATTGTACTTATAGAGACTATGATCCTTGGTTTAGAACAGATTTGCCGGGAATACGGCAATAAGTATTGCAACGTAAATTTCAAGGAGGTGTAGACCATGTTAAAATTAAACCTTCAATTTTTCGCTCATAAGAAAGGTGTTGGTTCTACTAAGAACGGTAGAGACTCCGAATCTAAGAGACTTGGTGCGAAAAGAGCTGACGGACAGTTCGTTAAAGCTGGTAACATTTTATACAGACAGCGCGGTACAAAGATTCACCCAGGTGTGAATGTTGGTATTGGCGGCGATGATACATTGTTCGCTTTAGTTGATGGCGTTCTTCGTTTCGAAAGAAAGGGCCGTGACAAGAAGCAGGCTTCTGTATACCCAGTAGCAGAATAATACGGACATTTTTTAGGCTTCAAACTTCGCGTTTGAGGCCTTTTTTATAGTAATAGTTTAGCCATCAGCAAATAAGAACTGGATTGCGAGAGAATTTATTATCTAAGAAAGCCATGCGATATATTTTCTGTTTGGCGTTCTGCCAACAGCGAGATTTTTTAGCTGCGTTAGCAGCGAGAAGGACTGCGTAGCAGTCGAATCGAGCTTGGCTGAACTTTTACTTATTATAGGAGAGAAGAATCATGTTTGCAGATAGAGCTAGAATATTTGTAAAAAGCGGTAAAGGCGGCGACGGTCATGTTTCCTTCAGAAGAGAAAAATACGTGCCGGACGGCGGTCCGGACGGTGGAGACGGCGGTCATGGCGGCAGTGTAATTTTTAAAGTAGATGAAGGAATAAATACTCTTACGGATTTTCGCCATGTGAGGAAGTATTCAGCACAAAGCGGTGAAGAAGGCGGCAAGAAAAATTGCCGAGGTAAGAACGGTCAGGATATTATTATAAAGGTTCCTGCCGGCACAGTTATCAAAGAAGCGGAATCCGGCAAGGTAATTGCCGATATGTCCGGTGACAATACAGAGGTAGTGCTGTTAAAGGGCGGTCGCGGCGGCAAGGGTAATCAGCATTATGCTACTTCTACCATGCAGGCACCGAAATATGCCCAGCCCGGACAGCCCGCTATGGAACTTGAGCTTTTATTAGAGCTCAAGATGATTGCGGACGTGGGACTAGTAGGATTTCCTAATGTAGGCAAATCTACTTTTATCAGCCGTGTGACCAATGCCAGACCGAAGATTGCCAATTATCATTTTACTACATTACAGCCAAATCTGGGTGTGGTAGATATGGATGACTGCAAGAGTTTTGTGATTGCGGATATTCCGGGGCTGATTGAAGGAGCTTCCGAAGGTGTAGGTCTTGGTTATGAATTTCTGCGTCATATCGAGCGTACCAAGGTGATGATTCACATTGTGGATGCGGCAGGTACAGAGGGCAGAGATCCGGTAGAAGATATTTATGCCATCAACAAGGAATTAGAAGCCTACAATGCGGACATTGCACATAGACCTCAGATTATAGCAGCTAATAAGATTGATGCTATATTTGACCCGGAAGATGATCCTGTGGCACGTATTAAGGCGGAATTTGAACCTCAAGGTGTTGAGGTGGTGGCAATATCTGCAGTCACCGGTGAGGGCGTTAAAGAGCTGTTATACAAGGTTTCAGGGATGTTGGAACAGGTGGATGATGCTCCTGTGATATTTGAACAGGAATATTTCCCTGAACTGGAAAATCCGACGGATGAAGAGCCGTTTGTGGTATATTATGATGAAGAGGAAGATGAGTATGTAATCGAGGGGCCTCGTATTGAAAAGATGCTTGGCTATACCAACTTAGAGTCCGAAAAGGGCTTTAGGTTCTTCCAGAATTTCTTGAAAGAAACCGGTATTTTACAGCAGTTAGAGGAACTTGGTATTGAAGAAGGCGATTCTGTACGTATGTACGGTCTTGGCTTTGATTATTACAAATAAGAGGAAATGAATATGACAAGTAAACAGAGAGCATATTTAATGAGTTTAGCAAGCAATTTGGACCCGATATTTCAGATTGGTAAGTCTTCCCTTACCCCTGAAATCACAAGTGCCGTTGAAGAATGTTTTAATACCCACGAATTGATCAAAATCAACGTATTAAAAAATTGCTTTGATGATCCAAAAGAAATGGCATATATGCTTGCAGAAAGAACAAGAGCACAGGTGGTTCAGGTTATTGGCAAGAAAATTGTTCTTTACAAAGAAAATAAAGACAATAAAAAGATTGAACTCCCAAGATAATATTTTGTTAAATATATTAAAGTTGGTATGAGCATGAAAAATAAGAAAATCGGTATTATGGGCGGCACCTTTAATCCTATACATTATGGTCATATCGCCCTTGCAAAGGCGGCTTATGAGTATTGTGAGCTGGATGAGGTGTGGTTTATGCCCAGTGGGATATCTTACCAAAAGCAACATCACAAAATTATTTCCGGCACCCATAGGCTTCAAATGACCAGATTGGCTATTCAGGACTATCCTTATTTTCGATGTTCTGATTTAGAGGTTTCCAGGCAGGGCTATACCTACACGGCAGATACTTTACGACAGCTTTCTGATGAATATCCTCAATATGAGTTTTATTTTATAATGGGAGCTGATACCCTTTTTGGTCTGCCAAAATGGCAGGAGCCGGGGGTGATTGCTGCGTTATGTACCATGGTTGCGGTAGTGCGCGATGATGTAGATACAGCAGAATTGCAATCTCAGCAAAAGTATTTAGAGAAGACTTTGGATGCTCATATTATTTTGGTGCCTTTTAAAAAGGTAGATATATCATCTAGCGGTATTCGTGATATGCTCAAACGACATGATTCCGTTGCAGAGATGCTTCCGGAACAGGTTTTGGAGTATATCCGGTGCAATAGGCTATATTTGTAACCAATGAGTAAGTGTTTTGCACCCCAAGCAAAGGAGTTGACATCATTGATAAGATTTACAAAGTATAATATTTTGGCTGAAAAATTAAAAGAGGAGCTGGATACTCCTCGATATAAGCATTCGCTTGGAGTTGCCTATGTAGCATCACAGTTGGCAGAAACCCATAGTGAAGTGAAGGATAAGGCATTTAGAGCGGGTTTATTGCATGATTGTGCAAAATGCATACCTATAGAGGTGCAATTAGCTTTATGTGAAATGTATGGCATTGAGGTATCTGATTTTGATAAACGTAATTCTGCTGTTTTACATGCGAAAGTAGGTGCTAAGCTGGCAGAAGATTTATATTCGGAGCAGGATGCGGATATATTGGATGCAATCAGATATCATACCACCGGAAGGCCCGGTATGAGCCAATTAGAAAAAATTATATTTGTGGCTGATTATATAGAGCCTGGAAGGGACAAAGCTCCTGATTTGCCTATGATACGAAGTCTGGCGCTTACAGATTTAGATGCAGCCGTGATAAAAATCTTGCATGATACACTTTTGTATCTGCAGAGTTCTGGAAAAGATATTGATCCGGCCACGCAGGAAACTTATGAATATTATATTGCAAACAAATAGCTTGAGAATGTATGGGAGGAAAAAATAATGGAATCTAAAGAAATGGCAAAGCTTGCAGTAAAAGCTTTAGAAGATAAAAAAGGGGAAGAAATCAGAGTAATTGATATCAGCGAAGTATCTGTACTTGCAGATTACTTTATTATTGCAAGCGGTTCTAACACCAATCAGGTGCAGGCTCTTTGTGATAATGTATCAGAGGAATTGGGCAGACAGGGAGTTTATTCCAGACAGGTAGAGGGTTACGAGTCTGCAAACTGGATTTTACTGGATTTTGGTGATATTATTGTGCATGTATTTGATAAAGAAAATCGTTTGTTCTATGATCTGGAACGAATCTGGAGAGACGGTAAAATCGTAGATACAGCTAGCTTGTAAATAAGAGTTTTGTATTTTTTGAAAATTTTGGATTTCTAATGTTTTAATTTTATAGTTTAAAACAGAGCAGGTTGAGGATATATTCCCAACCTGCTCTGTTAAATATATATTACTCCACGTCATCGTCGCCCAGGCGCATATAAAAGGATATGAGGTATAAGCCACATAACCCTACAAGGGCGTAAACAATTCTGCTTAACCAAGACATATCTCCAAATAAAAATGCAACTAAATCGAAGCGAAAGAAACCAATTAATCCCCAGTTAATTGCGCCGATAATAGCAATTGTAAGGGCGGTACAATCTAAAAATTTATTACGCATAATAGTTACCTCCTTTGACATTAATATGTGCGAAAGGGAAATAATTATACATGAAATAAAAAAGTATGTAATTTGAAAAAATATAATTACATCATCCGGCGGAAAACACCGAAAACTTTACCGAGAATGGTACAGTCATCAACGATAATAGGGTCCATATCGTCATTTTCAGGCTGAAGACGGATGTAACCTTTTTCTTTGTAAAAGGTTTTAACAGTGGCGGAATCATCGATTAAAGCTACCACAATATCTCCATTACGGGCAGTATTGCATACGTTTACAAAAATCTGGTCACCATGAAAAATTCCTGCATTAATCATAGAATCACCACGTACCTTTAAAGCAAAGGATTCACCCTTCGGAATAAATTCGGCAGGAACCGGGAAATAGCTTTCGATATTCTGTTCGGCCAGAATCGGTGTGCCTGCGGCTACATTGCCAACAACCGGGATACTGACCATCTCTGTACGTACCATCTGAAAGCTGTCATCACAAATTTCAATCGCACGAGGCTTGGTAGGGTCTCGTCTGATAAAGCCCTTCTTCTCCAAAGTCTCCAAGTGTGAATGGACGGAGGAAGTGGATTTGAGATTTACGGCATCGCAAACCTCACGTACTGCAGGCGGATAGCCCTTCTTTAATATACATTCCTTTAAATACTCAAGAATCTGTTCCTGTTTGGCTGTAAGTTTCTGTTCCATTGATATGACCTCACTTTCTATAAAATATCATAACACATATCTCTAAAAAAAGCAAACATATATTCTCGAAAATTTGTTCGAAAATTTGCGAGAAATATATTGACAAACGAATATTTGTTCGGTATTATGAATATAACAAACATTTGTTCGGAGGGTTGGATTATGGAACATAATTTTGCATATAGACAGAGAATGAGACAGGAACGTTTGGCAGCCAGAAAGCAGACCGCATTCAGAAGAAAGGTTCGCTCTTTAGTTACATTGTGTACAGTTGCATTTTTATTTATTACAGTTATTTCAGCGAATGCTATCATTGCTAAAGCTGGTGATGGTTATGAGCATAATTATCAGAAGTTATATACCAGCGTGATCGTAGAGCGTGGAGAGACTGTTTGGGAACTTGCTTCAGAGTATATCACACCGGGCTATGAGTCTGTTGAAGATTTAATAGAGGAGATCGGATTCATTAATGGGCTGGATGATTCATATACAATTAAGTCCGGCACCAGATTAATGATTCCTTATTTTTCAGAGATTTAATTATTAATTATCAGAGATGTAAATCGATACTTTACTTTTTCTCGACAAAGGTCTACAATATATACATCTATTTTAATAATAATTTATATGGATGAGGTTGTTATGTATTATTTTATTGTAAACCTACAGGCCAGAAATGGCAGAGCATCCCAGGTGTGGAATGAGGTTAAGGTTGTATTAAAAAAATATGCAGTTCCTTACAAAGCATATGAGACATCTTTTGAGGGACACGCCACAGAGCTTGCACGGAAGTTTTCTTCTTTGCCTGAGTCGAAGGTACATATTATTATTCTTGGCGGTGATGGTACCATTAATGAGGTGGTTAATGGTATTCTGGATTTTAAAAAGGTTTGTCTTGGTGTCATTCCAACCGGTTCGGGTAATGATTTTGCAAGAAACCTTTCTATTAAAGGAACTGCAGAGGAGATTATTCAAGATATTCTTTCTTGTGAAAAGGGTACTATGTTAGATCTTGGAGCAGTAAGCTGGAGTGAGAGAAAGCATAGACGTTTGTTTGCCATCAGTTCCGGAATTGGATTTGATGCACTTGTATGTAAGAAGTCCATAACTTCAAGGGTGAAGCGCTTCTTTAACGCCATTCATCTCGGGAAGTTAACATATCTGGTATTAACAGTACAGTCGCTGCTTTCTATGAAAACCTTTCATGCAGATATTACTTTAAAGGGGCACCCAAGGTATACTTTTGATAAGATTATTTTCTCCGCTGCAATGAATTTAAGAGCAGAGGGAGGCGGTGTACCAATGGCACCATCATCCAAGCCGAGTGATGGTTTGATTCCGTTCTGTGTTGCGGCTGATATACCTGGCCTTTTGCTACCATTTTGTCTTATGCTTTTGGTACTTGGTAAGCATGAGAGATTAAAATATTTTCATACATATAATGATGTTTACTGTTATATTCATACGGATGCGCCTGTAGTATTACATGCAGATGGTGAATATCTGGCAGATGTTACGGATGTTTGGTTTGAATGTTTGCCAAATCAGCTTGAACTTTTAAATACGATTAAAGATAAATAAATTCCCGAAGATATAAAAGCATACTACTTCATTGGCGATATAAGGATAAATGTGTTATGAGTCAATGAAGTAGTATGCTTTGTTTTTATGTATAATTTTTTAGGGGCAGATAATTAAATGTTCAAAATTTCTTGGACAAGTTCAACTGCATCTTCGATGCATCCTTGACAGGAACGCAATACTGTACCGGTGGAGAGCCCTTTTAGATCTTTACAAAGGGTTGCACCATTTTTGGCTTCAAATTTTTGTATTAATTCTTTCGATAACTGATATGTACTTGCTTTGGTGGCCGGGGATGCCAGGTTTCCGTCGCTGTTTTTTAATCCGATCAATGCAACCGCACCGGAAATTGCGCCACAAGTACCGGCTGCACAACCCATACCGAATCCGAATCCCTCACAGATTTTGAAGAGTAGTTCGGGGTCCATTCCTAATTCTTCTGCAAATGCACAGGCTACAGATTGTGCACAGTTGTATTTTTGATCATGTAATGAGATGGCAAGTTCTTTTTTGGTCATAATGTTCCTTTCCGAAGAATGATTTCTTCCGTAAATCTTTTTTATATAATTATACTGATTTTAAAGAGAAAAAACAATGAATTTATTTTATCTTTTAGAGAAAACTATATTAATGTCATTTGATGAATAGTTCTTTAGAGTAAGAGAGGATTTTATGGTTCAAAAGACAGATATATTAAATACTTTGAAAATATCTGCAGCTGCAATTACAGCAATTATTATAGCACAATATTCTGACTTACAGTTTTCGATTTCAGCAGGGATTGTAGCAATTTTAAGCTTACAACCCACCAAAAAGGAAACGATTCAGACCGCCTGGGGAAGGTTTTTAGCTTTTATCATTGCTTTACTGGTTGGATTTATATCTTTTAAAGTGGTTGGTTTTACATTAGCAGGATATGGTTTGTATTTATTTATATTTACCTTTTTGTGCATAAGGCTTCGATGGCAAAATGCTTTGACATTGAATTCAGTGCTTGTGTCTCATTTTCTTACATTTCAAAATATGAAGATGGAATCTATATTAAATGAATGTGCCATTTTTGTAATCGGAGCAGGGGTAGGGGTTCTTACTAATTTACACCTCAGGAAAGATTTTGACTATATAGAGACTTTAAAGAAAGAAACGGATGAGCAGATAAAATGGATACTTTATCGTATGTCTGAGCGTATTGTGAATGTTGAAATAACGGATGACAAGGAGGTGTGCTTTCAAAAACTAAAGGAGTCTATGGGAAAAGCGAAAAATATTGCTCAGCTGAATTATAATAATCAACTGTCAGAAGGTGATAGATTTGATATCGAATATTTAGAGATGCGAGAGGAACAATGTCGTATATTGTATGAAATGCACAAGATTGTTTACAAATTGAAGACCACACCATTTACAGCACAGAAAGTTTCCGAATTGTTAAAGGAGATAGCATTAGAATTTCATCAAAATAATAACGGCATTGTGTTATGGAAAAAATTCAGGGGAATTGATGAGTATATGCTGAAAATGCCATTGCCTGAATCGAGAATGGAATTTGAGGACAGAGCAAAATTATTTATATTGCTGCGTAATTTAGAAGAATTTATAGAATTGAAAATCCGATTTGCCGATAAATACTTTAATATAGGAAAAGGACATCTCTAAATACAAATTTAAAAATGCCCTTTGTACAACTATGAATTTAATGAATAATGACATCATCAGGAACTTCGCCATGCAACATACTGATAATAACGCGTACACGCTTTGTAGCACGTTCCAGATACTTGTATGCTAAATCAGCATTTTTTTCATCAAGTGTATCATTGCCATATGCTTTTTGATATAATTCATAAGCTTGACTCATGTAGTCAGCACCTTCTGATGCTAAGTCCTTGATATACAAATGATCTTCATCTGTTACATTGATCTTGGCCAAATCAGCAAAAGCATCATTGAGCTCAGATAAGTAATCTAAAGCATCATCGGAAGCATCAGCGGAGGTTGTATCAATAGAATTGATCTTTACATGTATGTATTCTATTTCAGCTAATACAGAATTTAATTCATTTTGAAAACTAAGGATATTTTCTGAATCTTTGCTGTTACATCCGGTTAAGGTTAATATACAAATGAGGAGCAGTGAGATGGTTTTTAACTTTTTCATATAGCCTTCCTTTTATAAAAATGTACGTATTTAATTTATCATAATGTTTAGTTTTAGGCAAGTAAATTTATAAAGTATTAATAATACGACAAAAAACTTGATTTATTTTAATATTTCTTGATTTAATTAAGCTAAAACTTGATTTTGGTTGTGTTTCGCGATGATTTATGGTATTATCTACAAAGTAGTTAGAAAATGGATTAGGAGGTATCACTTATGAAAGGCGCCGATGTGATGATAAGATGCCTGGAGGCAGAAGGGGTTACCCATGTTTATGGATATCCAGGTGTAGCGATTTGCCCTTTTTACAATAGTATTTTAGATTCTAATATACATACGATTCTGATTCGTACAGAACAGAATGCTGCACATGCGGCCAGCGGACAGGCTCGTATTAGTGGAAGACCGGGTGTATGTGCTGTAACCAGTGGTCCGGGAGCAACCAATGTTATAACAGGTATTGCAACAGCATATGCAGACAGCATTCCATTGGTTTGCATTACAGGTCAGGTAAACAGTGAGCTTTTAGGTAGAGATGTTTTCCAGGAGGCTGATATCACCGGAGCTGTTGAGTCTTTTGTAAAGTACAGCTATTTGGTGCGTGACGTAGAAGACATTCCTCGTATATTTAAGGAGGCATTTCATATTGCCAATACAGGAAGAAAGGGGCCTGTGTTGATTGATGTACCGATTGATGTGCAGAATGCAGAAATAAAGAAATTTGAATACCCTGAAGAGATTAATATGCGTACATATAAGCCTACCGTAAAAGGTAATATGCTTCAGATAAAGAAAGTGGCAAAGGCTTTGGAAGAGGCAAAGAAGCCAATTATCTGTGCAGGTGGTGGTGTGCTTTTAAGCGAAGCAAGAGAAGCATTACGCTCTTTTTCCGAGAAGCATCAGATACCGGTAGTTTCCACGATGATGGGTATTAGTGCTATGCCAACAGAACATCCGCTTTATTTTGGAATGGTGGGTAATAACGGTAAGCCGTATGCAAATAGAGCTATGAATGAGTCAGACTTACTTATTATGGTGGGGGCAAGAGTTGCAGACAGAGCAGTTAGTCAGCCTGGACTTATTACCAAGAATAAGATTTTAGTACATATTGATGTTGATCCGGCAGAAATCGGTAAAAATGCTGGTGCAAGCATTCCGCTTGTAGGTGATGCAAAGCACATCTTTGAAGATTTTAATAGTGTTGAATTTGTATGCAATACCAAAGAATGGCTTGATACGTTATCTGAATATAAAGTATCATTAAAACCGCGTAGGAAACCAAACCCTGAATTTGTAGATCCTGCAGCATTCATTATTCGTTTGTCTGAGAAGATGAAAAATGATGCAGTTTATGTTGCAGATGTAGGTCAGAATCAGATATGGTCATGTGCTTATCATATTGTAAAGGATGGTCAGTTTATGACTAGTGGCGGCATGGGTACTATGGGATATTCTATTCCGGCTGCCATGGGCGCGAAGGTGGCTGCACCTGAGCGACAGGTTGTTGCAGTGTGTGGTGATGGTTCCTTCCAGATGTCTATGATGGAGCTTGCTACGATTTGTCAGCATCAGATTCCTGTAAAAATAGTTGTGTTGAAAAATTCTGTTCTCGGTATGGTTAGAGAATATCAGCATTTTACTTACAAAGATAATTACAGTATGATTGATTTGTCAGGTAGTCCGGATCTGGCTCAGTTGTCAAAGGCATATAATATTCCATTCTTACGTATGGAGAATATGGATTCATGTGATGAGATTTTAGACGAATTTTTGGCAGAAGATTCTTCTATGATTTTAGAGTGTATTGTCGATCCAATGGATTTGGTGGCATATTAGGAGGATAACAAATGAAGCGAATATATTCCGTTTTAGTTGAAAATCGTTCCGGTGTTCTGTGCAAAGTTGCAGGTTTGTTCAGTCGTAGATGTTATAATATTGACTCTTTAGCCGTAGGAGAAACGGACGATCCGATGGTTTCTTGTATGACCATTGTCAGTTCTGGTGACCAGAGAACGATTGAACAGATTGAAAAGCAATTAAACAAAAAACTGGATGTTATAAAAGTAAAGACTTTTGATCAGGATCATAGTATCAGCCGTGAATTAATGCTTGTAAAGGTAAAATACAATCGTAATAATAGAAGAGATATTATGGAGATTTGTGATATTCTTAAGGCAGAGATTGTTGATATGAGTAAAACACAGATGGTAATTCAAATCTGTGAT
>JAZRLF010000063.1:0-50457 GCA_045646695.1 Lachnospiraceae bacterium
GAAGCTCTGAAACTGACACAGGGCTTGGAAAAGTGTACCCATTTGCCATCAATACTGCCTTTAATAACCTAAATATTCACCCATGAGAGCAAAAAGATGCTGCCGCACCTATGATTTTTCAATCACAGATGCGACAGCCCCTAGACTGTAGACAAACCGGAAACATTATTATGTAACCAATTTGTAATCAATTATTAGAATATCCAATCATAGAAATCATATTGAACTTGATTTGCATTATTGGAAATAAAGGTATTATTTCCGCTTTCGATTCCATTTACAAGGGCAGTTGCAGCCGGTTGCATTTCGTCTGCAGAAGAAATGCTTTCAGGCGCAAGGTTGGAATCGCCCCACACCTTGAACGCAGCACGCGGTTTATCATTCTTTACACACCAATTTTCAAAAGTATTTCCGGTAACAATGACAGCGCCTGCACCATAAGTTGCTCCTGAAGCACAACCTGAAATCTGTACAGCATTTTTTGCGCTGTTTGTAATCGTATTGTCCTTAATAGTAAGGTTATAGTTGTCTGCAGTTGCCACAACATAAAGTCCATTGTCAGCAGCACCATCAAGCGTGCAGTTCTCAACAGTAACATTACCGCCGTCATTTACAGTGATAGACTTAGCCTTTACATTTTTAATGACAATATTCTTGTAGTAAGCAACAACCTTCAATGTTCCGTTTACAGTAATACCGTCAATTACAAGTTCTGCATTATCACCCAATTTGAAATTGCTGTGAGAAGACACCTGAAGGTCACCGCTAAAGACGGTGTTTTCGCCGATAATGGCAAAATTCTTATCAGAAGAACCTGTATAGTCCAATGCAATCACCGGAGTTGAGGTTTCCACTGCCGGTAAGACCACAGCAACATCCTTATCAAAATCCAAAGCACCGGAAACATCTCCCACGTTTTCAGCCTCTTTCACTGTATAGTTCTCTTTTTCGTAGTAGGTTTTTTCCACAACTGTCCATGTGCCGTCACCATTGTTAACTGCCTTGTAATCTTTTGCTACATTAGCAGACGGATCACTGTCAAAAGTTCCACCTTTCACGGTAAGACGAGAACCTGCACTATTTTTGTAATTAGTGAAATTACCGCCGTTGATAACGATGGTAGATTTTCCGCCACCTCCAACGTTAAGGGACTGAATAGCACCATCAAAGTTACCGTCATGAATAATAACCTCTGCAACCACACCTGTTCCACAAGCATCTGCTGCAATTACATTTTGTCCCTTGAATGTACCACCATTGATAGTAACCTTACCACCGGAAGAATAGATGTATACGCCGTAAGAGCTTCCCACATATGTACCGCTATTGATGGTCATATCCGCATCAACTGCAACAGCTACAGCAGTAGCTCCCCAAGGAGTAGCTGAATATTCCGGATCAAGTGCAAGATGGTTTACCTTTACATCATTCAGAACAACCTCGCCTGCGCCCGGTGCATAAATGCCGGCACCGCTTCTTGCAAGAATTTCAGCATTGTTGATAATTGCCTTTCTACCTTCCTCAAGTGATACATACATAGACCACTGTGAAGTAGAATCCATAGTAAAGTCAGAATATGTAGAAGTACCGTTATTTAAAGGGCTTGCAACAATACCATATTTGGCTCCGGTATCGATAATGAAATTACCACCTTTCACAGTAGGTACCTGATCATAATAGTATTCACCGGTATGGTCAGGGTAGTTTTCACCAAAAGGTAAAACTACATCATCAGCATCCATAGTTCCGTTGATTCGAACGCTTTTTCCTTCAGATAAAGCACCTCTAAGTTCATCAACGTTATTAACTACAGGAAGATATGCTCCTGCATCATACTGATCGTCGAAACTATCTTTTTCAGCAGTAAGCTGAGTTGCAAAAACCTTTACAGAGAAATCTGTTCCGATAGACATATTTTGGTACTTATTACCCGCAGATTCCTGCATCTTAAGAGCAATGGTAATAACATCCTCTTTTCCTGATTCAAGGGTACCTGCAGCAGTTGAATCCATTTTACCAAGAACAGCATCAAGTGTGTTCAGCTTATTCTCCTCCTTAAGGTCTGTGCGATCAGTTACCTGCACAGCAGGATCCATATAATAAACATCAATCACTTCTGCCAGTTCAGATATCTCTCCATTTGCCTCAATAGCAACCATATACTTGAGAGCCAAGCTGCCTTCGTTACTGATTTTTATATGGCGCACAGATACATACCCCGGCTCCCATAAATCATAATCAAAAATAGCATCCGTAGACGCATCCTTCCAAGTAACACTTGCCGGATCTTCTGTACCTTCAGCCCAATGCATCTCAATGTCAAGATTACCGGACTGAATAATATTGCCGTTAGATGAAACAGAATCGGTAAACCATGCGAATGTAGTTCCGACTAACATCGAAACACAGATTATAAGCGACAGTACGCTCATAAGGAGTGCCCGACGGGTTGTTTTTGTTTTCATAACAAAATCTCCTTTATGTAATATTAGACCGAGGTTACTGCTAAAAACCCAATCCATTTAATAATACATTTAGACCCCCTTTCTGTCAAAAAAAGGGGGGGTGAAAACAAAGGCAAAAAATGGGGAGCAGTTCATTCGACGGTTGAAATTTATGAAACTCTATTCGGCAAAGTTGCAGAATAATCGTACATATAAAGTTTCACAAAAAAGATGCTCTGCCGTAACAAGCAGAGCATCTCAAAAATAAATTGTAGTCAAGTTGTAGTCACTGATGAAAACAGGAACTCAAAAAGCCCGTAAAATCAAGGGGTTTTAAGGGTATATCTTACTCGAACTCAATCGTACTAGGCGGCTTTGGACTCATATCAAAGCAAACCCTATTCACATTCGGCACTTCTGCCAAAATTCTATTAGTAATCACCTCTAAGATATCCCAGTCTACTCTCTCAATAGTAGCAGTCATGGCATCAATGGTATTAATAGCACGGATGATAACCATATATTCGTAGCATCTCTCGTGATTCTTCATACCAACGCTCTTGAATTCAGGCACTACAGTAAAGTACTGCCATACCTTCTTGTCCAGACCTGCCTTTGCAAATTCTTCGCGAAGAATCGCATCAGACTCTCTTACTGCTTCCAGACGGTCGCGTGTGATAGCGCCGGTGCAGCGTACACCAAGACCAGGGCCCGGGAACGGCTGACGGTATACCATGTGTGCAGGGAGACCCAGCTCGATACCGCAGGCACGAACCTCGTCCTTAAATAACTGCTTTAACGGCTCAACCAATTCAAACTGCAGATCTTCCGGGAGACCGCCTACGTTGTGGTGGGATTTTACCATCTTGGCTGTCTTGGTACCGCTTTCGATGATATCAGGATAAATGGTACCCTGACCCAGGAAGTCAATGCCTTCTAATTTACGTGCTTCTTCTTCAAATACGCGGATAAATTCACCGCCGATAATCTTGCGCTTCTCTTCCGGATCTGCCACACCGGCTAACTTGCCTAAGAATCTCTCTGTAGCATCTACGTAAATCAGATTTGCATGAAGCTGATTGCGGAACACTTCTACAACGCTTTCGGATTCATTCTTACGCATAAGCCCATGGTTAACATGTACGCAGGTAAGCTGATTGCCAATCGCCTTGATCAAAAGGGCAGCTACTACGGAAGAATCCACACCGCCGGAAAGTGCTAAGAGAACCTTACGGTCGCCCACCTGCTTACGTACCAATTCTACCTGATCAGCCACAAAATTCTTCATATTCCAGTTTGCTTCTGCCTTGCATTCATCAAACAAAAATACCTTCATCTCCTCATCGCTTGGAAGAGACGCATACTGCTTGTCGCACTTGCTTTCCGGATAATCTACAGAAATAATAGGGTAGCCGCAGTCATACAATTCCGGACGAACTGTAACAGCCACGCCATCAACTACACGGTTCTCACCGCCATTTAAAATAACACCCTTTACATTGTCAAGGGCCTTCAGCTCTTCTACAGTAATATCATGTGGATGAATCTCACTGTACACACCCAGATCACGAATCTGGCGAGCTAATACGGTATTTTCAGTGCTTCCTAAATCGAGAATCACAATCATATCTTGTTTCATCGTTCGTATGTCCTTTCTTGAAGAAATATTTAACTTATATTTAATATTACCACTATTTGAAGCATCTGAAAAGTAATTTTTTTTGGAAATATTGTATTTTTTAATTTTTTCCGATTCAAAAGTTTCCTCTTCTTCTATTACATACTCCAGTACATAGTTAATTGTGTTCAAAAGTTGGTAGAATTGTGTTTTTTGTGTGAGATGTTAAGATTCATGGTTGATTGTGAGATGTTGAGATTCATGGTTGGTTGTGAAATGTTGAGATTCATGGTTGGTTGTGAAATATCGCGACAGGTAATAGGAGGCAACATATATTGCAGAACGTGGCTCTCTTTTCATCCATGCAAAGTGTCGGAAAACTGTCATGCATGAAAAGCGCCGGAGAACTGTCTTTATGTAATGGCGTACAAAATCGTTTACAATGTGGGTTCAATATGCTAAAATGTGAGCAAATTACAGTGTTTCTGTGGAAATAGAACCACGGCATGAGACATGTAACATTGGTATCACTTTTGGGTATGAGGTACTTTGAATGATTACTTTTGGGATTATATTTATAATCATACTTTTTCTTTTATCGGTTCTTGTACTGGGTATTTCCTTTTACGCTTACAGGATGGCTTTTTATATGCCGAAGCGGCCTGCAGATGAGGTGTACCGGCTGCCGCCGGGTATGACAAAGGAGAATATGGGCGGGGCTATTGAGAAGTCTTTAAAAGAAATGTTGGCCAGACCTTTTGAAGGGGTTACTGTGACAGCCTGTGATAATCGAAAGCTATTTGGCAGATATTATCATGTGGCGGATGGAGCACCTGTACATATTTTATTTCATGGCTATAAAAGCAGTCCTTTTATTGACTGCAGCGGCGGGACTCATTTGGCAATGAAACTGGGACACAATGTTTTGGTAGTTGACCACCGATCCCATGGCAAGAGTGAAGGCCATACGATTACTTTTGGAGTATTGGAGCGTAAGGACTGCCTAAGCTGGATTCGATATGTTAATGAACGTTTTGGTACAGATGTGCCTATTATTCTGGCCGGTCTTTCAATGGGTGCTGCAACGGTGCTGATGGCTGCAGATTTATCCCTTCCACCTATTGTAAAGGGAATATTTGCCGATTGTCCGTATTCTTCTCCCAAAGAAATTATTCAAAAGGTTTGCCGGGATATGAAGCTTCCTCCAAAGCTTCTTTATCCTTTTATCAAGCTGGGAGCTTTTATGTTCGGTCATTTTAATCTGGAAGAAAGCAGTGCTTTAGACGCAATACAGAAGGCTCAGGTGCCCGTATTGCTGATTCACGGGGAAAACGACGGCTTTGTACCATGCAGCATGAGTATGGCCATTGAACGGGTCTGCAAGGCCCCTGTCACCCTTGTGACCATTCCCGGAGCGGGTCATGGCAGAAGCTATCTGGTAAATCCCGCCGCTTATGAAGAAGCGGTTATCAAATTTATAAACAGTATTTTATATTAAAAACACGCTCTTATAGAATCCCTGGGCTTCTGAGTTATAAATTTCCCGAACTTCATTAAAATCTTTGTTCTCTGTAAAACTTTGCACAGCTTCAGGCATACCACACAAACACAAAAATTACAACGAGTTTTAGGGGTATAATCACACTTTTTGCAACGAATAAGGTCGCATGACTTCATATATTCTTTGCATATATAAATAAGGGACCTTCGCACATTGTTAGTGCGAAAGCCCCTCGCTTTAACCGGAAATTATACGGCCATATATACATATGTCTATTTCGAAACACTGACCAATCTGATTAACCTTCGTTTCAGCCCTCAAAGGAATCCTTCATGAAACTTCACTGGCTCCGGTTTCATTTCATTGTGCGATATGCACTTGATCCAGTGCTGTCTAACTGCCCCAATCCCTTAATGCAGTCAATCAGTCCTTCTACCTAATCAACTTTTGTTTTTCTAACATTTACGCTTACAGTCTTTATTCTGCTTTTGTATAAATGTTCAGATAATCGATAGCCAAAACCGCTCCCGGTTCCACAGTCTGTGCTGGTCTGAGGGCAAATCTTTCGATTGTTTCCGGAACTCCATTCGCTCCTTCCCAATTAATCTCAGATGCGTCAATAGTGATTACAGTCCATTCAGAGCCAACTGCTTCCATTGTATGAATGGTATATTTTCTTGGAGAAACATTCCATTCATATATAACAAGCTCCAAATCCTGTGCTTCTGTTGTCAAGGTCTTTACTCGCAGTTCGATCTTATCCAGAGTAGCTACATCAATTGCAGGATATGTGGTGTTAGTTGCTGAAATACCATTCGTCCAGAATAGTGCCTTGCTTCCGGATTTTTGAGTAAGCGCAAGGTAATATGGCTCTGTGTCACTATCACGTTTACGAGTAACTCCGCCGGTACCACCAACTGCCCAACCTGCAAGATCTTCTTCGAAGTCCCAGCTAAGAGTAAGTACACCTTCTACTTCAGGTTCTTCTTCAGGCTCTTCCTCTTCTACAGCCTTTGTATAAATCTTCATGTAATCAATAGCAAAAATCTGCTCTCCAGCGGTTACTTCCTTGCTTGATCTGAGGGCAAATCTTTCTACAGTTGTAGGAGCTTCCGTAATTGCATCCCAATCAATATCAGCTGCATCAATAGTAATTACAGTCCATTCAGAGCCAACCTCCTGGGTTGTATATTTGGTATATAAACGTGGAGAAGCACTCCATTCATACAGAAAAAGTTCCAACGGATGAGTTTCTGTTGTCAAACTCTTTACACGCAGTTCAATCTTATCCAAAGTAGCTACATCAATTGCAGGATATGTGGTATCAGTCGCTGAAATACCATTAGTCCAGAACTGTGCCTTGCTTCCGGATTTTTGAGTAAGTGCAAGGTAGTATGGCTCTGTGTCACTATCGCGTTTACGAGCAACTCCGCCGGTACCGCCAACTGCCCAACCTGCAAGATCTTCTTCGAAGTCCCAGCTAAGAGCAAGTACGCTTTCTGTTTCAGGTTCTTCTCCAGGCTCTTCTCCTGAGTCTTCCCCTCCTGATACAACCTTCTTTAAGATTTCTACGTAGTCGATATTTGCTGTACTGTCTGCAGCAGCCGGTGTACTAATGCCAAACGGATACAAGCCAATTCTGCCGATTGTATACTCAGCTGTATGGGATGCTAATGTTGACAGATCAAATGTAACTGTAGCCCATCCATCCTGATCCGGTGTATAAGGAACGCTATATACATATTCAGTTACAGCCTTTCCGCCTGCCACAGGATTATAAGTAAGCATAAGTGTCATTACAGGATCTGCTACTGTAGTATTTACTCTTACACGAACTGTATCTGCATCTGCTGCAGCAATTGTTAAAGAAGTTTCGCTGCCACTCCAAGTTCTTGCACCGTTTGCGTCTGCACCGGTAACAACAAGGAATCCGTTTGCACCTGTTACAGAAGTAGGACCGCCATTGAACCAGCCTTCTTTACCGGTTGTAAAGTACCAGCCGCGAGCTAAAGATTCATAAGTAGTGTCACCTGCTGCCCATGCACCGGTATTATCACCCATCAGAACTTTTTCTTCCTCATCATCCTCGTCGTTATCGTCATTACCGCCTGAGATACCCTGTGGAATCATTGGGTCAAGTGCTGCCCAAAGCTCTTCTGCGATCTTTTCCATACCCTTATCACCCGGGTGATTAAGTACGCCGGAATTTACACTTGTTAATGTGGTATCACCGGTTACTTCGCGATAGTAAGCAAGAATTTCATCTTCGTAATCATGTGCCAGATATTCACGAGCGGTCCACTCAGTCATATCTACATAGGTATAACCATATTCACTGGCTGCCTCTGCGATAACATTAACGATTTCTGTATTGGTCAATGCAGTTGCGCCTGCGATTACAAGTGCATCACCATCCGGATTGAACTTGTCGATAATCTTCTTGTACTTATCCGGTGAGAAAATGTAATCGTTCTCGTAGCTGGAGTCATTTTCATTAGCACCGTTCTTTACGTTTGCACCAAAGGTAGCGATAATGATATCTGCATTCCAGTTTGCATATTTGTCTTTGGTATCACCAATCAAGGTCCAGTCATAGAAATACTTCTCATATGGAGAAATATTAACAGCCTTAACCTCTACAGCATCATTCTTTGCAAGAATCTGACTCTCTAACAGATGTACATAGTCCTTGTCACGGCTTGTAGCTGCCATACCCCAGTCAGCTGCCCAGCCATAGCTTAAGTTTGGATTGTGCTGTGTGATAGAGTTACCAATTATGAGAACCTTCAGAGCCTGAGATTCATCATTTGCGCCTGTTCTTCTTAAGAACTGTACGCTGTCAATCATTACAACAGCGCCTGCCTTACATAACAATTCATTGCCGCCGTCATATACATTGAAACCGATACGACCCAATGTCTTGTCATCCGGCCAGATGCTTCCACTGATATCATAAGTCAGAGTTACATAGTCCTCTGCATCAATTGGATAGGAAAGACTTCCGCCGGATGCACCTGAACCATCACTGAACTGAAGATTCAGCTTCAGATCTTCGGTAGTAATTTGGGCTAAAGCAGCCTTTTCATCATCTGTCATGGTATCCGGAAGTGTATCAGGAAGAACTGCCTTTACACGAACACGGATGTGTGTAACCTCATCCTTCGTATATTCATACGGAGTTTTTGGCTTATTTGCAGAGTCGTTATTCATAGACCACAGTCTAGGATTGAAATCAGTCAATTCACCATTGGCATTTGTTGCTGTAGGTGCATAAACTGCCAATGCTTGTGCTTCATTTCTAAGCTTTGTAGTACCACCCTGTACATAACCTTCAATGCTGCTTGTAAAGTAAGTACTATCAAATTCGATAAACCAGTTCTTATCCAGAACTTCAACAGAGGTAATATTTACTACCTTGCCGTTATCTGCCTCAGTAATGGTATTACCGATTGGATAAATATTAATTCTTGCAAGAGTCTGGTCTGTCTTCCAGTTTGCATTATCAGTTAAATCAACCAGTGCATATAAATCACCGTTTACGTCTGTTAAATAAGGAATATCCTTGTAACTTACAAAGCCTGCACTCTTGCCGTCTGCTCCCAGATACTGTGCTTCTAAGCCCATTACGGTCAGCTCTTCTTCGCTTTCCACGCGAACCAGAATATGTGTAGCATCTGCAGTACTTACATTCATAGGATTCAGAATAACACCATTTGCATCTGTATTGCTGCTCCATACGTTAGCGCGCTGACTCTTAACAGTAACTGTCAAGGCTTCTTCATCAACATTATGCTTGATGCCGGTGCTTCCGCCGCCAGCCCAGCCTTTTATGCTCTCTATGAAATCCCAATCATAAATAGTATATGGGCTTTCCTCTACTACTACCTTAACCTCTACCGGTCCGGTAGGAGCATCATCTTCTACAATGTCCAGAATTTCAAAGCTGTCCATTGCAAAGGTCTGTGTACCGCCTGCTACAGCATCATACCAGTAAATACATACTCGGTCGATTTCCTTAGCATGCTTTAAGGCAGCTGCCTTTGCTTCTTCTAAGTCAACCAATACAGTATAGAAACCATCATCACCCAGCATGCTTTCTGTTAAAGTAATATTATAAGCATAGTAATAGCTTGTACCATCACCGTATACGGTCATCTTGATGGTAGGTGTAGCAGTAGCTGCATCTGTGCTCATACGCATACGGATATGATCTGCCTTCACTGCATTTACATTGAAATGCTTGTCCTGAGGAGACCAATACTTGGTATCTGTACCAACAGCTGTGGATTCAATAGCACCTGCGCCGTTAACAGCGGGAACCTTGGTTACATCCTTACCACCATAGGTCCAACCTTCTGTTGTAGTTGTAAAGTAGTATCCCTTCAAAACAGATGGATCTACATATTTAGAAACTTTAATTTTTGCCAATGCATCTGTTGTAGCAGGAATTACCTCTACTTCATAAGCATTGTGTACTTCGCCTAAAGCATTGGTTACTGTACCCATGTTTGAGAAAACATCCACGATCGGTACATATACAACACCGTCAATTGTAGTAGCACCTACACTATTTACAGCCTCACCGTCTACAATCATCTTTACATCACCCTCGTAAGGGAACTCAAAGAATGCAGTCTCCGTAGAAACATATAAACGATCCTTTTCCAAGCTTTCGATAACATATACATCTGTCATGGTGCTGAGTTCTTCAGCAGGGAACAGATAAGAACCATCCTCTGTCATAATAGGCTGCTTTGTATAAACTCTTTCACCATCCAGATAAACTTCTGCATCTCCACTTACTTTTCTTCTGTAAATCTGGATAGAATCGATCCAGAATTCACCATCTCTTGCAATAGGGTCAAATCTCAGCTGCTTGATTGTACCTGTCCACAGTTTGTTTGTATTCATGGCCCAGGTAAGTTCTGCATAACCATCAGCACCCTCTTCATAGATAGCATCTACCATCTTGGTGTTTGAATACTTCGGATCATCTGTTGTCGTGAAGTAAACAGCCGGACGTCCCAGGCCATCTACCCCTGATACACCCTTCAAACGAATCTTGATAGCAATAGCTTCGTTTGCGTTCAGGTTCAAATTATCCGGAGATAAGATAGATGGGTCTGCTGTTGCACCGGTAAGATAGGTTCCTGCTGCAACGCCTGCTTCTAACTCTGTAGGAGTAGGAGTCTTACCATAGAACTTACCGCCTCTTACGTACCACTCTGTTAAATCTTTGATCCACTTACCGTCATTTGCAGCTACGGTCCAGCCTTCTGCATCGTCGTTCACGTCAAATGTCCAGTTATAACCCGTCATAGGTTCTGTACTGTCATTACCTTTGTTCTTATCAACCAGTACAACATGTCTGTCCTGAATGTACATATGATTGATACGTTCTAACTGTGCTTCTGAAGGAGCAATATCGTTTGCCACGTGAGCACCATTTGCGCCATCACCGTCACCAAATACTTCTCTTACAGCGTCGATATAGCCAAAGCCATACAGCTCTTCTACAGGCATAATGAAGTGACCTTCTGCGTATTCGTTCCAGTTATCCAATAAGATCATCTTAGAACCGATACTCTCTTCGTCCAGTGTTGGGATAAATTCGTCTTTTACCCACTGTAATACAACTTTGTAGTCCTCTGCAGTAATGAAGCCACCCTTGTCACGATCCCAGGCTTCACTCCACCAGCCCTGAGTAATAACAGGTACAATACCATTCTTGGATTCACCTGCTGCTACTAAAGTATTCTGCATGTTAGTCATACCTTTGATCTGATTGTTAGGATTAAAGCTATAGCCACCCCAGGTATAAGCATACTGACCATCAAAGCTTGCTTCAGCAATTTCCTTTGCACTTGTTGATGTAGCATTACACATAATAATATATGCGCCGTCAAAGCCTGCGTCCACACAAGCCTGTCTTAAGTAATCCATAGCTTCCTTAACACCTGCGATAGTGCCGCCGAAGTAGGATTTTAACTTATCGATATTGTACATACCGATGAGCGGCTTATTGTCGATAACCATGTAACGGTCATCCTTAAAGTACTGCTCAATCCAGTAAGGAACGATATGCTCCTTAAAATCTGCCAAATCATAACCGCCACTACCGGACTCCCAGGTAATAGCAAACTTCATCATATCGCTGTATTCAGCGTTCATGTAACCATCATGAAGTGCTCTGGAGTTACGTGGCATCTTAATAGGCTCATTCTGGCCGTCTGTTGGACGATACCAGCAGTATAACTCAAAGTCAATACCATGTTCTACTTTAAGCTTTAATTCCCAGTCAGCTGCTTCCGGTAACATTTCATCATAGTAACCGAGAATAGGAGTTCTTTCCGGCCAGTCAGTTAACCAGTCATAACCAAAGTGTTCACCTTCTACCCAGATGTTACAGCTCTGTAAACCAACTAAGGTAGCGCCCTCTTCCTTCTCGACTGCTACCGGTTCCGGTACGTAGTCTTCAGGAGTTGGAATCCAATCCTTTACAATGATATCGTCAAGCATAGCTTCGCCGCCTGTCATAGTAAAGGTAATGTTTGTAAATTTGTCAAATGGTAATGTAATGCCATCTTCTTTCAGCTTGTGGTTCAGATAAAGCTCTGTACCGGCATCTGTCTGCTTTAACATTACGTGATACCATAAATTAGCAACACAGTCATACAGTTCTACAAATTCTGTTCCATTGTAGTAACCAAACTTACCATCCTTAGTTGCTACCTTGAATGTATTACCTGCATCATCAGAAAGAATCATTGTAAACTCGCCCTGATTTACTTCCATCAAATGCTGATATTCTACCCATGCGCCATCCTGCTCATAGGTTGCTTCTCTTGTAATACTTGCGCCATCGGACAACAGTGCATTGTACTTATCAGGCCCCTGTGTACCTTTCTTGTAAATGGTAGCAGCGTTGCCTGTTACAGTCCACTCATCATTGATAGCAAGATTTGTTCCATCTAAGAACTTTTCATTTACATAGTAATCTACATAAGCACGTACAGTACCCAGAATAACCTGACCCCGATCTGTTACACCTGTTTCAATGTACAAACGGTCAATTGCATCTGTGCTGTTCTCAAATGTAAATTCCTTGGCAGCATTGCCGTCCATAACGGTTGCACCGTCAACACTGATGGTGTAAGTGCCGTTTGCAGGACTGATATGTAACTTGAAGCTCTTTAATGCATCACTTGGTACTGCACAAAGCTCTTCACCGTCTACTAACAGCTTATCACCTTCTACAGTAAAGCTGATGGCTGTGGTATCTTCATTTTTCAGTTCTACCAAAGCATCTTCCATACCTGCAGTGATCTTCATGGTGAATTCCATGGTGAAATCGTCAGCAATAGCATTAAATGCTCTGAGAGCCTGTGCTTTTGCATATTCACTGCCATCTGTAAATGCTGCACCATCTGCTACCTTGCTAGGAGCGCCCTGAGGAAGTACGATATCCCAGCTACTGAAAATACCGTCAGTCCAACTGTTAATTGCACAGAATGTAAAATCATCCCATACTACGTAGTAACCGTTCTCACTTGGCACTTCATCTTCAACAGGCTCTTCGGTTGGAGCTGCAGTTGGAGCTACGGTCGGAGTCTCGGTTGGAGTCTCTGTCGGAGCTACGGTTGGATCCTCGCTCGGAACTGTTGTCGGAGCTACGGTTGGATCCTCGCTCGGAACTGTCGTCGGAGCTACAGTCGGAGTCTCGCTTGGTGTTGTAGTTGCTGCACTGCCTGCTTCGTAGCCTACAATGTAGTTCACTACAGCGGTAACCTCTGCTGCCTTGCCATCAATCTGGATAGGACAGCTTAAGCTCATACTGCCGCTTACACCGGCTGCCTGTGCAGGTACTGCTGCTGCCATAAGGCCACCGATCATGACTACACAAAGCATCATGGAAACCCATGTCTTTCTGTTCTTGCCGTATACTAACAGTGCCACTACACCGCCAATTGCAAGAATAGAGACTACAGTCCATAAACCTGCCTGCATGTTGTCACCTGTTGCAGTTGTGCCGGCTGTGCCATCTAATACCCCTGCAGCAGAAGTCCAGGCCTGTCCATTTGCCAGAACTGCATCAAAAGCGTTTGCGCCAGCTAATTTCACAGTACTCGGAACGGTGATCTGTGTAAAAACAAATACATCTTGTCCAGAGTTGTTTTCAATTTTCACTGTCGCATTTACGGATTCGCTAGCTTTGTAAGAATCCTTGTCTGTAACTAAGGTAGCTGTAATACCATCCTGGGTTACAGGTTTGCTCGTAGCGGCATATGCCTGAATGCTAAGAGCAAACATCATTACTACGGCTAAAATAACCGTCAGTAATCGAAAACGTTTTGTTTTCTGCATCTTCTTTTACCTCCTTAAGAAAATATATTGGTATGGTAATAAACCACAATACCCAAAGTTAAGCATCACTTGACTTTCGCATTGTTTTATTTATCTCCCCTTTTGTTCACATTTACAACAAAGCATTGTTTCATATGAAAGTTCTTGTGAAAAAAAGTGCTGTCACATCATATGTCGTAGATTGCCATTGATGCGGCAGTATTTTCTATTAATGTTTATTGATATGATTATAATTTTTATTAATATCATTATAAAACTAATTTGCCGTTAGAAACAACCGCCATATTTTGGAATAATTAGGGGTGAATTTCTGAGGATTTACTTTTTAATCTGCGGAAATAAAAACGAGACTGCACACCAGCCATGGTGCAACAGCCTCTTATTTCTTATTTCTTATTTCTAATTCAAAAATCATTCAACCTCTCTGCCCAGACGTTTCATTAATGGTATCGGTTCGTTTGCTGTAATCAAAGCGGCACCTTTCTTGATGCAGATTTCCACATCCTCTTCCGTATCCGCACAGAACATATGAGCCGGTAATCCCTTTGCCATATAGTAATCACAGAGTTCAGACTTTACAATCCACATGCACAGGCCGATTTCATCATAATAATCATAGGTATCGCTCTCAAATTCTCCCATCTGGAAATCCGGATAGCCCATGGTACGTCCGTTATACTTTGTCTTCAGGTATTTAATAATTCTTCCGTTGAAAGCGTAGAAATAGCATCTGTCAAAGAAACCGTACTTTTTCAGCAGTGCTACTGTTAGATCCACGTTTTCTTCTGTGTATTCCTTGATTTCTACACCCAGAATCATATCCGGACGCTTCTCCTTACAGAGGATCAGCAGTTCTTCCAATGTAGGAACTGTAACACCTTTTCCTACAAATTTATCCTCAAACTTCTCTGTGTAAGCCGGCTCCAGCTGCTTTACTTCCGCAAGAGTCATATCGCGTAAGTTTTTGTCAACACCACAGGTGCGCTTTGCATTGCAGTCATGCATCAATACCGGTACCTTGTCCTGGGTCAGCCATACGTCAAATTCAATGGCATCAACACCAAGATCCAGAGCAGCTTCAAAGGATATCATGGTGTTTTCCGGATATTGTGCACAATAACCGCGATGACCTTCTATCACAATCTTATCTTCGGTATTTGGTGCCAATGGGCTGTATAATACATAACTTCCTGCAGGTACTGTTTTTGTTTCTCCGGCAATGGTAATCTCTGCTTCTACCGGAGTGGTAATTTCGTGTCTGAACATATCTTTCTCCTTTGTCCATTTTGATATAATTTTTCCGCGTCTGGTTTCTAAAGACGCGGTAAACCAACCTAATCTTGCATCCGGAACAGGTGCAATAGCTACCTTTGCAAAGCCCGGTGCTTCCTCTATCGGCTTAATGCCTGCTACTGTACTGTACAGCCAGTCAGCCACAGCACCGTATGCATAATGATTGTAAGAATTCATATCTGCGCTCCAGAAGCCGCCAACTCTTCTGTTACAGCACGCTCAAATCCACTTCATCCCAAATGCCTAAATCCCACAACAGGCGGGACAATACGTATTTGTCTCGGATGTCCTTGGTTGCCAGCAAGGTGATTTTCAGCTTGTCTGTTTCTGCACCGATTTCCTCAGGGGTCTTTGGGGCCTGTATGCTGACTAAAATTCTCTCTATTTCTGCAGCGCTTGGTAATTCTTCTTTTATAATAGTAAGAATGGTATCCCAGTTTGCCAAAATTCTGTCCAGTCTCTCTGCGTGAAGGGTCACGTCATACTTACGCTCCTTTTCTTCCAGGGCAATCATGGTCTCTGCGCCCTTGCCCAGAAATGTCAATAATTCCTGACTCCACTGTTTATAATCAAAAGAGGCTGCATAAGCCAGTGACTTCTCCTTATCCGGAGTAATCTTCACCAGCTGCTCATATAATTTGGCCGTCATAAGGGTGCCTACCGCACACTGAATACCGTGCAGTTCTACGCTGTCTCCGGTTTCTAAGGCGCGCATTTCCCAAATATGGGAAATATAGTGTTCCATTCCGGAGGCCGGTCTGGATACACCTGCATAGCTCATGGCAACACCACCCAGCACCAGTCCTTCAAACACTGCCTTTACTGCTTCGTCCTCTCTTTTTAATAAGCCCTCAGCGTTCTCGATACACTTCTTCAAAGCATTTCTTACCATATCGGCAATCTGCTCACAGTAGTATTCTCCCAATATGGTATGAGCAATTCTCCATTCACAAATACTCACATATTTGGCAAGCATATCTCCCAGGCCGGACTTTAACATATGTAATGGTGCCTGCTTCAAAATATCAATATCTCCTAAAATCACGTTAGCACAGGCAGACTGTAATGATACCTTTAATCCGTCCATAATCATGGAGGAAGTTCCGGAGGCATAGCCGTCCATACTTGGAGCAGTGGCTACAATAATATATGGTCTTCCACTGATATTGCTGACAATCTTGCTGATATCGTTGATAACTCCTGAGCCTACTCCGATAATGATGTCACAGCTTGCATCAAAATGCATTACCGCAGAGCCCACACCATACTCGTCCGGTTCCGGTGACTTTTCAAATATATATTTCGTATGAGGAATGTCATGGGATGTTAAAATCCGGCAAACCTGCTCGCTCGCTGCCGCAAACGTATTGCCGTCTGCCAGAATAAAGGGCTTTACTGCACCGTATCTTTCCAATAATTCCGGCAGCCTGTTCACCGCTCCCTTCTCTACAATCACATCATCCACTGCTGTTTCATGCAGCTTTCCACAAGAGCAGAGAAGATTTTTCTGAAAAACACTTTTGCTTTCTGCCATGCATTTATCCTCCTTGCAATTTATCTCATTCTATGCTAACATCATACTACAAACGCTCAGAATTAGAAATATTTAATTGATATATTGAATATTTCGCTCTGTTTTCGAGCGTTTATATGATCTTTTGACCGAATTTATAACACCAAACGCTCAACATTATTCCGTTGACGATTGAGAAACCCGATGCTTGCTGGCCAGAACAATATATGTTCTGGCCAGCAGCTACAGAATTTTGCAAACGCCTGTTTTTGTTACACAGGAAAGGATACATTTTATGCCATACTATGAAAGAGAAGAAAAAATACTAAATATTCTATTTGAACACCACACCATTTCCAACGAAGAATTGGCAAAGCGTCTGTTTGTCAGCAAGCCTACCCTGCGCAGAGACTTGGATAAATTAGAGCAAAAGGGGCTTATCAAGCGCAGCCACGGCAGCTGTCAGTTAAATCAAAAGGCCGCGGACGAGAAAATTCCTTTTTATTTTCGAGAACAGGAACAGGGCACTTCCAAGGTAAAAATGGCTAAGAAAGCACTGGAATATATTCATAACGGAGATATCCTTATGTTAGACGGTTCCACCAGTGCCTACACCATCGTACCTATGCTGGGCAGTTTTGATAATCTGATCGTCATTACCAGCGGTGCAAAAACCTCTTATTTACTGGGCACCATGGGGATTAAAAATATTTCCACCGGAGGCCAGATGATCACAGGCAGCCTGTCCTATATCGGTGCCGAAGCCCTTCATACCGTCAACCGCTACAATGCAGATGTTGTATTTTTTTCCTGCAGAGGTCTGTCCAAGGATGGCTACCTTACCGATAATTCTATAGAGGAAAACGAGCTTCGCCGGCAGATGCTAAAGCATGCCCGCAAAAAAGTGCTGCTTTGCGACCATGTGAAAATCGGCAAGAAATACTTAAACACCCTCTGTCACGTATCCGAGCTGGATGCTGTTATTTCAGATACCGAGCTGCCGGAATATATTTTAAAGCTGATGAAAGAGCAGAGCGCCTCATCTTGATGCTAGATGTTTGCATATTGGGCTACAATTGACTTTCACATTATATGTTCTGCTTCATGGACGCTCCCGCTCCATGAAAATGCGTAGCGGTACTAAGCTCAGACAGCGGCTACGCCTTGCTTCGCTAAGGACCGACGCTTTTCAAGGCCCTTCAGCCAGAACATATAATGTGAAAGTCAATTGCCGCCAAGTTTTGCAAATATTTCCTCATAATTCTTTAAAAGGGATATCCTTGCCTTTTTATATGCATTATGGTATATTTATGGAACAAACCTACACTTATATAAGTTATTCATGGAGTTTTTTATGGTTAAAAGATTTACGGTCATCTTTCCTGCCCCTGAGGGCAGTGAACAACGCACTGCTTATATTTACCTTCCGGATTCCTATTTCCGCAACAAGAAAAAACGCTATCCGGTTCTATATATGTTCGACGGACACAATGTATTTTTTGATTCCGATGCCACCTTCGGTAAGTCCTGGGGCATGGAGGATTTTATGAAAAAGTCTAAAACCCAGCTGATCATTGCCGCTGTGGAGTGTAATCACAGTCCAAACAATGGCCGTCTGATTGAGTACTCGCCTTTTACATTTTCCGACCCCTCTGTAGGACACATTAAAGGTCGGGGACGAACCACCATGGACTGGTTTGTTCACGAGTTCAAAAGTTATATTGACCAGAACTACCGCACCATCCCGGACAGAGAGCACACCTTTATTGCCGGCAGTTCTATGGGCGGACTGATGAGTATTTACGCATTGTTTGAATATAATTCTGTCTTTTCCCGTGCCGCCTCCCTGTCCCCTTCTCTCTGGACTGCTCCGGAGAAGCTGACCCATATGGTCACACAGGCCAAGTTGGATCCGGACACCATACTATACATGGACTACGGCTCCGAGGAATTTGACAACCACCGGGGACAGAGACAGCTTTTCAGCGCCTTTGCCTCCCTGATCATGATGCGTCGGCTCTCCCTCACCTGCCGGATCATCCCGGGCGGTACCCACTGTGAAGCCAGCTGGGAACGCCAGATACCATATTTTATGAATACACTACTATACACTCACCCCATCCCGGGTGAGAAGTAAATACACATAGAGGAATAAACCAATGGAAATGCAATACTTTAGACAATACAGCTCCGCTCTAAACCGTGACATGGAGTGCAAAATTTACGGTCACACCGGAAGACCGGTTCTTTTCATCCCATGCCAGGATGGACGCTTTTATGATTTCGAAAATTACAAAATGGCCGATGTTTGGAGCCCATGGATTGAATCCGGCCAGGTTATGGTAATCTCCATTGATACCCTTGATACAGAAACTTGGTCCAACAAAACCAGTGACCCGTCATGGCGCATCCATCGCCACGAACAATGGATAGAATACATTACAGATGAGGTAGTCCCTTTTATCCGTGGCATTGCCAACCAGAGAAATGGCTGGGAAGGGTATCCCGGGGTTATAGTATTTGGCTGTAGTTTAGGTGCCACCCACGCTGCCAATCTGTTTTTCAGAAGGCCGGACCTTTTCGACTGCCTGCTGGCTTTAAGCGGTATATACACAGCCGATTACGG
Source organism: Lachnospiraceae bacterium (assembly GCA_045646695.1). Taxonomy (GTDB): domain Bacteria; phylum Bacillota; class Clostridia; order Lachnospirales; family Lachnospiraceae; genus RGIG6307. The sequence goes on from JAZRLF010000063.1 coordinate 19,360, forward strand.
CTTTGATGGGTATATGGATGAGTTGGTATACCATAACTCCCCGGTACATTACCTGGCAGGCATGCCTACAGACCATCCATACATCGAACTGTACAATGCCAAAAAATCTGTTATCTGCGTAGGTCAGGGTGCCTGGGAAATCCCGGAAACCACCAGACAGCTAAAAGCTATCTTTGATGCCAAAGGCATCCATACCTGGGTAGACTTTTGGGGCCATGACTGTGTCCACGACTGGGACTGGTGGTATAAGCAGGTCGTATACTTCCTGCCGTACCTATTATAATTTCGGAGGTTTTTATGAAGAATTTTATTTTTATTTCCCCTAACTTTCCAACCAACTACTGGATGTTTTGCCGCCAGTTAAAGAATAACGGTCTAAATGTACTGGGAATCGGCGACCAGCCTTATGATGAGTTGAACCCACATTTAAAGGGCAGTTTAAACGAATACTACAAGGTAAGCAGCCTGGAAAATGATGAAGAAGTTTATCGTGCCATTGCATTTTTTATTTTTAAATATGGCCGTATTGACTGGCTGGAATCCAATAACGAATATTGGTTAGAACGTGACGCCAAACTTCGCACGGATTTCAATATTACATCCGGCTTTCAGGCAGCTGACATTCCTTACATAAAATTTAAATCTCAGATGAAGACAAATTACAGAAAGGCCGGCATTCCGGTTGCTCGTCATCACATGGTAGACACCTTGGAAGGCTGTCGTGCTTTTATTGAAGAAGTAGGTTATCCTGTAGTTACCAAGCCGGACAATGGCGTGGGTGCTTCTCATACCTTTAAACTTTCCAATGACGAAGAGCTTGTGAAGTTCTTTGAGGAAAAATGGCCGGATACTCTTTATATTATGGAAGAATTTGTTAACGCTGAGGTGAACAGCTACGATGCCATTATCGACTCCAAAGGTGAGCCTATTTTTGAAACCGGTAATGTCACTCCAAACTCCATTATGGATGTGGTAAATAATCTGGACAACTCTATTTATTACATTGTAAAAGACCTGCCGGAGGATACCAGGGCTGCCGGTCGCGCTACAGTCAAGAGCTTTGGCGTAAAGAGTCGCTTTGTACACTTTGAATTTTTCCGACTGTTAGAAGATCACGAAAGCTTAGGTAAAAAGGGGGATGTAATTGCATTAGAAGTAAATATGCGTCCTTGCGGCGGCTTCACCCCTGACATGATCAATTTTGCACACAGCACGGACGTATACAAAATCTGGGCAGACATGATCGCCTATGACCAGTCCACCATGCCTGTGGGCGAGCATGCTTACTGTGCTTTTGCAGGCCGCCGTGACGGCAAAAATTTTGTCATGAACCATGACGATATTATGGGCAAATACGGTCACTGCATGCGCATGGTAGAGCGCATTCCGGATGTTCTTTCCGGTGCTATGGGCAATCAGATGTACGTAGCAAACTTCCCCACAAAGGAAGATATGGATGCTTTCTATGCTGATATTTTAAAAGAAAACTAATGCATAACACCGCCGCTAAATTAGTGTGAGTGCTCTGCCATGCAGACATATCTCATACCGATTTGCGGCGGTGTTGTATTTTGGAAACTACTATTTATAAATTATTGCTTCTCCATTGGTTATTTATAAAACCCTTACTTATTGCAACTCTATCCTGCCCAGATGCTCCAAAAGCACTTCCATCTGAAAAGACATCCATTTGTCCCTGTGATACAGTAACTGTTTCCAAAGCTCTACTTTAAAATCTGTAACCTCCAGTCGCACCATTCTCTTCTCCCTCACCGCTTCCTCCGTTACATAATCCGGCAAAAAGGAAATCCCTGTGTCCTCTTCTACCAGTCGGCATATTAAATCTGCCCGCCCGATTTCCAACATAGGTTGAATTTCAAGAGAATGTTGGGCCAGTCTCTCATCCAAAAGTCTGCGATAGCTCATCCCCTTCTCCGTTAGCACAAAAGGACATTTAAGCAAGTCCTGAAGCTGTATCTCTTGCTTATGAGCCAAGGGATTGTCTGCTGCACACACAAAATGCACACCAATTTTTTCCTCGTTTGAAATAATGTGATTGGTACTATAAATATGACTGTCCAGAGTGCACACCATATCTACTTCATTGTGATCCAGCAGGCGAAACATTTCATCTGTACCGGCAGTAATAATGTGTAGAGAAATCTTGGGATATCGTCGACGAAATTCTGCAATTTTCTTTATGATCAAAGGCATACACAAAGAGTCTGCCATAGCCAGGCGAATCACGCCGCCGGGCTCATTCTCCTGATTGGTGTCCTGCATCATTTCCATAGACAGATGACAAATACGCTGTGCGTAGGAAAGAGCTCGCCGCCCTTCATCAGTGAGGCTTACGGTATGCCCGATACGCTCAAACAGCTGCACCCCCAGCTTGTGCTCCAGTTGCTTGATTTGAAGCGAAATCGTAGGTTGAGAGTAACCCAGCTTCTCTCCGGCACGGGTAAAGCTTCCCAACTCAGCCACTTGAATAAATGTGTTTAAACTTCTTAAATCCATAGCGCACCCCATCATTAGTTTTCTTAATGGCTTATATAAAAACAATTAATTTTACAAATACATTAATTTATTATATAGTTTTTATAAACAAAATCAAGAGGTATTTTACAATGAATAATATTTTACAATTTTTCAAGGACTGTATTTATGCAGTATTTAATTTATTATGGGGTGATTTGATTACCATACCGCTTCCGAATGGTTCTTCTATCGGCGTTTCTCTGTTAGTACTGATTTTAATTCCGGCCGGTATCTACTTTACCATCCGTACCCGGTTTGTGCAGATTCGATGCTTTCCTGAAATGCTACGCATCTCTGTTGAAAAAAGAACCGGTGACAAAACCGGTGCCATTTCCGGTTTTCAGGCTTTGGTAGTATCCACTGCTACCCGCGTAGGCATGGGTAATCTGGTAGGCGTAGTAGCCGCTATATCAGCAGGCGGAGCCGGCGCCGTTTTCTGGATGTGGGTATCTGCTATCATCGGTTCTGCTACAGCTTATGTAGAAGCTACCTTAGCACAGATGCACAAACAAAAAGACCCTCTTTACGATGGTTACCGAGGCGGTCCTGCTTATTATATACATAATTTTTTTACCAAGGGTAAAGCCAAACGCTACAGCGTTATTGCCGTTTTATTCGCCTTATCCGGTCTGCTGTGCTGGTGCGGTGTGAGTCAGGTAATCAGTAACTCCGTTTCTTCAGCCCTTTACAATGCTTTTGAGATTCCTGAACTGACCTCCACCATCGTTCTGGTAGCATTGGCTGCTATTATAGTACTTCGTAAAAATACTACCATAAAAGTATTGGATATTATTGTTCCGATCATGGCTGCTTTTTACTTCGTGGTTGCGTTGTTTATTATTTTCACCAATTTAGGTCAACTTCCTGCCGTATTTGCCCGTATCTTTGAAGAAGCTTTTGGTCTTCGTGAGATTGTTGCCGGTGGCTTTGGTGCAGCTCTTATGAATGGTGTAAAGCGTGGTTTATTCTCTAATGAGGCCGGCAGCGGTTCTGCACCTTGTGCTGCAGCTGCCGCGGATGTAAGTCACCCTGCCAAGGCGGGATTATTCCAGGCCTTCGGTGTATTTATTGATACCATTGTAATCTGTAGCTGTACCGCTATGATCATGTTACTGACTCCTTCTGAGTTATTAACCGGTTTAGAAGGTATGGAGCTTTTACAGGCTGCTATGCATTTCCACTTTGGTGATATCGGTGTTATTTTTATCGCCGTTACATTATGGTTATTCTGTTTCTCCACTTTTATCGGTATTTTGTACTATGCACGTCCTAACGTAGCATACCTGTTTGGTGACAACTGGATTTCTCAGACAGCCTACAAAATTCTTGCTTTAGTGATGTTATTTGTGGGTGGTCTGGCTACCTATACCTTTGTTTGGGATTTAGGTGACTTGGGCGTAGGCCTGATGACCGTATTTAATATGATTGCCATTATCCCGATGTGCGGCCATGCTGTGAAAGCATTGAATGAATATACTGCAATGCGTAAGCAGGGGAAAATATAATTTCGCTTTTCAGAGTATCCTAATTCATAAAAAAACAACCTTCCATGCACAGGTTTAAACCAATCGGTATGGAAGGTTGTTTTTTATTTATTTACGTTAAGTGGTATGACATTTATCCTACAGCAATACCTCCCCTTCCAAAATCCCCTTCTTCTTCCCAACATTCTTACGATATACTGCCGGCGAAACACCTATTTCCCCCTTAAACAGCCGTGCAAAATTCTGGGGATCCAGTCCTACCGAAACAGCCACCTGGGCTATACTGCAGTCACTGCGCTCCATCAGTACGCATGCCTTTCTGATGCGCAGCCGGGTCAAATATCGATGAGGTGTCTGCCCCGTCTGTTCTTTAAATAACGTAGAAAAATAGCACCGTTCCAATCCCACATTTTGGGCCAGCTCCCCTACCGAAAGCTGCTCATAGTAATAGGCCTCCATTATGCTCATAGCCTTTTGTACACAACTGTTCTTACTGGTGCCGGAGGAATAACGCAGTAAAGTGCCCAAAATCTGATAGATGCAGGCAGTCTGTCTGAGCCCAAGACCGGGATCCTTCTCCTGCTCCATGAACAATATGCTTTCCATCTGTTTATTAATCTCCTCAAAAGCATCTCCGGGCACAAAAGGAGATTCAGAGGTAATTCCTGCCTGCGCTAAAATTCTGCCCACATGAGCACCATCTACAGCGCACCATATGCCCCGTCTGGGATTGTCAAAAGAGGCTCTATGGATAACAGTGTCCCCCGGAAGCAATATGTAACAGTCTCCGGGCCCTACCGGATATTCTTTGCCGTTTACAACTACAGATCCGATACCGGAAGTACAACATTCTATAATATATAAATCACGTATAACCGGGCCGTAACATTCACCGGGGCCCACTATATCCCAAGAGCAAACACAAACCACCGGTTCTTCTTGATGCATATGTGCTGAATTTTCAATTAACATATCATGCCTCCATCAAACAAATTGAGGATTTTCCCCAACAAACATCCATTGTATTTCCTTTATATTTTGATACAATAAAAGAGACATTTGCGCAACTGGGCGGCTTCAGCCGGAGCAATATATGTTCTGCTTCACGGACGCTCCCGCTCCATGAAAATGCGTAGCGGTACTAAGCTCAGACTGCGGCTACCGCCTTGCTTCGCTAAGGACCGACGCTTTTCAAGGCCCTTCAGCCAGAACATATATTGCTCCGGCTAAAGCCGTCTAGTTGCGCGATTGCCTCTTTATATCAAAAAGAAAGGAACTACTACTATGGAAAACAAAAAATTAAATGTCGCCGTTATCGGCTGCAGCACCATGGGACAGTTACACATGGGCGGCATTATTGCCAAAGAAGCTGCCAATCTGTACGCCATCTGTGACTCTGCCCAGGAACAAATTGACGCTTGCTTAAAAAATCTGTCAGTTACACCGGAAAGAATCGTAACCAACTGGCGTGATTTAGTAGATGATGCCAATATCGACGCTGTTGTTATCGTTACACCGGACCAGACACATCTGGAAATGACCGAAGCCTTCTTAAGAGCAGGCAAGGATGTACTCTGCGAAAAGCCGATGGCTTTAACTGTTGCAGAATGTGAGTCTATGATTAAGACTGAAAAGGAAACCGGCCGCAGACTGATGATTGGTCAGGTTTGCCGCTGCACTCCTGCTTTTGTATTAACCCACAAGCTCATTTCCGAAGGCAGAATCGGTGAATTATACTTCGTAGAAAGCGAATATGCTCACTGCTACGACCACGCACGTGGTTACAACGACTGGCGTGTAAATCCTAACCGTCACGCTGTTATCGGCGGCGGCTGTCATGCTATCGACTTGCTTCGCTGGATTGCCGGTGACCCTACAGAGGTTTACGCTCTGGCTAACCACAAGTGTCTGCCTGACTGGCCGGTAGATGACTGTACTATCGCATTGTTCCAGTTCCCAAATAATGTAAACGGCAAGGTGCTTACCTCTATCGGTTGTAAGAGAAATTACACTATGCGTTCTGTTTTCTACGGCACCAAGGGTACTATCATCTGTGACAATACCTCTCCTTGCATCACTTTATTTGAATGCGGAGAACCTTTGGAAAACGGTGAAGCCTGTTACACCAATCCTCAGGAAATCCCTGTAGAGGTAAATAACCACAATGTTACAGCAGAAATCGATTTGTTTATTGATGCTCTGATCAATAACACTCCATTACCGGTATCCTCCACGGAAGGTGCCAATACTGTTGTTGCCTGCTGTGCAACTGTTGAATCTGCTGCCAAGAGACAGCCGGTTAAGATTACTTATCCTGAATATTAATTCCAGGGTATTTATCCTAGACTGTTATTCCGAAATATTAATTTCATAGTGACACAAAATAAATTTATTGTCATCACATAGTAAAAGGCTGCATGCAGATGATTTTTGTTACTTTTCATCCAATCCGCATGCGGCCTTTTATATTTTATAATACATTCGAGTCTATGCTTTGTTACTGTATATTTTGTGGCACTAAGCGGTATGGTCCTCTTGATGTCTTTTTTTATCGAATAATTATCTCTTCACAAAATACTCCTCATACCATACTAAGAAGGTGTAAATCGTCCACACTTTTCGCCAGTTGTCTGAATTACCGCCCACATAATCATCGAAAATAGCCTGTATCTCTTCCATATGAAAGAACTGGGCTGCCATCTCACTGTGGAATTTCTCCTGCACATCCCGGTTGTAGCGCTCATCTGCCAGCCAGATACGAATAGGTACGATAAATCCCAGCTTCTTGCGGAATGCAATTTCCTCCGGCAATACCTTTGCTGCGGCAGTGCGAAGAGCAACTTTATTGAATTCCTCATTGACCTTGTATCGTGACGGCATGCGGGAAGCAATGTCAAAAATTCTGGTATCGGTCAGAGGCATACGGATTTCCAGCCCTGCCGCTTCACCCATTTTATCCACATTAAAGTAAATATCACCCTCCAGCCAAATCTGTATATCCACATCGGACATCTTGGAAAGAGGATCCAGACCTTCATTTTCCTCGTAAATATCCTTAACCAGATTAATAGGCAGTACACCCTCCTGATAATGCTTCAGAATACGCTGCTTTTCCTCCTCTTTCATGATATTGGTATTTCCCACATAAAACGTCTTCAGATTATCTCCGTAGCGCTCTGCATTGCGATACATATTGTAGCCGCCAAAGAATTCATCCGCCCCTTCACCGGAATAACAAATCCGTGTATGCTCTGCGGTGGCCTTACATCCCAGTGCAAAAGCAATGGCTGAGGCATCCCCCAAAGGCTGCTCCATATGGTACATAACATATGGTACGATAGCAAAATACTCTTCCGGCGTGATCAGGCATCTCCTGTTCTCCCTGCCTAAAAGCTCTGCCGTCTGTCTTGCCAATCCAGACTCGTCAAAACGTTCTTCTTCATAACCACAGGAATTGGTGACCTGTACATCAGACATAGCCAGCACATAGGAGGAATCCACACCACCGGACAAAAAGGACTCAGCGTATTCACTGTCTTCCTTCACTTCCGGCATAATGGCAGCAATAGTACTATGAAGCTCCTCTGCCCAGTCCTCCAAAGACTTGCTGTGATCCGGATGAAACTCCGGTTTCCAATAGCGCTCTATCTGATAGGCACCCTTTTGCCAAACCAGATATCTGCCCGGCAAAAGTTTCTTTACCCCCTTAAAAAAGGTATCCTCTCCTGCCACATAAGTTAAGCTCAAATATAGCTGCAGCATCCGGTCATTTAATTCCTTTACAAAACCCGGCTGCTCCAAAATCCGGGCTATCTTCGTACCATACAGCAGTCTGCCTTCTGCTGTCTGATAATAATAAAAAGGTTTGGTACCAAAAGGGTCTCTTACACAAAAAAGCTTTTCTTCTACGTCATCCCACAATGCAAATGCAAACATACCGTGAATATACTTTGCCATGTCATAGCCCCAGACTTCGTATGCCTTTAATAAAATCGCCTCTTCTCTGGCTTCTCTGGACAGCGTCTTATCAATGCCAAGCTCCCGGCAAAGCGCCATCCAATTACGAATATGTCCTCTGTATTCTTGAATCTTTATCATAAATGTACCTTTCCTTATAATTATCTCGAGCCCATCTCCACGTATTCCCGCTTCTCGGAAACACTCATGTAAGCCGGTCTGATAATCTTATCCACATTGATCAACTCTTCAATGCGATGTGCGCTCCAGCCTGCAATTCTGGCGATGGCAAAAATCGGTGTAAACAATTCTAACGGAATATCCAACATACTGTATACAAAACCGCTGTAGAAATCTACATTGGCACTTACGCCCTTGAAGATTGCTCGCTCGCCGGCAATGATCTGTGGCCCGATTCTCTCTACCATGGAATACAAATCATACTCATCATGAAGGCCCTTTTCCGTAGCCAGATCCTCTACAAAACCTTTAAATACCCTGGCTCTCGGGTCAGATAAAGAATATACCGCATGACCCATACCGTAAATAAGGCCTTTTCTGTCAAAGGCTTCTTTATGCAGAAGCTTTTGCAGATAAGCTCTTACCTCATCCTCGTCCTTGGTATCCTTAACCTGCTGCTTTAAATCTTCCATCATCTCTACTACTTTGATATTGGCGCCGCCATGCTTTGGTCCCTTCAGGGAGGACAGCGCTGCAGCCATAGCAGCATAGGTATCTGTACCGGAAGAAGACACCACATGAGTAGTAAAGGTGGAATTATTACCGCCACCATGCTCCATATGCAGTACAAGAGCAAGGTCTAATACTCTGGCCTCCAACGGGCTGTATTTCATATCCGGACGCAACATCCGAAGCAAATTCTCTGCCGTAGACAAATTCGGATCCGGCCTGTGTATGTACATACTACCATCCTTTTCATAATGATTATATGCGTGATAGCCATATACCGCTAACATCGGGAACTCGCTGATTAGCATCAAGCACTGTCTCAGCACATTGGAAATAGATAAATCAGAAACCTTATTATCATAGGAAGCCAATGTCAGAACGCTCTTTGACAGAGAATTCATCATATCCCTGCTTGGCGCCTTCATAATAACATCCCGGACAAAATTAGTAGGCAACTGCCGCATAGCAGAAAGCATTTCTTTGAAATCCTGCAGCTGTTCTCTATTTGGAAGCTCACCAAATAACAGCAAGTACGTAATCTCCTCGAAGCGCAGATTATCCTGCTGTCCATGACCGTTTACCAAATCCAGTATATTGTATCCGCGATAATAAAGCCTGCCGTCGCAAGGCGTCTTCTTGCCGTCAATCATATCAAAGGATTCAATGGTTGATATCTTGGTTAAGCCCGCCAGTACACCCGTACCACTTTTATCACGCAGCCCCTTCTTTACATCATACTCCCCGAACAATCTGCTGTCGATAGCACCTATCCTTACACATTGCTCTGATAACACCTCAATTTTTTCCAGTAAATTATTATTTCCCAGCACTCTGCCACTTCCTTTCTACTGTAATATTTTTTATGCGTTATAATATGCTATAAATTTATAACAATAGCCCCGAAACCACGCAATTTCATATTCCTATGGGAAAGCATGATTTCGGGACCAGCTCAATTTTATTATATACGATTTTGGTGCGTTACGTCAATAAAGTGTCGTCGTCAAATTCTTAAAATTTGGTAATTAAACAACTTCTACCACACCATCATCCTTAATGGTAATGGTCATACCATCTTTCACATACCCCAAAAATTCCTCGCCCAAAGAGTCAATAACCGGCATAGTGGCATTGTCATTGTCCAGCCATACATCAGCTAAGATAACTCCCGCACCTGCCAGGGAATCAATTGGCTTGGAAAACAGCATGCAGGCAGGCTGTCTGCCCATGGAACAGGCACAGTATAATACCAGACCGCCTGTAGTGGAACCGATAGTCTGTGGAAGGCACAGTGCCTTTCCTGCCATCTGCTTTCCGTACAGGTCAGGATTATTCTGATCACCGCAGGTGGCCTTTTTGTCGCCAAACTGCAATGCCTTCTGGAAGGAAGCAAGGGTATTTAAGCCACCATGGGATACCAAAGCCTCTGCTGTTACGGTTCCCGGAGCTACTACTCGACCTTTAAATGTTTTCATGATTACTTTCCTCCCTTCGTGATCTGAACTAAGATTTCATCATCTGTATAGTAACGAGCTGTGGTATAAGTACGCAGTTTGTTAGAAGAGGTAATAACAGGCATCTTGCCGCACAACGGATTATTCATATACATCAGAGGACAGATGTAGGAAACGATTACACCAGTCTTTGCCAGACGAGCTGCATATTCTGTTTCATTAAATTTCTTAATCACAGCCGGTGCCGCCGTAAATACAGTAGGAATCACTACTTTTGCATTGCCGGCTTCCTTTAATCCTGCTTCTACCTTATCGGTCCAGCTCTTTAACTGTTCTAAGCTCATATGCGGACAACCCATAAAGCAAAGCTTTGGCTGTGCATCCGGATTTTTCCAGATAACCGGATAGCTGTCGTACACACGCTGTAACTCTGCATCATCAATGACATACACTTGGGCATTTTCAGTGATCAGACTCTCTCCCTGCTCTTTTGCTTCCGGTGTCAGATTATCAATATGGTACAAACCAACTGCTCCATTAGAAGCGGTAGCTGCACCGAAATCCTTTAAGTAAGTGCAGGCTGCATCATCCAATTCTGTTCCCAGCCATTTGTCCAGGCCCTTTACATACGGAACCTCTTCCATTACCTTCATACCGATAGCGGAGCCCAAAAGCTGTGCTTCCGGCTTCTTGGTAGTCTTTACTTCGATAATCCAGGTAGCCTTTCTGCCTTCATCTGTTACCAAACCAAAATACGGTACGTAGCCCACAATGGAGCCCATGATATCGATGATACCGGAATTACGGTTGCATCTTGCGCCCAAAACAGAGTTTGCATACACGATTGCAGAGGATTCTGCCCAGCTGAGCACATCTCCCTTCTCAGGCTTATTGCCTACCTCATCCATATAGCAGGTACATGTAAATGCATCCTTTTCCATAAGCCCCAACTGCTCTAACTGTTTCTCATAAAAATCCTGCTTAGCATACATAAAGTTCTTAAAAATAAAATCCTGCAAGAAATTCTTCGGCACCTTCGGGTCACAAGGTCTCGGGTCCACAGAGAACTTCTGCTGGGATACTGCACCATCCTCGATCAGCCTGTTCATTAATTCATAAACCGGACCAAGTGCCTTTAAACCAAAGCTGGTTACCAGGTGATTGTATTTACCGGTTACCGGAATCAGCTTCTCGGCACCGAACAATTCACCGTAACGAATCACGGATTCCATAACCTTGGCAAGGGTCTCGCCCTTCTCGCCATTTAATATGGCTTTTTGTTCTTCATTTAAAATCATAAATTTTCTCCTTATCGCTTCACTTATCAGAAATCGGTTGCGAAACTCGGTAATTGTATATCACTTGCCGGAACTTGCTCACAACCTCTGATAAAAGGCATCTTCACCACAAACTGCTCATAGGGTTTACAATGGGATTCTTACAACTTCATACAGACATCCCATGCACTCCAGATAACGGTACGTAAGTTGCCCACGTTCTTAGCATCACCGATAATATGTACATTTTTCTTCTTAGGAAATGCCGGAGCTGGGGTATAGCCTACTGAGAAGATCACATCATCTGCTTTGATTTCTGTGATATTGCCGGCTTTGTCCTTTACAAGCACACCCTCTGCAGTAATTTCGCTGACACCGGATTCCAGATGTACCTCTACCTTATTGGCATTAAAGAAATCACGCAGGTAGCTGGAATTTGCCAGACAAACGCCATCTGCTACAATCAGGTCATGCTTCATTTCTACAATAATAGGCTCTTTGCCCTCAAGGTACAGATCATAAGCAATTTCACAGCCGGTGAGACCACCGCCTACGATCACTACCTTTTGGCCAACCTGCTTCTTGCCAAGGAGATAATCCACAGCCTCGATAGCCTTCTCGCCGCCCTTTACAGGAAGCTTTCTGGCCTTAGCACCGGTTGCCACGATCACTTCGTCAGCATGTAGAGCCTCGATGTCTGTTACTTCTGTATTAAATACGATTTCAATCGGATATTTGCTTATTTCTCTTTCATACCATGCAATTAGCATACGGTCCTTTTCCTTGTAAGAAGGAGCTGCTGCCGCGATAAAAATACCGCCCAGACGATCACTCTTTTCGTACAGAGTCACCTTATGACCACGCTTTGCACATAAAATTGCAGCTTCCATACCACCGATACCGCCACCGATAACCGCGATATTCTTCGCCTTCTTAGCAGGCTCAATCTTGTACTTATCGGACTGCATCACTCTTGGATCCAGCGCACATCTTGCAATATGACTGGCATCATAAATAGACTGCTGATTTGCCACGCCCTTGTAATGGGACATATTAAAGCATGCATTGTGGCAGCAAATACATGGACGAATGTCTTCCATACGGTTTTCGATAAGCTTGGTAACCCACTCAGCATCTGCAAGGAACTGGCGTGCCACACCTACACCGTCAATCAATCCTTCCTCAACAGCCTTAGCTCCAACATCAGGTTCCATACGGCCGGCACAAACAACCGGAATGTCAACAAACTTCTTAATATGTGCAACATCTTCCAGATTACAGTTAAGCGGCATGTACATAGGTGGATGTGCCCAGTACCAGGAATCATAGGTACCATTGTCCGCATTTAACATATCGTAACCTGCATCCTGCAGATACTTAGCCGCCTTTTCACTTTCTGCCATATCACGGCCGATTTCAGTATATTCCTCGCCCGGAACAGCACCTACACAAAAATCCTTCACCTTGGAGGTAACGGAATAACGTAAGGATACCGGATAGTCCTCGCCACAACTTTCCTTAATGGCCTTGACTATTTCTACCGGGAAACGGTAACGGTTTTCAAAGGAACCACCATACTCGTCGGTACGCTTATTGGTGTATTGCATGGTAAACTGGTCTAACAGATAGCCTTCGTGTACCGCATGTACTTCCACGCCGTCCACGCCTGCTTCCTTACATAAAGCAGCGGTCTTAGCAAAGGCATCTATAATCTCTTCGATTTCCTTCTTGGTCATAGCGCGGCAGGTCACCTTCTCAGACCAACGGCTTGGAAGCTCACTTGGGCTGGCACTCTGGTAAGGAATATTGATAATTGGTTTGATAATGTCACGTACTACCGGCATATTGTGCAGCATAACCAAAGGGGTCGGGATTGCCCAAGAACGGCCCATTCCGGCTGTAATCTGAATAAACAGCTTGGCACCTGTCTTGTGGATCTCCTCCATAAACTCCTTCAATTCTGCAAACATCTTCTTGTTCTGCCACAGCCACTGCCCCATAAAGGTACTGCGAATCGGGGCAATACCGGTAATCAGTAAGCCTACGTTATTATTGGCCTTTTCCAAGAAGAATTTGGCAGCTTCTTTGTCGAAGTGATTGCCGGTGTGCTCCATCCAGCCAAAAAGTGAGGTTCCGCCCATAGGAGAAAGAACAATACGGTTCTTAATCTCCACGTTACCGATTTTCCATGGCGTAAACAGAGCTTGGTATTTGTTGTCTACGTTTTGCATAAAATGCTCCTTTCGGGTTGTTCGTCTTAACAAACGTTTGCGAAACTCTGCTGCCCCAGGCCTAAAGTATATATATTCTGCCTCAGGGACGCTCCCGCTCCGTGAAACTCTGCAACGGTACTAAGCTCAGGCTGCGGCTGAAAGCCTTGCTTCGCTAAGGACCGGCGAGTTTCAAGGCCCTTTGGCCGGAACATATATACTTCCGGTCTGCTGCTACAGAGTTTCGCAAACGTCAATGTTCGTCTTAAATCTGGTAATTTTATAATACCGCGAATTAGCAAAAACGTCAACGAAACCTTTGAGATTTGTTAATTTTTTGGCAATTTATACAAACATTTCTGTCCTATTTAAAGCAGCGCTTCCCAGCACTTATTCTCCAAAAACCCCACATCCTCTGTCACAGTCATGGTTTTGGTCCGGTCAGCATAAAATACACGGGTTATTCGGTCATTCTCTATAATCAAGTACCAGTGAAAGTGACGTTTTTCATTGAGGAAATCCTCGCTATCAAAGCAAGGGAAGCGTTCACTCAAGTACTGCACGTCACGTCCGTAAATATCCTTGTAGTGATTTTCTGTCTCCCCTTCCTTTGCACAAAGTTGGGCTCTGGTTGCGTACAGCTTTCCGGCAGCCATAAAAGGCAGGCCGGCAGGTACTTCCTTAGTATCCGGTTGGGGAATTCTCACCCCCTGGGGCCCTACCCACTCCACTGCAGCAGCACTGTACGTGGCTGTAGGGTATTTGCATTTGGATGTTTCTTTTCCTTTTTGAATTTGATAGCTCATAGAGGCACCTCCGGAATATTATTTTTATCATATTATTCCTTTGTGCCGCCCCTGTCAATACCAAACCGGGGGGCTGTATTATGCAGCCTTACGATCAGATAACCTTTATCATTACTTCACCAGTCCTGCCAATGTCGGAAGCCCCAGAGAAACTGCCGGCACATAAGTTACCAGCAACAAACCGATTAAAATTGCTGCGTAGTACATCAACATATAAGGCATAACCTTGGCCAGAGATGTTTTGCCCACCTTAATGGCAACAAACAAAGTATTGCCCACCGGCGGCGTAATATTGCCGATGCAGAGATTATACACAAGAATGAGACCAAACTGTACCGGGTGCATACCAAAAGTTTGTACGATAGGAAGAAACAGCGGCGTGAAAATCAAAATTGCCGGTGTTACGTCCATAAAAGTACCTGCCACCAAAAGAATTAGGTTCATAATCAGCAGGATAATAACTTTATTATTCGTAAGCCCCAAAAGCGCTGCCGAAATAGCCTGTGGAATTTGGGTAAATGCCATAACCCATCCCAGGATATTGGACACACCAATTAAGAATACAATCATGCCGCTCATCTTGGCACTGTCTACCACAATTTTCCAAAAAGATTTAACAGTAATATTTTTATAACAAATACCAAGGATAAGGGCATATACTACTGCAATTGAAGAGCCTTCTGTGGCAGTAAAAATACCTCCGATAATGCCTCCGATCACTACAATAATCAAAGACAGGGACGGCAATGCTCGCAAGGTGGCCCTACCCAGATTTGCCCAGTCGTACCTTCCCGGAGTGCCTTTATATCCTTTTTTCTTGGCAATCATAACAGCCACGATCACACAGCAAAGAGCCCAGATAATACCCGGAATATAACCTGCTAGAAACAGGGCTGCTACGGAAGTACCGCCTGCTGCCAGAGAATAAGTAATCATGGCATTGGATGGCGGAATCAACAAACCGGAAGGAGCCGAAGCCCCGTTGGTAGCGGCACAGATAGCCGGGTCATATCCCCGGTCTTCTTCACCGTCTCGTACCATGCTTCCTACCGCTGCTGCGGCGGCAGAAGCAGAACCGGAAATTGCACCAAATAAAGCATTGGCACCGATATTAGTTACCAGCAAAGCACCCGGCAGCTTGCCCAGTATGGCCAATACAAAATCTACCAGTCTCTTGGCCACACCGCCCTGATTCATCAGATTACCCGCCAGGATAAAAAAAGGAATCGCTGTAAGGCTGAATTTGCTCATACCTACAAAAGTCCGTTGTGCTCCCGTAAGTACTGCTACATCCAAATCTACCGAAAGTAAAATTGCTCCCAATGAAGAAATGCCGATGGCATAAGAAATAGGCACGCCTACAATCAATAGCCCCAGCATAATTACCAGAATAATAAATAAAACTTCCATTGCCATACCTTTATACCCCCTTCTCCACCTTTATCACTTCTTCTGCAGCTTCATCTACAGATTGTGTACTGATTTCCCCTTTTGTAATTCCGATTATATTTAATATGGTATAGATAATATTGATCACACCACAAAGAGGCAAGACGATATAGAAAAACCCAATGGGAATGCCAAGGGAAGAGGTCATCTGTCCCATAGCCAGAGTGGTAATCTGCACACCGCCGTATACCAAAATAACTGCTGCAAAAAGACAGGCTACTACTTCTGCAAAAATATTTAAAGTCTTTCTTGCAGACAGGCTCATACGGTCTACCAAAATCGGAATATTCATATGCCCCCGTTCCCCTACTACCAAAGATGCTCCAAACAAAGCCATCCATGCAAAGAGATATGAAACCAGCTCTTCAGACCAAGTGGACGGATTTCGTAAAATATATCGGGTAAATACCTGCCAACAGGTAAGTGCTACCATGGCAAGAAAGCTTCCCCCCGCCAATACATTTAATGCACGGTTTAATAAATTTCTCAACTGTTTCATCCTAATCCCTTTCTATTCCTCTGTTGAAGGATACATCTCATTGTATTCCTGAATCATATCATAAATAGGTTGGAGTGCCGGATTGCCCTCCAGTACAGTATTATGAAGGGGCAGACAAGCTTCCTTAAAGGGTTCCTGATCCGGATAAATAAAGGTAACCCCTTGCACATTCTGAGCCTTATCTTTGGCATTTTCCACAGCTTCTACCCATTCTTTGCGCTGTACCGCATTCAGCAACACAAAGCCCTCTTCAAAAACAGCCATTTCTTCCTGACTTAATTCCTCCAAAAAAGCCAGATTGCCAATTAATATATCCGGTACCATCTGATGCATATCATAAGAATAATATTTACATACGTCACCATGTCCATTATCTGTCAGCGCCATTTCATTATTTTCCGCACCATCAATAATATTGGCCTGTAAAGAAGTATAAACCTCACCAAAACTCATCGGATTTGCGGAGCCGCCAAGCAAACGCATCATCTCAATATTGGTTGGGGACTGCTGCACACGAATCTTTAGTCCCTTCAAATCAGCCGGACTATGAATAGGCTTCTTTACTGTGTAAAAATTTCTGGTGCCCGCATCCAGCCAGGTAACCGCCTTAAAACCCGCCTTCTCGGTAGCAGTAAAAATCGGTTCTGTTATACGTGAGTCATCCATAGATGCATGATAAGCCTCTGTACTGGCAAACAAATACGGCAGATTAAATATCTCATAACTTTTACTGAAGGTCTCCAAAATAGCATTACTTGCCACGCAAAAGTCGATTGCCCCTGTCTGTGTCAACTGAACCATATCCGTTTGAGCCCCTAAAAGCTCACTTGGATACACTTCTACTACATACTTATCCCCTAACTGCTCATTCACATACGCTGCAAAAGCAGTAAGTCCCAAATGAGTCGGATGATTGGTGGACTGATTGTGTCCGATACGGACAATTTTCTTTTGGTCTGCCTGTCCACAGCCACATAGGCCCATGGCCACAAGCAATATTACCGAAAACAGAAGTCCCCATTTTTTACTTGTTTTCATAACTGAAAACCTCCTATGTTTTTATTTATGTTCAGACCGGCTTTGATGCATTTTCTTCATATTCCTGCCATTCTGAATTGCTAATATTATTTTACATGGTTTTAAAGAATTTATTAGTGTTTTTCGGGCATACTTTATCACATGGGAAATGTTACCAGAATTCATTGCAAAATGACATTATAAAACCCAATATGGTGCACCACTTCAATGCATACATGCATTGTAAATATTCAAAAGTGCCGGCATTAAATGACTTATAAAATTGTACAAACAAGGGAGAACTTTCCATGAAGATATCACATGGCATAAAGAAAATATTTTGGATCATTATCGTAATAACTATCTTTGCTTTACAGTTTGTTTGCAAAGAACATTTGGGTGATGATATATTTTTTTCGGCCGCATTAGATGACAGATGTTTGGGTGATTTTTTGAAGATGCGTTATAGGACATGGACATCCCGTATCGTGATAGAAACTATTTTGGTTTATGTGGCCAAATGGAATCCTTTCATATGGCGGATTGGAAATGCAATCATGATTATTATCCTCATCTGCGCTGTATCAAAAGCTTTCGGACAAGGTGAAGAAACGGAAAATAGAATTATATTTTCCTGTCTCTTACCGTTTATCCCCATAGCATCCTTAAAAAGCGCCGGCTGGATTACCACTACGGTGAACTATTTATGGGTTTTGGCGTTAGGACTGGTAGTGATAGTCTCCCTCAGAAGAATAGTAGAGGGACAGCTCCGATTTCCGGGATTTTTCATTAGCTTACCGGCCTTAATCTACGCAGCAAATATGGAGCAGATGGCTGCAATATTACTAGGAGCTTATTTAGTGACCGGTGTCTATATGGCATCTGCCAAAAAGCCCATACCTTGGATGTATTTCATACAATTTTTCATTGTGATACTATCCCTGTGTTTTATATTATTTTCTCCGGGCAACATGAGGCGAACGATGGTGGAAACAGAGAAATATTTTCCTATTTTTGACCAACTGACGGTATTCGAGAAACTGAGTATGGGATTTTTGGTCACCCTCCGGTATTATGTGGGGAATGATGGCGGACGGCCGATTTTCCTGATCCTTTGTGCCACATTGCTGCTATGCATGATTGCCCGGAAAATCAAAGGTATCTTCCAATGGGCTGTGGCCATCTTTCCTTTACTTTCTATAGCTTTGCTTGCTTTTATGAAAATATTGTTCCGGGCAGGCCTTTGGCAAAAAGGGGCTCGGGTATTGGAGGTAATCTGGAATAACAATAGTATTGCTGCCGCCAGCATTTTTAAGGAAGAATATATCCGGCTTCAAATACTTTACTATATGGTGGTACTTCTTTGCATCCTAATGACTATTTATTGGATTCACGGACGCACCCGGGAGACTTTGCTGGAACTGACGCTTCTACTTGGAGGCCTGCTGTCCAGAATCCTCATGGGTTTTTCTCCCACCATTTATGCCTCCGGTGACCGGACTGCCTTATTTGCATCAATAGCGCTGCTTATTATTGTGATGCGAAATGTACAAAGAAATCTTATCTGCTTCTAATCTGCTCCAAAAGTACCTCCACCTCAGCCTTTGTAGCCAGATTTTCCGAAAATGCACTGGCACTGCCGGCACACACACCCATTTCAAAGGCATACCTATAGTCCTTTTTGTCAAGCCACCCAGCCAGAAATCCTGCAACCATAGAGTCTCCGGCACCTACACCATTTACGTATTGTCCCTTTGGTGCATCCAGCTCCAGCACTTGTCCATTCTCGGCCAACAGTACGGCTCCTCTGCCTGCCATGGACACCAGCACGTTCCGTGCCCCCTCCTCCTGCAGCTTCTTTGCATAAGGAATGACCTCCTGACGTTCCTGTAAGGTCACCCCGTAAAGTTCACCCAGTTCATGATTATTGGGCTTTATCAAAAAAGGTCTGAAAGGAAGCACCTGTTTTAGTAACGCTTTTGTTGCATCCACGATCACCTGCACCCCTTTGCCTTCCACCAGGGCTATCATTTCTTTGTATATACTATCCGGCACACTGTTTGGGATACTGCCCGCTAATACCAGGTAATCGCCGGCCTCCATGCCTTTGATCATGGTCATTAAAAGCTCCAATTTATGTCTTGGAATATCCGGTCCCATGCCGTTTAGCTCCGTTCCCTCTATATTTTGGATCTTCATATTGATTCTGGAATTACCTTCTTTTAAGGAAATAAGCTCCGCGGATATGCCCAGCTCTTCAATACGTCTCACAATTTCTTTTCCCGCAAATCCCGCCACAAATCCCAGGGCAGTGTTATGCACACCCAGATTTTTCAAAACCATAGATACATTGAGTCCCTTGCCGCCCGGCAAGATCTGCTCAGACAGAGCACGGTTTGTCTTTCCCAGCACAAAATCATCCACTGTCACAAAATAATCCAACGACGGATTCAGTGTTACGGTATATATCATACATCGTCCCTCCATTTTTATGCTATACAGGTGGTTGCGCAGCAAAGCGTTCCACTCATTGCAATGCTGTATCATTCAGCCTTTTATATATTTTATACAGGAAAGGCGATAAAATCAAGCAAGGAAACGCTCAAACTTTGCAGGAATTCATATATGAAATGCAGGAATTTGAGCGTTTTTATGATTGCATATTCTGAGTCAGTCCTTTCCATACCATTAAAGTACTTTTTTCTGTAAATATTTCTCCTTGGTTGCAAGTCCGCCTCTGATATGCCGTTCACATTTATTTTGCTCCAAAACCTTACGTACTTCTTTTGCAAGTGAGGGATTAATATAGCCGATTCTTTCTCCTGCATCCTTGTGAACTGTTGACTTACTTACTCCAAACTCTTTGGCAGTCTGTCTCACAGTGGCATTGTGTTCAATGATATATGTAGCAATATTTATGGCGCGTTGTGCAATATAATCTTTCAAAGGGTTCCCCCCTGACAGCGTTTTTTACAGTGTATGCATACAAATCCGGGTCTATGCAGAATATTTTTATTAAGGAAATGTAAATTTTCCTCGCCGATACTTTATTTTTATTCTAAAAAGGATTAATATAGAAATAACATTTTATATGCAGGAGGGCATACCTTATGTTATTTAAATCCAATGGAAACAAGCAAGGATTACACATTATTCTGGTAGGCTGCGGTAAGGTTGGTACTACCATTATCGAGCAGCTTTGCAAGGAAGGACATGACATTACTGTCGTTGACCAAAATCCTCAACGCATCCAGGAAGTTACCAATATATACGATGTTATGGGCTTAACAGGCAACGGTGCCAGCTACAGTGTACAGATAGAGGCAGGCATTGAGCAGGCCGATTTGATTATTGCAGTTACAGATTCTGATGAATTAAATCTTTTGTGCTGTACTATTGCCAAGCAGGTAGGTCAATGTGCAGCTATTGCCAGAGTGCGTACCCCTGACTACAGCAAGGAAGTCAACTATCTTCGAGAAAAGCTGGGCCTTGCCATGATCATTAATCCAGAATTAGAGGCAGCCAATGAAGCGGCACGTATTCTGGGCCTCCCTACGGCACTGGAGGTTAATTCCTTTGCTCATGGTCAGGCAGAAATGATTAAGTTTAAAATTCCGAAGGATAATATATTAGACAATATGTCAGTTGCAGAGCTGGGCAGCCGCATTACCAATCATATTTTGATGTGTGCCGTAGAGCGTGACAATGAAGTATTTATTCCAAAGGGACACTTTATATTAAAGCAAGGAGATATCGTAAGCTTTGTATCCTCCCGGGACGATTCCAGAGCCTTTTTTTCCAAAATCGGTTTCGAGACCAATCAAGTCCGTAATTCCATGATCATTGGCGGCGGTAAGGCTACTTACTATCTGGCCAAGCAGCTTTTACACATGGGTATTGAGGTAAAGATCATCGAAAAAGACAGATCTCGCTGTGAGGAATTAAGTATTTTATTACCGGAGGCTATTATTATCAACGGTGACGGTACCGATCAGGATCTGCTCCACGAGGAAGATCTGGCACATACCGAATCCTTTATTCCGCTGACCGGCATTGACGAAGAGAATATTCTCCTAACCCTTTATGCAAAGCAAAACTCCAATGCCAAGGTTATTACCAAGATTAACCGCATTAATTTTAAGGACGTTGTCAGCAGTCTGGATCTGGGCAGTCTTATTTATCCGCGTTATATTACCTCAGAAGCCATTATTGCTTATGTTCGTGCCAAGAAGGATTCCATGAACAGTAATATCGAAACACTCTATCATATGTTTGACTCCAGAGTGGAAGCTATCGAGTTTTACGTTGAGCAGCCTTCTCCTGTTACGGATACCCCATTAAAGGACTTAGAGCTTAAGACCAACATCTTGGTTTCCTGTATCAGCCGCAATGGCCGTATTATCATCCCAAGCGGACAGGACTGCATTATGCCCGGGGATACTGTGATCATTGTAACCACCCATGCAGGCTTTACTGATATTCAGGATATTCTGGCACAATAGGAGGAACGTATGAATACTTCAATTATCCGCTATGTATTAGGCCAGGTCCTGAAAATCGAAGGTCTGTTTATGTTGCTGCCTTGTCTGGTAGCACTGCTTTATAAAGAAGGAGCCGGATTCGCTTTCTTAGGAACTGCTCTGGGTTCTATTTTGCTGGGTTATTTAATGACCTGCGTGAAACCGCGCAGTTATATCTTTTACCTCAAGGAAGGCTGTGTAACCACTGCCCTGAGCTGGATTTTGCTCAGTGTTTTCGGTGCCCTTCCACTTTGGATCAGTGGGGAAATCCCTTCCTACACGGATGCCTTATTTGAGACAGTTTCCGGTTTTACCACCACCGGAGCCAGCATCCTCAGTGATGTAGAAGCGCTTTCACACTGTATGCTCTTTTGGCGCAGCTTTACCCACTGGATTGGGGGTATGGGAGTTTTGGTTTTCTTACTGGCCATCGTTCCCCTAAGCGGCGGCTCCAATATCAACCTGATGCGTGCAGAAAGCCCGGGGCCTTCTGTAGGCAAGCTGGTGCCCAAGATGCGCGCAACAGCACGTATTTTATATGCGATTTATCTGTTTTTGACTTTACTGCAGATTGTATTATTGCTATTCGGGAAAATGCCTCTGTTTGAAGCTGTTTGTGCCAGCCTCGGCACTGCCGGCACCGGTGGTTTCGGATTCTTAAATGACGGCATGGCATCCTACTCCCCTTATATTCAGTGGGTGATCACTATCTTTATGATATTATTTGGTGTTAATTTTAATGCCTACTACTTTATACTATTCAAGCAGTTCGGCAAAGCCTTTAAAATGGAAGAAGTACGCTGCTATTTTCTGATCATACTGGCTGCTGTGGCAATCATATTTGTGGATATTATAGATATATTCGGCAATGCCTTTGAAGCGTTGACCCATGCAGCTTTTCAGGTTGGATCTATTATCACTACCACCGGCTACTCCACCACAGACTTTAATCTGTGGCCGGAAACCAGTAAGATCGTTTTACTGGGGCTGATGTTTGTGGGTGCTTGTGCAGGCAGTACCGGTGGCGGTATGAAGGTGTCACGCTTTATAGTACTGGCCAAAACTATCCGTAAAGAGTTCCACTCTTACATCCATCCCCGCAGCGTAAAGAAAATCCAAATGGATGATAAGCCTATAGAACACGATGTGGTACGCTCCATCAACGTTTATTGCGCAACCTTCTTTTTCCTGTTTTGCCTTTCCCTTCTGCTGATTTCTTTTGAGGGTTATGATTTTTTAACGAATTTTAGTGCAATAGTTGCTACTCTGAATAATATCGGTCCGGGATTCAATTTAGTAGGTCCGGCTGCCAACTTTGGATTCTTCACTGACTTTTCCAAATTTGTGCTGATGTTTGATATGCTGGCCGGGCGTCTGGAGCTGTTTCCATTACTGATTTTATTCCATCCGTATATATGGAAGGATATGTTTTCCCGGAAAGGTCGCAGCAAATCATAGGTGCCGTTATTCTATGATTCGTCAGGCTTTGCTTAACGTAGGAAAGCCTACTTCCCCATAAATTAAAAAAGTCATATAGCATCAGGCTTTCTGACGCTATATGACTTTTTTTATTACGCAGGAAAGTACTCTTTCCTGCGTAATAAAAAACGCTCCGTTTTGTTCTTTATTTATATTTCTTTCTGCGCTTTCCTGCACGCAGGTGCTCGATCCTACAGCACACTGCCAAAATGCCGATGCACACCCCGGTTACTGCCAGACCTGCTAAAACTCCCGGTGTTTTAAATTGCAGGGTAATATCATAATCTCCCGGCTCCAGGCTCACAGCCATAAAGGTGCCTTTAAAGGTCTCTAAATCCATCTCCAGCCCATTTACATAAAGCGTCCATCCCTTTTCCATAGGAATAGGTATTACCAGCTTTCCGGCCTGAGAAAGGCTCACATGCCCCTCTAAATAACCTTCCTCGTACTTTGTAACTGTAAGGGTCTCTTGGGACAGGATATCAATAGCTTCCTGCAACACACGCATATTTAAGCTATAGGCTCTAAAGGTTCTGAAGGTCTGGTCTTCCTTAATGGTCTCCAGCTTCGCTGTAGCACCTGCCTTCAGCAAGCCCAAATCCAACAGATAATCAAAGGATACCTGCTTGAAGTTTTGTGACTTTTCCCCAACGGTATATTTCACTTCGCTTAAAGAATTCTTGCCCAGATATACAAAGACATATTCATCATGATTCACAGTAACTGTATATGTGCCGTCATCCACCTTCTCTCGCTCCAACGGCACCAGCAAGTCTCCGCTTACGCCCAGCAAATGACAGAATGTGTTCTGTGCCTCCACAGGGTTGTATATATCAAGATCCCAGTGCTCCTCCAACTCGCTGTCAATCACATAGCCCATAGGCAATGTGTAATTGCACTGATACATCACTCCTTGCTCATCAGCATACACTATGTCATACAGGTCATTGTCCATGGAATCATCTTGGCCAATCATATATTTCACCCCAAGCAACGCACTGACAAGAGGAGTAGCCCCCTGATACCAATAGGATACGCGGGTAGTACCCAGCCCCAAGGACTTATACAAATCTACTACATTGGCATTGGCTGTAGAAGAAAATATGGTAGCCGTATGAATATCCCACATCATACTGTCGTTCTTGGTAAGTCTGGAAAAAACCTCTGTGCGGTACAACCCATCATCTAATGCCTTCATTTGCTCCACAGCCTCTTGGGCATTGTGAAAATGGGCCATATAACTGTCCCTGTTTACCGTACGGATACTGGTGAGATACGTATTGCAGGCCAGCTCTGCCACTACCAGAATAAGCACCAGGGCTTTTGCACCAAAATAACGATTTGTAAAAAGAGTTCTCCACCGTCCGGCCATCATATAGGCTCTGACCTGTGGATAATTCCATGCATACCTGCCTACAAGCAGCAAAAGATACATGGTCATAAAAAAAAGAGTCAAAACATAGGTCCAGGTATTGGTTCCCTCCACATCTGTAAAAATCCATGCTCCAATTACCACGCCATACCCCAACACAGCCGCTGTAATAAGCTCCCACAGCCGAACAGCCCGAAGCTTTAAATACACCTCATATGCCATAACCAAAATCAGCCAGGAGTACAAATATGCCTGCCGCCCCGGAAGACTGTCCGGATAATTGAATCCGTGCCATATAAAATCCAATATGTTGCAGGCAAAGCTCAGCAGAAAAACTGCTGCCAAAAAAACCTTACCCAGCTTATTTTTCCAGGAAATCCTACGATTACATATAAATAACGGAATCAGTAAAAATACTGCCACGCCGCTGTAAATATTGGGCCAATGATCTGCCTGCAGCTTCATGGACACATTCATGCAATGGCGGCTTAACTCCTCCAAAAAATTCATATACCACTTAACGGTATCAGGGAAATTAAACTCATGAAACTCCGTGCCGCTTAAGGCAAAATAAACCGGCAAAAGAAGTAACGCAGTTATACCTCCGGCAAGCAGGGAATAGAACCCAAACTGTAAACATCTGCGCCAAAGCACCCGCCATGGCTTCCATATAATCAGTGTCACAAAATAAAGCACCAGGAAAATGCAAAGCATAATGCTCAGGTAAAAATTCGTAAAAATTGAGCATGCCAGCAATATGCAGTATTTGGCACCCTTCCCCTGCTCCACCAGCTCCTCTAGAGCCAGAAGAACTAAAGGCGCCAACACCACCACATCCAGCCACATAACATTCCACTGATAGGCTGCCATAAAACCGGACAGGGCATAAGCTGTACTGAAAAACAATATCCCCATATCTGACTTGCCGAAGCGTTTGTGCAGATAATACCCAAAGCTGCTGCCTGCCAAAGCCACCTTCACCACAATCAAAACAGTTATAAATTCTGCAATCAGGTTTCTCGGACAAAGGGCCACCAGCCAATTCACCGGACTGGACAAATAATACCCATAAAGGGCAGAAAAGCCAGAGCCAAGCCCCAGCTGAAAGCTGTAGGCCAGACCCTCGCCCTGCCAAATCATATCATGCATTGCCTGAAAAAAAGGCATATACTGATTATATAAATCATTTCTCAAAAAGCTTCGGTTACCGAAGGGAAAAATTCCATTTCCGATGCAGCCTGCCAGCATCACAATCAGAGGCACCAAAAAAGCCTGCAAACAGGAAAAAGAATATGTGTATGTGCGTTTTCTTGCCAACTTCATCATGTACTCCACAGAAAAATTATATTATCCAAATAATCTATAATACTGTAATATATTATACTTCAAAAGTGCATCCTTTGCATCATCAAATTCTATAAATTTTCCATGCTTGTCTATCACGCTGCGAGGTGTAATGGATTGAAACTCCCGGCGCACCTCTAAAAGATAATTCTGATATTCACTTTTGGGAATATTGCACCACTCAAATACCTGAGCGCCCAAAAAATTGGCACTGGTGCTCACCTGGCTATGCTCCTCTATATCATAATTCGCCCACACCGCAAAAGGCACCTGATAACGCAGGCACTCCTGTTCCTGTGTCAGTTGATCAGGATCTACACCGTTTAATGTCCAAATATCTTTTACTACAGAATCTGTAGGCTGATGGTCACCAAAGAAAACAATCACTGTATCCTCCTCAGCCTCAGAGAAGTACTCGATCAACCTCTGTAAAGCCGCGTCACTCAGCTTCATCAAAGAAAGATAACTGCTAAGCTGGAAGGAATCACTGCCCTCCACTGTAATATCCGGTGTAAAATTATCGTAAGATGATGTGTAAGGACTATGGTTCTGCATCGTCACCGTGAAAAGGAAACATGGTTCTTTAGACTTCTCATACTCCCGGATAATACGGTCCACCACACTGTCATCGGACACATATTCCCGAACCCTGGTAACATCATAATAATTCTTCAAAGAATAAAACTTGTCAAAGCCCAGATTCGGATACACCTGGTCACGCTCCCAGCCCGTTGCATGAAAAGGATGCATAGCAACGGTTCTATAGCCCAACTCCTTTAAATGAGCTGCCATGCTTTCTGTTTCCCCATCAATATACTGCTGATAAGGAATACTGCCGTCCGGCAGAAATGCCATGGTAGAACCGGTTAAAAATTCAAACTCCGTATTGGCCGTATTACCGCCCATAACAGATACATTCATCGTACCGGTAATGGTATTCTCCTGCCCTTCCTGTAAACTGTGGAGAAATGGCATATAATCCTCATTGGTGGTAAATTCACCCAGTACCGCAGGATCCGAAAAGGCCTCGTTCATAACAACGATAATATTGGGCAGCTCCTCTTGATCTGTTACCACATCCCCGGAAAGGGCCTCATAGGCTGCTGCCGCTTCTGTAGATTTATATCCCGTCGGCTGCTCTACCTCCATGTACTGCAGCTCCATCATAAAAGCCAGCGCAATACCATCTCTCTTAATCATGGCATACGGAGTAAACAGCTTGTCATACAGACGCATCTCAGAAATAAATTCCGGACTTTTCAAAAGCTCGTATTGAGTAAACAGTACCGCAAAAGCACAAAAACCGCCTGCCAGACGAAGCTTCCAACGCTTTCTATCCAACTTGTGGTCTGTGCCAAGACTTTCCAATACCACCAAGACTACAAAAGCCAGTATACTTAGAAGAGCCTTTCCCTCTAAGGAATAATCATAATCCGCTCCAACACTGGCTGCTGTTTTAATGGAATAAATATCCCACGGCAAAATCGGTACACCACGAAATTCAATCACATAGTAATCTGCCACACCCACAATCAGTGCTGCTACACTCTCAATTCGTAAAGCCCACTTTCTGCTGCCGGTAATCATCCATAGCAGCAATGCCACTGCCACAAATATGATTATATTTAGTATGTGCGCATTGTCATTCAAATTTATAAAAGGATTTTGATGAAAAGTCTCCATCAGGTAAAAGCTGGCACATGGAAAGATAATCCATGGCAACACAGCCCACAATATATTAAAAATCTCTTTTTTAGTTATCTTCATTCAATCTAGCCTCAATTTCCAGCCACATAGGCATTTTTTCACGAAATCCCATAACATAAATCTCTATTTCATGTTCGTCCTTCGTCACAAATAGAATATACATCCACATTCTACTCATTAATAATCATTATAAACCTGTTTTGCCTAAAGTAAATGAAGATATTCTTAAGATTTTCTAAAAAAGCCAAACAATTTATCGCGGAGCTTTTTATACGCTCAAATAAACTCAATCCCCTGCCATTACCTTTGTAAGTTTAAACCTGCAATTATCTGCCTATAATTTTCCTTCAATAAACAACTATAATTCCAAATGCTTGCCTATGAACCCTGTCGCCGTTTGAATCAGTTTCCGTTCCACCTCACCAAACTGGGCCTGTCCTTTGGTATCTAACAGACATACACTCCCTACCACGTCTCCTGCTGCCAGAATAGTACCCACGGCAATATCACTGATATCCTCCTGTGGCTCCTCCGTAATCTGCACAAAACCGCGTTCTCCCTTGGACGCCATCAAAAGCTCCCTGGCCTGCATGCACTCCTCAAGTCCTTTACTGACCCTCTTCCCCTGCATACTCTTCAGCCCTCCGGAAACCGCTACTACAGTATCCCTGTCCGTAATCACCGCAATATGCCCTGAGGCCTGAGCCAAACTTTCCACGTACTGCTTTGCAAAGCCTGTCATCTCGCCCATAGGAGAGTACTTTTTCAAAATAATTTCCCCTTCCCCATTTATAAAAATTTCCATCGGATCACTTTCTTTTATATGGAAGGTTTTACGAATTTCTTTGGGTATGACGATTCGACCCAAGTCATCAATTCTTCTAACTATTCCAGTGGCTTTCATATATAAAAACTCCTTTTCACTATTTAATGGTGTGGAGTTAGTATGTGGAAAGTTGCCATTATTATACTCATTTGACACAATTCTCAGTATTTCATTATATATTGCAACAGACTTGTCTTCTCTATCTGCCTTAATGGATGTTAGGGTCATTTGGTCAAGCCCAAAATCACGTCTTCTTTTAGTAATTTCATACTTTGGAAGGTCGTACATTTCTGCAATCATATTATCACAAGCATATTCCGACAATCTTTCCATTTGGCTTTTACTCATTCTATAGAAATCTGCCGGCAAGCTAGTGAGCGTAACATGATGTATTCCGCTTTTAATCAACTGTTCTTTTATAATAAGCTTTTTTCTGCCGACAAATTCATATCTCTCGTTCTCGTTCATTTTATATCCCTGCCTTTAACTTGCCCTTCATAATATAAACACGTATAAAAAATCGAAAATATGGCGATTTTTAAAAAAATTCTTAAATTATATTTTTCCACGATAACAATTATATATGATTCATATCCCAATGTCATCGGCAAAGAATCGTCTTTTTATAGGCAAAAAATGGGCATAAGTTAGGCACATAATAGGCAACAGCAAAGGTGCCGCATTTCTGCGCCACCTTTGCTTTATGATAAGTTTCTTTATTGAAGTAGAACTAAAATATACCTTTGTTATACTTTATCATTGCCTTAAAACTAATTACCAAACCAACAATGATACCGGTAATAAGGATTCCTGTTCCAATTAAAGTGAACACCTCGTTGTCTGTGTAGCGTGTCACAGCAGACAACCCGCTAAATACAATTATAGCGGCACCGATAATGATAGTTCCAAGCCCAACCTTCTTTCCGAAAGGAATTCGATCCTCTTCGGACACTCTATTTCTATGGTATGAGTGCAACGATGATATATTGCCTTTCATATTTGAAATACCAAGAACAATACATACAACGCCAACTAAAGCTGTTACAATAAATGCAGGCATAATAATCCTCCTTTTTCTATCTATTGAATTTCTCTCTTTTTGAAAAATCGAATGGATAGGATCCAAGAGAGTATATAGACACCGACCCCAACAATAGACATAACGATTAAGATCGTGTTTGGGCGAATTTCTGCCTGTAAATCACTTCTGAAAAAGCTGGATGCCAAAACACTTGCTCCACAGACCATACCGATCATCAAATAATAAGCAGTTCGTCCTTTTTCAACGCCTAATTTGAATATGAACGGTAAAGAAATTGACGATGTTAGCGTGGCCATAATCAGCATCATCAGCATAAGAACGATAAAATCATTCCATACAAAATCTCCGCTAACAGTTGTCTTGATACCCTGTGCAATTCCCATCACAACAAGCATGGCAGTTTGAGAAATTAAACCTATCAGATATTTCGCGGAAACAAGCTGCATTTTTGTATATGGCATTGTACCACTATACTGCATCCACCGGCTTCTCTCATCATATCCAAGCAGGTTAACTGGAATCATTCCACACAGCAGACAAGGATAGAAAACAAAAAACATATTGCCTTTGCTGGCAAGGGAAAGAGCAGTAAAGGCAGCAGCGATAATGATATACGATTTACAATACTTCTTCATCATATACCAGTCTTTGAGCAACAATCCCTTCATATTATTTCGCCTCCTTTACCATAAACACAAACAGTTCCTCAATACTGATTGGGCTGACATTGACGCCCGCAGGTACTGCACTTCTCAGTACCATAGCCTCGACGCCGTATGGATTTTCCTTCTTATGCTTAATTGCCTCTACCGGAAGATTATGCAGTTCTTCAGCAGTGCAGTGTATCAAGCCATACTCTGCAAGTAGTTGATCCTTTTCCTCACAGAGAAGCAGTTTTCCTTTGTGCAAAAAGGCCACGTAGTCACACAGCTTTTCAAGATCACTGACAATATGAGAAGAAATAAGAATTGAATGGTTTTCATCTCTTGTAAAGTCGCCAAACATCTCAACCACTTCATCACGCACCACAGGATCAAGTCCTGATGTTGCTTCGTCCAGAAGGAGCAACTTTGCATTATGAGATAACGCTATGGCAATGCCCAGCTTCATCTTCATACCACGTGAAAGCTCTTTGAACTGCTTTTTATCAGGCAGTGCAAGTTTCTGTACCAAACGAGTATATTCGGTATCGTCCCAGTTGCGGAAGGTGTGTTTCATCACGTTTCCGACTTGCTTTACGGCCAAACACTCGGGAATCCCAACCTCATCCATTACCACGCCGATATCCTCTTTGGTGAGTTCGATACTATCTGTGTTATCTTTTCCGAGAATATTGATACTTCCACTGACCTTGTGGATCATATCGAGAATAAGTTTTATCGTAGTGCTTTTGCCGGCGCCGTTTTCACCTATAAGGCCCATAATGC
>JAZRLF010000064.1:0-19518 GCA_045646695.1 Lachnospiraceae bacterium
ACATAACCTGAATAAGCTGCATAGAAAAATACAGGATGAACGGACTGGAAGTCATCTATTCAAGTTGAAAAAAGCAGCATAATTTTAAAACTGCAAAATCTGTTTTTAGATGAAGCTCTGAAACTGACACAGGGCTTGGAATAGTGCACCCATCTGCCATCAATACTGCTTTTAATAACCTAAATATTGACCCAAGAAGGTAAAAAGATGCTGCCGCACCTATGATTTTTCAATCACAGATGCGACAGCCCCATTATCGTAATCATAATTAAAATGTAAATTTGTCTGCAAAGTAAGCATCCAACTCAGCAATCGGAACGCGAACCTGTGCCATAGTATCACGGTCACGAACGGTTACGCAGCCGTCTGTCTCAGAATCAAAGTCGTAAGTAACACAGAATGGTGTACCGATTTCATCCTGACGGCGGTATCTCTTACCGATATTACCTCTATCATCAAATTCACAATTGTATTTCTTGCAAAGATCCATGTAAACCTTTTCTGCGCCTTCAT
The DNA here is from genome assembly GCA_045646695.1 of Lachnospiraceae bacterium. Lineage (GTDB taxonomy): Bacteria > Bacillota > Clostridia > Lachnospirales > Lachnospiraceae > RGIG6307. Next base: position 514 of record JAZRLF010000064.1, read on the forward strand.
TTAACTTCTTGGATAATGGAAGCACACCAATCTTTACAGGTGCAAGTGCCGGATGGAAATGTAATACAGTTCTTACATCGCCTTCACCGATTTCTTCTTCATCATATGCTGCACAAAGGAATGCTAAAACTACACGGTCTGCACCAAGAGAAGGCTCAACAACGTATGGAACATACTTCTCACCCTTTGCATCATCAAAGTAAGACATATCTTCACCGGATACGTTCTGATGCTGTGTAAGGTCGTAGTCTGTTCTGTCTGCGATACCCCAAAGCTCACCCCAACCAAATGGGAATAAGAACTCAAAGTCTGTGGTAGCCTTGCTGTAGAAACTTAATTCTTCAGGGCTATGGTCACGAAGACGTAATTCTTCGTCCTTCATACCAAGAGAAAGGAGCCAGTTGTGGCAGAAGCTTCTCCAGTACTGGAACCATTCAAGGTCTGTTCCGGGTTCACAGAAGAATTCAAGTTCCATCTGTTCGAACTCTCTGGTACGGAAAGTAAAATTACCAGGTGTGATTTCGTTACGGAAAGATTTACCAATCTGGCAGATACCGAAAGGAACTTTCTTACGAGAGGTTCTCTGTACATTCTTGAAGTTTACGAAAATACCCTGAGCTGTCTCAGGACGTAAATATACGGTGTTCTTTGCATCTTCGGTAACACCCTGGAATGTCTTAAACATCAGGTTGAACTGTCTGATATCGGTGAAATTGAGCTTGCCACAGGAAGGACATGGAATCTGATGCTCTTCTACGAAGTTCTTCATCTGCTCCTGGCTCCATGCGTCAACGCTTTCTGTTAACTCGATACCCTTCTCTGCACAGAAATCTTCAATCAACTTATCTGCACGGAATCTTTCCTTACATTCCTTACAGTCCATTAATGGGTCAGAGAAACCGCCCAAATGTCCGGAAGCCACCCATGTCTGTGGATTCATTAAGATTGCACAGTCTACACCTACGTTATAAGGATTTTCCTGTACAAACTTCTGCCACCATGCTTTTTTTACGTTGTTCTTTAATTCAACGCCCAAGTTACCATAATCCCAGGTATTGGCAAGACCACCATAAATCTCACTGCCAGGATATACGAAACCTCTCGCTTTTGCCAAAGCTACAATTTTTTCCATTGTTTTTTCCATGATATAATCTCCTCTTTATTTAAAATATACAATTATATTAAAATATACATCTGCATGATTTTCAAACATTTTATTTTACAAACAGCAAAGAACTGATTTCCCAGACTACTAATGCTGGCCTGATATGTAAAATATTTTATTTGTAAATTACATAATAAGGTCCTGCGGACTCCCCTGTCGGCTGTACATCCGTCTTTCCGGTTAAGCTTAGATTCTCGCTGTAATAAAGCACATTCCCGTCACATCTGACCGCAACCTCTTCATTCCACACAAATAGCCGGTACTTTTTCAGTGACTCATCCCCCATGGTAAACTCACTGCCTTTCTTTGCAGACAATAGCTTTGTGTCTGACTTAAAGCCACTCTGTAAGGCCTGTGCCACCGTGCCATAAAAGCAGCTGGTATCCATAAACTCTGCATAATCGGACAAAGAGTCAAAGGAATAAGCAAAATGCAAAATCCCTTCTTCCACTGTAGCTTCTGTAATCTGAACTCCGGTGCCGTAATCCTGCACCTCTTCCTTGGCCATATCCAAAAGCTCATTCAAATCATAAGCCGGGTCCGAAAAATCTGAGATAATGGTATAGGCAGCACTTCCTTCTCCGAAAATGCTCAGAGTGTCCGTCTCTATAGCCGTCTGTCCACACCCTGTCAAACACATTGCAGTTCCCAAAACAAGCCCTACAATAGTTGTCTTCCTCATAATATCTCCTTACTTTACGTATAGTCACATTACATTATAAACAAAAACTCCAAGTTTTTCAACCTAGAGTTTCGATTATTTCCAGACTTTTAAACTTTTTATCCATGCATTTATCACAATATCTGGCAGACTGGCGGCATAATTCCTGTAAAACCTCTTCCGTCACAGTAAAACGAAACAGCTTCTCTATCGGAGACTGCACGATATAGTTAATAGCATAGGCACAAGTCCCCTCCGGATCAAGTTCCGAAAAAAGCCCCGGAAATTCACCATTTACTGCAATAGCCTTGATCTCATAAATAGCACGCACCAGCCGATTGTCGTAGGCCGGATGAATTAAAGCTCTCAGCGCCTGGTACAAAAGTTTTAAAAGCTCTTTATCGTCGTTATTTTCCCGACTGTAATAATCCGCTATCTCCATAAAATAAATTCCGATATAAGCTCCCACAAAATCATCCCGCAGTGCTTCAAAGAAATTATCAATATGTACTTCCTGCAGGGTATATACACTCCTGCCCGGATATAGCTGAAAGGTGCCAAAGCAAAAAGGGTTGGTGGAAGCCATAAACCGGTTTCCCGGCCGTCTGGCCCCTCTGGCAAAGGCGCTTAATTTGCCCCGCTCCTTTGTCAGAATAACCACCCTCCTGTCATATTCACCTATCGGTTCTGATTTGAGAATCATCCCTGTCACACACATTAAATCCTGCATAGGTGTTACTAAAATCCTCTCTGGAATCTGTTACTTCTTCTGTACCGTAACGGCACGCTGCCGTATATGCCAGATAATCAGCAATACAGCCTGTTTTTGAAAACCTGTTCCAATATTCATCCTTAGTCATTGACAGCACCTCATTACTGTTCCTATAGCAGTCGGACAGTTGCTGTCAGACTGCGTAAAAACATGATTCAGGGGATAAATTCTGCTTTGCGAAGCAAATCAAGATGCAGAATTCACCTGTTGCGATTCATCTATGAATTGCAACAGCACCTCCACCATACTTAGTATTTGTATGATGAGGCAATCTATACTGGAACTAAATGGTTATTGCTACCGGCCGTCCTTTGGGTTGTAGCCAAAATTCTTCATCAGGAAATCGCTGTCTCTCCAATCCTTCTTGACCTTGACCCAAAGCTGCAGATTTACCTGCATTTCCACCAGATCCTCTATATCCGGTCTGGCCTGCATACCGATTTTCTTAAGCATAGAGCCAGCCTTACCGATGATAATACCCTTGTGAGAATCACGCTCACATACAATAGTCGCATCTATGTCTACAATATTCTCCCGGTACTTCATGCTGTCCACACTTACCGCAATACCGTGAGGAATTTCGTCGGACAATAAGCGCAAAGTCTTTTCACGAATCAATTCTGATACAATCTGTCGTATAGGCTGGTCTGTCACCGTATCCTCATCATAAAAGGCCTCTCCATAAGGGAGATACTTAAAAATACAAGAAAGCAAAGTATCCGTATTGGTACCCTTCAGCGCAGATACAGGCACGATTTCATCAAAATCCAACTGTTTACGATAGGTATCAATGAATTCCAAAACCTCACCCTTTTTCACGGTGTCCACCTTATTGATCACTAAAATCTTCGGAGTCTTTGTCTTTTTTAACTGTTCAATAATATACTGCTCTCCTGCACCGATATAATTGGTAGGTTCCACCAGCCACAAAATCACATCCACCTCAGACAGGGTTCGCTGAGCTACTCCTACCATGTAATCACCTAATTTGTTTTTGGCCTTATGAATGCCCGGTGTATCCAAAAATACAATCTGCCCTTCTTCGCTGGTATATACTGTCTGAATGCGGTTTCTGGTAGTCTGGGGCTTATTGGACGTGATAGCAATCTTCTGTCCGATCAAATGGTTCATCAACGTAGACTTACCTACATTCGGCCTGCCGATCAAGGTGGCGAAGCCTGCTTTATATTGTTCACTCATATTCTTCTCCGTTCTTCTGTTTATCGTCAAGCATTTGTGAAACACTGTTTCTGTCGGCCGGAGCAATATATGTTCTGCTTCAGGGACGCTCCCGCTCCGTGAAACTCTGCAGCAGTACTAAGCGGGGGGCGCGGCTTTCAGCCTTCTTTCGCTAAGGACTGGCGAGTTTCAAGGCCCTTCAGCCAGAACATATATTACTCTGGCCAGCAGCTACCGAGTTTCGCAAACGCCTAGTTTATCATACCATCTCTATCATATAGCAAGCAGTTTCGAAAAAGCCTGCCTACTATATTTTAAAACAACTGCCTTATATTGTCAAAAACATCTTTTGCATGGTTGATTTTCTCTGCATTGCCCACTACGCAAACTGCGCCTTCAGACATAAAAGCCCGAATGTGGTCTGCCAACGCCCGGATATCTGCCGGTGTACAATTTAAGACCTGCTCTCTTTCTGCTTGTATATCAGCCTCTGTGCGGCCGGTCATAAAGCCTCCCAGAGAATAAATACCCAAAGTTGCCGGTGTCATCGGCGTATCCATATCACTGACTGCACCAATCACATACTGGGTCATGGTACGCTCGTCCGCCCAAAAAGCCCCAATGGCATCTGCCGCCTCCTGGTACACCTTTATGGTACGCTCCAGATTCGGGTCTCTGTAAGATACAAAATAACTGTCACCGGTCTTACCAAAAGCACACATACATCCATATGCACCGCCCTTCACACGGACCTGATTCCACAAGTATTCGTAGCCCATAATTACCTTTAACACCTTAAAAGCGCCGGTATATTCATAACCCTTTTTAAAGAAATTACCTGCACAGCAGACATATTGCACCTGTCCTGATGTCATAAAGCCCTCGTTGCGCTTTACTACCTCCGGTTCATACTGTCCGGTAGGAACCAAACACGTGTAGAGCCTATCTGCAATACCGGGCAGCACCTTAGACCACTTTTCAATACCTTCTGCTTCGGCGGTGATGTCGGACATCAGATTTTCTTTACGGAATAAAATACGACATAATTTTGCCAGATTTTCTCCGATTCCCTCTTTTCTGGTCTCAAAATCACGCTCCAGCTCCTCAAAGAAACGATACAGGCTAATACCATTCATCACTTCATTGATGGCAGCCACTCTGCTGAAATATGACATAGCCCTCATGGCAGCCACAGAATGACCAGACCCGCTCATCTGACTCTGCAGTCTGGATTTACCTTCTGCAATGATCTCGTACAGACGCTTTGCATCGGAATATATGGTATCTAATAATATCTCTTCCATCAATGCCGCTGCAGCCTCTATATCCTCATACATCATTTTGCATTTTAATTCAAAGGTAACTGTAGCCTTCTCAAACTCCTCTGCATGAGTATAAATATTGGTCACGGCAGACATGCCTCCGCTTACCAGATTGGTCTCATGAAACAAGTCACCATAGCTATGCTTTGCCGTATCCATATACCCTATGCAGGCTCTTAACAAACCGATATATGGGAATAATTCCTGAGGTACCTGAGCCGTATCAAAGATCAGACGAACATAGGCAATGCCGTTCGTATATAATGGGTGAGTTAAAAGTTTCGTTCCCTGAATCATCTGCAGTTCATTGATATAAGGCTGAATCTCCCGCTTTAAGTCCTCTCTCTCTAACAGAGGGATACATGCTATGCTTTCCGGACTATCGGGACTGTCCTGATAAGCCTCCAAAGCATCCATATCCGCTATAATCTGCTTAAGCTCTGATTCCTTCATATTGTCCTTTATCTCTTGAAGTCTGTCAGCAAAAGCCTGCTCACGCTTTGCAGTAAGTCCTGCTTCCGGATACATGACTACGATACTTTTATGATTGTTCTTCAGGATATACTTCTCTACCAGTTTTTCAAAATATCCCCGGTCTGCCTTCTCCTTCAAAGCCGCATACACATGATCCAGTTCCAGATGTATAAAAGGTGCCTCATCTGAGTAATTCCAGCCTCCCATGGCATCTAAGCCCAGCAAAATTCCCTTGGGATATCTGCCATAATCAGCCTCTTTATAACGAAATTCAAAATAATGGAGTGCCGCTTTTATGGCTTTTGGCTCAAAACCTTCTCTAACGATACGCTCCAGTTCCTTTTCTATAATCTCCACGAAAGCTTCCTTTTGTGACTGCTCTGCTTCCTTGGCTACGATACTGAAAAATGGCTGATACACATCCTGCTCATAATCAGAATACACATCCTTGCCGATCCCTGCCTCCACCAGTGCCTGCTTCACAGGTGCTCCCGGAGCGGAACAAAGGGCATAGTCCAAAATCTGCAGTGCTACACAAAGCTCCGGATCCAGACTGGTACCTGCAGACACATTATAAGACAAATAGGCCTTACCTACGGTATCCTCGCCCTCCATTACAGGATATGGCTTTGTCACCTCTACCGGTCTTTCAAAAGCCTTCTGAGGCATAATGCAGGTATCTAACTCCTCAATAGCATCAAAATCCTTTAAATACTCCCGGTGAATAAATAAAAGTTTTTCCCAAACATCCATATTGCCATACAGGTAAATAAAGCTATTAGAAGGATGATAAAGGGTGCTGTGAAATTCTAAAAACTTCTCGTAGCTAAGCTCCGGTATTACCTCCGGGTCTCCGCCGGAATTTAAGCTGTAACAGGTATCCGGATAAAGGGAATGAAACACCTCTGTATCGTGCAGCTCATCTGCATCAGACATAGCTCCCTTCATTTCATTATATACAACACCATTTACTGTAAGAGGTCCTTCCGGACTCTCTAACTCATAGTGCCAACCTTCCTGCCTGAAGATATTCTCTTCTTTGTAAATATTGGGATAAAATACAGCATCCAGATATACATGCATCAAATTCTGAAAGTCCCGGTCATTACAGCTGGCTACAGGATACAATGTCCTATCCGGATAGGTCACCGCATTTAAATAGGTGTTCAAAGATCCCTTGGCAAGGGCAATAAAAGGATCCTTTACAGGAAAATGCTTAGACCCGCAAAGTACACTATGCTCCAAAATGTGAGGTACTCCTGTAGAGTCTGTAGGAGGTGTACGGAAACCAATAAAAAACACCTTATTCTCGTCATCATTGGAAATCACGGCAACTCTGGCTCCCGTGCCTTTATGTGTAAGTCTGTAAAGAGCAGCATTTAAATCCCTACTTTCACGCTCTTCTTTTATTTCAAAATATTGTAAAACCTGTTCTTTTAAATTCATATAGCTGTCACCTCAAGATCATATATAAATAGAGTTTAGCATATTTTTTATTTTTATCCAAGATGTTTATGTGATTTTATAGCTCTGGGGATGATAAATAGTAAGGAATATAGGCAGAAAACACGCTCATCGCGAATCGTTTTCTGCCTATATTCCTTACTATTTATCATATCAAAGCTATAAAATCAGATGAGGGTACGAAAACACGCTCATCACGAATCGTTTTCTGCCTATATTCCTTACTCTCATCATATCAGTGCTAAAAGTTTCTATATAACGTGAACGAGCCGCCGTTAGGCGACTCGCTCGTGTAAAAGGGGAATTTTACTTAAAACATTTTAAGTAAGCGCTAAGCGCATTATTAAAATACCACATATATCGACAAAATGCAATACTTTTTTCTAAATTTTTTTATTTTTTCAACTTTTTTCCGGCTATTATTATACTTGTTTTTTATTAGCTTTTCACCTGCTCTTTTATCACGTTTTTGATTTTTCAAATGTTTTTCCGGGTCAGTATGTCAAATCTGAGAACTGACTTAATCACCGGATCAGATAAGCAGTAATATAGTCACGATGCAAACAATACTGATAATAATTGATAAAGAATTGACTGCGCTTGACAGCCCCACATCGCTCTTCATCTCCCCGGTAAAAGCAGGGGCTGCAGATGCAATAGGCCCAAAGGCCAAAATCATCAAGGTCTGGCGTATCTCCAGAGAAAAAGGCATAAGGTAATAAAAAATCAGTGCAAATACAACAGCCATCCCGTACCGCACCGTCAAAATCCGAACAATACTGCCGATCTGCTCTTTATTACTGTTTAATTTAAAGCCTACGCCAATCATCAGCATAGCCATAAATGCATTGGCATTGGCAATAATTTCCGCAAAGGAAACAACCGGTGCCGGTAAATGAATGCCCATCAGACATAATGTAGTCATGATAACATAACAATCAAATGGGATGGATTTTATAAGAGACTTGGCTATTCTTTTCACAGAAAAGCGACCGCCGTCCTTCACAATCGATGCAGCACTGTAAGCGCCGCCCAGACAGATGAAAGCATTACCGGTATCAAACAGACTGGTGGTAATCACCCCCGTAGGTCCCAAAAAGCTCTGCACAAAAGGCATGGTAAAATTACCGATATTATAGCCGGCAGTATTTAACATTTCAAAAGCTTGTCTTTCTTTGCCTCTTTTTCGGTTGATAAACCAGGCGATGACCACATAAACAAGGCCGCATCCCAACCCCAGCGCAGCCAAGGTAAGCATAGATGGGTCCACCGCTTTTCCGGAAAAGCTGAACACAATGGATGCCGGCAGCGTGATTTTGATCACGATCTTAGATAATATTTTAAAGTCCTCTTCTTTGAAAAATCCAAACCTTTTCAGGTTGTATCCTAATAGGATAATGGCAATAAAACAGCCTGCTCTGATTAATATTTCCTGCATGACCTTTTCCGTACCTCCGTGGTCTGTGTTATCCTGCATGTGTATCCGGCCAAAGCAATAGCCTTGTATGTATGAATGAATCAAAAGCTTTTATATTCTGCCTATGCTTCATAGCTGCTCAAACAGAAAATGCCATAACCGCCAGCTTAGAAAACTGTATCTCCTGGATAACCATTCCCAAGCGTTCCTTCTCTGCCTTTGGAATAGCGGTAAGCTCCTTCAAACTGTATACGTGTTCTTTATAGATACGCCTGGTCCTTCCAAACATACCTTTGACTTCTGTAAGCTCTGATACCTTTATCTTGGTGCGCAGCTGCAAAAAGACTTCATACACAAAGCCCTCCGGCTGCATATAATAAAATACACTTTCAAAGGTATCCTCTCTGTCCACCTCGCCCAATATGTATTTGGACATAATCGTGCGGAATTTAAAAGGCACTTCCTCTTCTGTTATGATATCACCAAAGTTAAATTTGGCGCCAATATAGAGGGCACCGGTATTTTGCAATACGTATCTGTAATCCTGATATTCTGTCATTAGTCATTCTTTCCTTCAAAATATTCAATGGTATCACCGCTTAAACGAATAGCCTCTTCTATGTCTTCAATATCCATATCGATTTCCTTGGCTAATTCCAATGGTGTTATCTTCTTTCGCAGATCCTCTGACAACTCTCTGGCCGCTTCAGCAACTTTATTTACCAAATCAATTGCTTTCTGATCTTCCTTCTGCTGCTCCACAGACAAACCGATATATTCCTCCATGGCATCCATGATCATCTTGGCCAGCATACCTTCTGCCTCAGAAGCACACTCCAAAGCCCCAAGCATGGTCACACCGATGGTCAATGCTACATTGCCCTCACCGATTAAGTCCTCCAAATACGCTCCCTGTCCTGCATAGAGCTTAGCAATCTCCACAACCTGAGGTAAAAACACTTCTATCAGTCTGGCCTGTGCGTCCCTATTACCTGCCATAGCTGATAAAGTAATAGCCTCCCTCTCCCCCCGGGTAAATTCTTGGATACCTTTTAATTCCTCCAGATATGTATCCAGATAATCTACATCCTCATCTGTCAAATAGGCATCCGGGTCTACTGCTTCCTCGATACCAATCTTTTGTTTACGCAGATAGTCATACACCATCTCCAGCTGCTCAGTACCAAAATCCAGCGGTGCAAAAGCAGTTTCCACCTGCTCTTTTGTCACCACGTTTCCCTGCTCCTTGGCAGTATTTTTAATATATTCCAAAGTTTTTGCCAATAACAGTTCCTTTTCCATATATACCACTCTTTCCAAAATATACTATACTGTTGCAAAACTCTGTGCCACGCAAAAACAAATCATATGGTGCACAGAATTTCGTTAATACTCATCACAATATTTGCTCAATCGCTCTCTTGCTACTTCACATGCTCATGGGTAAATAAATGATTGGAGCAATATTCGTAATTGCCATTGCATTTGCTGCAGTATCTAAACTCCATATTGGAATCAAACTCGTCAGTAATGCCGCAAACCGTACATTTATGTCTGTGCGCCGGTGCCATCTTTGCAGCCTTCTTTACTTCCTGGTTAAACTGCTGCTTGCGAATGATCTGCTTTGGATTAATAGCAACCTTAGTAGTTAGCAAGAAAATGCCCATATTGAGAAGAGCTGCTCCAATGGCAAACTTCTCGAAGATGCTGCCTGCAAAAAACATATATACCAATAACAGCAGGTCAAAAATGCCCAGCACCTTTACCTTTAAAGGAATCACAAAGAAACATAAAACCATCATATCCGGGAAGGTAGCCGCATATCCCATAAATATAGACAGATTGATGTAATACGTAGAAAATGCAACTAAAGAACCCAACGCAGAATAATACTCCAGTGCAGAGCCTTCCAAATTCATAAATACCTTCAGATATCCCAACATCAAAAAGCTTGCAGCGATGGTCAAGGCAATACCACCCAGAATGTATCGGTTGTACTTAGCTGTACCCCATATATTTTCAAGCAAGGTGCCGATTCGGTAATAAAAATATAACATCAGGAGTGTGAAAATATCAAATCTTCCCGGCGGTACGATCAGCCAGGTAACAAGACGCCACACCTGTCCCTGCAGAATCTGATAAGGATCCAGCGCTAAATAAGACAATATAGTAGGATTCACAAGCTGTAAAATATAACCGATGGCATATCCTGCAATCAGTATAAAGGTTAAGTTTTGTATTCCGAAATTTTTTCCGGATCTTTTATTGTATTGCATCATAAAATATACACCCTTTCAAAAACACTTACGTTTATTATCATACCAAACCTTTTGAAGATTGTAAATAAATAGAAATCGCCCTATTAAACTTTTCTATAAACTTTATATAAATTTTATAGTTTTTGATTTCTTTTCCGTTTTCTGTAATTTTTTTTACCACATCTTAATTTGACTTCGTCAATTTTCGTCGTAAAATGTAAATGTTGGGAATTTACTTCCGTTATCAAGAATATACTGAGCCAACTTATAAGAAAGTGAGAAATAAACATGGCATATCAGACCCAAAACAAACACATATTGCTTGGTATTGACATTGGCTCTACCACTGTCAAAATCGTTTTGTTAGACGAAACATATACCATTTTATTCTCTGATTATCAGAGACATTTTGCCAATATTCAGGAAACTCTGGCAGCACTTTTGCAGGACGCATGCTCTGCATTGGGAGATCTTACAGTACTTCCTATGATTACCGGCTCCGGAGGCTTAAGTCTTGCCAAGCATTTAGGAGTGCCTTTTAATCAAGAGGTTATCGCCGTAGCCACTGCCTTAAAAGAATTGGCACCGGAAACAGACGTTGCCATTGAGCTTGGTGGTGAAGATGCCAAGATTATTTATTTTGAAGGGGGCAATGTGGAACAGCGTATGAACGGTATCTGTGCAGGTGGTACCGGCTCTTTTATTGACCAGATGGCATCTTTATTACAGACAGATGCTGCAGGCCTTAATCAATATGCAGCCAGATACAAATCCTTATATACCATTGCTGCCCGCTGCGGTGTCTTTGCCAAAACGGACATTCAACCTCTGATCAATGACGGTGCCGCCAAAGAGGATCTTGCTGCATCTATTTTTCAGGCCGTTGTCAATCAAACCATTTCCGGACTTGCTTGTGGAAAGCCTATTCGGGGACATGTAGCCTTTCTGGGAGGCCCTTTACATTTCTTACCGGAATTGAAAAAGGCCTTTATCCGTACTCTCAAGCTGGATGAGGACCATATTGTAGAAACGCCCCATCCCCACTTATACGCTGCTATCGGCTCTGCCATGAATGCACTGTCCACAGCAAATAGTGCGCTGTCCGGACCTATATCAGCTCCCGACACCTCTGTTGCGGATCCTTTACCAAATGCCACTGCTCTTTCTGACCTGATAACTAAGCTCTCCAACAAAATCCTTATGGAATTTGAAGTAGAGCGTATGGAGCCTCTCTTTCAAAACCAGGCGGATTTTGACGCTTTCAATGCCCGCCATGAAGCTCACCGGGTACAAAAGGGGGATTTGGCTGCCTATCATGGCAAAGCCTTCTTAGGGATTGACGCCGGTTCTACTACTACAAAAGTAGCTGTAGTAGGGGAAGACGGCACCTTATTATATAGCTTTTATGCAAGCAATGATGGTTCTCCTTTAGAAACCGCTATAGGTGCCATGAAAGAAATACTGGCTATCAAACCAGCAGATACCCAGATTGTCCGCTCCTGCTCCACCGGCTACGGCGAAGCCCTGATGAAGGCCGCCTTTATGTTGGATGCAGGCGAAGTGGAAACCGTTGCTCATTACTACGCTGCTGCCTTCTTTAACCCAAAGGTAGACTGTATTTTGGATATCGGCGGCCAGGATATGAAATATATCCGTATCAAAAATAATGCCGTTGACAGTGTGCAGTTAAATGAAGCCTGCTCCTCCGGCTGCGGCTCTTTTATCGAAACCTTTGCCAAATCCTTAAATTATTCTGTAAAGAATTTTGCTCAGGCCGCCTTATTTGCAAAGCATCCTATTGATTTAGGCACCCGTTGTACCGTATTTATGAATTCCAAAGTAAAGCAAGCTCAAAAGGAGGGTGCTACTGTACCGGATATTTCTGCAGGTCTGGCTTATTCAGTGATCAAAAATGCCCTTTACAAAGTTATCAAAATGGCTGACGCCTCTGAACTGGGACAACATATTGTAGTACAGGGAGGTACCTTTTATAATAATGCAGTACTGCGCTCCTTAGAAAAAATTGCAGGCTGTGAAGTGATTCGTCCTGATATTGCCGGCATTATGGGAGCTTTTGGAGCGGCTTTGATCGCCCGGGAACAGTATATGGAAAATCCTCTTCCCACCACCATGCTCTCTTTAACTGATATACAAAATTTGGAATTTACCACCACTATGATTCAGTGCAGAGGCTGTACCAACAACTGTCGTCTGACTGTTAACCGTTTTTCCGGCGGCAGAAAATATATCAGCGGCAATCGCTGTGAGCGAGGCTTAGGACAGACCCGCAAAAATACTGACATTCCAAACCTATTTGCCTATAAGCTAAACCGCTTCTTTGATTATAAACCATTGGAGGCAGCCAAGGCTTCCCGGGGTACGGTCGGTCTTCCACGGATTTTGAATATGTATGAGAACTACCCTTTCTGGTTTACCTTTTTTACCCAATTGGGCTATAGAGTTGTGGTTTCACCACTGTCCAACCGTAATATCTACGAACTGGGCATTGAGTCCATTCCTTCCGAATCAGAATGCTATCCGGCCAAACTGGCACATGGTCATGTAAAATGGCTGATTGATCAGCATGTGGATTTTATTTTCTATCCATCTGTATTTTATGAACGAAAGGAAACACCACAGGCAGGCAACCACTACAATTGCCCTATCGTCACCTCCTACAGTGAAAATATCAAAAACAACATGGAGGAAATCGGCCGAAAGGAAGTCACCTTCCGCAATCCTTTTATGAGCTTTGCTTCCCTTGATGTGATCACCAAAGCACTTACTGCAGAATTTTGTGAATTACCTGCAAAAGAGATTCGTAGTGCCTGCAAATCTGCCTGGAAGGAACTTAACCGGGCCCGACTGGATATGCAGAAAAAAGGCGAGGAAACTCTTACCTATTTAGCAAAAACCGGCAAAAGAGGCATCGTACTGGCGGGACGTCCTTACCACTGCGACCCGGAAATTAACCATGGTATCCCGGAAATGATTACTGCCTTTGATATGGCCGTGTTGACAGAGGACTCTGTGTCCCATCTGGCCAATCCTGACCGGCCGTTAATTGTATCTGACCAATGGATGTACCATACCAGACTGTATCGTGCCGCAGAATATGTAAAGCAGACAGATCATCTGGATATGATTCAGTTAAACAGCTTCGGCTGCGGCCTGGATGCTGTTACTACAGACCAGGTTAAGGACATTTTAAACGGCTCTGATAAAATTTACACCTGCTTAAAAATCGATGAGGTCAATAACCTGGGAGCTGCCAGAATCCGTGTTCGTTCTCTTCTGTCCGCCATCCGCATAAGAGAACGCATGAACAAGGATAGAGTACTTCATTCCAGTGCGTATAACAGAGCAGTATTTACGGAAGAAATGCGTAAAAATTACACCATTCTCTGTCCCCAAATGTCACCCATCCACTTTAGTTTGCTGGAGCCTGCCATGGCCAAATGCGGCTACAATGTGGTAGTATTACAAAATGACAATAAGCACTCCGTAGATGTAGGCTTAAAATACGTCAATAACGATGCCTGCTATCCTTCCCTTTTAGTAGTAGGACAGATGATGGAAGCCTTACTCAGCGGCAAATACGATTTAAACCGTACTGCCCTTATCATGACCCAGACCGGCGGTGGTTGTCGCGCCTCCAACTATGTAGGCTTTCTGCGCCGGGCTTTAGAAAAAGCCGATATGCCTCAGATTCCGGTTATTTCCTTAAATTTAAATGGTATGGAAACCAATCCGGGTTTTAAACTCAGCATAGGATTAGGGATACGACTGGCAATGGGTGCCGTGTTTGGTGATTTGTTCATGAGATGTCTCTATAGAATGCGGCCTTATGAGGAAGTTCCGGGCAGTGCCAATGAGCTGCACCGTAAATGGGAAGCCAGATGTCAGGAATTCCTGTCCGGCCACCATGTAAGTTTCCCCAAATTTAATCAAATGTGCCGGGAAATTGTAGGGGATTTTGATGCTCTCCCGATCAAAGATATTAAAAAGCCGCGTGTGGGTATTGTGGGAGAGATTTTGGTTAAGTTCTCCCCTGCTGCCAATAACCATATTGTGGAGCTTTTAGAACAAGAAGGTGCCGAAGCAGTAATGCCGGATTTATTGGATTTCCTTCTCTACTGCTTCTACAATCAAATTTACAAGGCTGCACATCTGGGCACCTCCAAAAAAGCTGCTCTGGTGGGGCGAATAGGCATCAAAGCTTTGGAATTTGTCCGCAGCAGCGCCCGTAAAGCCCTCCGTGCCAGCAAGCATTTTGATGAACAGGCCGATGTTTATGAACTGGTGAAATTTGCCGAACCAATCGTGTCCATTGGTAACCAGACCGGTGAAGGTTGGTTCCTCACCGGAGAAATGATCGAATTAATACATAATCATGTGCCGAATATCGTGTGTACCCAGCCTTTCGGTTGTCTGCCAAACCATGTGGTGGGCAAAGGCGTTATCAAAGAGCTTCGGAAACGGTATCCAAGTGCCAATATCGTAGCTATTGATTATGACCCGGGTGCCAGTGAAGTAAATCAATTAAATCGCATCAAATTGATGCTGTCTACAGCTCATAAAAATTTATAATATTCCAGATACCGGAAGAAACATAAAACGCCTGCTTAAATTTCAGCAGGCGTTTTCGTATAACTTTTCTTTTTAATATTCTTCCAGCAAAATCTCCTTCGCCTTGGCATATTTTTGTTTCCAGAATGCCAGCTTCTCAGGGGATATATCTGAATCCACGCAACGTGACTGGTCAGAATTGTGGTTTAAATCTTCCAGTTTCACCCTGCGGGCTATGGGGTTGGTCTTAATGGCCCGTACATAATCAAAATAGTCCACACCTTCTCCATGTGTCAGCAACGCTATGGCATCCGTTACTTCCTTGGGAAAATCCTCCTTTAGCTGTTCCAACGTAACCAGCGTATCCTCTACCGTATCATGGAGCAAAGCAACAGTACAGGTAATTTCATCTTCCATCTGCTCCGCCAGATGATATGGATGAAAGATATACGGCACATTATTATAGTCCAGCTGACCCAGATGGGCATTGTATGCTAATTTCATAGCTTTAATAGTCATGGGTGTATAAATCATAGATGATATCCTCCTTTGCACTAAGTGAAACTACGCTCTCACTTTACTACACTAATAAGATTTCGTCAACGCCACACAAATAATAAATTTCACATATACAGATAAAACATTGGCGCACTCATATACTTCTTCGCTCTACTCACCCTACATACCCAAACATCAAAATATAATGACACAGGCTGCCGCCCATCACAAACAAATGGAAAATCTCATGACTGCCGAATTTTTCATGTCTGGCATTAAAAACAGGCAGCTTCAGCGCATATATAACACCACCCACAGTATATAAAATCCCGCCGATTAAAAGCCATAAAAATGCCGGTGCAGACAAGCTTCTCACAATACTTGACATACCCATAATACACAGCCAGCCCATGACAATATAAATAACACTGGAAAACCACTTAGGGCAAGTCACCCAAAGAACCTTTACCAATATCCCTGCAATGGCCATTCCCCATACAGTAGCTAAAAGCACAGGACCCACACTGTCCTTTAACGAGATCAGACAAATCGGGGTATAAGTGCCTGCAATCAACACCGGTATCATCATATGATCAATCTTTTTTAAAATAATATATAACCTATCTCCGAAACCAAATGCATGATAAGTAGCACTGGCTGCATATAGTAAAATCATGCTTATCATAAATATGGCCATAGCATACACATGCATCAGTTCTCCACTTAAAGCTGCCTTTACTAACAACGGTGCCGTTGCAAATAAAGCCAATAACATGCCAATAAAATGTGTGAATGCGCTCCAAGGTTCTTTAATCTTAAGATTCATAATATCAGTCTCCTCTTTTCGCCTCTTAGTTTCGCGAAAACCGCTTCATGTAGTTTTGAATACTACGTGTTGCGATCAATATATCACTTCCAAGTATATTATGCAACACTTTTTATGAAATATTAAGATTTAAAGCAAAATCGCGAAAAGAAAATTGGGCACTCCAGCTCCTACAGTTGATAAACTGATCAATTAGCATTCTTTGTATCAAAAAAACAGAGAGCATTTTCACGCCCTCTGCTTCTTCCAATTTTAAATTATTGTATTGCAATAATCTTTCTTACATAAGCACCTTGTCCGTCGTCCTCATAAACCACACTAAGTCTTTCTCCCGGCTGAATATTTCTATAACCGATGCCCCAGCCCTCTGCCAGATTCAGGCTGTATACGGCTTCTGCGTGCTCCTTTCGTTCTGCATTTGTTACAAAATCGAAGATAATATAAAGACACGTATCGCCGTCTGCAATAATTTCATCCACACTCTTAATAGTCGCTGTAAAACTCTTACTTACAGTCTCAGGAACATCCGTTGGCTTTTGCCCCTCTACAGTTGCTTCATCCTCTGTGATAATGCCATTTGTAAGCATCAGTTCCCGATAATTTGCTTCGCATTCCTTAATGGTATCACCGGTAGCAACTAACTGATACTTCTGCACGTTTACCATAGCATACATCTTTACCAGACCGGCCTGATCCTTTAATGCCATAAAATAAGTGGGCTCATCTGCAATATTTAACAATAACGGGAAGGTTGCCTGATAATTCAAATGCTGCACCTGTCCCTGTGCACTGCTCATGGCAGAATCCTCAATAGCACCCTCTACCTCATAATATCTGGTTTCCATGGTGCGCTGGTTCATCAGCACAAATCCTACATTGGACTGATCGGCATTTAAGCTGGTAACACCGGTATAAACCCATACATCATCATCCATTGCAATATAATTGTAACCGTTGGTGGACTGCAGACAGCCACGCTGGCTGAGTACACTATTCAGGAACCCGTTAACATAAATACCACTGTAATCATACAGCTGAGTCAATAACTCTGCACTGTAAACCTTATCAATCCAGCTTGGAACCTCTTCTACTGCATAATCAGTGCATTCACCGGTCACCGCATTTACAATAACAACACGTCCTACGGTTTCACCGCCAAATAAACCTATATTGAACTTCTTCACCGGACAAATCCAGAATGGTGTTCCCTCTTCATCTATTTCAAAGAAAATCTGATCACCAAAAATATATGTCGGGAAGTTAAAACGCAAATGTCTATAAATATTACGATTAAAATATTCGCTCTTGGAATATTTAATGCCCTCTTCTAACATCACACACTCTGTTTCCTGGGTGGTCATATCAATCATAATATATGCCGGAATACCCTTAGACTGATTGGTCAGCCACTTGATCGGTGAAGCATAGACTAACGGAGTGACACGGACAGGCTTTCCCTGAAAGTTAATCTGGGTATAATCGCCAGCCACTTCAAACTGAGACACAAACTCTACCATGGAGCCCATCTTTCTGTCACCAAGTAAAGATGCGCTGGCCTTATCTAAAAGAGGAATCGTATTATAGTCAGCCTGGGCTACATCCTCCGCAAAATCTCCCTTCTCCACCGTTAAGAGTTTTTGATATCTGCCGGCATTGATAATAGGACTGCCAAGCAAAGTACCAATCAGAAAAACCACAATACACAGTGCCAGCAAACCGCCGATAATCTTTACACTCAGGCTGGACTCAAATTTGTCCATGTATACCTGTTGATTTTGAGTTTTAAAATTACGCATATTGGCTTTTATCAGTCTCCAAACCAAAATCACACCCAGAATGGATATGATAAACCACCAAAATCCTGTGGAATGAATATTGATGGCCGGTAAGGTAACGTAATAATAAATTCCTGCTGCCAAAACTGCCAGGATACCTCCCACAAACATAACAATTTTCTTCATAACAAAACACTTCCTTTTTCTTATTTTAAAGATGACAAAGGGTTATAGTTGACAACAGAAGCAATATATAATTCGAACGCTAACTATGACACTTGTCATCTTTTTGTCTGGTTACCTATATCATATCAAAAATCCCCTCATATTAAAACAACAAAATATGCACTTTATAGAAAATATCGTGCAAATATGCCGCTCATCCGGCTATACAACACACATTTTGGGGCAGATATTCTAATCCCGGCGCATTTTCCTATCATCAATACAATACCATACAACAGGTGTTTGTGAACCTCGGCAGCTATCAGCCGGAGCATTATATGTCCCGGCTGAAGGGCCTTGAAACTCGCCAGTCCTTAGTGAAAGAAGGCTGAAAGCCGCACTTGAGCTTAGTACTGCTGCAGAGTTTCACGGAGCGGGAGCGTCCCTGAAGCAGAAGATA
>JAZRLF010000065.1:0-48281 GCA_045646695.1 Lachnospiraceae bacterium
CAACCGCTTTCCATAGTTGATACACAACCCGTTTTTGCAGCAGCCCCCATTATTACAGCGTTTTCTATATATTTTTCTATGAAATACAATAATTTGCCTACATTGAAGAGACTTCCTAATATTTTCCCCTATTTGTTTTTGCGTATTTTTTTATCTATTTTTATGTAGACAAATGTCAGTTTTTGTGCTATTATGTCATAAACAGCAAGGTTATACGGTCAGTTCTTCCCCTTTTATTAGCGAGGATTGATTATGACAGAACAAATTTCACACATCTTCGATAAGGTATTTAAGAAAATACTTACTTTATCCACCAAATCCGTTATCAATATGATTAACGGTCTTTTTGGCACACACTATCCGGATAACAGTACGATTACATATAATTGGACTGAATTTATGGACACTGAACTTCGCCGTACGCTAGCAGATACGATTCTTACCATTAACGGCAGGTACAGCTACCATATCGAGGCACAAATGGAGAAAGATGAGGACATTATTTTTCGTGTCTTCGAATATGGTTATCACCATGCAGACCATATGCGCGCCTCCAGTGCAGATTATTATGTACTGCATTTTCCCGAACCAAAGATAATCTATCTATACGCTACAAAAGATATTCCTGATATTTATACGCTTCGCCTTGATTTTGGTACCCAAGGGTACTTTGACTATCAGGTTCCTGTATTGAAATATCTCGAAACTACTTTAGAAGAGCTGAATCAGAAAAAGCTTGTTATACTTATTCCGTTCCAGCTTTTGAAACTACGAAAGCTTTTAAAACAGAACCGCAGTCCCGAGAATCTGCGAGTATTGCGAAACCTCATTCAGTATGATATACTTGGTACTATAGCAACCAATTATGAGCTTGGGAATATCAGCATGAATGATGCTTATAAGCTTCAACAGCTTACCAGACAACTGTACAACCAGATTTATGCACATTATGCTGAAATGGAGGATTTGACCGATATGACAGACGAATCTCTATTACTGGATATTGACATTATTGAAAAACAATACGAGAAAACCATTGCTGATATCGACGCCAAATTAGCTGCCAAGGAATCTGAGCTAGCTGAGAAAGAATATAAGCTTGCCCAGAAAGAGTCTGAGCTGGCTGAGAAGAATTCTTCTTTGGCTGAGAAAGACTCCGAGCTGGCCTTAAAAGACTCTGAATTGGCTGAGAAAGCTTCTGCTTTAGCCGAGAAGGACTCCGAGCTGGCTCAAAGGGATTCTGAGATTGAACGCCTTAAGGCAGAAATTGAAAACTTGAAACAACGTTAACCTACATGTGAATTGACTAAAAACCTTGTATGTACAACATAATATGGAAGAGCTCTGTCAAACAGTCTCTTCCATATATTTTTGTCTTTTATATTTTATTCTTTTTATCCAATATCAGATAAAACGTAGGAATCAGTATCAGCGTCAACACTGTAGACGCTATCAGACCACCAATAATAACCAATGCCATACCCTGCATCATCACCGCATTCGTACCGATACCAATGCTAAGAGGAACCATAGATAAAATAGTAGTCAATGTTGTCATCAATATAGGGCGTAGCCGAATAACACCGGACTGAATCAGGGCATCCTCCAAAGCAAGTTCCTGACGGAACTGGTTTGTAGAATCCACAAACAAAATCCCGTTGTTTACTACAATACCCATAAGCATCAAAAATCCCATCAGTGAAATCATACTGATATTAGAGCCCGTCACAAACAAAAGCAAAAAAGAACCAATCAGAGAAAACGGGATACAGGTCATAACCATAAATGAAAACCGAGAGGACTCAAACTGCATAGCCATTACCAAAAATACCAAAAACACTGCAGTTAGTGTAGCCTTTAAGATAGAATAAAGTTCCTCATACATCATATCCACCTGCATACTGCTTGCCGGAGTAACTCCTTTTGGCCAATCCATCTCTTCTACAATTTTATCGATAGCATCCTGTGCTTCAAAACGAAGTTCTGAATTGGTAGTTGCCGTAATAGCCGCATAATAAACACCATCCTGCTTATTAATGCTCTCCTGTCCCTCAGTATATACCAGCTCTGCTATATCTCTAAGAGGTACAAAAGTACCAAAAGAAGTCGGAAGTATCAAGTCCATGATCTTATTCAAATCATCATAGGTTCCTTTCGGATATTCCAGCCAAACCTGATATTCTGAACCATCCTTGGTTATATTAATCGGATTAACACCACTTAACACATGATTCAACTCCATTGCCACCTGAATTGGGGTCATACCAAATTGCATCGCTTTCAGAGGATCCACATCCACCTTTACAAGTGTGGTGGGATTAGATAAAGAATGTTCTACTTTTACTACACCTTCCACTTCTCCCACAGCCGATGTTAATTTCTCTGCTGCCTGTCGCAAAACCTCTATATCCCTGCTTTGCAAATCCACTTCATAGCTTCCTGAAGACATCAAAGAACTCATACTGCTGCCGCTGGAAGTAACGGTAACATCCATATTTGTCATTGTTTGCGCCAGTTCATTCCACTGATCTACCACCTCCATGGTAGACATCTTTCGGTCAGGCCTCAGACTGGCTGTTAAGGTTGCGCCACCGTCACTTAGCGCAGAGGAGCTTCCGATAGAAACGGAATAGCCTGCCACATCCTCATGTTCCTCTGCAATATGCTCCCATTCCTGCATTACACGATTTTGCATTTCCAGTGTAGTACCGGCTCTAAATCCTACAGACACTTGCACCAATCCCTCGTCTGCAGTCGGTATCAACTCCACATTTAACATAGAGGCAATAGCAAAAGAGGCAATTAACAGCGCTGCTGAAATGGCAAGAACCGTCTTCTTTTTATAAAGAATTTTCTTCATAAGCACCTGATACTTATCTGTCACGGATTTCAGCACTTTATCAATCCATAGACCTTGCTTCTCTACCGGTTTAAATATTGTAAAGAATAATGGTACCAACATAAGTGCCGCAATCAAAGAAGCCAACATAGCAAAAACAATGGTAAAACCCAACTGATAAAACAGCTGACCTGACAAACCCTTTAATAATGCCAAAGGAACATAAACTACCACTGTCGTAATAGTGGAAGCCACAATAGACATGGTCACTTCCTGTGTACCCTGCAGTGCTGCTTCTTTTATCTCCAGCCCCTTTTCCTTGCTTCGAAAAATACTCTCGATTACTACAATTGAGGCATCCACCATCATACCAATGGCTATAACCAAAGAACCCATGGTAATGATATTCATGGAAAATCCCATAAAACTCATTAAAAGCAATGTTACAAACAAAGAAATCGGCATGGATGATCCTACTATTAAACTGGCTTTAAAATCCCCGAAAAACACAAACAATACCAGCATGGTAAGAACGATACCCAACAGTAAGGTTTCAAATACGCTCATCAAGGAATCAATAATAGAATCGCTTGCATTGTAGGTTACAGCAAAATGCACAGCCGGATTATCCGCCTGAATCTGTGCCAGCACCTCTTCTACGCTATTGCACACATTCACCGTACCAAAACTGGACTTGTTTTGAATACTAATACTGACATTATCCAAACCATTATAACGGCTGACAGTCTCTGCCTCTTTTGTCGACATAGACACCGTTGCTATGTCCTGCAATGTGATAACAGCCCCGGTCCCTGTCATAATAGGCACTTCCTTTAACTTCTGCACGGTATTGTATTCCATGGAGGTGGTAATACTGATATCCTGTGCACCATGATTTACTGTACCTGCAGGATAAGAAAAATCCACTGCTGCCAGGAACTGAGACACACTGGACATAGTCAGACCATACTGGCTCATCAAAGTATCATTTAATTCTACCTTAATATATTCCTCGCTGCCGCCGGACACACTGACCTGGGCCACACCGTTAATGGTTTCCAGTTCGGGCACAACACTTTCATTGATGACCTTTAACAAATCCACATCACCGATTTCTGTAGCGGATATACTCATACAGCTCATGCTGTTTACATTCATTTCAATAATGGTCGGTTCCGAAGCATCCTCCGGAAAACTAAGTACTGCCGTTTCCAACGCAGCACGCAGTTCATCGTGGCATTCTGTAATATCTACACCGTATTCATAGGTAAAAAGCACCATGCCGTAATTTTCATTAGAGATGCTGGTCGTGGAATCCACACCACTAAGGGCACTTCCGGCATCCTCTATAACCGATACCACTAATTCGTCCACGCTCTGAGCATCTGCGCCGGGATAAGTTGCCATAACAATAAGCATAGGCATCTCAATATCCGGCAGCAATTGCAGCTTAAATCCAAAAACAGAAGATAGACCAAACACAAACAGTCCTAAAACTGCCAACATACAGGACACAGGTCTTTTTAAGGCAAATTTTGATAGATTCATCCTAAGCCTCCTTAATCCAATGTTGATTCAGCATTTAAATCAGGGGTAGACTCAGAAGCCTGTACAGCTGCCCCGTCAATTAATCTAGGAGACCAACTGATGATTATCCGGTCATTTACTTCCAGTCCCCCTGTAATTTCAATACTGGTATCATCAAAAAGGCCTGTTGTAACTGTAGTTTTGACTGCTTTATCATCCTTCATCACATACACATAAGCACCGGTGCTTTCATAGTACACTGCATCGTAAGGAATAATAATAGCATTATCCACCTTGTAAGTCTCTAAAGAAAGCTTCACACTGACACCGCTTGGCAGTTTTTCTCCGTCAGCATATATCGTACCCTTTATCTGGAACAAACCGGTCTGCTGATTTACCGCATTGCCTATCTCTGTCACAGCCCCCTCATAAATCATACCATTACGTTCCACCTGAAGCTCTGCACCGCTTACCATTGTATTCTTGACAGACTCACTTACAAAGAAAGTAACCGTCATGGTATCATCCCCTGCAATCACATAAGAAGGCTGGGAACTGGTTGCAAAACCATTTACCGAAACAGCTTTGGATATAACTGTACCGGAAATAGGAGTGGTCACATCGTAATAAGATAAAGCCAGCTCTGCGCTGTCCACTGCCAGTTTGGCCAAATCAACACTATTGTCCAACTGCGCCTTAGTTTCGTCCAGATTGGTGCCAGCTGTCTGTTCAATAGAATCTTCCAAAAGATGATAACTTGCCTCCGCCGCTTTCATAGAGGTTTCAGCCGCATTCAGAGACATCTGTGCCTGTTTCAGGCCGCTTTCTGTTTCTTTGATCTGACCGGCAAGCATCTGCTTTAACTGTGGGCGCAGTTCATCTGCTAGCTGTGCTTTTTCTTCCTCTGTCATGGAATTGGCTGTTTGGTTGCTGTTATTATTGGAATTGCCACTATTACTTCCATTTGCTGCATTATCACCATTGCTGCCGCTATTCCCACCGCTATTTCCGAGATTTCCACCCAAAAGACTATTCAGAATGCTGTCCAAATCCACCTCTCCGCTGAAACCTGCAGAAGATGACATCATGCTTTCTCCCATAGCCTGTGCTAACGAAAGAACCTCATCAGTAGACATAGTATCAATGTTGTCGTACTGCTCCTTCATAGTCTGTAATGCCTCATTGGCCTGATTTACAGAGTCCAACAACGTAAAATACTGCATTTGTGCCCCTTCTAATTGAGCCAATGCTGCTGTCTTCTGAACCTCCAACTGCTTCAAGGAATTGGAAAGCTGGTCTTTCGTTCCTGTCCATGAGTTGTCTACTTGAGCCTTTGTATTGTTGTAAGTCAGTTGAGCCTGTTCCAACTGCATCTTAGCAACTGTATCATCGATCTCAAATAAGATATCACCTGCCTGCACTGTATCACCCACCTCAAAATATGTATGGGTAACTGTTCCTTGCGCCATAGGAATAATATAGACAGACTCTTTAGGTGCTACCGTGCCTACAAACTGATTGGTCAGGGAAAGTTTTCCTTTCTCTGCTGTCATTACATCCACAATCACATAATCCTTTTCCGTAGTCTTGATACTTTCCTGGCTTCCGCAGCCGGACATAAATACGCTTATACCAAGTACCAGTGCCATCATTATCACTAACAAATGCTTCCTTTTCATACACGCCTCCTATTATATGTATATTATTATACTCAATTTCAGCAGAATATCTATTAAAAAAGCATAAATTTTCAACTATTTAACTGATTTTTCTTGCTCCCATTTCCTTTGCATACTATAATGAAATTGATAAATACTTTACATGAGGTACTTTATGAAAGAAAAGTTATATACCATACCCTTAAACGACGCCGTAAATGCTTTGGATGAATGCCCTTTTTGTTTTATCGAGCGTAAGTTGGAACAGGACACAATTGATTTTGTACTTGGCAGTAGTTCCTCTTACATGGAAAGAGATATCCGGGAAGCTACTGACCATGCAGGTTTTTGCAGAGCTCATTTTCGGAAAATGTTTGATTACGGCAACACCCTTGGTAATGCCTGGATTCTAAAAACCCATTATGAACGAAAGCAAAAAGAACTTCTGGCAGCCTTTCAAGCGCACACTCCCTCAAAAGGCGGTTTTAAGCTTTTCGGGAAACAGCCTGAGGCCGGCAATTCTCTTGTAGACTGGTTACAAAAAGAAAAAACCTCCTGCTACATATGCAATAAATTTCAATCTACATACGACCGCTATATGGATACCTTTTTTTATATGTATACCACTGACCAAGACTTCCGCAAACGTATTTTGGAAAGCAAAGGGTTTTGCCTGACTCATTTTGGAGATCTATGTGCTGCTGCAGACAGCCGCCTGAAAGAAAAAGAACTGACTTTATTTTATCAAGATATGGAAAAGCTAATGACTGACAATCTGGCCAGACTTCACGAAGATGTTTCCTGGCTTATCGAGAAATTCGACTATCGAAACAAGGACGCTGATTGGAAGCAATCAAAAGACGCTATACAACGTGGTATGCAGAAGTTAAAAGGTGGATACCCTGCTGACGGTCCTTACAAACCAAATGCATAATTTTCTTTCATTTTTGTAAAAATAGTATTATTATTATAGTAACATTTCACACAGAAAGGAACGTAATGACTATGAGAAAATTCACCAAATGTGTAATCAAATTAGCTGCCATCGGGGCTGCTGTAGGAGGCGCCTTCGTCTATCTCAAAAACAAAGGATATATTACCGTTTCTACCGGCCGCGAAGATGAAGATTATGATGATTTTTCCTGCCCGGACAACGAAGGATGCGAACGCACTTACATCAATGTAGATACCGATGCTATGAAGGCCAAAGCAAAAGAAATGGCGCAGGGCGTCAAAGTCAAAGCCAATGATTTAGCCTGCACCTGCAAGGAAAAAACCGCTGAATTTGCTGAAAAAGCTCAGGATGCCTGCGAAGACCTTGCTGAAGAAATCAAGGACAAGGCAGAGGATGCATACGATGAAGCCAAAAAAATGGCCGGCAATGCCAAAGACAATATTGCTGCCTCTATCGAAAAGGCATGGTACCATGCAGGGGAACAGGCAGAGAAGGTAGAAGAATTCTTTCATGATGAAGACTAAATGACATCTACTACTCTTTCATAATTATTTAAACGCTAAAAGCTGCAGCGGTTACATGAACTGCCCCGCTTGTTGTTCTAACAAATGGGGCCACTTCTTACATCCGTTGCAGCTTTATTATTGCATCACAAATATACTTTGGCCAATAATTCAAGTCCTTCTGTCATCTGCTTAAAACTTATTCCACCAAATCCAAGCAATATGGTATGGTACTCTTCTTCCACAATTCCATTTCCCTGACTCATACCGTAAACCTTCACACCCACACTTTGTGCCAAACCTATGAGCTCTGTCTCTGTTTTACCTTCCTTAGACTTCATAGTCAAGTAGGTACCTGCATTTTCGCCCTGTATAACGAATTTTTCACGAAATGGCTTAAGTAACTGCAACATTTCATCATGCTTTGCCCGGTAAGTCTTACGCATACGGTTTAGGTGCCTTTCAAAATGGCCTTCTTCCAAAAATTGTTGTAAAATACGTTGGTCAATACGTGACACTGTAGAAGAAAAGAACCGGTACTGTTCGTTATAAATCTGTAAAAGGGGCTTTGGAAGTGCCATGAAACTGATTCGGATAGCAGGCGCAATGGCCTTACTGAAGGTCCCCAGATAAATCACCTTATCATGCCTGTCTATTGACTGTAGACACGGAATAGGCTTGCCCTTGTAACGAAACTCACTATCGTGATCATCCTCGATAATAAATCTCTCTTCCTGCTCATCTGCCCATTTTAACAGTTCCTGCCGTCTGCCGATGGGCATGATAATACCCGTTGGATACTGATGTGATGGCATTACATAAGCAATCTGGGCACCGCTTTCTCTAAGCATATCCACGTCGATTCCGTATTTATCCATAGGAATACGGCTGATTTCATAAACAAAAGACTGAAAGCTTCGATATGCCTTACTATAGGTCGGCTTTTCCAGTGCGATCTTTCGATGCCTGCCCAATAGCTTTTCTAACAGCATAAATAAATATTCATTTCCCGCGCCGATGATCAACTGCTCCGGACTGATATTCGCCCCTCGGGAGGCATGCAGATATCTGGAGATAGTCTGCCTAAGTTCCCAGTCTCCCTGTGGATCGCCCAAGGCAAAGAGACTGCCGTTATCCTCTGATAAAACAGCTTTATTTAATCTTCTCCAGGTTCCAAAGGGAAATGCCCCCATATCGATAGCTCCTGTGGAAAAATCCACCTGATATTGTTCTACAGTATGTTCTGGGGATACAGTCTCACCTAAGCCGGCGTGAAAGCCATACAGTTCCTCTACCTGCTCCACATAATACCCACTTCCGGGTCTGGCTTCCAGATACCCCTCACTTACCAACTGCTCATAAGCTAGGTCTACCGTGGAACGGCTGACCTGCAAATTCCCCGCCAAAATGCGCGTAGAGGGAAGCTTCTCACCTTTCAGAAGCCTCCCTCCCCTTATTTCGGACTTGATATATTCATAAATCTGCACATAGAGACGTTTACCGCCTTCTGTGTCTAAACGAATCATCATATCCATATCTTTCTTCTCTCCTATTACCCGGATATATACCTGGCATTCATAAAACCTTATTCAAGGAGCATACCATAATCACTGATTACTTAGGTAGCTTAAAGGAGCTCTTCAGGGAAACAATCCGGTTAAATACCAGCTTGTCCTCTGTAGTGTCCTTGTAATCTACACAGAAGAAGCCCTGACGTACAAACTGGAAGCGGTCAAAAGCCTTAGCATCCTTTACAGAAGGCTCAACAAAGCACTTTCTTACCTCTAATGAGTCAGGATTTAAATTCAGACTACCATCCTCATTGTATACACCCTTTTCTTCATCTACAAGATTTTCAAAGAGACGAACCTCTACCTCTACAGCTTCCTGTGCAGGCACCCAATGAATAGTACCCTTTACCTTACGTCCATCCGGACTGTTTCCGCCCTTGGATGCAGGATCATAGGTACAATGTACCTCGATAATCTGGCCATTTTCATCCTTCACACAACCGGTACAGGTTACAAAATAAGCATTCATCAAACGAACCTCATTGCCCGGGAACAGACGGAAGTACTTCTTTGGCGGTTCTTCCATAAAGTCCTCACGATCAATATACAGCTCTCTGCCAAAAGGAACCTGACGGGAGCCAAGAGCTTCATTCTCCAGATTATTCGGAGCCTCTAAAAGCTCAGTCTCTCCTTCCGGATAATTGTCAATAATAAGCTTCACAGGATCCAAAACCGCCATAACACGTGGAGCCTTAAGCTTCAAATCCTCACGGATACAATACTCAAGTGCTGCATAGTCTGCGATAGAATTGGCCTTGCTGACACCACAAAGCTCCACAAACATCTTAATGGACTCCGGTGTGAAACCGCGTCTTCTAAGGGCTGCGATAGAAACCAGTCTCGGATCATCCCAACCATCTACAATACCATCTTCTACCAGCTTCTTAATATAGCGCTTGCCGGTGATCACGTTCTTCAAATATAACTTGGCAAATTCAATCTGGCGTGGTGGATGTGGATACTCTAACTCTCTTACCACCCAATCATACAATGGTCTGTGATCCTCAAATTCCAGGGTACAGATAGAGTGAGTAATGCCTTCAATAGCATCCTCGATAGGATGTGCAAAATCATACATCGGATAGATGCACCACTTATCTCCTGTATTGTGATGATGCATATGTGCCACACGATAAATAACCGGATCACGCATATTCATATTCGGTGAAGCCATATCAATGCGGGCACGCAGTACCTTTGCACCATCAGCCACTTCACCATTTCTCATAGCTTCAAATAAAGCAAGATTCTCTTCTACGCTGCGGCTTGCATATGGATCCTCCTTACCTGGCTCGGTAAGAGTACCTCTATAGGCACGGATTTCCTCTGCAGTAAGATCAGATACATACGCCTTGCCTTTTTTAATCAACTTCACAGCACCTTCATACATCTCTTCAAAGTAGTCAGAGGCAAAGAACAGTCTGTCCTCCCAGTCAGCTCCCAGCCATTCAATATCAGCCTTAATAGACTCTACGAACTCAATCTTCTCCTTGGTAGGATTGGTATCATCAAAACGCATATTGAACTTGCCGCCGTACTTCTGTGCCAAGCCATAGTTTAATAAAATACTCTTGGCATGTCCGATGTGCAGATATCCGTTCGGTTCAGGCGGAAATCTTGTATGCACAGTATCATAAACACCTTCTGCCAAATCCTTGTCAATTTCCTGTTCAATAAAATTTTTAGAAACTACTGCTTTTTCTTCAACAGTTTCTAACTGTAATTCTTTATTTTCCATAATTACCCTCTGTTAATTGTTATTATCTAAATATCATACCACAATATGAAGCATCTGTCACTCAAAAAATAGAATGAATTTTTATCATTTTGCAAAATCGCTTAAAGTTTTCAGCTGATAGAAAGCCCCTTTCTTCTCCATCAGTTCTTCATAAGTACCGGTTTCAATGCACTCACCCTTTTCCATCACCACAATTCTGTCTGCATTTCTGATGGTAGACAATCTGTGAGCCACGATAAAGGTGGTTCTGCCTTTAATCAATGTGTCCATAGCCTGCTGGATATGATACTCGGAAATATTATCCAAAGCAGATGTTGCTTCGTCCAAAATAATGATTTTTGGGTCTCGGATCAAAGCTCTTGCAATACTGATGCGCTGCTTCTGACCACCGGACAGATTTCCTCCGTGCTCTTCGATATAAGTATCCAGGCCATCCGGTAAATCATCCACAAATTCCTTAATATTGGCCAATTCAACTACCTGATTAATCTGTTCCTCTGTAACATTATCCAGTCCGTAAGCAATATTTTCCTTAATAGTACCCGGGAATAATACACAGTTCTGGGATACTACGGAAATAAACTTTCTGAATGTAGTCAGATTTAAATATTCCATAGGCTTTCCGTCCATTGCAAGCTCGCCCTTTGTAGGCTGCAAGAATCCTATGATCATATTCATAATGGTAGTCTTGCCGGAACCGGAACCACCTACAAATGCCACGCACTCTCCGGGTTCTACATTCAAGTTAAAATTTTTGATGATATATTCATCACTGTCCGGATATTTATAAGAAACATCCTTAAACTGAATGGTACCATGCACATAACGCAGCTTGATTTTGCCTCTGTTATCTTCGATATTATCTGAAATAATAATTTCTGATACAGATCTTAAGGATTCACTTCCCTTAGTAAACTGAGGCACCATATTTAACAATCCCTGTATATTACCGGACAAGGTACTGAAATAGGATTGGTACAAAGCCACATCACCTACCGGAATGATTCCGTTGTATGCCAGAATACCGGTAAAGATCAGGCATACGCTGCTTAACAACTGCCCTACTGCCCAGGCTGCAGAACCAAATCGTGCAGTCACAATATCCAAAGAATATCCGGCACTGGTCAAATCGTCAATGTTCTTTTTCATCTTCTTGATCTCAGTAACCTCCAAGCCATGGGCCTTGGTTATCGGAAGCATTTCAATCATATTAGCCAGCTGAGCAGAAGTTTCCTCCATAGTTTTACGAAAACTTCTGTTATACTCACCCATAGGTCTTCTGAAAAAACGGACTACCAAAACATTTACAGGCAAAACGAGAAGAAAAAATAATGCCATCAAAGGACTTTTCCCAAAGGTAATACCGGCAGTAATCAAAATCGTTATAATAGCAGGAACCAAAGACATAACAATCTGATTTAAAAACGTTTCGATACTTTCAATATCCCTAATAAACTTGGCCTGTAACACACCGGACTCAAAATCCTTTCTGCCGGTAAGAGACATCTGCTGCAGTTTCTTTACCAGAGAATTACGAAAATCAGCGCCAATGCTTCTTAATACCTTACTCACATATTTGGAATAAATAACGTGAGTAAATATATTTTGTCCAACAAATATCGCAATTACAAGGCCACATATGTATAATCCGGAAACAGGATACTTATCCGGATTTGTTGCAATATTAATTACCCGTGCCGTAACAAGGGGTATAATAAAGGTAGGTGAATGCTTGATGATAAAAAAGATCGTGGATATGATAAACTCCCAAAAATTCTCCTTAAAAATACTCCATAACACCTTGGATGTCACTTTATCAAGGTCTTTCACATCCTTAAACAACTTGCTATACTCTGTCAATTCATATTCCAATTCTGGATTCACCGGCTGTTCCAATTTATTCTTGTTCATAACAATCCCTCCGCCACATGGAACCTAAATATTTTACTTAATTTTTACCACACTGCCATAGGTATTGCAAGCATATTTTCGGAAATTCTTATCAAATTATGTGGTCAGAAAATATTAAAAAAAGAGTTTATGAAAGTACCTTTTTTCTAATACTTTCACAAACTCTTTCTATAATCTTAACTTTTATTCCACCGGCCACTTCAATACGTCCGGTACCTCAGCATCCGGTTTTAAATTAAACTGGGCAAAAATGTTGGTACAATCAAATACTCTTAGCTGCCCATTTTCATCCGGAACAAAAAGCCAGTGCTGTTCCTGTGCTCCGTCATCCACTTGAAGTGTTTCATATCCCGCTTTATATTTGTTTGTATACTCTACACACACCACTACACAGCCGTTGTCCAAAAGCATCTGTACATAATCCTCATATGACCCACCGGCATGTAATTTTCGCTTCAGTATTGCAAACAGTTCCTGCCTCGGATCACATTCTGCCAAAGTCTCAAGACTCATAGTCTCTACCTGTCCTACCTTAATCCATTCGCATATACTTTCCCAGGACTCCTCCTCTGTCTCATCACTACCTTCGGAAGCTTCTTCCGGTACATAGTAATATTCATATCCACATTCCGTCCAGGATTTTCCTGTTATGCTATACAGTAACCTTAAACAAGCTATGGTCTCTGCATCATTTTCCGGCAAATCATTAAATTCAATATAGCTTCCGTTTTTTTCGTAGTAGCTTTCTGTTATACTTTCTACTTCGTATGGAATCCTCACATAGGATTCAGAGGATTCTGTAGTGACTTCGCTATCCGGGCGAGAACTTGGTTGTGCGTCTAGTTGCGAGCTCGGTTGTTCTTCTGATTGCGAGGTTGGTTGTTCTTTTGCCATCTCAGACAAGTTTTCTTCTGATTGCGGTATTTTTTCAGTAGTCATGGTTTCTGAAATAGATTCTTCATTTGAACCAGATATGATTTTATTTGGTTCAATTCCCACATCCATTCCGGATGATGCAAGTCCTTTTGTATTTGCAGAACATGCACTTAATATGAAAATACATAATACACTACATATAAACATATACAATTTTTTCTTCATTTGCCCCTCCTACAAGAACATAATAAATGTCCTGATTACGTCCATATTTTATCTAAAAACAAATAACATTTACAATTTTATTATATTATAATTTTCAGTTTTTTCAAGTATTTTCTCTAAATTGTCCGACCATTACAACTCGTATTCCAGCTTTATATCGTTTTCCCTGTTGATTTCCCTGTTGAAATGCAATTGCACATTCTGCTTCAAGTGTGCTTCGGACGGCATTTGTGTTTACAAGGATGGTTTTGACACCTTCTTACGTGAGAAAATCCAAAAGGCTCAGGCTATTATTTATGCCTTTACGATTAAGGACCATTCCATGGGTTCCCACTTTAAGATGTATGATGACCGCCAGTTTTGCAACGGCCATCGCACCGTGACTGTAGGAATGCCTGTTGGTTATTTGATCAGCGGACGCTTTTCTGTAGAAACCAATCTGCAAATGATTATCGAAGGGCGTGCTCAGGTTGGCGAAAACATTTTGGCCGGCATTGCTACTGATGAAATCAATTCAAATGCAGAAATTGACCGTCTGGCTGCTTCTTTGGTATACGCTTTGGAACACCATAACACCCAGCCTCAAAACTTTTACGGAATCGGCGGCATGAAGATATTCCGTGATTTGATTTATCAGATGCAGGGGATGATGAAAGCTGACCATCATTTTTACAAAGCTCAAGGACATTATGATTTCCCACAAAAGAAAAAAGGACTTATTATTAAAATGTATCTGGTAGGTGCACTGCTCTCCTCACCAAAGCTCAAAGCAAAGCTTGGCAATAAAATGAATGAGGGTATGCTGATGCCGTACAAGAAATTATTTGAACAATTAGATGCAAAGAGCAATAAGAGATAGAACCTATCATACGTCTGCTATATTCATACTCATCGTATCATTAGCAAAATGCGGGACAAATTAATATACTGTTAGTCAGATACTTTATAAATCATGTTTACCTATCAATAACTTATAACATGTATAGATTATGGCGCACATAAATCATAAATGCCCTTCTATCAGATTGCGTTACAGTTTACCGTAAGCGCATTCTCTGCCAGAAGGGCATTTATCTTACCTTAACTATATTAACTTGGCTATATTATTCGTAAGGTTCTGAAAAGTGCTCTTGAATCATAATCATTTTACCAACACCCTTCATTACCTTGTAAAATCAAACAGCTTATTCAACCACATGATACTCCACTCCACCCATCTTGCGTTGTAAGCGCTTTCTGTGGCCGTTTCCTTTGTACACACGCTCATACCATGTGCTCCCTTTGGAAATACGTGATATTCAAATGGCACCTTTGCTGCGGATAATGCCATTGCAAATTTCAAGCTGTTTTCTACCGGAACCCCAGCATCCTCTGCAGTATGCCATATATAAGTAGGTGGTGTCTGTGCATCTACACGCTTATCCAGGCCAAACCATGCATAATCTTCCGTACCCACTTCTGCCCCGCTGACCTTGGAAATAGACGTTTGATGCGCAAATTCATCAGCTGTAATAACAGGATAGCTCAGGATCATAGCATCCGGTCTGATATGAACCTCTCTGCCAAAGGCCTTTAAAAACTTTTCTTCATTAAAAAGAGTACCGGAAGAAGCTGCCAAATGACCACCTGCAGAAAATCCACATACAGCAATCCGGTCCTTATCTGTATACCATGCTTCTGCATTTGCACGTACATCAGCAATGGTGGAAGCCAACTGCTTTAATGGGGTGAAATCCTTTGCATGATCACCTGTTGAATATGTCAGGATAAATGTATTATATCCTGCCGCAAAATAAGGCATTGCTACAGGCTCTGCTTCTCTGGCAGAAACCATCATATATGCACCGCCCGGACAAATAATCACTGCCGGATGCATGCGCTGTGCCACTTCTGCACTGCTGTTCTGGTCATGAATCCAAGCCTTTACACTGCAGCCTGTCATTCCTTCCGGAATAAATTCAAATATTCTCATAGTCCCTCCATTCCACCGTCTGCTTACGCTCCGAATATACGTCTTTCCGGTTTGAATATCCCTCTGATAATTAATGATGGAATAATCTGATTCCTGTAAATACCATTGCCATACCGTGCTTATTGGCTCTTTCGATAACCAGATCATCTCTTACGCTGCCACCCGGCTGTGCAATGTACTTTACACCACTCTTTGCTGCTCTGTCAATATTGTCGTAGAATGGGAAGAAAGCGTCTGAACCGCAAGTAACATCCTGCATGCCGTCTAACCATGCTCTCTTTTCTTCTCTGGTAAATACAGGCGGTTTTACCTTGAAGGTATTTTCCCAAGCGCCATCTGCCAGAATGTCCATGTATTCATCACCAATGTACAAATC
Source organism: Lachnospiraceae bacterium (assembly GCA_045646695.1). GTDB lineage: Bacteria > Bacillota > Clostridia > Lachnospirales > Lachnospiraceae > RGIG6307. Next base: position 16,152 of record JAZRLF010000065.1, read on the forward strand.
AATTGCATTGTCTCTGTCCGCGCGGCCAATTTTGTCTAAGAACTGTAAATTCAGTACCTGCGGAGCCTGACGTAAATACCAATTATCCGCCTTCTGACCTGCTAAACGTGTACAATGAATACGGGACTGCTGACCTGCACCGATACCGATAGCCTGACCATCCTTTACGTAGCAAACAGAGTTAGATTGAGTATATTTTAAAGTAATCAGAGAAATCTTCATATCAATCAAAGCTTCCTCAGGAATATTCTTATTCTCTGTCACAATATTGGATAATAAATCACCATTGATGTCTAATTCATTTCTGCCCTGCTCGAAGGTAATGCCATAAACCTGCTTTCTCTCAAGCTTTGCCGGCTCATAATTTTCATCAATTTGGATTACATTATAGCCACCCTTTTTCTTTTCCTTTAATAATGCCAATGCTTCATCGGTATAGCCCGGAGCAATAACACCATCAGAAACCTCTCTCTTGATCAGACGTGCAGTATCCACATCACATACATCAGAAAGTGCAATAAAATCACCAAAGGAGCTCATTCTGTCTGCACCTCTTGCTCTTGCATATGCACAAGCCAGAGGAGATAATTCACCCAGGTCATCTACCCAGTAAATCTTTGCCAAAGTATCTGTAAGCGGAAGTCCCACTGCTGCACCTGCAGGAGAAACATGCTTAAAGGAAGTTGCTGCCGGAAGACCTGTAGCTTCTTTTAATTCCTTTACTAACTGCCAGCCGTTAAATGCATCCAGGAAATTGATATAGCCCGGCTTGCCATTTAATACTGTGATCGGTAATTCGCTGCCATCCTCCATAAAAATGCGGCTTGGCTTTTGATTTGGGTTACAACCATATTTTAATTCTAATTCGTTCATAACGGTTTCCTTTCTTTGTCATTTACATTATCGACTCTTAGACAACAGCCACTCCACAAGTTCCGGACTATATGCATAATCCCACGCATTATGCTCAACATTGTCTAAAAGAGTCATTTTTACCTCGTTTTGATTTTTTCCGAGAGTTCGTATTTTGTGAATCAAATTTATAGTTTCACTAGGATACACGATATCATCTTCTGTGCCGTGAAATGCCCATATAGGCATATCCAATACTCCTGTATTCCAAACCATTCCTCCGCCACAAACCGGTGCTATAGCAGCAAACATCTGAGGATATCTCATAGCTGTATACCAGGTTCCATATCCTCCCATACTAAGTCCCGTTAAATAAATCCTTGTTTCGTCAGCACAAAATACTTTTGTTGCTTTTAATATAAACTCATGAATATTCGGCACCTCAGCAGCCCAGAAACTTTCCGTACTACACTGTGGCATAATAAAAATGCATTGGTATTCTTTGCCGGTTTTTAGCATTTGAGCCAACCCCCAACGCTCTACCATATGCAATTCTTCATACCCCGAACCGCGTTCACCTGCTCCATGCAGCTGTACAATCATTGGTAAATTTTCTTGCATAATCTCTGGTCGATACATTACAAAAGGGAACTGCCATTCACCTGCTTGAAATTCTTCTCTAACCATAACTCAATTCCTTTTCATCCATTATTACTGATTTTTGTTTATAATCTTAGTCTCGTATGTACCGGTTGCAATGTCAATGTAACGTACAAACAAAGATACTTTATTATCCTCATTTAAATTCTCCCAGAGCATATTGGTGAATTCATCCATGTCGTCTAAGATTTCTACCCACTTAGGTTCGCCTTCAAAGCTTGGCAGTGGATTGATGTCCTGTGCATAGGTATGGATAAAGTGGCCTTCACCTGCTATCGGATTTTCATATGTAAAGGTGTAACGATTGCATGCAGCCGGATTACCATTATTGCTCTTTAAAATAGACATTGCATAATGGAACTGGCCTTCTTTTATCTGCATAACACCGGAAATTCTAGGAGTGAAGTTAGGGCCATCCGGCTCAAATTCACGAATTCTAAGTGACTGTTCAAAAGTCTGACCTGCTGCCATACCATCGTAAATTGTATCTGTCTGATCACCGTTTGTCACGATAGTATACTCATTTAACACACGTACCGGCGCATAAATAATCAGGCTTGGATCCTCCAACTTACTTGGATCAAAGGCTTCTGTGCGAATGCCTTCGCCCTCTGTCACAAACACACGATTACGTGAATTAGAGCTTCTGCCCATAATAAAATAAGCAGTCACTGCCTTCGTTCCATCAGGGGTCTTACCAATTACGATGCCACGTCCCGGATATGTATTTCCGGATAATTCTGTTTTTAAATTTAATTTCTGCATATTCCTTCTCCTTACGTTTCTTAAAATCAAGAAGCCGACCAAACCCGGACTCCCTACATAGGTCGCCCAGGCGGTCGGCATTCATTCTCCCAAACAGATGCTCCCTGTGGGTACTCCCACACATGTTCGACATGCCTTCCGCCAGTTGCATCACGGATTATTTATTCATTTCTTATGACTCAGATTCATTAATCTGTAGTATAGTTTGGTGCTTCCTTTGTAATGTGAATGTCATGTGGATGACTTTCCTTTAAAGAGGCTGCAGAAATCTTCACAAATCTGCCGTTCTCCTGTAACTCCTTAATAGTACGTGTACCGCAGTAACCCATACCGGAACGGATGCCACCTACCAACTGGAATACTGTATCCTCTAACATACCTTTGTATGCTACACGACCTTCTACACCTTCCGGTACTAACTTCTTGGCATTGGACTGGAAGTAACGGTCCTTAGAACCATTCTCCATAGCTGCAATAGAACCCATGCCGCGGTATACCTTGTACTTACGTCCCTGGAATAATTCAAAATCACCAGGTGCTTCATCACAGCCTGCAAACATGGAACCCATCATACATACGCTTCCGCCTGCTGCAATTGCCTTGGTCATATCACCTGAGAACTTGATACCGCCGTCTGCAATAATCGGAACACCGTATTCCTTGGCTACTGCATATGCATCCATAATAGCAGAAATCTGCGGAACACCAATACCTGCAACCACACGGGTTGTACAAATAGAACCAGGTCCGATACCAACCTTAACTGCATCTGCTCCGGCCTCGATCAAATCTCTGGTTGCTTCACCGGTAGCTACATTACCTGCGATAACAGGAAGTGCCGGATAAGCTTCTTTGATCATACGTACACAACGAAGTACATTTTCAGAATGACCGTGTGCAGAGTCTAATACGATTACGTCAACATGTGCATCTGCCAAAGCAGCTACTCGCTCTAATACATTAGCTGTAATACCAACTGCTGCACCACAAAGCAAACGTCCCTGTGCATCCTTTGCTGCATTCGGGTATTTAATAGCCTTCTCAATATCCTTAATGGTGATAAGGCCCTTTAAATTGAAATTATCATCAACGATAGGAAGCTTCTCCACTCTCGCCTTAGCCAGAATTTTCTTTGCTTCTTCTAAAGTAACGCCTTCCTTTGCTGTAACCAGATTCTTGCTGGTCATACAGTCACTGATCTTCTGAGAAAAATCAGTTTCAAACTTCAGATCACGGTTGGTAATAATACCAACTAACTTCTTGCTGCCTGCCTCTACAATCGGCACACCTGAAATACGGAACTTACCCATCAGCTCATCTGCATCTGCCAATGTATGCTCCGGATTAAGATAGAAAGGATCGGTGATAACACCATTCTCACTTCTCTTAACCTTGTCCACTTCCTCTGCCTGGGCAGCAATAGACATATTCTTGTGAATAATACCGATACCGCCCTGTCTTGCCATAGCAATGGCCATCATGTGCTCTGTAACGGTATCCATACCTGCACTCATCATCGGAATGTTTAACTTGATTGTCTTTGTAAGATAAGTAGATAAATCTACTTCGTTTGGTATTACCTGAGAATAGCTTGGTACCAAGAGTACGTCATCAAAAGTAATGCCTTCACCAATAATCTGACCCATAATCTTCTCCTTATCAAAAAATTAAAACAAAGTTACACTTTTCAATAGTATAAAATATGTGCATATTAAAGTCAATGACAAATATCGCCAAAAAAGCGAAATTGTATGAATTTTTTCACATACAATTTCGCTATAATTTAAGACTCAATATGTACTTTAAGATGCATTTCACCTTTAAGAGCTGTCATCAGTTCGCGATTAGGCTCAAGTAACACCTTCTTACCTTCAGCATAATACATAACAAAAATATGACTCTTCTCTGTTCTGACACCACTGGTAAAGTCAAGGACTTTGTATTTTTTGTGCTTATGACCATCCAGTCGATGAGAACCCAATGGCGCAATGATCTCTACCTTTCCTGTATCAAAGGTTGCAATGCGCTTTCTTTTGGATTTGGACAGAATGCGATCTATCCCCAGTTCACCGTTTACGTAGATATATTCAAACTCTACGTCCGTATAGTTAAATGCAATCATCGCAATTACTGCAAGCACCAAAGTCACCACAAAAACAACAACATTCAGACTTAATAGAGCAAGCAACCCACATGCCACTGTCATAAGTACGATAGTTACTCTGATAATCTTATCCGTAAGGCTGCGCTTCTTAGGAACCAGCCACTCCACATATACGTCCTTCATAGATTCCTCCCATTTATATAATTTCTAAACTAAGATTACTATTATTTAGCCGTAATGTCAAGTCATCTATATTTTGACCCCTTTATTTTTGCAGATAATAATTACAGTCCGAGCTATTCATACTTTACAATTATAAAGATGTTAAGGTCAAAAGATGCCTGACGGATTGCTACGTGCTTCGCACTCCCACAATCCTACCCCAAATTCGGATATCGTGGTGCGCTCGCCCCACTTTTATCCTCATATTGGGCGGGTCACTAAGTCATATAACCACTTTTGTGCAAGCACAACATGGTTTATGACTTTTGACCTTGGCATCTTATAAAATAAATGTAACTATTCAGAGCCAAGCTCGAAAATGCTTTGCATTTCCTCGCTGTGGCTTCTCGCCAAAGAAATTCGTATAAAAATATGTTCATGAATGCCAGCATTCTTTACATATTTTTAACGAATTGCCTTGGCTCTGAATAGTTACAAATAAATACAAAAATATCTTGTATAATAATAGAAAAATTGGTAAAATAAAGTTACTATTTGTAAGATATTACAAAATACATCAGAAAAGGAGATTTCTTATGGCTGAAAAGAAAAAAGTCAAAAGAGAATTTGTAGATGCATCTACCGGTGAAACCAAAAAGCGTACTACCGCTGTTGTATCTGCAGCAGATAAGAGCAGCGCAACCACCAAGCGTATTTTGTCCGTCATTCTTTGGATCGTGGCACTCGCAGCAGAAGTGGGCGCTATCTTAATTTTAAACGGAACCTGGTACTTAGAAGGCAACAATCAGTTATACTTCTTAATCGGTCTGGTAGTAGTGGATTTAATCCTGGTAGTAATCGGTGCATTACTCTGGAAGGGTGCAAACCGTTTAGATCCACCTAGCAAAAAGAATAAATTTACCTTCTATTTATGGAGTCAGATGGGTCTGATTGCCGCTATCATCTGTTTCCTGCCTCTTATTATTTTATTGCTGAAAAACAAAGACATGGATGCCAAGTCCAAGAAAATCGTATCCATTATTGCCGCAGTGGCATTGGTTATTGCAGCATTATTGTCTATTGATTTCAGCCCAACCTCCAGCGAAGATTTAGCTGCCGCTCAGGAAGCTGCTGCCGAGATCGGTGACGGTTCCGCATATTGGACCCAGTTCGGCAAGTCCTATCATTTAGATCCGAACTGCCAGACACTGCTTAATTCTTCTACTATTTACAGCGGTACCGTTGAAGAAGCCTTTGCAGCAAACCGCGAGGATCCATGTAATTTCTGTGCATTAACAGAAGCAGCCGAAGAATAATCAGGAGTATAGGACTATGAAATTAACCGATTTATTATCAAGTGACGTAATATCCTCTATTGCCAAATCCGCAGGTGCCTCTAAAAATGATACTACAAGCGTACTGGCTAACGCATTACCGGACCTGGTAAAATCCATGGCAAGTAATGCATCCACAAAGGATGGCGCCAAATCCTTATCCAAAGCTTTGGATGACCATGCCACAGACGAAGGTATTTCTTCTCTCTTAAAAAATATCGACTTAGAAGATGGTGCCAAAATCCTGGGACATATTCTTGGTAACAATAGTGACTCTGTACAGTCCAAGGTTTCCAAGAAAGCCGGTGTTGACAATAATACCACTTCTACTATTCTCGCTACAGCAGCACCTTTATTATTAAGTGCTATCGGCAGTGAGAAGAAAGACTCCAAAACAGATGCAGACGGCCTGGGTGACCTGTTAGGCTCCCTTCTGGGCAAGGATGATGACAAAGACAATGATATTAAAGGTACACTGTTTTCCTTAGCAGGCAGCCTTATTGGTTCCGCAGTTTCTGATTCCTCCAGCAAATCTTCCAAGAAAAAATCCTCCAAAGATGATGATTTTGGCTTGGACGACATTATCGGACTGGCAGGAAAGCTTTTGAAGTAAATATATATACGACGCTAAAGAGTCTGTAAAAGCTTTATTCTAAACAAGCTTTCACAGACTCTTTTTATTTATATAGTATTTAGAAAATCATAGTATATTTTTAAATATTTATTATTCCACACAATGTCCTTTTTCTTTTATCATATCCGCAATGATTCCTGCATAGGTGCGGCAAAGCTCATCTGATTCACATTCTATCATAACACGGATTACCGGCTCCGTGCCGCTTTCCCGAAGCAGTGCCCGACCTTTTCCATTAATCATTTTCTCCACATCTGCTAATGCCTTTAGCACATCACTGTCATTCATTACTGCAGTTTTTTCTTTTACTCTTACATTTACCAGATACTGTGGATAAAGCTTTACCGGCTCAACCAATTCAGAAAGCGAACTCTTTCTGTCGCACATTTGCTCCATAACCATAATAGCTGTAAGCAATCCATCTCCCGTTGTTGCATATTTTTTCAGAATAATATGACCGGACTGCTCACCACCTAATGTATAGTTGTTCGCCTGCATACATTCATACACAAAACGGTCTCCTACCTTTGTCTGTACACAACGAATGCCTGCCTTTTCTAAAGAATTGACAAATCCACTGTTGGACATTACTGTAGCTACCACGGTATTGTCATTCAAGCTGCCCTTATCCTTTAATCGCTCTGCCAGAATATACATAATACCGTCACCGTCAACCACCTTGCCGTTTTCGTCAATAGCAAGGCATCTATCTGCATCACCGTCAAAAGCAAAACCTACATCCAAATGTTGTTCCTTTACAAGTGCAGCCAATCTTTCTATGTGTGTGGAGCCACAGTCATTATTCACATTAAGTCCATCAGGCTGATTGCCTATTACCACTGTCTGGGCTCCTAAAGCACCAAATACTGCCTTTGCAATCATCCAAGAAGCACCATTTGCACAATCAAGACCAATTCTTAGATCACGATAAGAATGGGATGCAATGGAAATTAAGTAACCGATATATCGGTTTCTGCCGGATACATAATCCACAATACAGCCAATCCGTTCTCTGTGAGCCAGCGGCAGATCATCTCCGTAACCCCCCAGTTCACTTAAATTGCCGTCAATATAGGCTTCAATAAAGGCGGTAGTTTTGTCGTCCAGCTTTTCTCCGTATTTGTTGATAATCTTAATACCATTATCGTAAAACGGGTTGTGAGACGCCGTTATCATAATACCGCAGTCAAATTCATCCTGGCGGGTTACATAGGAAACACTTGGTGTAGTGGTAACATGGAGCATATAGGCGTCTGCACCGGAAGCCGTAATACCTGCCACTACGGAATATTCCAACATATAGCTGGAACGGCGGGTGTCCTTACCGATAACAATCTTCGGTCTGTAACCGGAAATATTGCAGCCTGATAGGGGTGAGGAATAGTACCAGCCCAAAAACCTGCCAACCTTATATGCCTGCATGGAAGTAAGATTCAGGTTGGCTTCGCCGCGAAAGCCATCTGTTCCGAAATATTTATTGGTTCTGCCCTCTTTAGATCGGTTAATGGTTATTTTATCATACAGCAGCTCATCCGTAGACACATTAAATATCTGACAAAGCAGTAAAACCTTGTCGATCTGAGGAAAAGCCTGGTCCATCTCCCATTTGGATACGGACTGCCTTGATACTGACAGTTTGTCGGCAAGAACCTCCTGAGACATATTCGCCATACTTCTGAGATGTGTTATTTTTTCACCTAAAGTCATAGATATTCTCCTTTAAATAAATAATCTGCAAATTCAAAACTTATGTATTCCTTATTCTAATTTATATAATAACATTATTTGTATAGATTTTTCAAGAAACATTACCTTGATTTTTACGCAACTTTTAGTTGCATTTCAACAATAATTTTAAGCTTATTTATAATAAAATATGCATCACTTAATTATTTTTGACAAATATTCTTTACATTTCATTGCATTCACCCTCCCTCTACTCATGAATGAAAGTTCCTATGACTTACATTCAAAAACGAGCAAAACCAAGAAGTCTTCCTTTGCACATTCTGTACATTATCGCGGGCGTTTTTAGTTACATAGTCAAGGTGCTTTCCTTTGCACCTAAAAAACCGGTATGTATCTGCACTACACAGATAACATACCGGTTGTATTTAATATATTTACTGATTGAACTGCTTCCTTCTGCTATCGAACTCTTTGTTAATTCTCATTCATCTTGGCTAACTTGGCAGCCTGGTCCGCAGCAATACAAGCATCTATAATCTCCTGAATGTCGCCATCCATAATCTTCTCAAGCTTGTACAGGGTAAGACCGATACGATGATCTGTCACACGACCCTGGGGGAAGTTATAGGTACGAATCTTCTCAGAACGATCACCGGTACCTACTTGGCTGCGACGAAGCTCTGCCTCAGCATCATGTGCCTTCTGCTGCTCCAAATCATAAAGCTTGGTGCGTAAAAGGGCAAACGCCTTAGCACGGTTCTGAATCTGGCTCTTTTCTGTCTGGCTGTAGATAACAATGCCGGTAGGAATGTGAGTCAAACGCACTGCAGAGTCAGTAGTATTTACACACTGACCGCCACTGCCTGAAGCACGCATTACGTCAATACGAATATCATTTTCATTAATAACAACGTCTACTTCTTCTGCCTCTGGCATCACAGCAACAGTAATGGTCGAGGTATGGATACGTCCGCCGGACTCTGTCTCAGGCACACGCTGTACACGATGTACACCTGATTCATATTTCATAACAGAATAAGCGCCCTGACCGGAAATCATGAAGCTGGCACTCTTAAGACCGCCAATACCGATTTCGTCCATTTCCATCACTTCAAGCTTCCAACGACGACCTTCCGCATAATGTGCATACATACGGTAAATCTCAGCCGCAAATAATGCTGCCTCATCACCGCCTGCGCCGGCGCGGATTTCCACGATAACGTTTTTATCATCATTAGGGTCCTTAGGCAATAATAAAATCTTTAATTCGTTTTCCAGTTCTTCGATGCGCTTTCTGGCGGCACTCAACTCTTCCTTCAGCATATCGCGCATATCTTCGTCATCCTCTACCTCAAGCATAGCCAAAGAATCTTCTACATCCTGCTTACGCTGCTTGTACTCTTTATAGGCATCTACGATAGGGGTCAAGTCGCTCTGTTCCTTCATAAGCGCTCTGAATCGCTTCTGATTATCTGTTACATTGGGCTCATTTAATTCGCCCATGATTTCTTCAAAGCGAATGAGTAAATCTTCTAATCTGTCAAACATGAAACTTCCTCCTCAAAAAATCCATACACAATCCGATCCAGTCCGGCATAGTCCTTCTTCACTATAATCCCTGTGAAGCCGGCCTCCATCATAAGGCTCGAAACTGCTGCCCCCTGGTCATGTCCTATTTCAAATAGCAGTGCACCACCCCTTTTCAAAAAAGGCTTACATTCTGCTACAATATGTCTGTAAAAAAATAATCCGTCTACTCTGCCGTTCAGTGCTCCCATAGGCTCATGAAGACGTACTTCGGGCTCCAGTGTCTCAATCACTTCACTGGCGATATATGGTGGATTTGACACAATCATATCAAAACACAGTCCCTTGTCAGCAAGCCCGTTAAACAAGTCACTTTCTACAAATTCTGCCTCCAGTCTTCGGCCGCACTGTGCAGAAATGTGCTCCAAATTCTCTGCTGCTACCTGTAAAGCCTCTGTTGAAATATCCACACCGATACCATTAACGGCCTCTGTACTATCTCCGGCCAATGCCAGTAAGCTCAGCAATATACACCCGCTTCCGGTACACATATCAAGTATGCTCATCCCGGGCTTTAAAAAATCCAAAGCGGTCTCTACCAAAACCTCTGTATCCTGTCTTGGTATCAGCACATGTGGGTTTACCTGAAAGTCAAATCCCATAAAAGCCTGCCGGCCGGTGATATGCTGTAAAGGAATACGCCTTGCACGCTGCAATATGCAAGCCTCATAGGCTGCCTGTTCCTTATCGGTCACAAGTCTGTCACCATGTAAAATCAAATCATGCTGGGTGGTATGGCATATATATTCCAATAAAAATCTGGCATCGATCCTGGCATCGGCAATACCGGCCTTCATCAAAATATCCAGCCCCCAGGCATAACACTGTTTATATGTTTTCTTCATCCTTGTCACGCTCAAAAATCTCTTCTATTGACTCTTCAGCTTTGTCAGCTAAATCCTCAAGTTTGTCATCAACAGCCTCAACACAGTCTTCCATACGCTCAAAAGCTTCTTCCACTCGCTGAGAAAATGTATCTAAAGTTGATGTCTCGGCTTCTTCATAATCTTCTTCAGCCTCATCCTCCGGCTCACGCAGCCACTCTTCCGTCACCTCATAGCCATATTTGTCCTTCAAAAATGCTTTCCAGTCAAATACCGCCTCTACGGCCTTGATGGCTACTTCTACCATTTCTCTTTCCGGCTCTTTAGTGGTAATCTTCTGAAGGGCAAGACCCGGTTTAGACATTAATCTTGTAAAGAAATTGTCATGTCTGCCTGCCAAACGAATAATCTCATAAGCAATACCTGCGATTACAGGCACCAGACACAAACGAAGTGCCAATCTAAGCAACGGATTATCCACATTAATAAAGAAAAATAAAACACATGATATCAGCATAACATACAGCAAAAAGCTGGTACCGCATCTTGGATGCAATCTGCTGGAACGCATTACATCACTTACAGTCAGAGGTCTGCCTTTTTCAATACAATCGATGCATTTGTGCTCCGCACCATGGTACATATACAAACGCTTAATATCGTCTAATTGGCCAATTACTACCACATATCCGATAAAAATAACAAAACGCATGACAGCTTCTGCTATGGACAAAATAAACTTGTCATAAATCCAAATTCCCATAACAGCAGAGATAGCATAAGGTAAAACGATAAACAAACCTACTGAAAAAACAACAGCAATGATCATAGTAATACTTAATATAATATCATTAACCTTGCTGCCGAAATGTCTGTTCAACCAACGCTCAAATCTGCCGGGTTCCTCTTCTATCCCTTCTAATCCCAAATCAGCGGAGTAATTGATACACTTCATGCCGATCATCATAGAATCTATAAAATTCACTACACCTCTGACAAAAGGTAAATTAGTAAATTTATTCTTCGGTATAGTACGCTGTCCATCCATCATCTCAACGCTGATGGTACCATCTGATTTACGAACAGCAACTGCACTTTTCTCCCCATTGCGCATCATAATGCCTTCTAAGACCGCCTGGCCGCCAATACCGGAATAACACTGCTTTCTCTTAGCCATATAAGCCTCCTTGTATTTCAAAGTAAGTGATTGACAGCGGTGCAGTTTGCAGCCGGAGCAATCACCTGATATTTAAAAAGGTTGAGATATACACCTCAACCTTTAATGTCTTACTGAACACCGTATTTCTTGTTGAATTTATCAATACGTCCACGAGCCTGAGCTGCTTTCTGCTGACCTGTGTAGAATGAATGGCACTTAGAGCAAACTTCTACGTGAATTTCTGGTTTGGTGGAACCTGTTACGAATGTGTTACCACAGTTGCATGTAACAGTTGCCTGAAAATACTTAGGATGGATTCCTTCTCTCATTGTACAATCACCTTTCTATATCATAATAACGTTTGTTGTTCTCATCCACGCCATCTGTACATAGACAGCTTATTTATAATAGCATTATTTGGCTAATATTTCAAGTCCTTTTTCAAAAAAACATGGAAAATTATTCACTAATTTATGTATTATTTTATGGTAATTTCAAATCGCCCGGCTTAATCCAGCCAATTTTGCGGAAAATCCGGCCAAACAAAGTACAAAGTACTGACGGAAGCACAAAGCACACCAGTGCCATGCCTGTCCAGTCAAAAGCTGTAATAGCCGTCTTTGCCCCCGAAGCCACATCCTGTACCCAGCCTGTGTATAATCCAATCTGGCCCACAAAACCGCAGGTGCCCATACCGGAAGAGATAGCTGCTCCATTCATCTCCATGCCAAATACACAAGTAGCAATGGGCCCCGTTATAGCAGAAGTCAAAATAGCCGGAAGCCAAATCCGCGGATTTCTGACGATATTGGGCATCTGAAGCATACTGGTGCCGATGCCCTGTGATATCAGACCGCCCACGCGATTTTCCTTATAACTCATGCATGCAAAGCCTATCATCTGTGCACAGCAGCCTGCTACTGCTGCACCACCGGCAAGACCGGTCAGGTCGAGGGCGGCACAGATTGCTGCGCTGCTAATAGGCAGCGTCAGGGCAATGCCCATGATCACAGAAACCACAATCCCCATTAATAGTGGCTGCAATTCTGTTGCCCACATGATCAATCCGCCAACTGCACTTGCTGCTGCACCAATGGCAGGAGCCCACCACATAGAAAGTATAACTCCTGCAAATATAGTCACAAAAGGGGTCACCAGGATATCAATCTTCGTCTCCTTAGATATCAGCTTACCACACTCCGTAGCTAAAATAGCAATCACCAATACAGCCAAAGGGCCTCCCGCACCACCCAGCGTATTGGCGGCACTGCCCACGGCCAATAAAGAAAAGAGCACCAGCTGAGGAGCCTGAAGGGCATAGCCTATAGAAATAGCCATGGCAGGACCTGCCACTGCCTTGGCATATCCCCCTACCTCTACCAGAACGGGGATGCCGGCCTGTTCTCCCAGCGTTGCAATAATAGTGCCGATGAGCAGTGAGGCAAATAATCCCTGTGCCATAGCGCCCATAGCATCGATACCATATCGCTTAGCGGATACGATAACATTTTTCTTTATGCAAAATGCTATAACCGGTGCAAACAGCTTTTTTAACACCGCTGCTACCGGTGCAAGGATGCTTCCTAGTACCGATAGTATCGGTGTAAAGACTATCTTTACACCCTGTTTCACTTTTCTTGTAATATTTTTTATCCCTAATAGTATTTTGTTCATAATTCTCATAATACATCTCCCATCTCTCATAAATCCGGTACAAGTTCTAAATCATATATATGTTTACGGAAATCGGGTCTTTTTCAGTTTCTAAATCACTGGTGTATTACTAAAAAAGTCTCTGCTTACGTATAATCTGAATAAATTCCTGGTTATTTCTGGTGCGGGCAAACAAATCCAGTATCTTGTCCACAGCCTCATCTGCCTTCATACCATTTAACCCGCGACGCATCATAGTAACCGCCTCCACTTCATCTTTGGAAAGCAATAAATCTTCTCTTCTGGTGCCGGACTTTGGAATATCAATGGCCGGAAAAATGCGTTTTTCGGAAAGCTTACGGTCCAGGATCATTTCCATATTACCGGTCCCCTTAAATTCTTCATAAACCACATCATCCAGTTTGGAACCTGTTTCCACCAAAGCTGTGGCTAAAATGGTCAAACTGCCGCCCTCACGCATATTTCTGGCAGCACCAAAGAAACGCTTTGGCATGTGTAAAGAAGCCGGATCCAAACCACCGGACAGCGTACGTCCGCTTGGAGGAACTGTCAGATTGTAGGCTCTGGTCAGTCTGGAAATGCTATCCAGCAAAATGCATACGTCTTTTTTGTGCTCTACCAATCTCTTAGCACGCTCTATGGTCATTTCTGCCACACGCTTATGATGCTCAGGCAATTCATCAAAAGTAGAATGTATCACCTCTACCTTATCCCCACGGATGGCCTCCTTAATATCAGTAACTTCTTCCGGACGCTCGTCAATCAACAAAATGATCAGATTAATATCGGGGTTATTCTTCTGGATGGACTGAGCCACTTCTTTTAACAGGGTGGTCTTACCTGCCTTTGGCGGAGATACGATCATACCACGCTGTCCCTTGCCCACAGGACTCAAAAGGTCCATAACTCTCATGGCAACACTGCAGCCCGGACGTTCCATGCTCAGGCGCTGATTTGGAAAAATCGGCGTCATATCCTCGAAATTAAAACGGCGTGCATTGACCTCTGCCTCCATGCCGTTTACATCCTTAATGTATAAAAGAGCACTGAATTTTTCTTTTTCGGTTTTCACACGGGTATTACCGCATACTATATCACCGGTCTTTAAATTAAAGCGACGTATCTGGCTGGGCGCCACATAAACATCCTTCTCCCCCGGCATATAGTTATCGCTTCGAATAAAACCAAAGCCTTCCGGAAGCACCTCTAAAATTCCTCGCACCTCTACACCACTGTCTAATTCTGAAGGAATATTGCTCTGGTTTTCTCTCAAAATACCTCCCGGCTCCTGTACAGTTCTGGCATCCCGCACATCTTCCGTACTTCTGACAATTCTTGTATTTTCAATTGTCCTCGCTGCTCTAGTCTCTTCCGACGCTCTTGGTATTCTTGCCTCTTCTGCCCTTGCTGCTCTAGCTTCCTCCGGCACTCTTGGTATTCTTGTCTCTTCTGTCCTCGCTGCTCTAGCTTCCTCTGACGCTCTTGGTATTCTTGCCTCTTCTGCCCTCGCTTCTTCTGGCGCTTTTGCTGCCTTTTCTTCTTCATCCAATGCCAGCATCGCTTCAATCACCTGGCTCTTTTTCATTGCGGAAACGCCCTTTATTCCTCTGTGCTTTGCAATATCCTTTAAATCAGCAAGCCCCAGAGATTCATACTTCTCTCTCATATGCATTCCTTTCTTACAATTCATTTACTTTGTTAAACTTGAAAAATACTCTTTAAATACGCGTCAATTCGTTATCAGACATTTACTTTCATACGCCTATTATTACTTGTCAAACAATGGAAATAGTAGAACGAAATGTTCCACTTAAGAATTTATCTTGATTATACAAAAAAAACTTGTGCTTGTCACTACCAATAAATCACTTTTTTTCCTTAATTTTCTGTAAAACTCTGCAATTTACGCCTTTAAAGAACGTAGGTGCTTTTTCCACAGCCTTTATCAGCGCAAAGAACTCCTTTATAAACTTTTCATCGTCGTCTTGCCAATCTGTCCAAAATGTTCTACAATTAGATTGTAAGCCCTAACAAAATTTATCAAATTTGGATTCCTGCATTTAGCTTTACTGCATCTGGATTGACTGTGTCTAGCTTTACTAAATCTAGATTTACTGCATCTGGATTTACCGAATTCAAATTTAAAGAATACACACAAATACATGAGGAATTCTGATTTTCATGACATATAATCCCCTATGGCTGGACAAGCCTTACTACTCATTAAATGCTTACTTTAAACATACCTTTGGTGAAAAATGCTACAAAATCGCCTTAGACGGCGGCTTCACCTGCCCCAATAGAGACGGCACTCTGGATACCCGAGGCTGTATTTTCTGCTCCGGCTCAGGCAGCGGCGATTTCAGTACACCGGTATATCCACACAAAACCGTTGCAGAACAGCTTGCCCATGGTCTCTCTCTTATGGGCGATAAAAAGACCGGCAACAAATACGTAGCTTATTTTCAGGCCTATACCAATACCTATGGGCCGACAGACAAGCTGCGTACTCTCTATACCGCAGCTCTGAAAGCCCCGGAAATCCTGGGCATATCCATTGCCACCAGGCCGGACTGCCTTGGCCCAGAGGTGTTGGCTCTTTTGAACGAGTTAAAGCTTTCCTATCCGGACAAATTTATCTGGGTGGAGCTTGGGCTGCAGACCATACATGAAGCAACTGCCTGCTATATCCGCCGTGGCTATCCGCTGTCCACTTTTGATAAAGCAGCGGGTGACCTGCATCAGTTGGGCATTCCCTTTATCGTGCATATCATCCTGGGTTTGCCGGGTGAGGATAAAAATATGCTGCTTGAAACCGTGGATTATCTAAATGCTCTGCGGCCTTTTGGTGTAAAGCTGCAATTACTGCATATATTAAAAGGAACAGATTTGGCCTTAGATTATGCCGCAGGCAATTTTGAAGCCCTTTCGGAAGATGAGTATTTCGACCTGCTGGGCACCTGTATTGCCGGACTGCACCCTGATATTGTACTGCACAGAGTTACCGGTGACGGCCCCAAGGCTTTACTGCTGGCGCCTTTATGGAGCGCTGATAAACGAGGCGTATTAAATCGCCTGCACCACTATTTAAAAGACAATAATATTTATCAAGGAAGAGATTATCATGACACAAGAACCATTGACACTATATAAATTGATTATCTTATACATGTTAGACCAAGTAGACTTTCCACTAACCACTGCACAAGTCAGTGAATTTATACTAGAGCAGGGATATACCAATTTCCTTACCCTGCAGCAGGCTATCAGCGAGCTGACAGAGTCCGGACTGATCAACACCCGGACCACCCGCAACCGCACACACCTGACCAATACCAAAGAAGGCACAGAAACTCTTCATTTCTTTGAAAACCGCATCAGTGATGCTATCCGTGAGGATATTGCAGGATATTTTGCCGCCAATGAAGTGGCACTGCGCAGCGAGGTCAATATCCATGCCGATTATTACAAATCCACCACCGGTGAATACGAGGTACGCATGGTTGCCCGTGATAAAGAGACTCTGTTGGTTGACTTAACGCTGTCTGTACCGGATGAAAATATGGCACAGCAAATGTGTGACAAATGGCAAAAGCAAAATCAGGAGGTTTACCAATTCCTGATGCAGACGTTGTTGTAAAAGAAGAAACACTCTGCTGAACCAAGCAGAGTGTTTTCTATATACCCAAGTGCTTTTCAGCTATACTGTGGATGCCATAATCTCCATGTCACCCTCTGCCTGCACTGTTCCAAAACCACACGGCAGGATAAAATGGTCGCCCTTTTTCACAGCCACACCATTTATGGTGCCACTGCCTTCGATGACAGACATATTTAAAAACGGATACGCCTGTTCAAAGCTGGCTGTTCCTTCCAGATTCAACTTGAAAACTATATAATAATCACAAGCATAAAGCTTGCAAAGTTCATTCTTAGGCAGGTCTGTCACTGACTTGATACTATCCTCTGCTGACTTGGCCGGAACTGTGATCACATCGATACTCTTGTCAATATGTAACTCTCTCGGTTTGCCGCCGGAAAGTCTGTCATAATCATAAACGCGGTACGTAATATCGCTGTTCTGCTGGGTCTCCAGAATCAGCAGCCCTGCTGTGATGGCATGCACTGTCCCCGGATCAATCTGCATAAAATCGCCCTTCTTCACAGGAAGCTCCCTGATAAAATCATTCCATTTACCATTAGCTATCATATCAGCCAATTCTTCCCTTGTAGCGGCATTGTGCCCGATAATAATACCGGCATCCTTCGGACAATCCAGCACATACCAGCACTCTGTCTTGCCAAAGGAACCGTTTTCATGCTCCATAGCATAGGCATCATCCGGATGCACCTGGATGCTTAAATTATCCCTTGCATCAATAATCTTGATAAGAAGCGGAAAACGGTCATAATCTAAATTTCCGAAAACCTCCGGGTGTTTACTCCAAACCTCAGAAAGATGCATACCGGCAAATTCACCCTTTGCCACCACACAATCCCCATTCGGATGTGCGGAAATGCCCCAGCATTCTCCCAGGTCATTGCCTTCTGCTGAACAACCAAATTCTTCACGTAGCCTGCTGCCGCCCCAGATATTGTGGGTACATACCGGCTGTAAAAAAAGTATATCTTTAGACATAAACATCAATCCTTTCGTTTCTTTGTTCTATTCATGTGGTTGGGAAACGTGGTAGCTTTCAGCCATAGCAATATATGTACTGCTTCAGGGACGCTCCCGCTCCGTGAAACTCTGCAGCAGTACTAAGCTCAAGTGCGGCTTTTAGCCTTCTTTCGCTAAGGACTGGCGAGTTTCAAGGCCCTTCAGCCAGAACATATAATGCTCAGGCTGAAAGCTATCACGTTTCCCAATCCTCTAATTTATGCGTTCTTCAAAGCGCGCACACCCAGCTCCAACGCACCCATGATACCCTGGTCGTCATGTAAGCTGGCAGGCACGATATAATGCTCGATATCCTGCATTTCTTTGGTCATGATATAGCCGTTATTCAGTCTCAATACTGCCTTGCGAATTAATGGAAACAACTGTTCCTGATGCATAACACCGCCGCCCAAGATAATCTTTTGCGGAGAATATGTATAAATATAATTTACCAATGCCTGTGCAATATAATATGCCTCAAGCTCCCAAACTGCCATATTGTCCTTTAAATCATAAGCCTTTGCGCCCCAACGGTCTTCAATAGCAGGACCTGCTGCCATACCTTCCAGACAACAGCCGTGATATGGACACTTACCCGCATAAGTATCGGACGGATGCTTTACCAGCAGTATATGACCGCTTTCCGGATGCATCATACCATGTAACAGCTTGCCGTTAGACACGACGCCAACACCAACACCTGTGCCGATGGTAATATAAATTACATTTTCCAGTCCCTGAGCACAGCCAAAGGTAGCCTCACCCAGCACAGAACCATTTACGTCTGTATCAAAACCTACCGGAATATGTAATGCCTTTTTGAATGTACCAACCATGTCAAAATTAACCCATTTCAATTTCGGTGTGCTGGTAATGTAACCGTAAGTTTCGGATTGCTCATTTAAATCTATCGGGCCAAAACAGCCGATTCCCAGGGCTTCAATATCCTTTTCTTTAAAATATTCAATTAACTTAGGAATTGTAATTTCCGGTGCCTCTGTAGGAATAGAAATCTGTTCAAAAATTTCTCCTTTTTCGTTACCGATTGCGCACACCATCTTGGTGCCGCCTGCTTCTAATGCTCCTATTTTCATGTGTCGCTTCTCCTTGCTTCCTGTTTTATTCTCTTTAAGTGTTCTTTAATCTTGACTTCGAAACCGTTGCCGCTTGGCTTGTAAAACTCCTTGCCGTTTAATTCGTACGGCAAATATTGCTGCTCCACATAATTATTGGGATAATCATGGGCGTATTTGTATCCTGTCCCCCGCCCCAACTTGGCTGCACCTTTATAGTGTGCATCCTGCAAATGGGCCGGTATCGGTAAAGAACCGGTGCTTCGTACTGCATCATTAGCATCAAATATGGCCGTGCAGGAAGCATTGCTTTTGGGTGCACTGGCAACATAGCTTGCTGCCTGGGACAATATAATCTGGGCTTCCGGCATGCCGATACGTTCAATAGCCATGCAGGCATTGGTAGCCACCACTATGGCCATAGGGTCTGCATTGCCCACATCCTCGCTGGCACAAATCATGATTCGTCTGGCAATAAATTTGATATCTTCACCGGCATACAGCATCCTGGCCAGATAATAAACAGCAGCGTCCGGGTCAGAACCCCGCATACTCTTTATAAAGGCAGAGATAGTGTCATAGTGATTGTCGCCGCCCTTGTCATAACGGACAGTTTTCTTTTGGATACACTGCTCTGCTACCTCTAAGGTAATATGAATCCGGCCATCTGCACTCTTGTCCGTAGTCATAATACCCAGTTCAATGGCATTTAACGCATGTCTGGCATCTCCTCCGGATATATCTGCCAGAAAATCCAGCGCATCTTCCTCAATGCAAGCTCCATAAGCTCCCATGCCTCTGTCCATATCATACACTGCTATACGTAACAGTTCCTTAATATCCTCCCTGGCAAGAGGTTTAAGTTCAAAAATAATGGAGCGTGAAATCAAAGCCCCATTCACCTCAAAGTAGGGATTTTCTGTGGTGGCACCTATTAATATAATGGTACCGTCCTCCACAAAAGGCAATAAATAATCCTGCTGTCCCTTATTAAAACGATGAATCTCGTCCACAAACAAAATCGTCTTACGGCCATACATGCCCTGATTATCCTTGGCCTTACTTACCACTTCCTCCATGTCCTTTTTGCCGGCCACAGTGGCATTAATCTGGGTAAATTCAGCACTGGTAGTCCCCGCAATCACCTTGGCAAGAGTAGTCTTACCGGTTCCGGGCGGCCCATAAAAAATAATAGAACTTAACTTATCCGCTTTAATGGCGCGGTATAACAGCTTGTCCTTGCCGATAATATGCTGTTGTCCCACAACCTCTTCCAGGCTGCGAGGACGCATGCGCGCGGCAAGAGGCGCTTCCTTTTCCATATTGGTGCTACGCATATAATCAAATAAATCCATAAAAACTCCTAAAAGTATTGCTTGAAACTATCTGAAATCCACGTCCACAGACTATTTACTACGCTGTCTCAGAAAAAAATACTCATAGATCTAAGTATATCATACTTTTTCATTTTTTTCCATAGACCGGCATGTGATATTTCAATTGAAATTCCATCCCGACATGTAACATTTTCAATTGATTTCCATTCCCGGCATAAAACCACTTTAACAAGTATGAGTAGATTCGCTTTATCAATGGGCTCTAAGACATGATGCTACAAGCCATATCATCTTTTGTCAAATTTATTTCTGCTCTGATTTTCCAAATACTTCATAACCTATGGTCACTTGTAAATACTTCATGTACCTGGCATAAGCACTTGGTATGGGGTATGTGTTCTCTGCCTCAGCCGGCTCCACGAAAAGCCAGTCCTTTGGTGTTTCTCCCCTGGTAAGCTCATCTACACGAATCATATACCCTTTCATATGCCACTCCTTATGGGTAAAAATATGCTTAGCATCCTCAAGGGGTGCAATCCAGACTGTCCCCAGACCATGGTTCTTTAAATAGGCAATAACGTCCGACTCAGCCACATGTCCTTCCATTATCGGAAATTCATACATGCCTGCCAAGAGTCCCTTTGACGGGCGCTTTACCAGCACGGTTTTATTTTCATCACGTAAAATAAGCACGGTACGCTCTTCAATCACTCTGGACTTCTTGGGTGCCTTATAAGGATAACTTAATTCCTGACCACATGCATGGGCCTGACAAACCTTTTCAAAAGGACAAATGCTGCATTTGGGTGCTCCGTTAGGTACACAGACCATAGCACCGATTTCCATAAGTGCCTGATTAAAATCCCCGGGTCTATTGTGGGGCATCGACACCGCCAGCAATCCTTCCCAGTCTTTTTTTACGGCAGGCTCTAATATATCTCTGCTATCCTTAAATATACGAGACATAACTCGCAGTACATTGCCGTCTACTGCAGGAACAGGTATGTCGTAAGCAATGGATGCAATAGCTCCGGCGGTATAAGAACCAATACCGGGAAGCTTTTGTAAAGCTGCTGCATCTGCCGGCATCCTGCCGTCGTACTGCTCCATAATCATCCTTGCCGCCTTTCCCAGATTGCGGACACGACTATAATAACCTAACCCTTCCCAAAGCTTTAACAGTTCTTCTTCCTCGGCCTCGGCCAAACTCTTTATATCAGGAAGAGCCTCCATAAATCTGGCAAAATAAGGCTTCACCGCTTCCACCCGAGTCTGCTGCAGCATAATCTCTGATACCCATACCCGATAAGCAGAGGGCTCCTCCCGCCAAGGCAGAATCCGTCTGTGGGCATCATAATATTGTAATAAGGGTTCAGCCAGACCTGCCACAGCGGCTTCCCTTTCTTCCATAAATATCGGAACACTGTCTCCGATTGTCAGACTGTCCCCGGTTACATAACAATCCAATGCCATGATTTCCACCCCCGCTTCTCTGGCCTTCCGCAAAGCTTCACAAAATTCCGGGTGAGTATCCCGATTTGGAAGGAAATGTCGTACATCCTTCATCTGCACCACAAAGATCACGTACACCTGATATCCGGCTTTTTTGGCAGCAATCAGCTCTTCCACATGCTTTACTGCCCTGTCACTTGGTGCATCCGGAAACCTGACAACACCATTTTCTTCCAGGGTCACTCCCTTTACCTCTATGAAAGCCTTGGATAAAGTGCCGGTCTTTTCTATCGCTATATTTTCTCCTGTAAATTCCCCAAAGTCTTTATTGGAGTTTATGGAGGATTTTCCTCCGCCAAATTCTACATAAAAATCAAACCTGGAATTACTCCAGGTCATTTCCGGCCTGATAAAGGTTATATCGTCCCTAAGCCCTCCTGCTGCAAGCCACTCTCCTACTACCTTATTGGGTGCCTGAGAATCTATATTTACCAGCCTGTCACCTTTTAAAACTGCCACCAGGTCATAGGCCGTACTTCGCTCCGGATTGGTGCTTTTCTCCAGATATACCTTGGCCCCGGGCATCAAAAGCTCCCTGCACCGACCGGTATTTTTTACATGAACTTTCTCTCTG
This sequence comes from Lachnospiraceae bacterium, assembly GCA_045646695.1. Taxonomy (GTDB): domain Bacteria; phylum Bacillota; class Clostridia; order Lachnospirales; family Lachnospiraceae; genus RGIG6307. The sequence continues at coordinate 38,752 of JAZRLF010000065.1, forward strand.
GCTGAAATGCCCGGTATTTCCACATATGCTATAAAACGGTTGGGTCGCTCCAAAAAACGGCCCTCTATCATCTGACTGTATTTCAATATACTATCCTTTCAAGCAGGTTGATTCATCGGCATTTGCGAAACTCGGCAGCTGGCGGCCAGAACATATATTGCTCTGGTCGTCACTGCCTTGCCTTTCTCAGACTGTTACAGTACACTGACTGCATACCTATTATCGTACTCTATTACACTCAAACTTTACCTGCATCAATAAAAAATTCTTTAAACTGGCAATTCTGTCATCCAATTGTCCCTCCGGAACCTCGGTATCCATAGAAACTGCCATAATATTGATCATATCATCATTCAGACGATGCTGCATACCGGTAAATATTCTCAGTCTCTGTTCATAGCTATCCGCTTCCAGAAATTCCTCCACACCGGCATCTAATTTAGGCTGCGCATTGGCTGAAATAACTTCTCCTGCAACCTCTGCCCGAACCATGGCCTGCGCAACTTCCTGCACTGCTGCCTGTCCAACTTCCTGCACGGTTACCGGCGTTACATCCTCCATAATAGTCTGCACCAGCTCAAAACGATCTCTTTGCTTCACATCAGAGTACTTTTCTTTGTCTAATTCTGACATAAACATATGAAGCGGTCTGGCATAAACCTGAAAATCACCATACAGCGCCTGATAAATCACCAATGCCTCCATAGTCTCGGAATGACGTGCAATGGTTACAATCTGATATAAGTGTCCTTTAAAATGTCTGTAAATTTGTCCCGGCTTTGGAATATCTCTCATCATAAATCCTCCTATTGCTCTGCAATTTTCTGTGCCAAATCTTCTAAATACATCCAGCGATCCATCTTTTCTTCCAGTTGCTGCTCTGCCTGCTCTTTCGCTTCTGTGAGCTGACGAAGCTTCACAAAATCCGTAGCACTGGCAAGCATTTCCTGATCAAGTTTCTCTATCTGTTCTTCTAATACAGCAATATCTTTTTCTATGGTTTCGTAGTCTCTTGCTTCCTGATAAGTAAATTTCAGCTTTCTGACACGGTCTGCATTCCATTTCTTCCCGGCTTCCGGACCTGCGGCACTGTTACCGCTCGCTGCTTTACCCTTGCTGCTCTCCTGAGCTGACATTCCCGTAGTTTTGCCGCCTTTCGCGCTATTCTGTGACATCGCAGCTCTGCTCTTGCTATCAAACGAAAATGCCCCTTCCTGCTCCATACGCAGGGCATAATCCGTATAGCCTCCCTCATGCTGGCGAAGTATACCACCCTCTTCAAAAGAGAAAATACGTCTTACCACACGGTCCATAAAATATCTGTCATGACTTACTACAATCACGATGCCTTGAAACCGATCCAGATAATCCTCTAAAATCTGCAGTGTAGTAATGTCCAGGTCATTGGTAGGCTCGTCCAAAATCAGTACATTTGGTGCTCCCATCAACACCTTACACAAATACAGTCTGCGTCTCTCTCCGCCGGAAAGCTTTTCCAAGCGGCTGTACTGGAGCTCACCGTTAAACAGAAAATTCTCCAACATCTTGGCAGCTGTCACCACACCATCCTCGGTTTGGACATACTCCGCTACATCTTTGATATAATCAATGACTCTCTGTTGCGGATGCATCTCTTCATCATGAATTTCCTGGGCATAATAACCAATCTTTACCGTAGGCCCGATGTCAATAGAACCTGCATCCGGCTCCACCTGCCCCATGATCATTTTCAGCAAAGTACTTTTGCCTGCTCCGTTAGGTCCCAAAAATCCGATACGGTCATTCTTCAAAAAAATATAAGAAAAATCCTGAATCAGCACTGTATTATCATATGCTTTGGATATATGATTTAATTCAATCGTACTGCGGCCCAGTCTGGAGCTGACACTGCCCAGCTCTACCTGCCCGTCCGTCTTTGGTGCCTCAGCACTTTTCAATTCTTCATAACGTTCTAAGCGTGCCTTTTGCTTGGTGCTGCGGGCTCTTGCGCCCCGCTTCACCCACTCCAGCTCTACTCTCAAAATGGACTGACGCTTACGCTCACTGGCCAAAGCACTGTCCTCCCGCTCTGCCTTTAGCTGCAAAAACCCTGCATAATTGGTATCATAGGAATAAATCTGTCCCTTATCGATCTCGATAATGCGGCTTGCCACGCTATCCAGAAAATATCGGTCATGAGTCACCATGACAATACTGCCGCGATATACCTTTAACTGTCCTTCCAGCCAGTCACTCATGGCAGCATCCAAATGGTTGGTAGGCTCATCCAACACCAGAATATCCGCCGGTGCCAACAATACACTAACCAATGCCAGTCGCTTCTTCTGCCCACCGGAAAGCTGGCCGCAAGGCTGTGTAAAATCCGTTACTCCCAAGCGTGTCAGCATAGACTTGGCATCAGCCTCCACTGTCCATTCATTCTCCCGGGTCACATTATGCTGAAGTACCGCCTCTAACACCGTCATATCATCCGCAAAAATCGGACTCTGAGGCAAATATCTCACTACCACATGATTGGCCTTGATAATACTTCCTTCATCCGGCTCCTCTAAGCCGGAAATCAGCTTTAACAACGTAGACTTACCTGTGCCGTTAATGCCTATTACGCCTACCTTCTCCTGCTCTTGCAGATAGAATGACGCGTTCTCTAATAATTTTCTGTTTTGAAATGATTTTGTAATACTCTCTAATGTAAGGATGTTCATGAAAATACCTTTCGTTTCCTAATCTTAATTATATTCTATCAAAAACAGTAACTTATTTCCATAAATTTTCGATTATTTTATCAAAAAGTGACCGTTTGAGTCTTCTATGAATACCCCCAAAAATCTAATTTTGAGGGATCACATCACTTTCATCCCAAACCGTCACTTTTGTATTATCTATTCTCCATACAGCGCACTGCGCAGATATGCATTATTGGCTTCAAAGTCTACATCCAATACAGACATTCCCCGGACAGATATATTGGAATAGGTGTCTTGAAGGGGTATACTGCCCTGTACAAGCTCATACGTAAAAAACTTGGCAATCTGTCCGCTTAATCGGGTACACTCAGCTCTGGTCAAGTTGGTTGTCACATTGCTGAAAATACCTTCCAGTACCTGATCCATATTCAGTAAAGCCCTCGGTGCACGCTCTATCATGGCTCCTAATACCTTCCTTTGTCGCTCGGTACGCCCGAAATCATCCCCGATATATCGATTTCTGCAGTATGCCAATGCCTGTGGCCCGTTTAAATGCAGCACCCCTTGGGCATCCTCTGCAAGATAATCTGTATCAATAGGTCTGCCCTCTAACAGATTATATTCATTTAAATATGCATTTACCAACTGTACTTCTTCCTTGGTAAGCTCCAGGTCCACTCCGCCTACCGCATCCACCAAATTGGCAAAGGCCTGAAAATTCACCTGAGCATAACGATTTACCTCTACATCAAAATTTGCCTCTATGGTCTCCATCAAAAGCTCTGCCCCGCCATAAGCATAGGCTGCGTTAAGCCTGTTGTTCTCATATCCCGGGATCTCCACATACATGTCTCTTAACAAAGACATCATATGAATAGTCTTGGTCTTACTGCTGACAGACAATAAAATCATAGCATCGCTTCGTCCATCATCCCCCTTGTCCCTGGAGTCATTGCCAATCAGTAAGATGTTTATTACCCCGTCTTCTTCCAAAGGCTCCTCAGAAATGGATGGAATCTCCTGATAATCCATCTGTTTATAAAACAGACCCACTGCCAAATACCACAAAAGAAGCACTGCTGCTATTATGAGCAATAATCCAAACACAAAGTTTCTAAATTTATGTCTTTTCTTACGTTTATCCACACCATCACTCCTTCACATGGCATTTGTAATACTTGCTCCAACCGGAAAGTATCACAGACACCTGATAATTTATTTTGAACGAATGTGATTATGGCATATTTGAATGCATAACGCAAGCAAATTACAAATTTTTAAGAAAGATTTCATTAACAATTTACTTATCCTGACATAGCCTCTATAACCGTCCGTCAACGGTTCAAAGACCATGCCAAACAAGCTGATTACTCTTGGGAAAGTTTCCTATAAACCATTCCCCAAAGCTTCACTGCTAACTTTTTGACAAATTCCAGCACCATAGAATACAAAAGCGTGGTTACTAACAGTGCTGCAAAAATCAATCCTGCATGTCGGAAACTGTAAATAAACTGCCGCCACAGTGACATATAGAAAAAGGTATGTACCAGATAAATATTCATGGAATGACTGCCAATAAAACCCAGCACCTTGGCCAGAATCGGTATGCTGCCTAATACTTCACATGCAATGTAAACTACCGCAAGTGCAATGGGTGCATCCACGTATGCCACATAGGTTTGATATACCACATAATTCTGACGCACCAGCACACTAAGCACCAATACTACAAAGCCCAAAATCCACTTCAGCAATGGGTGCACTTTCCAGCCAAACATCCTGTCCGGCCACTTTCCGTAAGCCGCACATACACCAAAGGCTGCCACAAAGAAATATCTTTCCACATCTGTGTCCATGGAAACTGCAAAAGGCAGTATAAATGTCATAAGCAGCAGGGAGTAGCCTGTTTTACGCACAATAAATACCATGGCAGGCACCAGGAAAATCAAGATATATGCCACCTTCATGTACCACCAGGTCATATTCATGGTAGGAGTGCCAAAAAACTGAGAAAATCCGGTAGCATCAGAAAGCATATACAAAATCCCCTGCTTATGCATCCCATATAAACCATCATAATCAAACAGCCCGCACCATAATAGATTTACACTCAGATACAGTATAAAAAACTGCACCACCAGCTTCCAAAAACGTCTTGCCGCCTGTCTGTATGCATCTCCCACTGTAATAAGCTTATCTTGCAGTAATCCTGCGGAAATTCCGTAAGTTGTTAAAAACACAAACACAGATACACAAATATTACCAAAGCCTGTAAAGGTCAGAAAGCCTTCTAAAGAAAAGGGTCTATAATCTACCTGCAGCGATTGAACCAGCTCAGCATTTTCAAATAAATGGTAGATCAATAACAGTATGATTGCCAGTCCTTTTACTATTTTGGTTTTGTCTTTATCAAATACCTTTTGCATCAGTTTCTCTCCCTCTTAGAAGAAATCATAAAACAAATCAAAAACGGTAACGTAAACATAATCGGAAAGGCGTATCTCGGGTGCAGGAAAAAGCACGGAGATGCCATACAAATCAGTAAGCTGATCCACAATGGCACAAACATCATATTTTGAGCTGCCGCCTTTCTTTTCCAATTATATACGGTCATGTATATCAGTCCCCATACATACAACCCTACATTTTCTAATATGCCCAAAGGTGTAAACCGATTTGCAAATCGATAATAAAACAATACAAGCTTGGAGGCCTGAGGAAATAAGCCCTCCTGCCTGATAAGATCATACTGGGTCTCATAACGAATAGCATTGGTAACCCCAGGATGAAACCAGCCGTATACATGCTGAAAAAACGCCTCTATATACACCAGCGGATGCTTCCAAAAACAGATAAACCATGTCTTAAAATATGCAATAAGCTCCCGGCCTGAGGCGTATTTATTGAAAAGAGCCTTCACCGGATCCGAAATATCCGGATCATACTTGGCTGCAACCGTATTTACATCACCCAGTACTGTTTCGATGGCTTCCCTTTCCTCCACTGTCAGCTCTGTACGATACAACTGCAAATACCTGGCGGTCTGCTGAAATGGAATGGAAAGCATCTCGCCGGTACTGCCGGGTGCAGCATTTAACACCTCCATAAGAATAGTAAGTATTATCCTGCTGACCAGTACACTGACTGCAAATAAAACAGCAATACTGCCAAGCCGTTCTTTCATGCTGTAGCCCTTCCACAAATATGCCGCTATAATAACTCCACCTATGCAAACCACATAAATACCGTTATTTCTAAATAAAATTACGCCCAACTGTAATAGGATAAATATAGCCACAAAGCCCTTCTGACGCAGTTTCTCCGGGCTTTCCAGCAACAGGCTTACGCATATCACATATCCAATCACAAACGATACAAAGGGAACGTCCTTTATCACCGTAGAAGCCATATTGGAATATATCGGTGCAATAGCGTACAAGCCTACCAGGCATTTTAAAACGGTACCATTTACCCCTCTCTTTGCCAATAGCCAGACCGTAGAAGCCAAAGCAGCCGCGAATACCGTCAGCTGCAAAAGCATATACATAAACACACCTATCTCGTAAGAATGAAATAATATATTCCCCAACTCTACGATTCCGCCCATAATCAAAGTGTGTACCAGTGGATGGTGACTGCTGTAGCCGCTGCCCAGAATCACCTGCTCAATCTGCCCGATGGCATCCCAGCACAAATTACCGGGATAGCTCAAAAGCAAGAAGGGTATATATGCCCCTATCAATATAAAAAATGCTTTCCAAAAACCACGCTTACTAAAAAAATGAGGTCTTTCGGAAACCATCTGACTCTTATCCAGAAAATCCCCCAGCCACATGAGCAGTCCATGCAGCAAAAAGCTATACCCCAAAAAAGCCCCTGCAAATTTGATAAAATTAACAAAGCTGCCAAAGCAATAAGCCCAGCTTCCATATTCATAATAACTATTACCTATCAGTAAAAATACAGAAAACAGACCTGCTAACACCGAGTGAGAATTCCTTGCCGCAAAATCTTTCTTGCTCAGATACGTATAAAACCCACCGCAAATCAGGCCAATCAAGATAATCCGAAAATCGTAATTTCCCAGCAACTCATAACCACAGGCAATCAGATAATCTATGGTACTCTCATACTGTACTGCAGAAAGGGGCTCATGAAAAACAGTCAAAAAAGCATATGCTGTTAATAAACTTTTCCCCCAAAGGAACAATTTTTCTTTCATAAATTTTCTCTTTTCTTTTTCTCTTTAGGTCCAAAACTAACGCTGCTCTACTAAAGCTAATTATAGTCAAGGCAATGAGATTTGTAAATATAATTTTGCAGCAAGTCAGGGAACTAGCTTAAGCACCATCATAATGCTATTTATCTGATGGCACACTTCATACTATCCTCGGTACTTCTTGATTTCTGAAATTACATCCAGCGCAGATTCTGCATGTAGGAAATTTGCTTTCCTTTTTGCAGGTTGATTCACTCCATCCTTTAGATACCATGCTGCTTGTATTGGATGCATTCCAAATGACAATGCCGTTTCCAACTCAAAACTTCCACCATCTCCAACATAAAGACATTCTTCCGGCCTAACTGCCAAATCTTTTATACATTTTTGAAAAATTTCAATTTCAGGCTTTTTCATCCCCAATTCACATGACATACAAGCCACATCAAAATATTCAAAAAATATACTATTTTTTATAACCTCTCTTTCTTCATAATAACAATTTGTAATCAAACCAATCTTAAGATTCCATTCTTTAAGTTCTTTGAACATAGGCATAATATCGGGATGTATATGTTTAAAACACTCTATTTTGGACCTTTTCCGCTTGTCTATTATTTTTTCAAACAAATCAGAAGAATAACAATCATTTACTCTTAAAGCTTCCTCTATAACCTCTTCAAGAGTCTTCTTTCCTAATGTTCTATCATCATCTGTTTTATCCCAAATTTCTCTGAATTTTGGCTCGGTAATTCCCATGTCATTCGCTATCTGTTTTCCCATATATACAGGACTTTCAAAATGTGTCACTAAGGTTTCAAACATATCGAATATTACCGCTTTAATCATCACTAATCTCCTCGTCAAAATTATAACTTTGTCTACTACAAGCAATACAAAGAATTCGGAGCATGTTTCGTACTACCTATATAATCTTTATAGTTTAACCCCTGCTCTTTGGAAATCGCGCTTTCTATCAACTTCTTGGTCAACTCCGGTACATCTTCTCTTGCTAATGCTTCTTCAATATCAACCCATAAAACTTCGCTATTTTCATCATTATCAGAGCTTGCTTCTCCTGAAACATATTCAGTTCTAAAAGCAATGTACCAATCATGCATATTAAATCTGATACCTATAATATTGATAGGCTTTACTATAATCTTCGTTTCTTCCATAAATTCTCGCACCAACGCTTCTTGAGGTGTTTCTCCAAAGTTCACATAACCACCGGGAATAATAAGCATCCCTTTGCCGGCTCCATAGGTATGACGTGCAAGTAATACTTTATTATCCTTTATGACTACACCAGTCACACTTTGTCCCCAATTTGTATTTTCATTAGCCATAACAACGACCACCAAAATTCACATTTTTATATTTCTTTTACTATTTCATCCGGAAATCTATATTCCATTAATGTTGTATCCGTCATATTGACAATTTGTAATAGGGTTTATATCAGTCTCTGTAAAATCATCAATTCGATAAACCATTTCTATGCCATCCTCTCTATACCCGGCCTTTACTTTTCTATGATTTCTTTTGCTTCATGAAAGGCAGCTAATTCTTCAATGGCAACATCAATGCCTTTGTAATCAATAAAATCAGAATTAAATATATTTCTTTCCTTAATAATAAAGTTTTGGGTCTTCCAATCCATCTTGCAGTCTAAATAACCGACAAATTGATTTCCTACAAGAATTGAAAGAGGCCATTTCATTCCCTTTTTCTTGAAATATTCAAAAGAAAATGAATAATCAAAAAAAGTTTCAAGCCAAGCTTTGTCTCTTACAACTGTATCCATCGGTGATATAAGTCGCACTTCACTGCAATCCTCAGCTACTTTCTCATTTAGAAGCTCTATTTTGGAGGAATGAATATAGTAACATTTACGACCAAATTTATATGGAAGCTGTACTATCTTCTTTTCAGCTTCCAATTCTGCAAAAACAGGAAGAATATCAGCGGTCTTATAACCGGATATATGAGAAACATGCACCGGATCAGTGACTGCTAATGCAACTATTAGCTTTTCAACTATACATTTTATCGCTTGTTTTTCGTCAATAGAGTCTTTAGACCAATCAGAAAAACCAACTTTTTCTTTTAAAATAAAAACAGGTTCTCTGAAAGTTCCCGGCTTTCTACCGCAAGTCAAAAGATCTCCTCTGCGAATTAATCTATAAAAAGCACGGAATATCGGTAAATTATAACTTTGGTCGTGTTCTCGCCTATATTTATTCCATTCAAAAGATAAGTTTAAATTCTCCCAAATTTGATTAGCAGTCAGTCCGTCAAATTCTATCAAGCTTTCCCTTAATTGCTTTTCTGCAGCTTGCACTTCAGGGTTATATGCAGCTATATCCAATTGTTCCGGTCTAAAATCTTTTTTTCTGTTCCACAGCATTATGTATTGATTTAAATGTATAGCAGGATAAGGATCGTATTGCAATCCGCATATGTCCGAGACAATATCCTCTATACTGTCAGAACTTTTCTTTAACAAGTGCTGACTCCCTAGAATAATATTGCGCATTGCATTTATATCATAGATTGTATTCCCCATAAGACATGCCTTTCCTTGGTTTGGTGTTAACAAAAAGTTTTATCTTTTGATCTGT
>JAZRLF010000066.1:0-12663 GCA_045646695.1 Lachnospiraceae bacterium
GGCTGCCACATTCTTTTTTGTAAAGTGTATGTGACAGCCCTAAAAAATATGCAGTATTAAATTATTTTACCTCTTCTCCATCCGGGAAAGCAGTATTACGTATTTCATCATCTGTAATGTCTTTATTAGGTTTGATCCGATTCATGATCTCAGGAATCAAATCCAAAGCTCTTGATAAATTATCTGTATTCTTTACATTAACCAATCGAGTGGTTCCATTATGAATAACCAAAACCGCACTAGGACTCATCTTACCGGTAAGACCGCCTCCTCCGCCATTCTTGGCATCAGCACCATTTATTGCCGAACCACCGGCACCGATTCCAAAAGAAACATCTACCAAAGGAACGATAATAGTATCACCGATTTTCGTAGCTTCGCCAATTACCGTCTTGGTGGTGAGAACAGCGTCCAGCCCCTTCATTAAATTATCAATAATATCTGTCACGTTATTTGTAGCCATAATCTACTATACACTCCTTATCTCTTTATAAAGTTTTCTTACATTCGAGTCAGTAATGATCTTAATAATTGCAATCAAAAAGTGAATCAATCTGATCTTGCCTTTTATAAAATATTCACCGGAAGACCACTTTTCTACCCAAACCGGTTCTAAGATAATCTCTGTTTTAGCAGGCAAAAAATCAAGCAACGCACAATATACTGCATAGATATACCCGGTTGTATCTGCCTGTCCCGTTCCAAATGTGAAATTAATATAACACTTGCCCGGAAGAATAGTCTTCAATGCATTGATTACTGTTTTCAACACATCCAGTAATAAATCTTTGTTCTCTGCAAGAAGGGAGGCGTATGCTCTGATCTTATCAAATGTATGCTTTTGCTTTTTGGAAGGTTTTTTTGATGAATCGGTTTGTATTTTTTCCCCTGAGGATATGTCCGCTGTGGAATCTGCAAGTGTCTCCTCCACGTGGTCCTTTGATGTATCTGCATCAGAAATATCTGTTTGTTCCTCCGAGTGCTCTTTTGATGTGTTCACATCCAAAACCTGGGATTTTGTTTCTTCTTTTGTAGATTTTACAGTGTATACTGTAAACCCAAGAACCTTCACACGGACAATATATTCTTCAGGATAATTTATTAAAATCCTGACAAGAGGATTTAAATAGGTAATCAGCGCCTGAACCTTTAAATCTTCCTCCTGCTTATAGCCACTACTTTTATATTTAAAAGGTGCAAAAAAAACTAAAAGCAGTACAAGAAGTACTAGCCCAAGCACTACAAGTACTATAATGCCAATTATCTTTAAGATAAATAATATAATTCCTAACATATCTCTGCACCCAGAACCTCTCTGGTAAATGCATGAACGGATTCATAAGTATGTTCTACATATATTTGAGATAAAATATCAGCAATCATGTCATATGCTTCCTTTTTGCCATAAGAAACTCCAAACACAATATAATCATCAGATATATAATATCTATTGCTCTGCATCTTTGCAGGCGCAAGTTCCATATCGCCTTTTCCGGTGCATAGCAATAGATAATATCCAAAAGGAAGTTTTCCTGTTTGTAATAAATCATAAACTTTGCTTTTGTCTCGAATGCTTTCACCCCATAAAAGCTCCGATTTAATACGCATTAGAATTCCTCCTATACCTGGCCTTTTTTTCTTAATTCATTGTACTCACGATATGCTTTCTCCAATATCTGCTTTTCATTTGGAAATCGAAGCAGGTGATACGCCTCGTGATACTTGTAAAAGCCAGAATCAACAAAATACTCTTCGCGCTGTGGTTTACTGTAATAGCTGTCAGCCATCATAAGGTACCAGTGTACTTCCTTTTCTACCACATTTTCGGGTACACTAAACGAATATTCACTTTTACCTATATACTTGACAATAGAAGCTTTGGCGCCACTCTCCTCAAGCACTTCTCTGAGAGCGGTTTCTTCATGTGTCTCTCCCCGCTCTACTGTTCCTTTTGGCAAAACCCATCCTTCATACTTGTTACGGTAATTCTTATAAAGCAGAAGGACCTTTCCTCTAAAAATAACCACACCGCCACAGCTTGTCGCATTGATCATAATAGCTACCTCCTGTTTGGTGGGTCTGTACGACTTACCCTAAGTATAGTCCATAAAGAAAAGCTTTGCAAGTTTTTTATTTCAAACTGTTTTCAAAACATTAGTTCACACCAAAATACGCATTAAAAATTCGTTTTGCCACAGGTACTGCATAAGAACTTCCTGTTCCTGCTTCCTCCATAATAATGGTAACAGCTATCTCAGGATCTTCTGCAGGAGCAAACCCTGTAAACCAGGAATGAGAATAAATCTTGCTGGAATCATACTCTGCAGAGCCTGTTTTGCCTGCCACAGAATAAGGCAAATCATTTAACTTTGATGCTGTGCCTACTTCTACTACCTGTACCATTAAATCTGTCAGAATTTCTGCTTCTTCCTCTGTCATAAGCTTTTCATAGCTCACAGGAGAATAAGTTTTTACCACAGAGCCATCTGAAGCCTGTATATGTGATAATACCTGTGGTTTCATTAATGTGCCATTATTGGCAATTGCACAGGTAATCAAGTTCATTTGCAGTGGAGTAACTATTGTCTTACCTTGTCCAAAAGAAGATTGTATGATAGCTTCTTTGGTGCCATCTCCAACCAAATCATAACTGCTGATACCGGACGGTAAATTAATAGGTAATTCTGTTCCGAACAACAACCCGTCCAACGTATCTGAAAATGCATCCAAGTCAAGACCCACGCCAATATTAGCAAACGAAGAATTGCATGAATTTGTTACAGATTCCTCATAGGTTAAATATCCGTGCGATTTATGATTAAAGCAACTAATCTTAATGTTATTTAAAGAAAATGTACCGGAGCATTGATAAGCATATGTGCTTAAATCGTTATCATGTTCTCTTAAATACTCCAGAGTTGTAACAATTTTAAAAATAGATCCGGGAGGATACAATCCCTGCGTAGCCCTGTTAAGTAATACGCTGCTTTCCTCATCTTCCGTTAAGTTCTTAAACAATGTACCAATCTCATTAGGATCAAATCCCGGCTTAGACACCATAGCCAAAATCCGTCCAGTCTTCACTTCCGAAACAACTATAGCCCCTTGATAAACACCCAATGCTTTATCTGCAATTTCCTGCAGTTCAGAATCTAAAGTGGTATATACATCATCAGCCGGATTTTTTTCACCATTTACACTGGAAAGCATTTTGTTATTAATAGACGTACTGGAATGACTCAGCTCGTAATTAGCCAAAGCCTCCACACCACTCTTCCCATGACTAGCATATCCAATTACATGGCAGAATATTTCACAAAATGGATATACTCTTTCTTCTGTACTATCTGAATTCGTCACTGTATAGGCTAATTTCTCACCGTCAGAAGAATATATTGTCCCCCTTATATTTTGCTCAGCCATAAGCTCTTGCCTTGAATTATAGCTGTTATTGAAAAACTCGGACTGATTGGTCAGATTAAACCACACCAAAAATACGGACATTCCTGTAAACATAAGAAAAACAACACAGGAAAGTATATATAATTTAACATTTGTCTTTTTGTTGTTATTCTGTTCCATTTAACACTTCCTCATGATGATTAATTGGTTTTACCTGCTTCAAATGAATGCCCTGTACAATAAAAAACACAAAAATCGTAGCCATAACCGAGCTTCCGCCATAGCTTATAAATGGCAGTGTAACTCCAGTCAAAGGGATTAGTTTAATTCCGCCTCCTATTGTCAGGAAAATCTGTACCGCATATGCCACTGCCAGTCCGGTACAAATCAGCTTATAAAATCGGTTACTTGCACGTATCCCTATCTGCATAATCATAAAAAATGATAAAAAACATACAATAATCAGTATTACACCGAATAATATGCCCATTTCTTCGCAAATGGCAGAAAAAATCATATCATCCTCCACGTATGGAATGGCTTTGGGATTACCGTTAAAAAATCCAACTCCAAATAATCCGCCTGAGGAAATTGCAAATAAAGACTGCGCAATCTGATATCCTGATCCATCAATATATGCAAAAGGATCCTGCCATGCCAACACTCGATATTGAATATGGGAAAACACCATATATGCAGCAATAGAACCACCTACAGCAGCTATCATTCCACCCAGCAGAACCATATAACTATCCGTAGCAATAAATATCATAATCAGGTAGGTAGCTCCGAAGATAAGTGCTGCTCCCAAATCCTTAGAAGCCGCCAGTACTAATATATAACCACAAGCCATAGCTCCTGAAAACAAAATACGTATAAATGATTTCTTTTCAAAGAGAAGTGAAGCAATAAAAAATACAAATATTATCTTTACAAACTCAGATGGCTGAAAAGAAACACCATATATGGAAAAAGAAATTTTTGACCCATTAGTCAACTCTCCAAGTATATATACCACTGTCAATAAAGACAATCCAAGTATGCCATATAAAAACCAGCCTTTTCTGATCAATCTCACTTTTTCTACAATAACCGGAATAAACAATGCAATCAAGAAACCTGCACCTGCAATTATCACTTGTCTGACAGCTTTTGAAAATGACAATCTGGATATTATGATAAAACCTGTTCCCAGCAAAAAACACATATTATGAAGTAACAATCTATTGATCCCTTCATACACCATCGGTGTAACAGATAAGATAGAAAACAGCAATATCTGCACAACACCGTATAGTAAAACATATTTTACATTCTTGCTTTGAAAGCACATAGTACAATAGCACATAAACTGTACGATAAATATATACAGCTTCTGTCTGATATGACACCATTTTTTGTACTTGTCGATTTTACAAACAAAACACAAGCAACCATCCAAGGCAAAAAAAGCGCTAAATAATATAGCCAGATATTTTGTTAATTCTGAAAGTAAAAAGTCCATAGTTCTCCTACTCTACCTGCCTGTTTTCATGAGCAGTCGTGTACTCCTTCACAGGAAATTCTGCAGGAATATCCTTCATCCATTTGTCATAGTAATCTAAAATTTCGTTAACCGTTTTTTTATTTTCAATGCTAAACTGAATTCTATAAAAGCCAGGTAATGTTTTGTTGTATTTTTTGTGCAAAGAAAGCGGTACACTATTATATACCACATTATAACAATGTCTACAATTTGTTAAAACAGTAAAGCTTTTTCCATATCGATCCTTTAATATTGCCTGATGACATACATTATCACTGGTCATTTGACAGGACAGATTCGTCTTATAAATGCAATTGGCAGCAATCATTAACGGAATATATCCATATACAATCTGTTCTGTATTATGTCTGCGAAGAGAACGAAGTTCCTTAGAATTCAATTCAAAAGGTAAAGTCAATTGCTCTGCATAGGTTGATAGCAAATTAAGCGCTTCCTGATTCCAGCAATACATCGAAGCATCCGTAATAATTGAAAATACCGGCATATCCTTCGCTGTTTCTGTCATCGTGTCATTGTTGCTTTTTCTGCACGCTTTCAATCCTTTCACAAGTGCAAGTTCTTCCACATTGCGAACCAATACATGCTTCACCCCGACATCCGCCAACTGATTCAGCTGCGATTTGAGCCCGGAATAGCTTCTCTTTCTTAAAATATAAGGCAATACATATACCGGCTTTATATGGGATGGAAGTACACACTCTCCCTTTAACACAGCTTGCATAGCCTCTTCTTCCAAATACAACATGCTGATTTGCCTATTAATACTGTGGTACACTACAGCCTCCAGCTGTTCTTTTGATTTAACTAATACCGTCAGTTTGGATGAGGTAGTCCTTTCAAATTCTACACTAACAATACTATTAGCATCCGTACATAATTGAGAAACAGGGGGGCGCTGCGACAATGACGGAAAATATGACGCTATAACTGCCTCTTCCAACTGTTCTAATGCATTCCTGCGTAATACATTTAAAACACCATTTGGCAAAAAAGCATCTCCTACAATAGATATTTGTAAGTCATCGAGTCTAAAATGGGTGTTGCCAAATTTGCTTAACTGCTTAGCAACAGATTCTTCCGTAGCAGAAGCTTTATGGGCAGCTTCCACCACAGGTCCTGAAACAGTCACACTTACCCCGCTGTCAGTATATACTGTTAACGTACACTCTTTTCCAACTTCAAAATAAGCAAAACAAGAAACCAAAAGCTTCATAGTATGTCCAAGATACTTGGTCTTAAGTTCCTCTAAAATCTGCTCATCCAATCCGCTGTAACTAGGAGCATCCCCGGTAACCATTTCCTTGCCATTATGCTTGTATAAATAACCGTCGTGCAATTCGCTGCGCATATATAAATGTTCTAAAATACTCCTATCCTTTGCAGAAACTTGAAAAGACCTGTCAGGATTGGAATAATATAGATCTATATATTTGCGATATAATGCCGTTACACCGGCTGCATATTCACTACGTTTCATACGTCCTTCGATTTTAAAGGAATCCATTCCCGCCTCGATCAATGCCGGTATGTGTTCTATGGTACACATATCTTTGAGACTCAGTGTATAGGCATTGCCTCGCACATCTTCTCCCATCGAAACATGATACGGCAATCTGCACGGCTGCGCGCACTTGCCCCTGTTACCACTTCGGCCTCCCAGAATACTGCTCATCAAACACATTCCGGAGTAACAATAGCACATTGCACCATGAACAAAGCATTCCACCTCAATCCCCGCATCCCGAATAGCCTTCAATTCTGAAAGACTTAATTCTCTGGCAGGTACTACTCGTGAAATACCCCACTCCTGACACATGCGTACAAATTCAGTTCCTGTTACCGTCATCTGTGTGCTTGCATGTAATTCCATATCAGGAAAATGTTCTCTTAAATATTTGAGTACGCCAAAGTCCTGGATAATCACACCATCCAACCCAGCCATGTAAAATGGCAGGACATATTCGAATATTTCAGAGAATTCCTGCTCCTTAATCAAAGTATTTAATGTCAAATAAACCCTTCGACCAAATAAATGGGCATATCTAATACAATTGCATAAGGTCTCCGTATCAAAATTATCTGCGAAAGCTCTGGCAGAAAATTTCTCCCCACCTACATATACTGCATCCGCACCGGCATTTATAGCACCAATAAAACTATCGTAATTGCCTGCCGGCGCTAACAGTTCAACTTTATGACCTCTCATGGAATGTCCTCCAGTTACAATCTCTGTCCGAAACCAATGCCACAGAATCCTTTTTGCAGCATGTTTCGCAACGAAAAACGTGCAAACCTTTTACGGGAATAAAAGGATTGCACAACATATTAAAGTTAATCATTCTTTTGTGTTATCTCTCTAAACGAGTTAATTTCTCTTTAGCTTCCTGATATTTTTTCTCAATAAGCTTCATGCCGGATTCCAAGTTTTCATATCTGACCTGCATATTCACGAGAGAATTCTGCAATCTTTCTATTTCCAGCATCTGTTCTTCGTGTTTACGACTCTGAATAGTCAACTGTTCACGACACTTGAAATAATCATCTGCAATATTTAATTGCATCAAAATATGCTGCATATCCACCGGTTGCGAGCGAAAAGCCAGATCGTCATAATATCCTTTATACTTTTCTTCTATATAGGATCCAACCATCTTTAAATAATCACTTGACTCCTCGCCGCACAATGTATATGATTTGCCCGCTAAAGTTATACTAAAACTGTTTTTCTTATCCATAGCACAAAGCCTCTTTCTTTTGTATATAAAAAGTATACAAAAAAGAAGATTATTTTTCAAGCCCCAGATGTTTAAAAGCCAAGTCTGTTGCAACTCTGCCCTTTGGCGTACGATTTAATAAGCCGTTTTGAATCAAATAAGGCTCATATACATCCTCTATGGTACCGGCATCTTCACCAATAGCCGCCGATAAAGTATCAAGACCTACCGGTCCACCACAAAATTTATGGATAATCGTTTCAAGAATATTGCGATCCAGATGATCAAGCCCCAACTTGTCCACATCCATTAAATCAAGGGCAATATGTGCAACATGCTCTGTAATGACACCTCCGTATTTTACCTGCGCAAAATCTCTGACACGCTTTAAAATACGATTGGCCAATCGTGGGGTTCCACGGCTTCTGCGGGCCAATTCAATGGCTCCCTTTTCATCTATCTGAACATTTAAAATTCGAGCTGAGTGCTGGATAATAAGCTTTAACTGCTGAATACTGTAAAATTCCAGATGATGAATAATACCAAATCTATCCCTCAAAGGGGCAGTCAAAAGTCCTGCTCTGGTTGTAGCTCCAACAAGGGTAAAATGTGGTAAATCCAAACGAATAGAGCGTGCGCTGGCTCCCTTGCCAATCATAATATCAATAGCATAATCTTCCATAGCAGGATACAGTACTTCTTCAACCTGCCTATTTAATCTATGAATCTCGTCTACAAAAAGAATATCTCCCTCCTGCAGATTATTTAAAATTGCAGCCATCTCTCCCGGCTTTTCAATAGCTGGTCCACTGGTAACCTTGCAATGGACTCCCATTTCATTAGCAATAATATTAGCAAGAGTAGTCTTACCTAATCCGGGAGGACCATAGAATAATACATGATCTAAACTGTCTCCACGACTCTTTGCAGCATCAATATATACCTTCAATGTATCTTTGACTTTATCTTGACCTATATAATCCTTTAATAACTGTGGTCGTAAAGAACCTTCTATTTTGATATCTTCTTCTTGAATTGTAGTTTCAATAATTCGCCTTGACATCTTTTACCTCAAAACATATTTTTTAGCGCTGCTTTCAGTATAGCTTCCACATCTAAGTCTGCAGAATCCGGAACTGCTTTCACTGCACGCAGTGCATCTGAAGATGAATAGCCTAATGCCACCAACGCTTCGACAGCCTCTTTGCACGTATCATCACTTACAGCAGCTGTCATACGTACGCCATTTTGTTCACGATTTACTAATGTATCTTCTAAAGAAATCTTATCTTTCAGTTCCAAAATCAGTCTTTGGGCCGTCTTTTGTCCAATTCCCGGTGCCTGGGCAATCGCCTTGGCATCTCCGGATACAATAGCAAAGCGAAGAGCATCTGCATCCATTACAGACAAAATCGCCATACCGCCCTTGGGTCCGATTCCGCTTACAGTAATACATTTCTTAAAAATCTCCAAATCTTCATAACTCAAAAAACCGTACAGCCATATTGCATCTTCTCTGACACTGGTATATGTATACAGCTGAACTTCTTCCCCTACAGAAGGCAAAAAAGCAATACTGGCCTGTGAAAGTAAAATCCGATAACCGATATCATGTACATCTAAAATAATACTATCTTCCCCCACATAAGCAAGCTTTCCTTTAAAATATGCATACATATATCATCCTCCTGAGTTGCTGTTTAAATCATAGTAACATTATACCTCATTCGAACATATGTTTCAAGTGCTATTCTGTAAATTTATTTTTTATTTTATGAAAAATACACATGAGACAAATTCCATGCGTAAGTCCCGTTATGATCCAGGAAACAGGATAAGACAAATACAAGGAATCTAACGCTTTGAAATGCTCAAAAACTGTCATAATCCAGATAATTCGGAATAAACATGCACCACTCAGCGAAACAATCATAGGCATGATCGCATAGCCCATACCCCTTAAAAGACCTACCAAAACATCCATAATACCGCACAAGAAATAAAATTTACAAATGTAACTCAAACGAACTGTACCATATGCGGCCTCTTCTGCTGTTGTTCCATATAAATACAGCAAAGGCTCAGAAAACACTAAGGCTAAAATTCCCAGACATATACCTATCATTACAACCAGACTAATGCTTATTACAGATATTTTCTTAATACGCTTTAATTTTCCGGCTCCGTAATTTTGCCCTACAAAACTTAAAGCAGTCTGATATACGGAATTCATACCGGTATATACAATACCTTCAATGTTAGCAGCTGCTGTATTGCCTGCAACTACAGTTGCTCCAAAACTATTAATGGAAGATTGTATCAAAACATTTGACAAAGAAAACAGACACCCCTGTAAACCTGCCGGCAAGCCAATTTGCAGCATTTTTATCAATTTATCTTTGTATATTTTTACTTCACTAATGATAAGTCGATACGGTCCTTCTGTCAGGATCAATGCACGTACTACCAATATTACCGCAACACCCTGGCTCAATACCGTTGCCAATGCAACGCCGGTAACCCCCATATTAAAGACTCTTACGAACACTAAATTCAAGAGAACATTTATTATTCCCGCAAGGCTTAAATAATACAACGGTCTTCTGGTATCGCCTACTGCACGCAAAACAGCACTGCCAAAGTTATACAACATGATTATAGGCATTCCGGCAAAATATATCTTCATATACAGGGTTGCTCCGTCAATAATTTCAATTGGAGTGCCCATAAGCATCAAAATAGGCTTTGAAAAAATCAATCCTACGAAAACCAAAGCTATACCACCTATAATTGATATTGCGACAGATGTATGTACTGCTTCTTTTACAGATTTTGATTGATTTGCACCGTATGATTTAGCAACCAAAACATTGGCACCAACAGATAAACCATTAAACAAGTTGATTAATAAATTTATCAACGCTCCCGTACTACCAACCGCCGCCATTGCATTACTGCCGGAATATCGACCTACAATAATCAGATCAACTGCATTAAATGTAATTTGCAAAATACCGGACAGCATAACCGGTAATGCATATATGATTATCTTACCTAGCAGTGGACCATTAATCATATCCACTTCATACTTGCGAGTTTTTGTATTATTCATGACCTGTCTCCTAATTTTTTAGCCAAACGTACCCGAACACATATTCAAAACAGAAAACAAAAGCAAAATTTTCAGTATATAATTTCTCTTAAAAAGGGACGGTCAACCCATCCCTTTAAATACTATTAGTTATCTAATAACTTATTCTCATTATTCCAGCTATAAAGCTTACGCAATTCTGCACCAACAACCTCTGATGGATGCTGTGCTGCACGTCTTCTCATTGCGTTGAAATGAGGAGCATTTACTGCATTCTCTGTTAACCAATCTTTTGCAAATGTTCCATCCTGAATATCAGTAAGAACCTTCTTCATAGCTTTCTTGGCTTCTTCTGTAATAATCTTTGGTCCGGTAATATAATCGCCATATTCAGCAGTATTGGAAATGGAATATCTCATACCTGCAAAACCAGACTGGAAAATAAGATCAACAATTAATTTCATTTCATGGATACACTCAAAATATGCACTTTCAGGAGCATAACCAGCTTCTACCAAAGTCTCAAAACCAGCCTGCATAAGAGCACAAACACCACCACAAAGAACAGCCTGCTCACCGAAAAGATCTGTTTCTGTTTCTTCTCTGAAGGTTGTCTCTAATACACCTGCTCTTGCACCGCCAATAGCCAAAGCATATGCTAATGCCTTGTCTAAAGCTTTGCCTGTAGCATCCTGATGAACTGCAACAAGACAAGGAACACCTTTGCCTTCCTGATACTGACCACGCACTGTATGACCAGGTCCCTTAGGCGCAATCATTGCAACATCCACGTTCTTTGGTGCAACGATCTGACCAAAGTGAATAGCAAAACCATGTGCAAACATTAACATATTGCCTTCTTCAAGATTTGGCTCAATAGACTCTTTATATAATTTAGCCTGCTTCTCATCATTAATTAAAATCATAATGATATCTGCTCTTTTTGCAGCTTCAGCGGCTGTATATACCTTAAATCCCTGAGCTTCTGCCTTTGCCCAAGACCTAGAGCCTTCATAAAGACCGATAATTACATCACAGCCGGATTCTTTTGCATTTAATGCGTGTGCATGTCCCTGACTACCGTAACCGATAATTGCGATTGTTTTACCTTCTAATAATGCGAGGTTACAATCCTCCTGATAATAAATTTTTGCCATAATAAATTCCTCCAATGTAAAATATATAACGAGGGAAAAACCCTTTGTTAATTAAAATAATTTATAAACGTATCATTTACTCTTCTATATGTACAATGCTGTTATGACCTCGAACAAGACCTGCAATACCTGTTCTGGCTAGCTCTAGTATTTTGTAAGTTTCAAGCATTTTAAGAAAAGCATCTATCTTGGACTGGGTACCTGTCAATTCTACCATAATACTTTCAGCACTGATATCAATAACCTTTGCACGGAAAATATCAGAAATGGATAAAAGACCTTGTCTCTCCGAAGCATCTGCTTTTACTTTGATCAATGCAAGCTCCCTGTAAACACTTTCATCCGGCTTCAACTCTTTAATACTGCGTACATCTACAAGCTTTGCTACCTGCTTTTCAATCTGCTCCAGTATCACATCATCACCACTGGCAACGATTGTAATACGGGTAAATCGAGGGTCAGAGGTTACACCTGCCGTAATACTCTCAATATTATATCCTCTGCGACTGAATAACCCGGATATTCTGCTCAAAACACCCGCTGTATTATCAACAATTATTTGAAAGACCTTCTTTTGCATAAGAACTCCTTTATAATAATAAAACTCTATCAACAATATTAGCAATTACCAAGCAATATGTCAATCAATATCTGAACATTTCGGTAAAGCTAATGTTCCGGTTCTTGCCACTTCTACAATACTTACGGATTTAAGCATTGACATAAGCAACTGGATTTTTTCCGGTATATCAC
>JAZRLF010000067.1:0-14783 GCA_045646695.1 Lachnospiraceae bacterium
CTTACAGTCTTGGGCTTGAAGCCAAGGCGGAAGGGAACATGCTGGGTATGGATGCCCAGATCGCCGAGACAACCGTACTCGCCGTTGAACTTCACCATACGCTTCCAGTTGATGGGCTTATTCACATCCATATCACTGCAGTGATTGAATCCGCAATGGATTTCCAATACTTTACCGAATTTGCCTTCGTTGTACCAGTTAATCATGGTCTGCATAGCAGGATAATATGGGAACTCGCTGCAGCAACGAACAAAGGTATCTGGGTTTTCCTTGATAGCCTTTAAAATATTTTCATTGGCCTGCTTGTCGATACCAAAAGGCTTTTCACCCAAAAGAGCCTTGCCGCTCTTAATAATATCGATATAGAACTGTTCATGCAGATTATGAGGCACTGCACAGTAAATAGCATCGATATCTTCTTTATCCAAAAGTTCCTTATAATCAGAAACGGCATACTTAATCTCAGGGAAATTCTTCTGGAACCACTCCATTTCCTTTGGCACAACAGAACAGATACCTACGATTTCCGGTTTCGGAACATCTTCTGTCAAATGACACCAGCGTGCAGCAGCAGAAGCAAATTCTCTTGCCATAAGTCCGCAGCCGATAAGACCAAATTTTACAGTTTTCATAGTGTTATCCTTTCATCCTTAAAAACTAAAAAGAATTTTAAAACTAATGTAACTATTCAGAGCCAAACTCGAAAATGCCATGCATTTTCGAGCTGTGGCTTCTCACCAAAGAAATTTATACATAAATGCATTCGCACAAGCAAGCTTGGCTCATTGCTTTATGTATAAATTGCCTTGGCTCTGAATAGTTACAAATTAATAACCAAAATGCTTTTCTGTTTCAGCAACAGCTTCTTCAATAATATCAAGACCCTTAAGCGCAGCAGCATCGTCCAAAATCATTGGAGGAGACATACGTAAAATGTGACCTGATGGAACCCAAGCCAGACCCTTTTCGAATGCCTTCTGGTAAATCATTGTACCAGCCTCTGCGAATGGCTCCTTGGTCTCACGATCCTTAACAACTTCAATTGCCTGGAGACAGCCGATAGCACGTACATCACCGATAATCGGGTGAGCAGCCTTCATCTGTTCCATTCTTGCAAGCATGATCTCACCAAGGTGTGCAGAACGCTCATTTAAGTTTTCTTCTTCGATAACTCTGATAGACTCAAGAGCAGCGATACAAGCCATTGGGTTGCCGCCGTAGCTGGAAGAAGCAGAAATCTTCTCAATTGCAGGAGCAAGATCCTTGGATACTGCTAAAGCAGTTACAGGGAATCCGTTACCGAAGCCCTTACCAAGTGTGGTAATATCAGCTGTAACATCCCAGTGATCCATAGCAAGATACTTACCGGTTCTTGCCATACAGTTAAGAACTTCATCTGCAAAGAGTAAGATACCTCTCTTATTGCACAGCTCACGAAGTGCAGGAATGAAGTCTGCAGGAGGAATGATAGAACCGCCCCAACCCTGAATTGGCTCTAAAACGATAGCTGCAACATTCTTGCCGCCATTTGCGCAAGCATTGTCTAACATACCTTCGATCATGTTGATGTAAGGTGAAGAATCCTTCCAAGCTTCTTCTTCGCTTCTGCCAAAGAAGTCACGATATGGATTTGGTCTTGGAACTAACATAAAGCCAGGAGCTCTCATATGTGTATCAGCGCCAACTACTGCAAGGGAATTTGCACCATAGGTCTTACCATGGAAATCTCTGAAGAAAGAGATAAACTCCTGCTTACCTGTAGCTGCACGTGCACAACGTAAACCAGCTTCTACAGCAGTTGTACCGGAATCATAGAACTGGAAGCCGCCGAAACGACCGCCTGTGATCTCATGCATCTTCTCTACTAATTCCATCTTTACCTTTGTAGTAAAGTCATGACAGTTCATCAGCTTCTTTGCCTGCTCTGCAACAGCTTCGCTGATCTTTGGATGACAGTGTCCAAGACCGGTTACATAAATACCGGATGAAAAATCAAGATATGTATTACCATCCACGTCGGTAAGTGTATAGCCGTAACCAGATTCAAAAGTTACCGGGAAAAGCTTTACCTGGCTGGAATAGCCCTTCATGTGCTTCGCACATCTCTCATGATACTCAACAGATTTAGGACCAGGAACTGTAGCAGTTACCATATTAGGAACCTTACTAAGGTCCATAGTTGCCCAATTTTTGCTCATACTAAAACCCTCTTTTCGTTGTATTTCATATTGGCTTTTAAAAACTTTCGCCAAATTATGATTCGTTATCATTATATAACAAAATGTAAATAAGTCAATAGAATTTTCGTAAATATTTAAAGAATGGACTTTGTGTCTCCACTACGCTGCCCACTCACTCACCTACCGTGCAAGCACTTCCAGAGACATCTCATACAATGCACAGAAGCGGCGGTATTTGCGTTCTATTTCTTCACTGCAATGAGGTTCAAATCTGCGCTTTATTTTAATGTCCTTTGCTGCACTTTCCAAATCTGGGAATGCACCGTCAGCCACTGCGGCAATCATAGCTGCTCCAAGACAAGCAGCTTCCTTTTCCTCCGGTATTAAAATCGGAAGACCTGTAATGTCCGCTTGAAGCTGACACCAGATAGGACTCTTGGCGCCACCACCGGTTGCTATAATAGACTGCAAACCAGTACCTTTGCGGGTAATTGCCTCGCAATTCTTTCTAAGTACGAAAGCCACACCTTCCATCACCGCATAGGCCATATCGTAAGCATCATGTTCCTGTCTCAATCCCCAAAATACGCCTGTTGCGTCTGCATCAAATTCCGGTCCATTGGTACCCACTAAATAAGGAAGAAAGATCAGCTTGTTGCGGGTTCTGGTTGCCAGCACCTCGTTTAACCTATCATAATCCACCTGAGGCATACAGCTCTTACGGAACCACTCCAGACTTACACCTCCGCTTTCTGCTGTAGGCAGCATAATGTGGGTATCCGGTCTGAACCCGTAATGCATGGCAATGCCGGTATTGTGAGCCACCGGCTCTTCTGCCATGGCAGCCATAGCCATAACCGTGCCGGTAGAAAGGGTAATGCCGCCGGGTGCGATATTACCGGTTCCAATCATACCTGTAAAATGGTCCAGTGTACCGATATTAACATCCGGCTTTTCTTCCAAGCCCAATACAACTGCCAACTCTTTCTTCAGCTTACCGGCTACCGTACATGGCTCCGCAAGGAGCGGCAGCTGGGTTTGGCTTATCCCTATAGCATCCAGCATTTTCTGCCAATAACATTTACGATAAATATCAAAATAAAAGGAAAAAGTAGCTATAGACATATCGGAAAGCATTACACCGGTTATATAATAAACTACATAATCCTTTAGCAGCATATATGTACCAGCTTCCTTATAAATATGAGGTTGTTTATGTTTCAGCCACAAAATCTTGGTAGCCGGCCAGGTAGGAAGCACCGCCTGCTGTCCTGTTACTTCCTCACATTCTTCCTTTGTGAATTGCTCTGCCAGAGCCGCACATTCTTCTACAGAGCGCTCATCCATCCAGGAGATGGCATTCATAAGAGGCTTGCCGAACCGGTCTAACACCACCAATGACTCTGCCTGTCCTGTAAAAGCAATATGCTTCACCCTGCAGATGCTGTTTTCCTTGAGCATCTTCACAAGCAATTCTACTAATATATTGCAGTACTCTTCTGTATCAAACTCGATAAATCCGTTATCACGTATATACTTCACCGGTCTGGACTGGCGGTCAATCAGCTTTAACTGTTCATCATACAATGCAGCTTTTATATTGGTACTACCAAGATCAACTCCTATATACATATCTATCTAACCCTTTCTTCCTGCCTATGGAAAAACATACAAATACTTAACACTCTTATTTTATTATTGCACCTTTTTTTTGTCAAGAAAAAACAAAAGATTTGACAATGAATTCGCAACAAAATCCCCCTCAATCGAAAGCAAATGAAAGCCTTGTTTTTGACAATTAACGATATTAGTCGACTCAAAACAAATTCCCCCTACTAAAAGCCCATTTTCCTTAAATTTTACTGGCATTTATTGGGAGCTTGTGCTATAATCGAAATAACTATCGTAAAAGAGGTTTTGATTATGGATATTTATGAAAGAAAACAAAAGATACTGGAGATTTTAAACAGGGAAGGCAAGGTTAAGGTAAATGAACTGAGCGCCTTGTTTGACATTTCCGATGTAACCATCCGTATGGATTTAGCAGACTTAGAAGCCAAGGGCATGCTTTCCCGTGTACACGGCGGTGCCGTAAGCTCATACAAGACCTACTACAATATGGATATGCAGCAGCGTCTTTCTGCCAATCAACCCCAAAAGCAGGCTATTTCACAGAAAATAGTAGACATGATTGACGACAATGATACGATTATGTTGAATGCAGGCACTACCACCCTAACACTGTTCCGTATGCTTCCTCCCAAAATCAACCTGTGTATCGTGACCAATTCTATTGCCATTGCTCTGGAAGCGGGCTCTAATCCAAATTTCAATGTAGTGCTCTTAGGCGGTTTTACGAATGCCAAGCATCAGTTCACCTATGGAGACGATGCCATTACACAGTTGGAAAAATATCA
Organism: Lachnospiraceae bacterium; assembly: GCA_045646695.1. Lineage (GTDB taxonomy): Bacteria > Bacillota > Clostridia > Lachnospirales > Lachnospiraceae > RGIG6307. The sequence continues at coordinate 4,598 of JAZRLF010000067.1, forward strand.
TGCTGATAAGCTGATTTTGTCCGTAGATGGTATTTCCTTAGACAATGGTCTGACTACCTTCTACAGCCAGGAAGTAGAACTGGCACGAATGATGTTAGCAAGATCTGCCACTAAGATTATCGCTGCAGACTCCACCAAGTTGGGACGTACTGCCTTTGCCAAGATTTCTGATATCAGCGCAGCAGATTATATCATCACCAACAACCACCCTTCTGCAAATGAAGATGTTGAACTATTAAAAACCAACGTTCAAAATTTTATAACTGTTTAAACAAGGCGGACTTATCCCCTTCAAACGCTCAAAAAATGCCCCAGGCCATGAATGACCTGAAGGCATTTTATTTTTTATAAAGTTATTGCAGGACTGCAATACATCCTTTGACTTACGTCTTATACTAAATCAAATTCTTCCATTCCTTCTTCTACTTTTTCCAGCTTGCTCACGCTGACTTCATAAGCAATTCGCTTTTCCACATGTTCTTCGTCGATACGTTTCATATATTCTCTGCTCTGGATACGTCCCCATACAGCCACTCTTTCACCCACCTTGAAATTTCCGGCAAATCGTGCATTTCTGCCCCAGCTGATACAAGGAATATAATCACTCTTGCCATACGGACGGTTTACTGCCAACAACAGGTCAGCGATTTCCCTTCCCAAAGGTGTTTTTCTGTAAATAGGTTCCTTGCATATGTAACCATCCAAAAAGATACTGTTGGTTTTATTGCTCTCCGGCATATTCTCCTCATCCAGCTCCACGAAAGCTGCTTCTCTGGCAAATACGCTTAATACTAATTTATTCTTTCTTTCATCATGTCGGTTGTAAGAGCGGAACTGTCCTTGCACCTCCAAAAACTGCCCTCTGAAATCCTGGGTCACATCAATAAGTCTCTCTGAAATCATCACCGGGATAATATCATAAGAGCTGCTTAAACGCTCAACCCGAAGCTCCACCATATAAAAGCCCTCTCCATAGATTTCATGATTATAGGTAAAAGTACTTACCACCTCCCCGATAATCGTCACCTGATTGTTTTCTAATTCTTTTCCGGTCATTTTGTATTTCCCCTTTCTATTTTGACACTGGTTCTTATTTGTTCCGGTCTGCATCCAAAGTCAGCCGGTTGTTCGACACGATAAATTTTACTACATAGCTTTGGTAAATAGAAGTCAAACACATCGCATATCTCGACGAATGTAGATGAACTTAGTTCTCTTTAGAATTTATTCTTTCTTCTTTTGCTAAAAAAACTATAAAACAGTAAAATTCCCCTTTTACACTATGGTCCGCGGATTTGTGGTGTCGGAGCAGGGGTTTATCTGCTCCGACACCACAAATCCGCCCCTCAAAAAATTCCCCATATCACTTGCATGTCCGCTCCGCTAGTGGTATAATGTAAAAGTTTTAGATGACATAGATACCCTTGACATATATAAAGGAGGCTTCATGAAGCAAATTAGAGAAGACGTAAGAAACGTCGCAATTATCGCCCACGTTGACCACGGCAAAACTACCTTAGTAGATGAACTTTTAAAGCAGTCCGGCGTTTTCAGGGCTAACCAGGAGGTTGCCGAGCGTGTGATGGACTCCGGTGATATCGAACGAGAACGCGGCATCACTATTTTGGCCAAAAATACAGCCGTTACTTATAACGGTACCAAGATCAACATCATCGACACCCCGGGACATGCTGACTTCGGCGGCGAAGTAGAGCGTGTACTCAAAATGGTAAACGGTGTCATCCTTGTAGTAGATGCTTTTGAAGGTGCCATGCCACAGACCAAATTTGTACTCCGCAAAGCTCTGGAGCTTAAGCTTCCGGTTATTGTGTGTGTAAACAAAATCGACCGTCCGGAAGCCCGTCCTGAGGCCGTTGTGGATGAAGTATTGGAATTATTCCTTGACCTGGAAGCAGATGACGCACAGTTAGACTGTCCTTTTGTATTTGCTTCTGCCAAGGCCGGCATCGCCTCTTTAGATGCAGATATTCCGGGCACAAACATGGTACCTCTTTTTGAAACTATTTTGAATTATATTCCTGCTCCTGAAGGTGATCCCGAAGCAGGTACCCAGGTACTGATTTCCACCATTGATTACAATGAATACGTGGGCCGTATCGGCGTAGGCAAAGTTGATAACGGTACTATCAGTGTGAATCAGGAAGTAGTTATCGTTAATGCACACGAACCTGAAAAACAGAAAAAAGTCAAAGTCAGCAAGCTCTATGAATTTGACGGCCTGAACAAAATAGAAGTCAAAGAAGCCGGTATTGGTTCCATTGTAGCTATTTCCGGTATTACGGACATTCACATCGGTGATACCCTCTGTCATCCTGAGGCTATCCGTCCGATTTCTTTCCAGAAGATTTCCGAGCCTACCATTGCTATGCATTTTGTAGTAAATGACTCCCCTCTTGCCGGTCAGGAAGGCAAATATGTTACCAGCCGTCATTTACGTGACAGACTGTTCCGAGAGTTAAATACAGACGTATCTCTCCGCGTCGAAGAAACAGACAGTGCCGATTCCTTCAAGGTGTCCGGCCGAGGCGAGCTGCATTTGTCTGTTCTGATTGAAAGCATGCGCAGAGAAGGCTTTGAATTTGCAGTGTCCAAGGCGGAGGTTTTGTATCACACAGACGAAAAAGGTCACAAACTGGAGCCTATGGAATTAGCTTACATCGATGTTCCGGATGAGTTTGCCGGTGCCGTTATTGAAAAGCTGTCCTTACGAAAAGGAGAGCTTCGCAACATGGGCACAGGTACCGGCGGTTATACCCGCCTGGAATTTTCTATTCCTTCCAGAGGTCTTATCGGTTACCGTGGTGAATTTATGACTGACACCAAAGGTAACGGTATTCTCAATACTATTTTTGATGATTATGGTCCATATAAGGGTGACATCCAGTATCGTAAACAGGGTTCTCTTATCGCCTTTGAGGCCGGCGAAGCAGTTACCTATGGTCTGTACAATGCACAGGATCGTGGTACACTCTTTATCGGTCCCGGAGAAAAAGTATACTCCGGTATGGTTGTAGGACAGTCCGGCAAAACAGAAGATATTGAAATCAACGTTTGCAAGAAAAAACAGCTGACCAACACCCGTTCCTCTTCTGCGGATGAAGCACTGCGTCTGACACCGAAAAAAGTTTTAAGCTTAGAGCAGGCACTGGAATTTATTGATACCGATGAATTATTAGAAGTAACACCAACCTCCCTTCGTATTCGCAAGAAAATTTTGGACCCGACCATGAGAAAGCGTTCTAAAATCAAATAGAAGGAACATATGCCAAAAATAAATATACTTCCATGACCGGGTCACATATAGGAGTATAGCACATTAAAAAAGTGAATTTGGACGATATATCGTCCAAATTCCCTTTTTTTGAAATTTTTTTATTATTACAGTCCTAATTCTGCCTTTAATGCTGCCAAATCAGTTTTTACCACTTCATCTCTTACTTCTCAGGTACCGGATAAAAAACCTCCTCCAGTACAGTCAGACCACTGCGACCGGCTGTCAGCTCTGTAACTTGTTTACAAAAATACTCTGCCTGCTCTCCCGGAACTAATACCGTCAGACAAACCTTATCCGTATACTCACTGCTCTCCTGAGACAGACCCATCTGTCCCATTAAATATAAAATCTTGCCGACACCATTATAATCCGTGTCCACCTGAATCCGCTTACCGTACTTCATAATAGCGGTAGGACAATTCTTTAATGCCTCCTGTAAGGCCTGGGTATAAGCTCGCACCAGTCCTCCCGTTCCTAAAAGAGTACCACCAAAATATCTGGTCACTACTGCTGCAATACCACGAATTTCAGAGCCTAACAGCACCTCCAGCATAGGCCTGCCTGCAGTACCGCTGGGCTCACCATCATCACTGCATCTGGTCAGCTCTCCCCTGGTACCTATCACAAAAGCACTGCAATGATGTCTTGCATCATAATAACGCTTTCGTACCTCTTCTACAAAAGCTATAGCCTCTTCTTCACTCTCCACCTTACGGACCTGTGCAATAAATCTGGACTTCTTTTCAACGATCTCACCGCTAAAGGTCTGTATCACTTCCGTATCTGTATATATCACACGATAACTATCCTGTGAGTTTGCGTTCAATTCCATACCTTTTCTCCTAAAATTCCTACTACTTTATAAATATAATTCTTTTTGCCCCGCTTTTCAAGCAACCATTCACCTGAGCGAAGAACAAAACGTCGCGAATCGATTATAGAATTGTATGGTTCCAAAGGCAATTCTTATATTAGTGTAATCTCTCCGAAGTAATGCGGCTGATGAAAATCCGGTTTTTCTAACGGAATCGGATTCCAGATACCATAGTGAGGAAACTCTGTCTCGTCGCCGCATTTATAGAAATTACCGAGAATTGTCATTCCTTCTGTATATTGATACTCCGGAATGTATTTACTTATCAGCGTAAAAGGCACCACATAGGACACCTTCCAATATGTATCATGTATCTTCGTTGTAATCCCAAGGGAAGCAATATCCTCCAAGCTTAAGAGCTTCTTATCATAGCGGTCTTTGCGGAATGCCACATTCATAATACCGTTAGCATTTACTTCAAAATTAAAATACCGATCACATTTCTCAGGCATAAAATTTACAAACCACTCTACACAGCTGTCCTCATTCACATATTGTAAATGCTCCGTCTTTTCTCTCTTGGGATTTGACTCCAACGTAGTAATATCCATGGTAAATCCAATCTCATTCATACCCAGCTCAAATGTCACTTCCGGTTTATAGCCTTTTTGATTTAGTGTTTCATCCCACGGATACGTCAATGTAAATATTTGCTTTTTCATATCTCTCCTCTTCCCTATAATGTCTGCATCAGTGTAAGCCCTATACCAGGGCAACGCTGTAGATTTTTCTTTATATCATTATAATCTACATTTATCTTATGTTCAATAATCGAATTTAAAATTTCAGATTTTTTTACAATTGATTTAAGGAAATCTTCACAGAATCTACACAGAAAACACTTTATTTTATGGGATATTTTTGGTATAATGGTATAACTTATGAGAAACTACTCTTTCCCAACAAAAGTATAAATATAGCAAATTATTCACATATTGTTATCAAAGAAAGGAATTCTCTTATGAATTATAGTAAAAATGGACTTAAACAGGTACAAAAGCAAATGAACTCTAAGTCCGAGAAATTAGGCCGCAAGCTATTGATTCAGGCCGGTAAGTTGTTTTTACTGTTTATTTTAGCAGGGGTTATTTTCGGCGGTTCTGCTGCTTTAGGCGCATTTAAGGGATGTATAGACACAGCCCCCTCTATTGACAGCTCTGACGTAGCACCGGTTGGCTTTTCTTCCTTTGTCAATGACATGGAGGGCAATCAGATGACCAAACTTGTTGCCAGCAATTCCAACCGTATTTCCGTCACCCTGGACAAGGTGCCTGATTATTTGCAGAAGGCTTTTATTGCCATTGAGGACAGCAGGTTTTACGAACATAACGGTGTAGACGTTATCGGTATTATCCGTGCCGGTGTGACAGGCGTAATGAGGGGCTTTAAGTTCCACTCCGGTGCCAGTACTATTACTCAGCAGCTTATCAAAAACACCATTTATCAAGACTTTGTGAATGAATCTCAATTAGAACAGATTGAGCGTAAGATTCAGGAATGGTATCTGGCTATACAGATTACCAATGAGCTTTCCAAGGATGAAGTCCTGATTCGTTATCTGAATACCATCAATCTGGGACAGAATACTCTAGGTGTGCAATCCGCCTCTTTGCGTTACTTTGGCAAGGATGTTTCCGAGCTCAATTTATCGGAATGTGCCGTTATAGCTGCCATTACCAAGAGCCCTACCGGGTACAATCCTATTACCAAACCGGAAGCCAATGCCAAGCGTCGCCAGAATGTTTTAGACGAAATGAAGAGTCTGGGATATATTACGCAGGCTGAGTATGATGAGGCTTTGGAGGACGACCCATACTCCAGAATTTCTGAGGTAAATCAAACCTATGTTGCCACAGATTATGTTAACAGTTATTTTGTAGACGCTGTAATCGACCAGGTATATAACGATTTCCTGGAAGCCGGATATACAGAGAAAGAGGCTGAAAATCTCATTTACCGCAGCGGTATCAAGATCAATTCTACCTTTGACCCTGAAATTCAGGCTGCTGTAGATGAGGTCTGCAGTGATGAAGCTAATTTCCCTCGCGCTTTTTGGCAGCTTAGCTATCAGCTCAGTGTAGAGAAAGCCAACGGTGATATTATTCATCACAGCACAGAGATGCTCCAGAAATACTTATGTGAACACAATTACAAAGAAAATGGTTTTGACCCTGATAGTAAGATGCTCTTTAACTCTCAGGATGCGGCCAATGCCGCTATTGAATATTACAAAGGTTATGCTGTAGCAGAAGGGGATGAAATCCTCGGCGAGAAGGTCACCCTTACCGTACAGCCACAGCTTTCTGTAGTGATCATGGATCAATACACCGGTTATGTAAAAGCACTTTTAGGCGGTCGTGGCGAGAAGACAGTAAATAAATCCTTTAACCGTGCTACTGGTGCTACCAGACAACCGGGTTCCTGTTTTAAAGTACTGGCAGCCTACGTTCCTGCCATAGACAGCGGCACCTTTACATTGGCTTCTGTACAAAACGACGCTCCATTTGCTTACACCAATTCCGGCGAAGAAAATATTCGTCTGGTAAATAACTGGCACGGGGAAAAACACGGCTATTTAGGCTTATTGAATTACCGTGAAGGTATCCGTAATTCCAGAAATGTTATTACCGTAAAGGCTTCCACCATTATTACTCCTCAGCTGGGTATGGACTATCTGTTAAACTTCGGTTTTACTACTTTGGAATCCACCACTAATGAAAAAGGATTTACAGACGTACACCAGGCACTCAGCCTGGGCGGTATTACCAATGGTGTTACCAACCTGGAAATGACAGCTGCCTATGCTGCTATTGCTAATGGAGGCAAATATATCGAGCCTACCTTATATACCACAGTATTAGATCGTCACGGTAATATTTTGCTGGACAAATCTTCCAATAAAGAGCATCAGATCATCCGTGAAACTACAGCCTGGTTGATCACTGATGCCATGCGTGACGTAGTAGAAGAAGGTACCGGTACAGCTGCCCGCGTAGAAGGCGTAGATGTGGCAGGCAAGACAGGTACCACCTCCGATGACATGGACGTATGGTTCTCCGGTTATACTCATTATTATACCGGCAGTGTATGGATGGGCTTTGACAATAACAATAAAAAGCTAAGCTCAGCAGAGCAAAAGACCCACAGTCAAATCTGGAGCAAGATTATGACTGCCATCCATGAGAACCTGGAACCTCAGGAAATCATGGAAAAACCGGAAACTATTATTGAAGTAGAGGTTTGTAAAAAATCCGGCAAGCTTCCTATCGTAGGACTTTGTGATGTGAGCGGTCATGTTTACACAGAATACTTTGTAGAAGGTACAGAACCTATGGATTTCTGTGATGTTCACTATGTAGGCAGTGTATGTATGACTGATGGTGTCCCATGCACCATGTACTGTCCGTACCCTGTGGACGGCGCTGTGGAGCTATTACCTGCAGAAGACTCATCCTTACAGTTGGGAACTCAGATTGGTGCTGCTCTCAATGCCCTGGATCCTGATATAGATATGGAAGAGTTTGATATGGCTGCGTTCCTGGAATCCTTACCGGATATACCTATTCAGAATACTACTACCTGCCACCATACCTTTGAATATATGTTAGAAAATCATTGGTTTGGCGACCCATACAGTTTTGGATACGACTATCCGGACTATTACTACAATAACATCGGTCAGTGATGACCTAATCAAAAATGTCACACTATCCGGCATGTTTTCTCCCCGGTAGCAAGTTTTACAATTACACTTGTCTACCTGTGAGGGAGCATACCATAGTGCGACATTTTTATATTACACAGGGAAAAGTATTTTCCTGTATAATATAAAACGCTCCCGAGGATTTTCTTTTTATTTTTTATTTAAGTATTACCTCGTGACCGATTCTGGCAGATTCACAAATAGCATCTAGTATTTGCATAATAACATAACCATCTGTACCTGTGGAGCGGCAAGTGGTATTACCAAGAATACAGTCCACATAATGATCAATCTCCTTTTGGAACAATCCTGAAAATTCAAGAGCAGTTTTTGCTTTGAGTGAAATATCAGTCATATATCCGTTTGCTGTACTGTATATCTTGAGTTCCGGATTGATTTTAGCTCCGCCCTTTTCTCCAAACAATTCTATTTCACCTTTATCATCTTCAATATTAAGACTAAAGCTTGATTCAATATTCAGAACAGCTCCGTTATCAAAGCGAATCATGGCAGCAGCTAAATCTTCCACATCGCAAGTCTCATTCTCATCATGGTCTGCAGATGTATACTCCTTTGACGCCTTCAATTCAGGTCTGTTGCCCAACTTTTCAAAGGTAGCTCCATAGACAGAAACAGGTTTTGGATTTCCTATCACAAATACAGAACATCTCCCAAACCAACAGTTTTAAGTAGGATTATTTTGAGACTCCAAATTTTTTTAATTATGTGTACAAAAACTTTAAACTTTTTTAAAAAAGTAATTGACAAGGGCAAACATTCTTGGTATTATATATAGGTAATGCTGATGTGGCACAGTAGGTAGCGCGCATCCTTGGTAAGGATGAGGTCGGCGGTTCAAGTCCGCTCATCAGCTTATGTTTAAGCCCTCTTGCAGAGGGCTTTTTTTGTTGCATAGGAAAGTACTCTTTCCCATGCAACAAAAAAGCTGCCACACTAATGGTTACTACCATAGGTGCGACAGCTTTTCTTAATTATATTTATATATCTTTGATAAAAGATATTAAGGTCAAAAGATGCCTGCCGGATTGTTGCGTGCTTCGCACTCCCACAATCCTACCCAAATTCGGATATCGTGGTGCATTCGCTCCACTTTTATCCTCATATTTGGGGCGGGTCACTAAGTCATATAACCACTTTTGTGCAAGCACAACATGGTTTATGACTTTTGCCCCTGGCATCATAAAATTATTTGATTACATGAATCCAGCCTTCAGGTGCTTCAATACGGCCCATCTGAATACCTGTAAGAGTCTCATACAGCTTCTTGGTAATAGGTCCCATCTCTGTCATGCCGCTTGGCAGGCAAATTTCACGACCATGGTCTACAATCTTGCCAACCGGAGAAATAACTGCTGCGGTACCGCACAGACCACACTCTGCCATGTCATCTAACTCACTTAAATAGATTTCTCTTTCTTCTACCTCTAAGCCTAAGTATTCCTTTGCTACATACAGTAAGGAACGTCTGGTAATGGAAGGTAAAATAGAACCGGACTTAGGAGTAACAACCTTGCCGTCCTTTGTCACAAATAAGAAGTTAGCTCCGCCTGTCTCCTCAACCTTGGTACGGGTAGCTGCATCTAAATACATATTCTCATCAAAGCCCTTCTCGTGTGCCTCTGTAATCGCATACATACTCATAGCATAATTCAAGCCGGCCTTAATATGACCTGTGCCGTGAGGTGCTGCTCTGTCATAATCACAAACACAAAGTGTCAATGGCTTAACGCCGCCCTTGAAGTAAGGACCTACAGGAGTACAGAAAATACGGAACTGGTATTCTGTAGCAGGCTTAACACCGATAACAGGATTGGTACCGAACATATACGGGCGAAGATATAAGGTTGCTCCTGAGCCATATGGAGGCACGTATGCAGCATTTGCAGCCACTACCTGTGTCACTGCGTCAATAAATTTGTCCTTAGGGAAAACCGGCATTACCAGGCGCTTAGCGCTGTCTGCCATACGGTCTGCATTTAAATCAGGGCGGAAGCACACAATGTGACCATCCTCTGTTGTGTATGCCTTCAAACCTTCAAAAACAGTCTGTGCATACTGCAGAACACCTGCACATTCACTGATAGTAACCTGTGCATCTTCTGTCAGAGTACCTGCGTCCCATGCACCATCCTTAAAATTGGACACATAACGCATATCTGTTTGTACATAGCCAAAACCAAGATTTGACCAATCAATATTTTTCTTTTCCATTTGTATCATCCTTCTTTCTTAACTAAATTCAAAGAATACAATTATTATCATACTTTTCCAGCAAAAAGTCAACTGTTCCTCT
>JAZRLF010000068.1:0-11247 GCA_045646695.1 Lachnospiraceae bacterium
AAACGCGTCGGTCCTTAGCGAAGAAAAGCCCCAGGCAGCAGTCTGAGCTTAGTCCCGCTACGCATTTCCATGGAGCGGGAGCGACCATGAAGCAGAACATATATTGCTCGGGCCCACCCCTGCCAAGTTTCTCATACACGAAAGTGTGGTAAGGAGGCTTGAAATGATACCATCATACAAAGTGCAAAAAAGTCATCCATATCCGTTAGGAGTCAGAAGAGAAGGAAATGTTATTTTGGCCTCTATGGTTTCAGAAACGGAGGATTGCGGTATTTTATTATACAGTCATGCCGAGGAGACTAAAGAGCCATTAAAGATTCCGTTTCCGGCCGATCAGCGGGTGGGTATGGTGTACTCCATGAGCATTCAGGGGATTGGGGCGCAGTATACAGGATATCGGCTGTATAAAGGGTCTGAAATTTTTGCAGATGAATATGGCAGACGATATAAAGGCTATGCATATGGCAGTCCTATAGCTAAGTCAGCTATGATGGGGCTTCTTACTACGTCAACGAGGGACTTGTTGGACTGGGATAAGGATATTCGGCCACATATCGCTTTTTCACAAGCGGTATTTTATGGCCTTCATGTAAGAGGTTTTACCTTTGGAAAGGGCAGTAATTGCAGATACAAGGGTACTTTTAAGGGGATTATAGAGAAACTGGATTATTTGCAGGATTTGGGAGTGACCTCTATATTGCTGATGCCGGCTTATGAATTTATAGAAAGAGAAGTTCTGTCATCTGTTCCGAATAAGTGCAAGGGGCAGATTGCAGAACGGATTTCCAGGCAGGGCTCTGCGCAAGTTTTCAGTCAGAGTTCCGAGCAGGGGGGAGTACAGGGTTCCGGACAGGCTTACGACAGTCTTGGATTAAACTATTGGGGATATAAAAAAGGTTTTTATTATGCGCCAAAGTCCTCCTATGCGGCAGGGGATAACCCTTGCCTGGAGATGATGGAGTTGGTAAGGGCTTGCCATGTCAGAGGGATGGAACTTCTCATGCAGTTTTATTTTCCGGGGGATGTTTCGGCTGTGGAAGCAGTCAGAGTATTGGAATATTGGGTGCAGGAGTATCATATAGATGGTTTCAGAATTTCTTCTGAGAACCTGGATGTGAATCTGATAATACAGTCCCCTATATTGGCAGACAGTAAGATTATTTGCAGTGATCTGTCTGAGGATGATGCCGCAAAAGGATTTTCGAAGAGTGTCTGTGTTTGCAGGGAGGATACCACAAAGGATTTTCGAAGGTTTTTAAGAGGTGATGAATTCAGTCTGGACGGATTCATGTATCATTTTCGTAAAAATAGCAAGAATCTGGCCTATTTAAATAATATTGCAGACTATCAGGGATTTCGTTTGGTGGATCTGGTTTCCTATGATTATAAGCACAACGAATTAAATGGAGAGCGTAATACTGACGGCAGCAATTACAATTATAGCTGGAATTGTGGTATAGAAGGGCCTACTGAGGAGGATGAGATATTAAAGCTTAGAAAACAGCAAATAAAAAATGGATTAAGCCTGGTGCTTTTGAGCCAGGGAACGCCTTATCTGTTTATGGGGGATGAAATGGGCCAGTCCCAAAAGGGTAATAATAATCCTTATAATCAGGACAATGAAATCAGTTGGCTGGATTGGTCAAATCTGGAGAAGGAACGGGAAATTTATTTATTTACCAAAGAGCTGATTGCATACAGAAGGGCTCATCCCATACTTCACATGGATCAATATCTGGACGGAACTGATTATCTGGTGTGCGGTTATCCCAATATATCTTTTCACGGTCTGGAGGCTTACATGCCGCCTGCGGAGCCAAATCGCCGGGAAATCGGAGTATTGCTGTGCGGCAAATATGCCTGTGACAGCTCCAGAAAAGAAGATAAGCTGATATATATTGCCTGCAATATGCACGGAGAGCAGCACACCTTTGAGCTTCCGCGGTTATATAAGGGACTTAGCTGGCATCTTGCCATGTCTACAACAGAGCATCACGATACAGTTTGTTTACAGCAGGTTACTGTGAAAGATGGCAATACATCCGGAACTGTTAAGGGGCATTGGCAGGTAACGGTTCCGGCCAGATGCATTGTGGTGCTGGAAGCATAGAGCGAATACAGGACGCTAAATTTTTAAAGAATCACATAGATTGTCCTAAGCATTGAATATGGCAATTGTTCTAAACACTGAACATATTATAGCATATCCCGTGGGAAACGGTTAGAACAGTACAAGACACCAAATTTATTGATTATGCATAGTATACAGTAAATGTAAAAATTTTGAGAGGACTTCAAAATGAATTGTATTTGGATTTTACTGCTTTTGTGCTGTAGTGGCTGCAATAATAATAACTGGTGTGGTGACTGCGGTAATAATTGGGGTGGTGACTGGATGAATAACGGTTGTGGCAACAATTGTGGTGAATGGTCTAATAACGGCTGCGGTAACAGCTGTGGTAACTGGACTAATAACGGTTGCGGTAATAATTGCGGTAACTGGGGTAATAGAAATACCAACAGACACTGCAATGACTGCAATGACCGCCGCGATTGGGATAATGATTGCAATCACATGGGCAATCACAATCATAGCACCTGCGGATGCACCGGCAATACAAAGGAAAGCATAAGAGAAGCGGTATGTGACGCTGTATGTGATAATAACCGTGATAATAATCGGGATAATAGCCGCGATAATAGCCGGGACAGAAAAGATGATGACTGTGGATGTCGCAAAACCTACAATTATCCAAGCTATCCGGTTTTAGATTCCTGCGATTAAGAGAAGTAGTTTTTTTGCACGGGCCTGCGAGTTTCGCGGGTCCGTTTGTGATGAATTCGATCCGGTCGTTTGTTCCGGTCGTCTGATCCTCTCGTCTGATCGGGTTACCTTGGCGGGGTGTTAAAGCGGGTCCGTTTGTATGGAAGTCAGTTGCTTTGTCACTTGACTTTAGAGACTTACGGTGTTAAACTGTTGCTATGTAAATTTTGGAGGAAATACCTATGTTAGACGGAAAAAAAGTATTATTTAGTGGTATGCAGGCTACCGGTAACCTGACTTTGGGCAATTATCTGGGAGCTTTGAAGAACTGGACCACTTTGACAGACGAATATCAGTGCTTTTACAGCGTTGTAGATATGCATTCTATTACAGTACGTCAGGATCCGGCTGAGCTTAGAAAGCGCGCCAGAAATCTGTTGACACTGTATATTGCGGCAGGCCTTGACCCGGAGAAGAATTGCCTGTATTACCAGTCTCATGTGTCAGGACATGCAGAATTGGGATGGATTTTGAATTGCTTTACTTATATGGGCGAGCTGAACCGTATGACACAGTTTAAGGACAAGGCAGCCAAGCATGCTGACAATATTAATGCAGGATTATTTACATATCCTGTACTGATGGCTGCGGATATTTTATTGTTCCAGTCTGATGTGGTGCCTGTAGGTAAGGACCAGCTGCAGCATCTGGAGATTACCAGAGATATTGCTACACGCTTTAATGCCATTTACGGTGATGTATTTACCATTCCGGAACCGTATATCGGCAAGGTAGGAGCTAAGGTTATGTCCTTACAGGAGCCATCCAAGAAGATGAGTAAGTCTGATGAGAATGTTAATGCCAGCATTTATCTGATGGATGATCCGGATACCATTATGCGTAAGTTTAAGCGTGCAGTGACCGATTCAGAGGCCTGTGTCCGCTATACTGATGACCAGCCGGGTATTAAGAATCTGATTGATATTTTCAGCGCTTGCTCCGGTATGAGTGCAGAGCAGATTGTTGCTGACTTTGAAGGTAAGGGATACGGTGATTTCAAGGCTGCCGTAGGTGAAAGTGTTGTGAATGTCCTGAAGCCTATTCAGGACCGCTATAATGAACTTCAGAAGGATAAGGCATATCTTGACAGCATTATTAAGGCGAATGCAGAGAAGGCCCAGTATTATTCCAATAAGACCCTTCGTAAAGTTCAGAAGAAGATCGGATTCCCGGAAAGAGTACGATAATTCTAAGCGTGCGAGAGTTCCCGAGAAGAGGATAGAACACAATACAATTATATAGAAAATGATAGCCCGGGCGAAAGCTCGGGCTATTGATGTGATATGGCGCATTTAATGGTGCTTCATATAGTATATTTCATGATGCAATTAATGGCATGATTTATGGCGCAATTTATAGTGCAATTTATAGTGCAATTTATGATGCATTTTATGATTCGTTTATGATGTAGGCCATATCCTCCGGCAGTGCCTGCTCAAAGTACATTTCCTGTAAAGTGACCGGATGAATAAAGCGCAGGGAATAGGAGTGCAGCGCCTGACGATTCATTAAACGGAGTGCATTGATGTGGGAGCAACAATCAATGTCATGCAGAGTTGTGGCTGCAAGATTGTGTAGGGTTTGTAGGTGACCGTACAAATCGTCACCTACAAGAGGATGCCCCATATGTGTCATGTGAACCCGGATTTGATGGGTTCTGCCGGTTTCTAATTGTAAGCTTATCAGAGATACCTGTTTCTCCGGAAAGTGACGGATCTTCTCATAATGGGTAACAGCCCGTTCGCCTGTTTTAAAATCAACGATTCTTTCAATAGTAGAACCTTCTTTGCGGGCGATAGGAGCGTCAATAACGCCTTTATCAGGCAAAGACCCATCATCCACACATATAGCCAGATAGGTGCGCTTAATAAGCCTTTTAGAGACCATATTGGACAAGATACCGCTGGCCAGCTGATGCTTGCACAGAATGGTCAAGCCGGTGGTATCCCGGTCCAGGCGATTGACACAGCGGAAGACAAAGGGCTTATCCTGAGCCGCAAAGTAGTATGCCGCACCATTAGCCAGGGTGCCGGTATAATGATTTTGACTGGGATGAACAGGCATATTGGCAGGTTTATTGATTACCAATATATCTTCATCCTCGTATACAATATCCAGATCTATTTGTTCAGGGACGATATTCTCCGAGCATTCCGTTTCTGCCAGCTTTACAGTCAAAATATCTCCGGAAGATATTTTTTGATTCACATAGGCCCATGTGCCATTCAATAAAATACCTTCCGGAGTTTTCTTCAAGGCAATAACAGCCTTATCTGTATAAAGTCTTTTCTTTAGATACTGCAGAATCGTATTACCCTGAAATTCATCTGTAATTTCATAATGTATGATACGTTCCATAGCTTCCTCGCATTAATGAGATTTAACCTGCTTCCACAAATTATTGTAAAGGGTTTCTGCTTCCTCGCCAAGGTAACTGTATACCTCCAGATTATAATTGGAAAGGGTTGGGAAGGCGATTTCTGAATATTTGATTTCTTCATCTTCAATCATTTCCCAGGCAGAGGTGTTCGGGGTAGAGTAGGTAATATAGTCAAAATTCATAAGTGCAATATCCGGGCGGCAGAGGAAATTTAAAAATTTTTCTGCATTTTCCACATTACGTGCACTCTTTGGGATAACCCAGCAGTCAAGCCAGAGATTGGTTCCTTCTTTGGGAATGACATATTCCAGGTCGGTATTTTCGTATTTGGTATAAAGAGCTTCGCCTGAATAAATAACACCGATAGCAGCTTCACCGCCAATCATTTTGTCACGTACCTGGTCAACCACATAGGCCTGCACAATAGGTTTCTGGTCTGTCAGGGCTTTTTTCGCTGCCTGAAGCTCTGTCTCGTCAGTAGAGTTGCAGGAGTAGCCTAAGTATTTCTGAGCAACCATGAAAGCATCGCGAACAGAGTCCTGCATCAGCACTTCATCTGTATATTGGGAATCCCAAAGATCAGCCCATTCATCGATAGGTTCCTCTACCAGAGTAGTATTGTATAAGATACCTACTGTGCCCCAGCAATAAGGTACGGAGTAGGCAAGCTCAGAGTCAAAGCCGGCAGCCTGCTGCCAGTATTCCTCACCGATGTGCACACGATTTGGAATATTATCCCAATTAATAGGGTGAAGCAAATCTTCGGCAATCATTTTGCTGATCATATAATCAGAAGGGCAGACTAAGTCATAGAGTGCTGCACCGGCAGAAATCTTGGAATACATAGACTCATTGGTCTCAAATTCATCGTAGATAACCTCAATACCGGTTTCCTCCTCAAAGAGTTCAAGGACAGCAGGCTCGATATATTCGCCCCAATTATAAACGTATAATTTATTGCCGTCATCTGCGCTGCTGCCGCAGGCAGTAAAAGCAAACATCATAAACACCGCAGCAAAAGCGGTAATGAAAAATTTCTTCATGAAAGTTCTCCTACAAGCCAAAATATTAACGTTTTGGTTTATGTTCTTTTGGTGTACGGTTGATCAAAAGAAGCAATACAAAGACAGCTACAAAAATAATCGTTGACAGGGCGTACATTTCCGGTTTGATGCCTTTTCTGAGCTCTGTATAAATCTTGGTGGATAAAGTATCAAAGCCCGGTCCCTTGGTAAAGTGTGTGATAATAAAATCATCAATGGACATGGTAAAGGCCATTAAAAATCCGGAATAAATGCCCGGCAGTAAATCCGGAAGGACTACTTTGCGGAATGCTGTAAACTTGGTAGCGCCCAAATCTAATGCTGCTTCGTATACGCTTGGATTTAACTGCTTCATACGAGGCAAAATGCTGAGTATGGCATACGGGATATTGAAGGTAATATGGGAAATCAGTACCGTCATAAATCCCAGCTGGAAGCGAATTCCCAACTTGGCCAAAAAATTACCAAAGCTTAAAAACAACAGCATCATGGAAATACCTGTAACGATTTCGGCATTTAACATAGGGATATTGATAATACCGGAAATAATGCTGCGGCTTTTTTTGCTCATTTTCTGCATCGCTATACAGCCAACCAGACCGATCAGCGTCGCAATCAAAGCGGAGAGAAAGGCTACGATCAGGGTATTTACCAGGGCGCCCATGATCTCTTCGTTTTGAAAAAGCTCAATGTACCAGTCGAAAGTGAAGCCTCCCCATTTGGAGCGGGTCTTGCTGGCATTAAAGCTTAATACGATCAGCGTCACAATAGGCGCATACATAAAGAGCAATATCAGTGCAATATAAATTCGTTTGAGAGACTTGTAAATCATAACGCATTGGCCTCCCCATCTTTATCAAAAATCATAGAAAGTACCATATTAATAATAATAAATATCATCAATACGATAGACAGACCGGAGCCTAAATGCCAGTTGCAGGCCACGGTAAATTCCTGCTCAATAACATTACCAATCAGTAAAATCTTGGAACCGCCCAGGATATTACTGATAACGAAGGTGGTAAGACTGGGTACAAATACCATGGTAATACCACTGATAATGCCCGGCATACTGAGAGGGAAAATAATCCTCTTAAAAGTAATAAAACTATTGGCACCTAAATCTCTGGCTGCATTGATCACACTTGGATCAATCTTGGCCAGGGTATTGTAAAGGGGTAAAATCATAAACGGCAGGAAGTTGTAAACCATGCCCAGAACAATAGCGTAATTGGTATTGATAATACGCATGGTAGGCAGGTTCAAAGCGCTTAAAAATCCGTTGATCACACCGGTTTTCTCGATAAGAGTCTGCCAAGCCAGTGTACGCAGCAAAAAGTTCATCCACATAGGGAGAATGAAAATAAATACAATGTATTTGCTGGAATTGATCTTCATCTGGCTTAAAATATAGGCTAACGGATAAGCCAAAAGGAAGCAGATCACCGTACTGATAACAGAAAGCAGGAGAGAGACCCAAAGCGCTTTGATATGCTCAGGTCCTGCCATGGCAGTTACATTAGCCAGGGTAAATGATCCGTTCTTGTCTGTAAGTCCATAATAAAAAACCATGCCTAAAGGAATCAGTATAAAGGCTATAATCCACACACAAAAAGGAGTGGACAGAAGATGATTGGATAGTTTTCGTTTATTCATTGACACCTACGGCCTCCTCATCCTCGGATTGCGGTTTGTTCATAATCTGGATATTTTCCGGGTCAATCAAAATACCAACCTCTGTGCCTACAGGCTGCATACGGGTAGAGTGTACCAGCCACTCAAAGCCGCCGGCCATAACCTCCATCTCATAATGTACACCCTTGAAGATCAAGTGGGTAACTACACCTGTCAGATTAGCCTTGTCCGGAGAAACCAGTTCCACATCTTCCGGTCTGATAACAACGTCTACAGGCTTATTGGTACCGAAACCGGTATCGATGCAGGCAAATTTGGTGCCTAAAATGGATACAAGCTTGTCCTGTAACATAATACCGCCGATAATATTGGACTCACCGATAAAGTCTGCAACAAAGGCATTTTCCGGCTCATTGTAAATCTTCTCCGGAGAACCGATCTGCTGGATATAGCCCTGATTCATAACTACAATGGTATCAGACATGGTAAGGGCTTCTTCCTGATCATGGGTAACATAAATAAAGGTAATACCCAGTTCGTTCTTCAGACGAATCAATTCGTACTGCATGTCCTGACGAAGCTTTAAGTCCAAAGCACCTAAAGGTTCATCTAAAAGAAGAAGCTTCGGCTCATTTACGATAGCGCGGGCGATGGCAATACGCTGCTTCTGACCGCCGGAAAGAGAGTCCGGCATACGGTTTTCATAGCCTTGTAGATTTACAAGCTTTAAGGCATACTTAATCTTGTCATTGATGTAATCACGGGACTTGCCTTTGATGGTAAGACCAAAAGCGATATTGTCCTTAATATTCATATGTGTAAAAAGTGCATACTGCTGAAAAACAGTATTAAGAGCACGTTTATTGGGAGGAAGCTCCGTAATATCCTGACCTCCGAAAATCACACGGCCTGCATCCGGCTGTTCAAAACCACCCAGAATACGAAGGGTAGTAGTCTTACCGCAGCCGCTGGGACCTAAAAGCGTCAAAAACTCATTCTCCCTGACATATAAGCTTAAATCATCTAATATAAGGTTATCTCCGTAAGATTTGGAAATATGTTGTAAATCAACTAATTTATTGCTCATGTAAATAATCTCCTTGGTATTCTAAAAACTTGGTGGTGTGCTGATCCATAAAATAGAAGCACCTGTTTTGGAACTAGCCGTAATATAATGGGTAGTATCTGCTTTAAAGTAGAAGGTTTCTCCCTTCTTGGCCCGATATCGCTTCTTACCTAAATGAATGTATATGGTGCCTGATAAGACATAGCCGAATTCCTCACCTTCGTGAGGGTTATCGGGGTATGTAGTACCGCCGGGTTCTAAGGTAAGACGGATAGGCTCCATGGCATTTTTCTGAGCATTGGGGATGATCCACTCGATGGTATTGCCAAGTTCAGGGTCCATTTTCCTGAAATAGTCCGTGTCATTAAAGACGATCTGCTCCTCCTTCTCCTCCTGAAAAAAAGTGCATAAATCAGAACCGAGACACTGTAAAATATCCGTCAGTGTGGCAATGGAGGGTGAAGTCAAATCCCTCTCCAGCTGGGAAATAAATCCCTTAGACAGTTCACTTCGGTCTGCCAACTCCTCCTGTGTCAGTCCGTTTTTGACTCGTAAGTCCTTGATTTTCGCTCCAATATTCATAGTCAAGCCCCTTTCGTGTCTGCATAAAGCGCTCCGAGCAAATACAATCCTTTGTGTCTGACTGCAGATATTAAACTGCAGTTTTAGTATTTGTAAACTTTCTGTACAAAAATATTGTTTTAAAAGTATCTTAAACTTTTAGTTTAATAAAACTAAACAAACATTAAAATAAATTATATACTTTATTGTGAAAAAGTCAACAGAATATTTATAAAAAATCTTAACAAATCAAAATAAATATGTTATCATGAAAAAAACGACTGCACGGAGGATTATTATGTCATCAGATAAATACGTAGCATATGTCTCTACATATACCATGGGGGACACATTCGGCATTAAGATTTATGACGTGGATATGGAGAAGGGGCGATTTACTCCGAAGGACAGCGTAGAGATTACCAACTCTTCTTATATTACTATATCACATAACAAAAAATTTCTATATTCTATTACTGACTTTGGTGTAGAGGCCTTTAAGATCTTGCCGGATGGTGAGCTGGAGCTTTTAAATGAAGCCAGCATTCACGGTATGAGAGGCTGTTATCTGTCCACAGACTACACGGACAAGCTGTTATTTGTAGCAGGTTATCATGACGGTAAGGTAACAGTACTTCGACTGAATAAGGACGGCTCCATTGCCAAGATTACAGACGAAATTTACCATAAGGGCATGGGCAGCATTGCAGAGCGCAATTTCCGCCCACATGTAAACTGCTCCCGTATGACCAGGGATAATAAATATCTGTGCGTGGCAGATATCGGTATGGACCATGTAAAAGTATACAAGGTAGACCACAGAAAGGGTACCCTGAAGCTGGCCGACGTAGTCCGTAGCGAGCCGGAATCTGCACCGAGACATATTAAGTTCTCCAATGATGGCAGATATATGTATGTGGTACATGAGCTGAAGAATTATATCGACGTATATCATTATTACGAAGTGAAGGATAATCCTTATTTTGAGAAGATTCAGACCATTTCCACACTGAATGATTATCATTCCGGCAATTCTGCGGCAAGTGCACTGAATTTCTCCGATGATTTTCAGTATGTCATCAGCTCCAATGCAGGAGATAACAGCGTGGTGATTTACAAGCATGATGAAGAGACCGGCTTTTTGTCCAAGATACTGTGCCTGCCGGTAAACGGCTCTTATCCAAAGGATGCTACACTGTTTCCGGACAATAAGCATCTGGTAAGCTTAAATCATGAATCCAATACATTGAGTTTTCTTACTGTAGATTTGGAAAAGGGTACCTTGGTGTTAAATGGTCCGTCGATTCCGTGTGACAAGCCGAATTCCGTGATTTTCCACAAGGTATCAAAGCACTGAAGCAGTGTAAAATAACAGTGTGAAATCCTGTGGCACATTATAGTAGCCGGCATGGGATTTGGCACACAAAACAACTAAGTTTCAGAATAATTATCTGTGCCTAAACAAATACAATACCTTATAGACAGCATTTTTGATTGATAATCAGAAGTGCTGTCTTTTTTTTACACAGGTTTCACAGCCGCACAATCGCATTGGGAGCGGAACAAGTCTCTAAAGGATTATGGGATTTAGGGAGTTCGAATCGCACTTGTCTGCTTTGTTCTGCCTAAATGCTAATGAAAGTGGAGAAAAAATGGTATTTTTTTGAAAAAAACAATGTAAGAGTTGTATAAACTTACATACATATGCGTGATTTGCTTGACATACGCGGGGGAGGGG
>JAZRLF010000069.1:0-3414 GCA_045646695.1 Lachnospiraceae bacterium
GAAAAAAAACACTATTGACTTTTTCGGCAATTCTATTTATAAAATTGATGGTATCCTTATAATTATGTTCAATTACATAAAACCCAATATAATCCGGCTGCTTATACAGTATTTCAGTATATAATTCTTCACAACTCCGATTCCTATCCACTCCACATCCATCGAAGATATTAACTTGAATTCCATTATGTATAAGTTCAGAAGCAATATATGCCATTCCCATACTTTGAATTTGACGCTCGTCCTGACCTTCAAATGGCAAATTTACCAAATAAACTTTCTTCATAACCACACCTATATGTTCCTTACATTTCATTCTTATATCATTTGTATCTACACTATTCATCAGCTATTTATTGTTTTAACGTAAGCACAAGTTTTCTCTCATCCTCTGCTCTATACTGTTAGTACTAGTGTTAGCATCTAATTAGTACAATTTAAAATGAGACATTCCTCTCAATCCCTGTTATAATAACATTTAGGAGGATCTCATTATGTCACGAAAGAACACTCATCACACCAAACAGTTCAAGTTGGATGCTGTCAACTATCGCAAAGAACACCCTGACCTGACTCAGGTTGAATGTGCAAAAAACCTCGGAATCGGAGTTAGTACTCTGGCTCGTTGGGAAGCACAATTCAGAGATAATGATGGTGATATTCCCACCATCGGCTCTGGTTGCTACGAATCAGAAGAACAAAGAGAAATTGCTCGTCTCAAACGTGAGCTCCGAGATGCTCAGGATGCTCTTGATGTGTTAAAAAAAGCCATCTGCATTCTGGGAAAAGATTAACAGAAGCTATCTATACCGAAGTTTCTGCAAAGGTAGAGGCGTCTAAAGTCACCGGACGCCGCGTCTCTATCTCTGGAATGCTGAAATCTTTAGGCGTTTCCCGCTCTGGTTACCGGGCTTTTCTTAATCGTAAAGTTTCACCTACGCGACAAAGAAAAGCTGCTATTAAAAAGCAAATCCAACATATCTATGATGATTCCAACCAGAACTATGGCGCTCCTAAAATCACCAAAGAACTCCGTAAATCCGGAGAATGTATTTCTCAGCGCACTGTTGGAAAGTATATGCGCGAGATGAGAATCAAAGCCCAATGGATTAAGCCTTGGACTACAACCACCCGTGATTCTGATTTCAGCAAAGAGCTTCATAACATACTTGATGAGCAGTTTAATCCGGGCCGTCCCAATGCTGTTTGGTGTACGGATATCACCTACATTTGGACTACGGATGGCTTCGTATATCTTAATTGCATTATGGATTTATATTCCCGTAAAATCATTGCCTGGACACTTGCTAATTCACTCGAAGTATCCACCGTGATTTCTACCATTGATAAAGCCAAAGCTTCGCGTGATACGGATATGCCTTTAATCATTCATACTGATCGTGGGTGCCAGTATGTTTCCGAAGCCTGGCGTCAGGCTACCGAAGGAATGACCCGTAGTTATTCTCACACCGGTTATCCTTATGATAATGCCTGCATTGAATCTTTTCATTCACTGATAAAACGTGAATGGTTGAATCGCTTTACGATTCGTAATTACCGACATGCTTATTCATTGGTCTTCGAATATATCGAAATCTTTTATAATACTGTCCGTATACACAGTCATTGCGACTACATGTCACCTAATGACTATTAAAAACTGTATATGAGGATTGAGAAACTGCCGGCAGCTTAGCTGGCAAAATCTCTCATTTTATTTTGTACTAAATCTTGACACAGGGCCATACATAACTATTTTTATAATTTCAATCATTTTATTTAATAATATCAAATAAAATGACCCCTAAATAAAAATGTCCTCAAAACGCATCCATTTCATCCTCCAAAAAAAGGACAGCCAATACGCCACCCTCTCCCATTTCATCACATATTTTCTCCCCACTTCCAAGCACCATTTCCGTAAAGAAAAAAGATGGGGCATCCCCATCTCATTCATCATTTTCTGATAACCTCCAGCATTTGTTCAAAACACTGAATGATTGTCCGCCGTTTCTCAGGCGGATATTGCTTTAGCTTTACGATCACGTTGGCTAATTCCATATCATCAAACACGCTTTTGTCTGAAAGGATTTCCGATACAGACACTTCCAGCGCTTTTGCTATCTCAATGATCGTAAATACGGATACCATAGTTCTGCCCTTTTCCAGTCTTGCAATAGAGCTGGATGATATCATAACCAAATCTGCCAAATCCCTTTGTGTCAGTCCTTTTAAAGTTCTTAGCTGCTTAATTCGCTGCCCAATTTCCCTATCACCATTTAACTGCATATCAGCTCTCTCCGTGCATTTTCTACAAATTTTTTCTGATTTTTAGTTTACCAATGTAAGAAAAATTTGTATAATGTTTAATATGCACCTTTCATTTACCAATATGCATATTGTAAAATTCAGTAGTCAACTGACATAGCACTATATGTTTTGGCTGAAGGGCCCCGAAAGCAAAAAAGGACGGTAATTATACCGCCCTGCAAAAATTCTGTCATACCATAAATCTCCCGTATTGCTTCATATGCTCCCTTAATTGACTGGCATGTGCTATGTTGGTAATCAGGTCATGACCACCTTTCATTTTTACCACATCTGCCACAATTATTCTGACATGCTGCAAATTAATGATATAACCTCGATCTAAAATATACATATCGGAATTATTCAATCGTTTATATACTTGCTGAAGGGTTGTTCTATCCTGCTCCCGCTTCATGCCTTCCAATACAAATACTACGTTTTTCTCATCTTTATAAATGTATATAATATCATTATGTGGGATTTTGATGTATTTTCGCTGATTGCTTATAACATATATCCCTTCACCCGTTTGACACTCCAGTTCTTTAAACAGCTTTCTTAACACACTGTCTAATACAGCCTCCATATGGTCTTTTAATATATAACCCAATACATTTATACCATATGCTTCTATAGCATATTTATCAGAGGCTGTGAGATATATGATATAGGCACGTTTTACGTGTTCTTTGATCTTCTCTGCTAACTCTATGCCTGTTACATTTGGCATCTCGATATCCAAAATATAAGCATCGTAGCCTTTTTTCTCTTCCATATACTCTGCCAGCTTGCAGCTATCCTCAAAAGTATCCAAGATCACATTTAGCTCGTTTTCTTTACAAAAATTCTGTATTCTGCTTTTTACAATATGCATATACTCTATACTATTATCGCAAAGAGCTATTTTGTACATCCTATCTTCCTCTCTCCAAAACCTGCACCAGTCTGTTTATACAGCACTGCACCCTTTTGGTGACACTTTGCGCCGGCATATCTAAAAGTTCTCCTATCTTTTCCGGACTTAACTCCAATTCGTATTGCATTTTTAACAATATCAACTCTTCTTCCCCTAACTAAGTCGGATCGTAGCCATGTCGTTCTGTG
>JAZRLF010000070.1:0-3395 GCA_045646695.1 Lachnospiraceae bacterium
CCATTATAATGTGGCTGATGGTAGCCTTTGCCTCATTCAAACTAAGGCAGGTAAAGCGCCGCTCCGCAGAGCAGATATGGCTTCTCCGCAGGAATATCAATAGAGACAGGATATATTATTAAAATACACCACACTATGACAGACGTTTCATTATTTGTAACCATCATGTCTGTAATAATATTATGTTACGGACTGCTCATCCTCATGGGCAAATGTGACAAGATCATCTTGTCCAAAGAGAATTCAATTATCCCTTTCAAATCAGACAACTTCAACATATACAAACTTAGGGTACTTCAGGGAGGATTCCTTATACTTGTATCAATCCTGCTTTGGATAGCAGCCTTCTTTGACTTGTTCCTGTATTTTGCATGGGTTATGATAGGCCTGTTCATTATAGAAGAAATTCTAAAACACACCTGGGCAAAGAGAAAAGAATGATTAAAATTAAAAAGAGGCTGACCCAAATGGAGCATTTATGAATGAGCAACTCCCGCTGGAGTACATTCTGGCGGGGTATTTGCTTTATATTTTCCAAACATTCTATATACCATAGTAATTTCAGTATAAGTTATATAGTATTATATATACAGTAATATTATAGTATATAATATATTTATATAAGCAAAATGTTGCAGAAAATCAATGTTTTATATTTGACTTTTGTTCCATAGATTTGCCTCTGTATCAGCAAATCCCGGTAATATGAGGATTATAGACTGAGGATATTGTCAGATGGAACAGATTATTTCAAATATTCCTGCCGGTACGAGTAAGGAGGAAATCAAAATACGAGAAAAGATTATCAAAGATTTTTATGCAAAGTGGATCAGTTTGCATCCGGATAAAAAGATATGGAATGAAAATCTTAAGGATTATATCTTGGTGAAGTATCAGTCTATTAATGAGACATATAATAAGGCAGCTCGTAGGTATGAGTCCACTCTTGCTGTGTTTAGATTGACTGAAGTGATGGAGAAGGCTGTTCTTAAAAGCGTGAAGAGAACCAAGCCTGGAGACAAGAATCAGAAGCCGTATTCTAAACTGCTAATTATGTTCTATGATGGTATTAAGTTGACTGTTGGCGTACAGAAGACCACTCAAGAAAAGGTACAGTATTGTCTGACTGCCGTTGGAGTGAGTGGAGTGTAATAAAAAGCCACTGCGATTGCAGTGGCTAAATTTTTGGGGCTCGAAACCGTAAAGACGATAAGGGTTGTCATCCCTTCTGCGAATTCCCCTATGACCGTGCAAAGATATGCAAAATTTTATTTTTATAAAAACATTACCATAGAATGACTTGTCAGAAAGTGTATGAAAAAGAAATTCATTCCATTGTTCAGCATGTTAAAGGCCTTCATGACCAAGCGGTAGCTGTGTATACACCTTTAGTTGACGATATTTGCAGCATAATTGCACCTATGAATGAGGTAGAGTTGCTGTTGGATTATATGTTCGGTTTCGTTGGAGATAAGCGTATGCTTTCATTATACAAGAGAGTCTGTCGCCATTATTGGGGAGTATATCCGGAAATGGTAGCAAGGCATATTATGGAGTATCGCAAGGTGTATGATCCGGAAAGTTTACCAGATTATGAAGGTGAGGACATATAAGATGAGATGGTTATGGAAGAAATTGGAGTGATTTAATTACTAAAATTTTAGTAGAAATATTTGTTCTTCTAAAAATTTAGTAGTAAGTTTGCATCAAAATAAGATTTATATGGAGCAAAAAGATAAAAAAGTTGCCCTTACAAAAGGTGAGGAAGAGGTAATGCAGATGTTGTGGGAGTTGGGTAAAGGTACTGTCAATGACATTCTGGAGAGGTATGGAGATGATAAGCCAAAGTACACTACTGTGGCAACTTTCCTTAAACTGCTGGAGGATAAAGGTTATGCGGGCCATCTGCAGCAAGGGAAGAGCAATATGTATTATCCGTTGGTAGAGAAGGCAGAGTATGCAGGTTCTGTGGCCAGCAGCGTATTGGACAATTTCTTTGGAGGGTCGCTCATGCAAATGGTTTCTTACTTCAATAGGGAAAAGCAGCTTTCAAAAGAGGAAAAGCAGGAGTTGCTGCGTCTTGCCCAGCAAATCATAGACAAAGAGGATGAATAATAAAATAGAGTGGTAAACAATGGATGCAATACTGGAAATATTCATTTTGAGCGGAGTTTCATACCTCATATATGCAATGTTTATGGGGAGGAATGTCTCCTATGCCATAAGAAGGAGATATCTGCTCATTTCCATTTTGGCAGCTGGCCTTATCCCTTTTGTGGAGATTCCTGTAGAGGTTTCAGTTGCACAGGAGATATATCAGGTGTTGCATTACAACGCTGGCGGAGTTGAAAATTACAGTAATATCTATAGTTGGATCTATTGTGCAGGGGCACTGTTTATGTGTGGAGTGTTCTTCAGGCAATTGTATGCAATACGGAGAAAAATCAATGAAGGAGTTACCTCCAGATACAATTATAAAGGGGCGCAAGTGCTTGAGTGTGCAAGGAACAAAGGAGACGAGTTTTCTTTCTTTGGAAAAATAGCAATTTCCAACCGCTTGTCTGCCAGTGAGAAGAGTCTTATTTTGGAGCATGAGTTGAGCCATGTTAAGCATAATCATTCTTTGGAAAAGGTATTTATGGGATTCCTTAAGATTGTTATGTGGTTCAATCCGTTTGTATATATTGCCGCCATACATATTGAGGAGCTGCAGGAGTATGAGGCCGATTATGATGTGCTGGCAAGCGGTGCAGACAAAAAGGAGTATGTTGCCCTCATAGTGGAGCAGGTAATCACTTCTGCTTTGCCTGTAAGTTCAAAATTCTACAGCTATTTTACAAAAAGCCGGTTTAACTGGATGCTCAATCCTCCACGCAACAGAAAAGGAATTGCAGTTGTGCCGTACGCAATTTGTGTAGCGGTAATGGTCTTCTCGGCCCTTCAGGCAAATTGCCTTGTCCCCCGCGCGGAAATAACTATACCGCATGTGGGAACAGATACTGATTCCCTTGAACATGCAGGGACGATGCATCTTTATATTCCAGACAATGAAAAATTCAATACCAATAAGATACAGTCTGTTCCGGAACCAGATGAGCAAGTTCTTATAATAGTAAACTAATCCAAAAAAATTGTTTGTTATGAATGTAAGAAAGCATTTTGTGGCAAGGACGGTTCTTGCTGCAGTGGTACTTTTTGCCACAAACTTTACGCTTCAGGGCCAATGGTTATGGCCTGTAGAAGGCGCCAAAGCAGGAGAGAATCTGCTGCTTGTCCCTCAGCAATATCTGGACAGTGAACTCAATTTTGATGATTTGGTTATTGCAGCTCCTGCAGGAACAAAAGTTTATGCCCCAGCGGATGGAGAGATAAAGTTTTTGTCTATAGGTATTTAT
>JAZRLF010000071.1:0-32937 GCA_045646695.1 Lachnospiraceae bacterium
CTGTTTTTTTTGCCTGTTATATTTGTATGTAATCGTTCCATATTTTTATTGTTCCTTTCCTTCATGTTAATATTTAAGTATTTGCAAAACTCGATGGCTTACGGCCGGCGCAATATATGTTCCGGCTGAAGGGCCTTGAAACTCGCCAGTCCTTAGCGAAAGAAGGCTGAAAGCCGCACCCCCGCTTAGTACTGCTGCAGAGTTTCACGGAGCGGGAGCGTCCCTGAAGCAGAACATATATTGCTCTGGCCGGCAGCTACAGAGTTTCGCAAACGCCTGATATTAATATATCCTTCTCCTTTGCAAAATCAGCTTTGCCTGACACTCCTCACTCCACATAATATTGTCATTATCATGACATCCATACAACGCCGCGCCACCAAACTCACTAAAAATGACAGACTTGTCACAAAATCCCAGTGCATCGCGCCTTTGCATAAAATCATCAAGAAAATCCACAAATCCCCTTGAGATTTTCCATGGTAACGCTGCGGGGTATTCCGCCATAATGTGTGCCTAATGTATAGCCATCCATCCCTCTCTGCTACTGTCTAAGCATCTCTGCCACTGTGTAAATATTACAATATTGACTAACACTTTTCAATGAACTATACTATTGTAAAATTGATTTATTCTCAACTGAGGTGAAGATTATGATAGAGATTACAAGAATTGGAGAAAACACCACACACGACAGCTCCTTTGAAATAAACCGGCCCAATGGTCACCCGGTTTATTTGCTGTTATTCACCAAAACGCCAGCCCGCTTTCTGTACAATGGTACCTGGCAGACAACACCCCCAAATACTGCGGTTTTATTTGAGCCGGGACAGCAGCACAGGTACTGCGCAGAGGGAGACCGATACATCGACGACTGGATGCATATCAGATCTACCAGTCCTCTTCCCGGAGAACATTTCCCCTATGGCTGCCCTATTATATTACACAAGCCCGAAGAATACTCCGGCCTATTTCATTTGATATATACTGAATATTACGGCGTATCTCCTCATCGCAGTCAGATTCTGAGCAGTCTGACCAATGCCCTTTTGGCCAAACTCTCTGCGGAAAGTAATCTGCAGGAATTTCCCAATATTTACTATCGCTTAACAGAACTGCGGGAACAAATATATAAGCAACCTGCCCGGAGTTGGAATACCGATGACATGGCAGGCGGATTGAATATCAGCACCGGCTATCTCCACGCCCTTTACAAGCATTATTTCAATACCACATGTAACGGTGATGTGATTCAAAGCAGAATTCAGTATGCCTGCGACCTTCTTGTGTCCAATCACAAGCCTGTAGCAGAAATTGCAGAACTCTGCGGTTACCATAGTGTAGAGCATTTTTGCAGACAGTTTCGCTCCATTATGGGTATTTCCCCGGGGAAATATCGCGGACAGTGCAACACTAAAATTGAAGATGGAGTATTACCAAAATTTTGAAGAACTGAAGTTAAATTTCCAAGATACTTATTGCCAAGTTTGGTAAGAACTCAAGCAAATTCAGGCGACTGCACATTACCCAAAATTCCCCTTGAATAAAAGCTGCCATTGTTTTATACTTTAATATGTATAGGTGTTTTTCCTGACTATATATCACGGAGGTAAGAGAAATGAAAAACTTTATGGATGCGGATTTCTTATTAGAGACAGAAACCGCCAAAACTCTGTATCACAATTTTGCAGAGACAACCCCTGTTTTAGACTATCACTGCCATATTAATCCAAAAGAAATCGCTGAAGACCGCAAATTTGACAATATTACTCAGGTTTGGCTTGGCGGTGACCACTACAAATGGCGCTTTATGCGCTCCTGCGGCGTAGATGAGAAGTATATCACCGGTGACGCCAGTGACAAGGACAAATTTTTCAAATGGGCCGAATGTGTAGGCAAAGCTATCGGCAACCCATTATTTCACTGGTCCCACTTAGAGCTCCAGAGATATTTCGGTTATCACGGTGTTTTAAGTGCCAAAACTGCAGAAGAGGTTTGGAATTTGTGTAATGCCAAGCTGCAGGAAGACTCCATGAGCGTTCGTAACCTTATCCGTCAGTCCAATGTTACTTTGATCTGTACCACAGACGACCCAATCGACAGTCTGGAATGGCATCAGAAAATTGCTGCAGACGACACCTTTGATGTAAAGGTATTGCCTGCGTGGAGACCGGACAAGGCTATGAATATCGAGAAGCCGGATTATACGGACTATCTTGATAAATTAGCTGCCGCAAGCGGTATGGAGATCAAGACTTTTGCTGACTTAAAAGCTGCTTTGATCAATAGAATGGAATATTTCCATGCTCAGGGCTGTAATGTATCAGACCACGGCTTAGAATATGTTATGTATGTGCCGGCTTCTGATGCAGATGTAGAAGCTGTTTTTGCCAAGAGATTGGCCGGCAAAGTTCTTACCAGAGAAGAGGAATTACAGTTTAAGACTGCCTTCCTGTTATTTATGGGACGAGAATACAACCGCTTAGACTGGGCAATGCAGTTACACTACGGCTGTAAGCGTGACAATAACGAATTACGTTATAAAGCCTTGGGACCTGACACCGGCTTTGACTGTATCAACAACTATGCCCCTAGTGCACAAATGGCAGACTTTTTAAATGCACTGAATAAAACAAACGAGCTGCCTAGAACTGTTATTTACTCCTTAAATCCAAATGATAATGCTGCCATCGGTACCATTCTCGGCTGCTTCCAGGATTCTACTGCGGTGGCTAAAATCCAGCAGGGCAGCGCATGGTGGTTCAATGACCACAAGACAGGTATGCAGGAACAGATGATTTCCCTTGCTAATTTAGGTAACCTGAGCGGTTTTGTTGGTATGCTTACCGACTCCCGTAGCTTCCTGTCCTATACCAGACATGAATACTTCCGTCGTATCCTGTGCAACTTAGTAGGCAACTGGGTTGAAAACGGAGAGTATCCGGCAGATATGGATTTACTGGAAGAAATCATCAAAGGTATCTCTTACAACAACGCCAAAAAATATTTTAAATTCCCTTTAAAATAAACTTTGAGTTTTCATTTTTCGACATTTTATCGACATTTTCAGTCAATTTGAAAAGCCCCTATTTTAGGGGCTTTTCAAATTATATATGCACTTTTCACAAAACAAACGTTCTGTCAAGAAAACAACCTTACACTTTTTTATTTGCGTAAATTAATGTGGATAATGTGGATAATTTTGTGTATAACTCAAAAATGCCTAAATTTAGCCACTTTTTGATGTGGATAATTTTGTTGAAAATATTGGTTGCTTTTCTACTTGATGCTTTGTCGTCAAAAAACTTGCAACTAAAATTTCATCATTTTTGTTACTTTTGTCAATTGCCAATATTTAACTGTCCTTTTTGTCGATATTTGAAAAATTAGTTTTTTGACAATTGCGCAAATTGCATATACATTTTGCCGTGTTGTCAAATTATAAGACACCGCCTTATCATGCCCCGACATTTTCTATCGGCCCTTTTGTCTCGCCTCATAATTGCCGGATTCATATTCGGAACATCATTTGGGGCATCATTCCTGCATATAATTCCACGCTGCTGTAGCTGCATTGGCGCCGTCGGCCACAGCGGTAATAATCTGTCTTAATTGCTTGGTACGTACATCCCCTGCCACGAAAAAACCCGGTCTGTCGGTAACACCTGTTTCATCCGCAATAATATACCCCTGCTGATCCATACTTACCAAATCCTTTGCCAGGGCTGTTCTCGGGCTGGTACCGATGGCCACAAAAACGCCGTCTACCTCTAACACCTGCTCCTCAGAAGTCTGTATGTTCTGTATCCGGATGCCTTCCACACAATCCTCTCCCAAAATTTCCAACGGAACATGATTCCAGATAATTTCTACATTGGACAGGCTTTTAACCTTGTTCTCCAAAACAACACCCGCCCGCAATGCATCTCTGCGGTGAATCAAATATACCTTTTCACACAAACCTGCCAGATAAATGGCATCCTCCACTGCCTGATAACTGCCGCCAACTACTGCTGTTACCTTTCCACGATAAAAAGCGCCGTCACAGGTAGCACAATATCCCACTCCTCGTCCCTTTAAAGACGCTTCTCCCGGAATGTTCAGCATACGATTGACCGCTCCGGTTGCCAAAAGCACAGTCTTGCAGGTAATGGCATCTCCAGAAATATAAACTACATAATGACTTCCTACTGCTTCGATACGTTCCACAGGTGCCGGCAATATCTCTATGCCCATACGCTCCACATGCTCCTTAAACTTCATCCCCATCTCAAAACCATTGCTGCCCGGAAATCCCAGATAATTATCTACCTCATAGGTAGTAAGCACCTGACCGCCCGCCATATAATTACTTTCCAAAACAATCAGATCCATGCCTGCTCTGGCTCCGTATAATGCTGCAGATAACCCTGCCGGTCCCGCTCCGATAATCACCATATCTCTCATATTTATGATCCACCTTTCTGTAAGTAAGATTATTTCTCCCACATCTCTTGCTATTTTTTCTATCTGTTATTATACTATATTTAAAAGCTAATTCACAATACAAATTTATAAGCGTTGCACAAATGTATGGTTACTGTAACGACTTATCATTGCAATTAGATTTTTTTATTGTGTTAAAATAATTTATGATATTAAAATATTTATTCATTCGGAAAAGGAATTGGTTATGTCAAAAAATGTATTTATTACCGGTGCTTCCCGGGGTATCGGCCGGGCCATTGCTCACGCCTTTGCCCAAGAAGGCTGCCATTTATATTTAGTATGCAAAAACAATTTGGCTTCTATGCAGGAGTATGCCTTGGAGCTGCATGACACCTACGGCGTGGAGACCCACTGTTTTGCTGTTGATCTTGGGGATACCGTAGCTTTAGAAGCCCTTTTAGATACACTACCGGCTATGGATATTATTATAAATAATGCAGGGATTTCTTATGTGGGACTTGTGACAGACATGTCAGTTTTTGATTGGGAACAAATAATTCATACAAACTTAACAAGTGTTTTTTTAATATGCAAGAAGCTTCTTCCTGCCATGCTCAGACGTCAATCCGGTAAGATTATTAATATTTCTTCTGTATGGGGCAATGTGGGCGCTTCCATGGAAGTTGCCTACTCCACAACCAAAGGTGGTTTAAACAGCTTTACAAAGGCCTTAGCCAAGGAATTGGCTCCCAGCCACATTCAGGTTAATGCCATTGCCTGCGGACTGATTGACACGGAAATGAACGCATGCTTCTCTCAAGAAGACTTAGCAGAGGTTATTGCAGAGATTCCTGCTGACCGCATGGGCCGACCGGAGGAAGTGGCAGCCCTTTGCCTGCAGCTTTCCCAGGCTCCGGAATACCTGACCGGCCAAATCATCGGCTTAGATGGTGGTTGGATTTAATTCTCACCTATCTTTCATAATCACGAACCAGATACATATGAGAAAGCGGATATCTAATTTTTTCTTAGATATCCGCTTTTAAGCTATGATGTCCATCGGACGTTCCTCATTCTTTCTTTTTATTTTTGCTTTTCTTTTGTCAATCTATATTAAATTTTATTTTAAGGATTATTTCCTGTAGGAATCTTTCATAATAATCATTTCTTATTTCATGGAGTGCTCTGTCTCTATTTGATATTTTCCAGAGCGTTTTAACAATTTATGAATAATCCTTTTCTTGATGGCATTTGGATCAAATGCTCTTTTATCTTTTCAGAATTTGCTTATCTTTTCATTTAAAAAACTTTGATATTCACTTTGTAAATTTATGCTTCTGGTGGTCTGTACCTCGTTTCTATTATATTATGAGTTTGAGTTTAAGTTTTGATTGGACCGTACCTCCTTTGCTTGGATTATGAATTCTTTTTTAAGTTCTTGGTGGTTTGTACCTCTTTCTTAGATTATTTCGTGAACTCTTTTGTTTTTTGTAATTTCATTATATCAAACTTTTCGCGTTTGTCAATACTTTTTTCAAAATATTTTTATTTTCCTTTTTAATTTTCTGATAATTGAGTTTTGCGGCGCAAATTATGTGTTTTTTCTGTGGTGTATTTATATTGCAAACATTTTTCTGTCTCGTTAAAACCTGTCCCCAAGAGTCCCCAAACAATACAGGCACCCCCAAGCATAGATTACTATCCCTGCTTGAAAGTGCCCGTATATCATATAAACTGCTTCGCCAGCCCAATCATCCCTTTACAGTGCATGAATGCGCCTTTTATCGTAAATTGGATTCTCAGTATCTTATTTTGCAACCGATACATTGCTGAATTTCCATACACTCAGGCACTTCTACGCCTTCCGGAAGCTGCATATCTCCCGGCGGTGTCATCTGATTCCAATTACCCCGGCCGCCCGGCATCATACCGCCGCCAAACATACTGCCCGCCGCTGCAGCCAACTGAGTGTCTCCTTTCCACAAGGTATACGTTCCTGCAGCAAGATTTTCAGAAGAACAAATCAAATAACTGCTAATCTTCTATCTCTTTCCGGATATATCACATATTAAATTTTGAAAATGACAAGCTCTGCCTTTTGCCTTAATGCAGCCGGCCCATGCTTAGATGGTTGCTTATGGAATCAGTTCGCTAAGCACTTCCTTGGCCTTCTCAAGCTGATTGTCATATCCATCCGCCTTGTATGCCTCTCCGTCAAATTCCACTACCACATCCGGTACAATACCTGTACCATGAATATTGGCACCTGAAGGAGTAAAGTATGCACTCATAGTCAACTTTACGGCAGAACCATCTCTCAGCGAACGAATAGTCTGCACCAAGCCCTTTCCAAAGGTAGTAGTACCCACCAAAGTAGCCTCACCATGGTCTTTTAAAGCTCCGCTGAGCACTTCGGAGGCACTGGCTGAATTTCCATCCACCAGCACAACTATAGGCAAATCCAATTCTTTACCTTCCTTAGAACGGTATTCCTCTCCCTTGCCATACTTATCCTCTGTATAAAGAATCAGTCCTTCATCCAAAAGCATATCTGCAATAGCCACAACAGAATCCAGATTGCCGCCCGGATTGCCTCTTAGATCAAGTACAAATCCCTCTGCCTGCTCCGCCTTCAGCCCATCCAAAGCTGACGCAAACTGATTGACTGTCACATCATCAAATTCCATAAGCTGAATGTATCCCATGCGGTCATCCAGCATTTGGTACTCTACAGTAGGAGATTCGATTTTGCGTCGCTCCACATCCACTTCCACATATTCGCCATCTCGTACTACAGTCAAGTGCACCTTGGTGCCTTCCTCTCCTTTAATGCGAAGCACTACCTGTGTGGTATCCATTCCGGCCATGTCCTCACCATCCACCATGTACAGAATATCGCCTTCCATAAGTCCCGCTTCCTCTGCCGGAGTGTTTTTGATGGTACCGGTAATCTTTACATAACCTGTAACCTCATCCATCTGCACATAGGCGCCAATACCATAGTAAATACCCTCTGACTCCTGAAAAATCTCCTCCGCTTCCTTCGGAGTGTAATAAACAGAATATATATCTCCCAGTGCATATACAATGCCTTCGTAAGCACCTTCTCTCAGATCTTCTGCGCTAACCTCATCCAGGTAATAAATCTTGTCAATCAAGCTCTCCAAGGTACCGATTTTCTGCAAAAACTCTGCGTTAATAATCCCATCCTCATTACCACCACTTACTGTTGTGCTAACATCAGGATACAGCTGGGACATATCTCCGTCCTTCGATCCTATGCCCACGAAATAGCCCACTATCACTACCAGTGAAGTTACTATCACACCGGTCAAAAGCCCCCCTATAAAACCAATCCCTGATTTCTTTTCTCTTTCCAATTCCAACCTGCACCTCTTTTCATGCTACTTGTTCAAATAGTCCCATGGGCTGACATACACACCATTTAACCGCACGCTAAAATGCAAATGTGGTCCCGTAGAACGTCCTGTGCTTCCTATTGCAGCAATCTGTTCTCCGCCTGCCACAATATCATTCTTTGACACATACAGCTCGGAGGCATGCATGTAAATCGTATATAACCCGGTACCATGGTCTATAAAAACATAATTCCCCATAGACCAGTTATAGCCTGCATCTGTCACAATGCCGTCGTATGCGGCCACGATAGGCGTACCTTTGGCTGCCGCCATATCTACACCATTGTGATATGCCCGACTACCGTTAATAGGGTCTGTTCTCCATCCAAAATCAGAAGTAACGACTGTGTAACTTGGCGCCGGCCAATGAAATGCTCCGCCGTCATATTCCAGAACAATACCTTTTTCTGCTAAGATTTGTTTTTGTTCTTCGGTGATTTCCCCTTCCAGCTGAGATATCAGCTCAGTCTGAAATTCCAGTTCTTCCTCTAATTCTTTTATCTGAGCCTGGGTCAGTGAAATATCATGTTCATATACAGCCATATCACTTTCCTTCTGTGCTCGTACAATCTCCAGATTATCCTTTTCTGTCTCTAAAGCTGCCTTACTTTCATCTAAGGTAACTCTTTCCTGCTCCACACTCTCCTTGCACAGCTGAATGTACTCTCGCTGCAGCATATACTCATGCAGCATCTGATTGTCATACGCGGCTATCTCTTCAATGTACTCTGCACGATTGAGCATATCTGCAAAGCTGTCTGCACTGAGAATTGCCTCCAGATAATTCATATCACCGCACTCATACAAATATTGTATGCGGCGCTGCATAATATCATACTGGGCTTCTTCCTGTTCTTCAGCCGCAGCAAGCTCTGCTTCTTTTCGCGCAAGCTCTGTTTCCTTTTCAGCAATCATTGCCTCATAGGTATCGATATTGTCCTGAATATCCGCCATGGTACTGTCAAGACTGCTGATATATTTATTTAAGTCCGCCTTCTTAGTCTTCAAATCTCCGATTATCTGTTCCATGTCGGAAATAGAATCTTTGATGTTGGTCTGTTCCTTTGCTGCATTTTGGATTTCTTCCCTCTTAGCTGCAATACTGTCAGAAGTAATATCAGAAAGAGTGGTGGCATATATCCGCTCCTGGTCTTCGAACATCCAGCCAAGCACCAAAATCAACACTATCATCAGGACAGCCGGGCAGACTCTTTGTATTTTGTCAAACCCCATAATCCTTTATACCTTCAAATGCTTTCTGCAAGTTCCATAACTGCCGAAGAAACCAATCCCGATACCGATACCCAGACACAAAGGAAGCAAGTATCGGAAGACCTCTGTCACATCCAAAAAGCCCAGCAATGAACTGAGTGACGGGAAGTAAGCCACAACCGCACCAAGCACCTGGTTATACAACAGGTAAATCAGTCCCAGCGGCAGTGCTGCCCCCAACAAGCCGATAATCACGCCTTCAATAATAAACGGAAATCTGACAAAAAAATCTGTAGCACCGATATATTTCATAATATTGATTTCTTCCTTGCGGATAGAAATACCAATGGTAACCGTATTGTTGATCAGGAAAACTGATACTAATAATAAAATACCGATAATGCCAATGCTGGCTACACCTACCAGAGAATCAATTCCTGTCAATGTAGTCGCAGCCAATTCAGACTTGTTGATGCGTCTGATAATACTGCAGGACTCCAGATAGGTCACCAGGTCTGCCTGCTTGGACGTATCGTTAATATAAATTTCAAGATTGGCACTTTTATGCAGAGGATTTTCGGTAAATCCGTCCAAATACTCCCCTAAATTCATATACTCCACCATATCTGCCCATGCCTGCTCTGCAGAAATATAAACAATGTGATCCACCTCCGGACGCACCTCGATCTGCTCTTTAAAAGAAAGAATCTGCTCTTCCGTAGTACCTTCTACAAAAAAGGTTGTAACCGCAACTCCCTTCTGCACATTCTCCACTACATGCTGGAAGTTCATCAAAATTGCCACAAAAATACCCAGCAAAAACAGACATGCACTGATAGTTGCAATAGAGGCCAAAGTATACCATTTATTTCGAAACAGACCTTTAAACCCCTCTTTAAATGTGTATTTTAATGTACTAATCCTCATAAATGTAACCACCCATCTCTTCGTCGCTCTGAATAGCACCCTTGTGCATTGTAATAACACGCTTCTGCATACTGTCTACTATCTCTCGGTTATGTGTTACAACAACTACCGTCGTACCTTCCTCATTAAATTCCTCTAAAAGCCTCATGATCTCCCAACTGTTCTTGGGATCCAGATTACCGGTAGGCTCATCGCAAAGCAAAATCTCCGGCTTATTCACCAGTGCACGTGCCAAAGCTACTCTCTGCTGCTCACCGCCGGAAAGCTGTCTTGGTTTGGCCTTATATTTACCGGCCAGTCCTACCTTTTGCAGCACTGCCGGTACATTTCTCTTTACCTGAGAGGTAGGCACTTGTATGATATGCTGGGCAAATGCCACATTTTCATATACGTTCATGCTTTTTAATAAACGGAAATCCTGGAATACCACACCCAGCTTTCTGCGCAGGGCAGGAACCTTTCTGCGTTTGATTTTATTTAAATTTTGGCCTAATACATATACGGTACCGGTAGTAGAAGTTAACTCCCTCAATAACAGCTTGATCAAGGTTGACTTACCTGAACCGCTGTCACCTACCACAAATACAAATTCCCCTTTTTTGATGCGTAAAGAAATCCCCTTAAGTACATTAGAAACCTGATATGCTTTCGTCACATTGTCCAATACAATGGCGTCGTCATCATATATTTCTATTTCTGCTTTCCGTGCTTTTTTCATTCCTGCCACTTTGTTCACCTTTCCTTTATCGTTGTACTAGTCGCTTGCAAAACTTGATGTCTGCTGGTCAGAGCAATATATGTTCCGACTGAAGGGCCTTGAAACTCGCCAGTCCTTAGCGAAAGAAGGCTGAAAGCCGCACTTGAGCTTAGTACTGCTGCAGAGTTTCACGGAGCGGGAGCGTCCCTGAAGCAGAACATATATTGCTCCGGCCGGCAGCTACAGAGTTTCGCAAACGCCTATTTACTTCGGTAGGTGTTCGCAAAAACCTTCTTCATAGCCCCCAAATAAGATAATTCCCCGAAACACAAAATCACCGTGTCCTTATCCACCAATAAATGTGACACCTCTACCGCTTCCTCCAGACTGCTGAGATTGGTAACCCGAGGATGGTACTCGCCGGCAGCCACAGCCAGTTCAAAAGCATTGAGCCCTTCCGGATTGTCCGGGGGTGTAATGGTTAATATATGCTCTGCATACTTTGCCGTCAGAGTCAGCATCTTCTCGTAATCTGTGTGTTTTAAAACACCCATAATATAAATCAGCCGCTTTCCCGGAAAATAAGTTTCTATGGATGCTGCCAGTTGGGCGGCTTCCTCTTCATTCCGGGTGCCATCTATGATAAACAAAGGTTTCTTCCCCAATATCTCCAGCCTGCCGGGCAATGCAGTATTCTCCAGGCCTTGATAAATTGCTTTATCTGATATTTCCAGGCCTGCATGACGTAATTGTAGTACAACCTCCAGCGCCAATACCGCATTGGCAATCTGATGAGTGCCTGCTATATGAATTTTCACCTTAGGCAAGTCTTTGTAAGAAAATTGCTGAGTAGTGAGCCCATACTTTAGTCCTTTCACCTGCGTAGCACCTGCAAATTTGCAGTCGATATACAGGGTCCTAGGCTTCACAATGTCGTCCTCCAATACTACATAGTCACAACCCTTTTCTGCAAAATACAGATAGCTCAGTGCTGTCTCCGCCTCGAAAGCCGTAGGATGTGGATAACCTTCTGCCACCAATCCTTCACATGCTGCTTTGAGCCGTTCTACATATACGCATAAATCCTTTTGGGTAATCATTCGTGTACCAATCTGAAACCGCTCCCTATAATCGTTGATGGCAGAAGATTCATACCGTCCCACCTTATATCCTGCTGCCATCGTAATATAAGCAACATAGGCTGATACAGAACCATCACCATTGGTTCCTGCTATATGAATAAACTTGCAACTCTCCTCAGGATGTCCAAGCCTGTCACAAAGACGGCGGATATTGTCAAGATCCCTGGCAGAACCATAGCATTTTAATAATTGTATGTATTCCAAAGTCTCTTTGTAGTTCATACCACCCTCCCACTTTTTATTGTATGCCTTGGCGGCGAGTCTCAATCAGAAATATTCTCATAGCGGCTGGAAGGATTCACCCCGTAATATTTTTTGAACAGCTTGCTGAAATATAGAGGGTCTGTATAGCCTACAGCTTCAGCCACTTCATATACATAAACAAAATCACCGCTTTCCAACATATTTCTGGCATGATCCAGTCTTTTCTTCATAATATATTGCTTGGGCGAAATCCCAAAATCCGAGATAAATATTTTGCGAAAATAAGTATCTGACACACCGCAAAGCTCATGCAGTATGTCCGTTTTCAGGTCGCTGTCAAAAATATGCTCTTCCAGATATCTGATAGCCGGCATAATAATTTTTCTTTTTTCTGCGCTGCAGTACTCCTTCTCCTCATCCAGTGATATCTGGGCCAATATTTTGTAAAAAAGAGAAAGTGCCTCATAATGACTGGAGTTTTTTTGAAAAATCTGGGTTTTAATCAGCTTCCTGCAGGTAAACAATGCGTCCTCAAAATTATGGAGCCGATATTTTCTTGGGGCCGCATGAGCAATCTCTGCCTGAAAATTTATCAAAGCATAGTGCCCCTCTTCCTGACATATACTACGCACCAGATAAGTGGCACCCTTTGGAATAAAAAGCACTTCTCTCGCCGATAGCTGGATTACTTTATCTTCAAAAGAATACAGACTTTCCCCATCTATCTTAAAAATAAGAGCATGACTGGGTCTGTTGTTGTGAAACTGCTTTATGACAGAAATTCCGGAATATGCATTTAATATTGTTATTTTTTCCATATTATTTAACATCATAATCACCTTTATCAGTATAACAAATACCTATCGTAAAAGCAATAACTGTTCTAAAAAATCCATATTGTTCTTTTTTCTCCATTTTCATTCCCAAAGCAGATTATATAATGTTTTGTAGCAAATCACTTACGAGGAAAATATTATGGAAATTTTTAATCTTACCTTAACCCAAATGCTCACTATGTTCCTTTTTATCATACTGGGCTATATCCTGCGCAAAAAAAATATTTTATCCGGCACTTCTCATCTGACTATGTCAAGGCTTGAGACCTATGTCTTCGTTCCTTGTCTGGTTCTTTACAATCGGATGAACAACTGTACCGTAAGTTCCCTGAAGGCCAATTCTATTTTGATCATTTACGGCTTTATTTTAATTGTAAGTTCCATTGCCCTTGCTTATCCCCTGTCCAGACTTTTTATATGAAAGGCAGACAATGAGGCTCTGGCATACCAAAGAAATATTTACAAATATGCCATGACATTCGGTAACTTTTGCTTTATGGGTAACTTTATTGTAC
Source organism: Lachnospiraceae bacterium (assembly GCA_045646695.1). Lineage (GTDB taxonomy): Bacteria > Bacillota > Clostridia > Lachnospirales > Lachnospiraceae > RGIG6307. The sequence goes on from JAZRLF010000071.1 coordinate 13,381, forward strand.
TGGGCGTATGGGGCAGTGAAATGTTTTTTAAATATTCCTTGTTTACGCTCTGCCTTTCTTTTGCATGCTACAGTTGGGGTCTTTTTATTCTCATTCCCACAGAGAAAACCTCCAAGAATGTACTTAAAGGTGTGTTAAAACGCCTTTCCACTCCTCCTATTATCGCCTTGTTTGTAGGTTTATTGGCAGGACTATTGCAGGTCAAAGAGCATTTGCCGGTCTTTATGGTCAATGTTATGTCCGATGCTTCCAAATGTATGGGTCCGGTTGCCATGCTGTTAGCAGGCGTAGTAATCGGCGGATATGATTTAAAAGAGCTATTGACCTACAAGAAAGTATATGTAGCCAGCCTGCTTCGTTTGATCGTAATCCCTGCTGTCATGCTTTTGGCTCTTCGTTTTCTGGGTACCAGCCAGGAAATCATGTTATTGGCCTTGATTGCATTTGCCACACCTTTGGGATTAAATACAGTAGTGTACCCGGCAGCCTATGGCGGTGATGTGAAAACCGGTGCTTCCATGTCCATAATTTCACACACCATTTCCGTCATCACCATTCCCCTAATGTATTTGATTTTTATCGCCTGATTAGGTATATAGGAGTGCTACGCATTCGCACACAAAGCGGAACAAGTCCCTCGAAGATTGAGGGACTTGTTCCGCTTTGTTATACAATAAATTATTTACTGTAATGGATATTTCTTCACCAATGCATCTACAATGGCTCTGGCCTGTGCCACACCTGCTTCTCCTTCTTTGATCACAATAGAGATGGCCTCTGCAATCTGCTCCATATCCTCTGTCTTCATACCACGGCTGGTAACGGCCGGTGTCCCCAAACGGATACCACTGGTAACGAAAGGAGACTTTGGATCATTAGGAATGGTGTTCTTATTGCAGGTAATATGTGCTTCGTCCATAAGCTTCTCAACAGCCTTACCTGTCAGGTCGAACGGTGTCAAATCCACTAACATCAAGTGATTGTCTGTACCGCCGGAAACAATCTTAATACCACGATTCATCAGTCCCTTACAAAGTGCCTGGGCATTGTCCACAATCTGCTGCTGGTAAGCCTTGAAATCATCAGAAAGAGCTTCCTTGAAGCAAACTGCCTTAGCAGCAATCACATGCTCTAACGGCCCGCCCTGAGTACCAGGGAAAATAGCCTTATTAAAATTGTACTTATCAGCTGCAGCCTGATTGCAAAGGATCATACCGCCTCTAGGGCCACGCAGTGTCTTGTGTGTGGTAGTGGTCACCACATCTGCGTAAGGAATCGGACTCTCATGTAAACCTGCTGCTACCAGACCTGCAATATGGGCCATATCCACCATCAATACTGCACCTACTTCATCTGCAATCTCTCTGAATTTCTTAAAATCAATGGCTCTTGCATAAGCGCTGGCACCTGCAATAATCATCTTTGGTTTACATTCCAGGGCAATGTCACGCACCTTATCATAATCAATAAAGCCATCATCATTTACGCCATAAGGAACAATATTAAAATACTTACCGGAGAAATTAACCGGACTTCCGTGTGTCAAATGACCGCCGTGATCCAGATTCATACCCATAACAGTATCTCCCGGTGTCAAGATAGCAAACTGTACTGCCATGTTAGCCTGCGCACCGGAATGAGGCTGTACATTCACATAATCACAGCCAAATAATTCCTTAGCTCTGTCAATAGCCAACTGCTCTACTACATCTACATTGACACATCCGCCGTAATAACGCTTACCCGGATAACCTTCCGCATATTTGTTAGTCAAAATACTGCCCATGGCAGCCATAACAGCGTGACTCACCCAGTTTTCAGAAGCGATCAACTCAATATGGCTGTTCTGACGCTCTGCTTCTACATCAATGCACTGAGCAATTTCAGGGTCAACACTTCTTAATTCTTCCATTGTATACATAATACTCTCCTCCTATATGTAGTTACTGACTATCATAACATAAAATCACGATTTGTCAATGAACGATTTACCGTCTGAGACAATTTGCCTACAACATTTATCAGATATGACAATTTGCCATATGTTTAGCGCTTGATATTCTATTGTGAATAATTTGTGGTCAAAAGCTTTTGCCAATTAATTTCCTGCCCAGAATTCTGCAAGTTTTCCTGCAACGTTCTCCTGCTCCACCACTTCTATATGCTCCCACTCTCTCGGATACAAGGTACGATAGGTACTCTGCAGAAAACGTTCATCCAACAAAAGCACCACTCCTCTGTCTTCCACGGTACGGATCACCCTGCCTGCAGCCTGCAGCACTTTATTCATCCCCGGAAATCGATAGGCATAATCAAAACCATCACCCTGAGCATCAAAATAAGACTTTAAAAGCTCCCGCTCCTGCCCCACCTGAGGCAGACCGGTACCTACAATGGCCGCCCCAATAAGGCTGTCATACTTTAAATCTATCCCTTCAGAGAAAATACCTCCCAACACACAAAAGCCCAGGATAGTACGATCATTTTCCTCCCGGAAAGCATCCAAAAAGCCCTCTCGGTCTTCCTCTGTCATATCCTCTCTTTGAAGCAAATAGTCAACCTGTTCCTCGGGATATAGCTGTACATAGGTCTGATATACTTCTTCCATAAATATATAAGAAGGGAAAAATGCCAGATAATTTCCTGCCTTGGCCCTGACCATCTCATGGAGATAAAAAGCAATGCGCTCATACTCTCTTGGTCCACGCCTGGTGTATTTACTGGTGACGTCTTTGGCAATAAATACGCCACGGTTTTCCGGCGAAAAAACGGAATGGGCATAAACCTCATAGTCCTCCTTCTCACCGCCTAAGAGCTCCTTATAATATTGAATAGGCAAAAGGGTGGCAGAAAACAGGACACTGCTTCTGGCCTGACTCATTCCTTTTTTCAGATTGGAAGAAGGATCTACATTTAATAGCTTCAGTAAATAATTGCCATTTTCCATCATATGTCCATAAACAACATATTTATCATCTAACAATTCATAAATCATGATAAAGTGGGCTAAATCAAAGTAAAAATCCATGATTTCGTCCATAAACGGACTGTCGTTATGATTATTGATATAAATATCAATGTGCTCTTTTAACTTCTCTGCCGCCTGATAGACTTCCTCCACATCCTCAAACACCGTCATACCATAGCTTTGTTTTTTCAGTGTTAAAAGGGTCTTATTTAACTTTTCCAAAAGCCGGGCCATTTCTTCGTCATGATCCTTCACCAGACGCTTTAACTCCAGCACCTCTTCTTTCACCAAAGCCGCACTGTACATCTCCCTGCCCCGGTCCAGTAGATTGTGGGTCTCATCAATCAGGAAAATATATTTACCTGCATTGTCTCCGCTAAAATATCTCCTCAAATACACATGAGGGTCAAAAACATAATTGTAATCACAAATAACCGCATCGGCAAACAGACTCACATCCAGACTCAGCTCGTAAGGACAGACCTGATACCGTAAGGCATATTGCTCCATCACCTCTCTGCCAAAGTGCTCTTCCTGGGTGATCAAATCATACAGACATTCATTGACCCTGTCAAAATGGCCCTTGGCAAAAGGACAGGCCACAGGATTACAATCACAGGTTTCATTGGCACACATCTTCTCCTTTGCAGTGAGCACCAGGTCCTTGCATTTTAGGCCTTTTGTACGCAGCAGTCCAAAAGCCTCCTCCGCAACCGTCCTTGTAATGGTCTTAGCGGTCAAATAAAAGACTTTTTCACCATACCCCTGTCCCACTGCCTTAATAGCCGGAAACACCGTGGAAAGGGTCTTTCCAACGCCTGTAGGGGCCTCCAGAAACAACTTTCTGCCATGATATATCGTCTGATACACATAAGAAGCCAATTCCTTCTGTCCCTGTCTATATGCAAAGGGGAACTGCAATTCATAAATGGACGGGATCTTCTCAAGCTTCCAGTCATAACTATAATCCAGCCACTTCTGACATGCCTGCATGGAATCTTCAAACCATTGCTCCAATTCCTCCCTGGTATATACCTGATGAAAATATTTCAGATCCCTGTCTTTTATATTACAATAGGTCACCCTGACACCTATTTTCTCCAGACCATCTTCCTGAGACACAATATAAGCATAACACTTGGCCTGAGCCAGATGTACCTGATAAGGCTCTTTAATGCGACTTAGTTTTTGATAGGTGGATTTGATCTCATCAATATAAGTCATAGGCTCCGGTGCAGTCACAAGGCCATACTCCGCAGAAAACAAAGGCAGCTGCTCTTCCAGCTCTCGCACCTCTTCGGGCACATAATCCTCCATAATACCATCTGCCCTGCCCTCAATACAAATATCATACCTGCCGGTAGCATACCTCCAGGCAAGTCCCACTTCTGCATGATATCCGGCACCACCTTTTTTCTGAAGCATTCTGTGAATGCGATTCCCTTCGCTCATAGCAAGCTCAGGATTTATCCTGCTGCGATTATCCAGGTCTCCGCCGCGATATAAAAACTCTACCAGACTGCGCACCGATACATGTACTTCATTTACAGAATTCATCCATAGTCCCCTTTTCTAAATCCTCTATATAACAACAAATCCAACCCCAGACCCAACAAGGCCTCAGGTTGGACTTCGTCTCTCGGTATAACTACTTCATTATGGTCTCAGACCCATACCGCCTTCTAAGGTTAAGGTCTCACCGGTCATATACTTAAAGTCAGGATGTGCAAGCTGAACGCACACACGGCCGATTTCCATCTCAGCATCGCCGAAATGACCTGCTGGAGGCATATGGACATTAGCCTTAAATGCTTCCGGATAAGCCTTCTCAAACTGTTCTAACTGAGCGGTCCATGCTAACGGACAGATAACGTTGACATTGATACCATCCCTAGCCCACTCTGTTGCTGCTACACGAGTCAGGCCACGGATACCTTCCTTAGCTGCTGCATATGCACACTGGCCGTAATTACCGAATAATCCTGCACCGGATGCAAAATTAATGACAGCACCTTTTGTCTTTGCAAGATACGGATAGCACGCCTTCATATAATAGAATGCCGCATATACGCCTGAGTACATAGCCAGATCAAACTGCTCCGTAGTATGTTCTGCTAATGTAACACCGGAAGCAGATGCCTGTGCATTATTGATCAATACATCGATTCTGCCAAAAGTCTCCATCGTCTTATCCACTACCTGCTGAACAATAGAAAGATTGTCTGCACCTGCATTTACATCCGCCTGAACAATCAGTACCTTTATACCATAAAGACGCTCTAATTCTTCTTTCGCCTCTTCTAATTTTGTTACATTACGTCCGGTGATTACCAGATTGGCTCCTTCCTTTGCATATGCTGTTGCAATACCATAACCGATAGAACCACATCTGCCGTCACTTAAAACAGCACGTCCTGCACCGGTAATAATAGCCGTTTTGCCGGTCAAAAATCCCATAATATCTCCTCCTTAATAATAATTTTTTTTATTATACACTATCTCATCTCATTTGTCATTTAAAATTTACACGCAGCAATCTGTCAGGCATCTTTTGACTTTAACATCTTTTGACCGGGGTTAGTGAAATTATAAATACAATGTCGTTTTTCAAGAAAACCCAAGGAATCCAAAAAGAGAACGGGACTTTTTGATATACACCTGTCAAATTGACAAGAACATATCATACAGCCACGTTCTCTTTCTACTTACACCCAATCAGTGTAATATCGTCTTTCCTATTCCAAGGATTAAACAATCTTTAAAAATACAAGAATGGACAGCACAATGCCGACAAATACGTACACTTCAACCAACCAGCCGATTATGCTGAAAATAATACCGAGAATCGGAATGATAGCCAAAAATCCCAATATCAAACCGCCTACAGCACCGATTACAGCATAAATTACTAATGCAATAATGAGTGCCATAATATCATTTGCCTTAAAAGCATGTGGAAAATATTTCTTAAGTGCGCTCATAGTGATTACCTCTTCTTTCGAATATGTATTGGTACATATATAATAACGTTTTTCCGGATAAATTGCAATAATTTTTTGAGAATAATCGATACAATTGGCCATAATTATAATAATTGTAACAGCAATTGTCCTTATCTACTCCAGATCATGTCCTTCTGAATGTCCTTGAGGCTGAAAGCTCCGCACATTGCCATAGTATCTGCCAGTTCACTGCCAATCTTGTCCACATAGCACTGTACGCCTTCTGCGCCGCCACCATAAATCGCAGTGACAAATGGACGGGCAATGATCACGCCGTCAGCACCCAAAGCCAAAGCCTTAAATACATCTACACCACTGCGGATGCCTCCATCTACCAAAATTTTCATGGTGCCATCCACTGCTGCAACAATATCCTCTAAGACCTCAGCAGTACTTGGACACTGGTCTAATACACGACCGCCATGGTTGGAGACTACAATACCCGCTGCACCGGCTTCCCCGGCCTTCAGGGCAGCCTTAGGGGTCATAATACCTTTTACAATAAACGGCACACCGGCCATGTCCGCAATAGCCCGTAATTCCTCTACAGTCTTACTGCCTGCAGGCGGTGTCATATTCTTGAGAAAAGGAAGACCCGCTGCATCCACATCCATGGCCACAGCAAATGCACCCGCTGCCTTTACCAATTCCATCTTCTCCCGGATAATGTCCAGATTCCATGGTTTAATGGTAGGAACGCCCATTCCACCGGCTGCAGTAATGGCGGCAGCAGCTGCCTCTACAATCTTTGGATTGGTGCCATCACCGGTGAATGCTGCAATACCGGCCTTCGCACAGGAATCTACCAACAGATTATTGTATGTCATATCATCAAACTTATCACTATAATGCAGGTTCAGAGCACCAACCGGTCCCGCAAAAAAAGGATATTTAAAGGTCTGACCAAATAATTGCAAAGATGTATCTACCGGCTTATTTTCACAAAGGGTATCCATATTTACACGGATTTCCTGCCACTTTTGATAATTGCGGATAGCGGTATCTCCCACACCTTTGGCTCCAGGCCCCGGAATCTGATTACGGCAGGCCACGCCATTACATACAGGACATGCCTTGCAGTAGGCTCCTATACAGGTACGTGCCTCTTTTAACACATCATTATAATTCATACAAATACCCTCTTTTCTCTGATAGTTTTCAAATAATAGGCTGCGTCAATCCTATTTAAATATCGGCTTTAATGCCTGAGCAAGCACTTCCTTCTGTGCTTCTGCTGCCCCAAGATCCTTACCAAGGGTGGTATAGTATGCTTTGATCTTTGGCTCTGTACCGGAAGGACGAACTACTACGCTTGCACCACCTTCCAAAGCATAGATCAATACATTAGATGCCGGAAGACCGGTTTCTTCAGGCTTCTTGTAATCGGTAACCTTTGTCACTGCATAGCCGCCGATTTCCTTTGGCGGATTGGTACGAAGTTCATTCATAATGCCTGCCATCTTGTCCATACCGGAAAGACCAGGGAATTCAAAGCTGTCCACCTTATTCAAATAGCGGCCGTACTGTGCATAGATCTCTTCTAAACGCTGCTTGATAGAAGAACCGATACTGCGGTAATATGCAGCCATTTCGCAAATAAGCATAGAACCGATAACGGCATCTTTATCACGCACATAGGAACCTGCCAGATAACCGTAACTTTCTTCAAAACCAAAAATAAAACGTTCAACCTCACCGGCAGCCTCTAAACCGGCAATCTGGTCTCCAATCCACTTGAAACCGGTAAGTACGCTTCGCATCTCCACACCATAATGTGCTGCCACAGCATCTGCCAAAGGAGTAGATACTATAGACTTGACAGCAACCGGGTTAACCGGCATAGTGCCGTTCTCAATACGGCCGGCGCAAATATAATCCAACAACAATGCACCCACTTCATTGCCGGTAACCAGCTGGTATGTACCATCCGGACACTTAATGGCAATACCAACGCGGTCTGCATCAGGATCTGTGGCCAACATTAAGTCAGCATCTTCCTTCTGGGCCAATTCCAAGCCTAAACGAAGGGCTTCAAAAATCTCAGGATTTGGATACGGACAAGTCGGGAAATTACCATCCGGGTACTGCTGCTGCGGAACAATGGTAACATCCTCAATACCTATATCTTTTAAAATACGCATAACCGGAACCAAACCGGAACCATTTAACGGAGAATACACAAGCTTTAAACCTGCAGTCTTGCAAAGTCCCGGACGAACGCTGCGCGCTTCAATGGCTTCGTAAAGGGCCTCCTTACAGTCATCTCCTACATATTCGATCAGCCCTGCTGCCATCCCTTCTTCAAAGCTCATCAACTTAGCCCCAGTCAGTATGTCTGTCTTCTGAATCTCTGCGTATACAATCCCTGCAGCTTCATCAGTCATCTGACAGCCATCCGGACCATAAGCCTTATAACCATTATACTTGGCCGGATTGTGAGATGCAGTCACCATAATACCTGCATTTGCCTCATAGAAGCGTGTAGCAAAGCTCAGTGCCGGAACAGGCATCAGCGCATCGTAAATACGAACTTTAATGCCATTTGCCGCCAATACACAAGCAGCTGTCTTGGCAAAAACATCACTGTTAATACGGCTGTCATAGCTGATAGCTACCAGCTGATTACCCCCTTGTGTCTTTACCCAATTTGCAAGTCCCTGAGTAGCCTGACGAACCACGTAAATATTCATGCGGTTTGTACCGGCACCCAATACGCCACGCAAACCTGCAGTACCAAATGCTAAAGAAACCGCAAAACGATCTTTTATCTCTTCTTCATTGCCGGCAATCTCATCCAGTTCAGCCTTTAAAGCTGCATCCTCCAAGTCTGCTGCCAGCCAACGTTTGTAATCATTCATGTACATAATGCTCACCTAACCTTTTACATATTGTGGAAATTCAGTACTTTCCACTAAAAATAGTATACGTCATTACCAACCCATACGTCAAGGGGATGTCTCTAAGAGATTTGAGACTGCGCCCAGCTTAAATCTGGTTCAAGAACTCTTCCATACTCTCCGCCCTGGCGGCAAGCTTATTCCACCGAATCAAGGTTTCTTCATCCTCTGTATCCAATCGGGCTTGCAGTTCCTTCGGAACAGGTCCTAATTCACTGAGCACTCCCAGTATGAGGTTTTTACGGCCAAGTCGCTGTCCTTCTGCTCGTCCCTCTGCACGGCCCTCTGATCGTCCTTCTTCCTTGCTCATATCCATCATCTCACCAATCGTCATATAGCGTTCCCTCACTTCCGCTGATTGCTTTACATGCCTTACATAATCATGTATATGTGCAACCTGATTACTTGTTACACTTTCTATTCTACTATGATTTAAGTATGTAAGCAATTCTTTTTTAGCCTGGGCAGCATGCTTTTTTCCGATTATGTTGAAATAGATGAATTTCAGCCCGTCTCCGTACGCCAAGTCTGGAAATTCCTCACAAGTATTTTTAAAGGTGTACACCATGCTGTCCTTCCCAAAGGGATCAAAGGTTGTTATCATGATCATGTACAAATCCGGCAGTTTGGACCACCTTTTTTCACCGGTTTTCAGGCCTTTACTGTCTTTCTTGGCCTGGTAATAGCGGCTTCTCTTTTGTAAGCTTTCCTCCCGGTAGCTCTGGGACTCCATGTTATAAATTCTACATTTAGCCGGGGAATCATCTGCCTCGTAAATTTCCACATCCAGGCGGATGCCCCTTAACTCCGGTGAATCCCCCGGAATGACGGACTGGGCTTTGACCTGAATCTCGCCAATCTCCCGCTCCAAGAGAATGGATAACACCTCTCGAAAGAAGGGTTCTCCCACATCCGGGTCATTGGCGATTGCATTTAGCAGAAAATCGTCCCGTACATTCAGTTCTTCTAATTTAGGTCTTTTAGACATAAAAACACCTCGCTTTGCCTATATTTTGAGGTTTCAAAAATATCTCCTCATTACTTATAGGCATTAGCAAGGCATTTTGTCACAGTTTTTATTTACTACCGGAGGATTCAAAAATGGTCATATCAGCTTTAGCAGAATCAATGGCCTGACAGATTGGTTCCGTAAGATCCACAAGGTTATCAAAAACTGTTTATAGATTCTCAATGAAATCCTGTTTGAAGAGTGTGATCTAAGAGGCGTCGGGAACCTTAGTAAAGCCACAGAACTCCCGCAAGGGTTGGGAGTAGTGAAGAAAAGTGTGCAGGAGCTGGTCCGTGGGAACGGAGAAGAAGCGCTGGATGATAAGAGCCTAGAGCAAAGCTTATAAAGGGTATTTACGAGTTCTGCCCGTTGATGCATAAAAATGGTTGCTGGAAGTAACCGGAACAATTTCATCAAGGTCAGTGTGAGATCCGAGCAGAGCAAGTAATGCCGGTTTATCATCTTTGGGATACTCCCATTTTGGGCATTTTTGAAAGTTGTTTATAAACAATAAAGTATTTTCATGGACTTGCGGATAAAACTGCGGAAACTCAAGGACCCTATCTTGTTGACGAATATATGCCTCCATGTTATAATTTTAGTAAAAAAGGTAACTTAGCATCCTTTTTAAGGAGCCCGAAAATATGTATAAAAATTTTTTTACTATCGTTCTGTTAATACTTCTGATGCTGACGGGATGTGGAAAATCTAGTGCCTCATCCACTACAGAAACCACTCTCACGAACGCCTACATCGACCAAGCAACTATAGATGAAACTATTATTCATCAAGAAGCTACTACTTTACAGACTTCTTTAGCACCTGCTATACCTACCTTCCTTCGCCCTGAAGCTTCCGGTACTTTGACAACCGCCAATGACTTTGCCATTATAGATTATTCCAATGCTACAGAAGGATATGTGATGCTTCAATATACTGGTTCCACCCAAAACAGATTAAAAGCGCAGGTTCTAGGTCCTACTACTACCTATACATATAATATTACCGCAGGCGAATGGACCGTTTTCCCACTTTCAGATGGAACTGGTGACTATCAGATTAAAATTTTCGAAAACATATCCGGCACTCGATATGCTCTTGTTTTATCATCTAGCAATAGTGTTACACTCAAGAATGAATTTGCACCATTCCTTTATCCAAATCAATATGTCAACTATGAAAATGCGATTTTAACCATTTCTACTGCAACTACTTTGACTAAAGAACATACAAACCTTCTGGATAAAGTAGAAGCCGTATATAATTATGTTGTAAATAATATCTCCTACGATTCAGAAAAAGCAGCAACTGTACAAAGCGGTTATCTTCCAGATTTAGATAATGTACTCACTACCGGAAAGGGAATTTGCTTCGACTATGCCTCTTTGATGACGGGTATGCTTCGTTCTCAAAGTATTCCATGTAAGCTTATCGTAGGATATGCGGGTTCTGTATATCATGCTTGGATTAGTGTATGGTCAGAAGAAACCGGTTGGGTAGATGGTGCTGTCTTTTTTAACGGCACTACATGGCAGCGAATGGACCCCACTTTTGCTTCCACTGGAGACAAAGCTTCTACTATTATGGACTTTATAGGAGATGGTACTAATTATACCGAGAAATACATTTATTAAAAAAGGAATTGCAACCCCATGAAAACAACTTTTCTAAACAATATGGAAATTGCAGATTTTTGCCTTCAACTAGCACTACTACTACAAGCTGGTGTCAGGTTGAGTGACGGTCTTTTTTTACTAGCAGAAGAGGAACAAGACACTTTGCATCAAAACATCTTTCTCGACATGGCACATAAACTGGAGGATGGTGCCTTTCTTGCTGAGGCATTAGACACAGCAGCTTGTTTTCCTTCCCATGTTGTAAGCCTCATAGAAGTAGGTGAGCGCGTTGGACGAACTGAAGAAACGCTTTTCGCCCTTAGTCATTATTATGAGGATCAAGAGAAAAGAAAACGCCAGCTGCACAATGCTCTTACTTATCCTGCCATTTTGCTTTTGGTGATGTTGATTGTAATCCTGGTTTTGTTAACCCGAGTTTTACCTATTTTTGATGACGTTTATGCCTCTTTAGGCGGGAATCTGACGGGACTTGCCGGCGGACTTTTATCCTTGGGTAATATTTTGAGCCATATTATGCCTATCATTGGTATATTCCTGGCTATTATCATTGTTTCAACTATGATAGTTTCCATGTCTTCCAGTTTGCGAAATAAACTTTTAGACTCTTGGATGCTTCATTGGGGTGACAAAGGTATTTTCCGCCAAATCAACAATGCCCGCTTTGCACAGGCACTCGCTTTGGTATTCAGCAGCGGCCTTCCTTTCGAAGAATGTGTAACGCTCTCCGGTTCCCTTTTAAAGGATTGTCCACCGGCTGTAGCACGTTGTGAAAGCTGTCGTACACATTTAGACTACGGTGATGATTTGGCTACTGCATTAAACAAGGCTGCTTTAATACCTGCCTCTTCCTGCCGCATGCTCATGCTCGCCATGCGCTCAGGCACCGGTGATATAGCCATTACAAAAATTGCACGTCGCCTTTCCGAAGATGCTGAAGAAGCATTAGAAACACGACTTGCTCAGATTGAGCCTGCTTTGGTACTGATCACTTCTATCCTCGTGGGCGCTATTCTTCTTGCAGTCATGTTACCTCTCATCAATATTATGAAAGCAATTGGATAAACCATGAAAAAATTTTTCAGTAAAACAGCAACTTCCCTTTTGGTTCCCCTTGGTATTACCCTTGTATTGCTTGCTTTTTTAACTGCCGTATCGAACTTTAACCAAGAGCAAACAACAGAAGGCCGGAAGCAGTTAGAAGCTGCTATCACTAAGGCTGCCGTTTCCTGCTATGCTGCCGAAGGGATTTATCCTCCGGATCTTCCTTATTTAATCGATCATTATGGCATTCAGATCAATACTAAACAATACACTGTAGTGTATGAAGTCATTGCTTCTAATCTGATGCCTGACATTACAGTTTTGGATAATTAGCCATGAAAAACTCAACCACAAAAAAGTCAGTAACGTTCCTTGCGCCACTGCTCCTATTTGCCATATTTACTACGTGCATCTTAAGTGTACTGCTAACCGGTGCAAACGTGTACCAGACATTAAATCACCGAAATCAAACCAGCTTTGAGCACCGTACCATCGCTCAATATCTCACCACTCGTTTACGTCAAAGTGACGTAGATGCTATGTTATTCGTGGGCGACTTTTATCAGTGTACCCCAAACTCAAATGGAAATACATTCTTTATGTGTGAAGAAATAAACGGACGTACATACTATACCCGTGTTTATTGCTACGATGGATATATTTATGAACTTTTTACTTCCGCAGATGGAGAGTTTCATCCTGAAAACGGAGAAAAACTTTTAGAACTACAAGACCTTTCTTTTTCTTTAGAGTCAGGTCTTCTTGAAATATCAGTGACCTATAAAGATACAACTAAAGATACTCTTGTATTAAATCTACATGCTGGAAAGGAGTTCTCCCATGAAAAATAAAGCTCCTCTTTCCCTTATTGAACAGGTGATTATGATTTTAGTCTTTGCGCTTACTGCAGCGTTCTGTCTTCAGGGCTTTGCTTTGGCAAGCAAAATATCCCTGCACCAGGAGATACAATCTAAGTCCGTTATAGCAGTCCAAAATGCTGCAGAAATTTTAAAAAACACTGCCGGAGACCTTGAGGCAAGCGCTTCTAAATTAGGTGGATTTGTAAACGATCACACTTGGACTATCCCATACGATGCTTCCTGGCAACCTATATCCGCTCAAGATGATTACGCCTATCTTCTTTCTGTTTCTATTTATGATTCGGGTGTTCCTTATCTTGGCACTGCTAATATCCGGATAATACACGATAACGAAGTTGTCTTTACAATTACTACAGCATGGCAGGAGGATGATACTCATGAAATCAAAAAATAAATTATCCCCTCCTACAATAGGCGCTAGCTCTTTACTGGTCACTTTTGCAGTTCTATGCCTGACTACCTTTACATTACTGGCACTTAGTACTGCTAAAGCTGACAGCCGATTGTCAAATACTTCCATTCAGGCTGTTATCAACTATTATAATGCAGATTTTCAAGCAGAGACCATCTTTGCGCAAATTCGTCAAGAAAAAATTCCGGAACAGGTTTCCGTACAAGGTAATCTTTACACCTTTACCTGCAGTATTTCCGATACACAAAATCTTTTAGTAGAACTCAGAAAAGAAAAAGAATCTTGGAGCATTGTACGTTGGCAGACCGTTTCCACCACAGCACAATGAGCTTAGCTTCTCATCAATATTTAAACAATTTTAATACAGAGGAAAGATGAGGATTCTCTATGTCACATTTAAAGAAATATTTAGAACAAGCTGTTGCCGATCAGGCTTCAGATATTTTCTTGGTTTCCGGAGCACCTGTAAGTGAAAAAAAGGAAGGAAATTTAAAACCGATAGGCGATATCCGTTTACTGCCTCCTGATACGAAAGAATTAATCAGCGAACTTTATGAATTAGCAGATCGATCTATGAACTCCTATTTGTCCACCGGTGATGACGACTTCTCCTTCACTATTTCAGGTCTTGCACGCTTTCGTGTAAATGCCTATAAACAGCGTAACTCTTTAGCAGCTGTAGTACGTATTGTTTCTTTTGACATTCCAAACTGGGAAGAGCTTCATATTCCTCCACAAGTCATGGAATTAGCAAATACCACTCATGGAATGATTTTAGTCACTGGTACTGCCGGAAGTGGTAAAACAACCACTCAGGCATGTATCATTGATCGTATTAACCACACACGTGGCTGCCATATCATCACGCTGGAAGACCCGATAGAATTTTTACATCGAAACAATCGCAGTATCGTTAGTCAGCGAGAAATTGCCATTGATACTGTAGACTATCTTTCTGCACTCAGAGCCTGCCTTCGTCAGGCTCCGGATGTTGTCCTTTTAGGAGAAATGCGCGATGCAGAAACTATTCATACTGCAATTACTGCGGCAGAAACCGGTCATACGGTTATCGCAACACTGCATACCAACGGCGCTGTTAATGCCATTGATCGTGTAATAGACTGTTTCTCCAGTTCTCAACAGGCACAAATTCGTATTCAGCTTGCATCCGTCTTGCGTACCGTTGTTTCTCAGAAAATGTTACCTGACAAAAACGGAAATATGATTGCTGCCTTTGAGATCATGCATGTGAACAATGCTATCCGCAGCATGATTCGTGACAATAAAAACCATCAAATTGAAAATGCGATTATCGCAGGCAAAACTGAAGGTATGATTTCTATGGATCAATCGATTCTGGAACTCTATCGAGAAGGGATGATCACAAAAGAAACTGCTCTTAATCATGCAGATCATCAAGAGCAACTTCAACGATTATTATAGAAGAAAGGGCATTCTTATCAGCCCTCCTCTTTCTTCTTATCCAGAAGGGATGCTGCCACCTGTAAAAGAATAGCTGCAACAACCATAAAACCAGCAGCAAATTTTCCAATAATACTTGTAAGAAACTGTGCTATAATTCCCAGTGTTGGAACAATATATTCCACTTTACCAAGTAGATGCTTATATGCAACGGCATTCATATCATTTGTTTGATTCGCATCGCCCTTCGTGATATATTTCTTGTCTGCTATTTTGTTTTCTACTACACGATGTGTAATAATAGAATTTGTATCACGACCACCCAAATAAGCTATCACTTCTCCTGCCTGAATCTTTTCAGGTTCCTGGCTACGAACGTAAACCAAACTTCCTACCGATATAGCTGGCTCCATACTGCCGCTGATTACCGTGTATGCTTGATATCCCAATATTTTAGGAAGTGTAAACGGAACACACACTAATATTATTGCCACTAAAATGGCAGTGCCCAATGCGCCACACAATCTGCACATTGGGCTCTTTTTATTTTTATTTGTTTTCACAACAAAATACCGCCTTATTTTTCGTTATTTTTCTTAGCACTCTTCCTCATAATAGCAGTAGATGCAAGAAGAATGAGTAATACAATAATTGCACTTCCTGCAACAAAACCATACTTCATAAGTGTTTGATCCTGTACTATCTCACTTGAAATATCACTTCCAGCTGCCAACGGAACTTCTTCATCATCTAAATCTTCAATGATTACATCATCCGGCTCCTGAGTGGTACCTTCTTCACCTGTGGTACCTCCTGCTGGATTGTCCCCATCACCGGTACCTGTCTGATTCTCTTCTCCAGTACCTGTACCGCCAGCTTCACCTGCACCGGTTCCTGTGCCTGTTCCTGTTCCAGTTGTCCCACCCATAATTACAGTCTGATCCACAAATACATCTACTCGTTCTTCATTAACGATAGTATCAACAATATCTTCTACAACATACTCTTTTGCTGATTTATAGATAAATGTTAATACGTTTTCAGATACATCTTGTTTTAAGGTCTTTGTCAAACCACTTACCTTAGGCGCATATCCTGAAACATATTTACAAGCAACTACCGGCTTATCACCTACGTTACCGTAAAAGGTTTCACTTGGCAGTAATTCTTTTCCACTTTCATCATGATAGTTTACGGTATAACTTACCAAGTCACCCTTAATACCATATGCTACTACGTAATCTGCATCCCCACGTACTAAAAACGCTGCCGCTGCAACTGTATCATTATCACGCCCACTTAAACGGATTCCTTTAACATAATACTTGCTGGAAGCATCTAACTTTACACCTGTCTGTGCAGTATAGGAAACCTCGTCACCATAATTCAATCCGCTTATTGTAATTTTATCCTCAGTCTGGCTTACAACTGCATCCGGATTATTGATTACAAGTCCATCTGTTCCACTAAACTCTCCCTGATTACCTGCATAAATAATAACCTTGTATGTATACGCCTGTTTTGCTGCATTTCCTTCCATGGCCCCCGCAAACACATTACACACAGAAAGGCTAAAGAGCATTGTACCGGCAATAACGGATGCCAGCAACTTTTTCCACATCTTCATTACTGCTCCTCTCCTTCCTCTCTACGACGCTTTATAAATACTATTGCCATTGCGAAAAGTATCACTCCACAAACCAAGGATACCATGCTGAACATAACAAGCAGATTTTCATCTCCGGTCTTAACAGCATTTGTAATTACATTTGTAACTACTTTGTTTTCTGTAACAGTAATATGATTGATGATAGTTTCTGTAACTACTTTTTCAACAGCAAAATTCATCTGAAGTCTTGCTAATGTACTCTGATAATCGTTACCTTGTGTTTCGCCATCGAGCATTACAAACAATGTAACTGTTGCATCTTCTCCTGCTGCTAATCTATCCAAATAGAAAAACTCTTCCAGATTATTTGTTGCCTGATGAAGACCTTCACCTTCTGATGTGGTGTCTTTTTCACCACCCACTACTTCACTAGTGTAAAGAATAGTTTCCTCACCTTTTGTATTCACATATGTAAGGATATAAGTATACGCACCGCCTTCTGCACAGTTGTTGCTTTCTTCCAAGGTACGAATTACTTCATTTGTCATATACCAATCGGTAGCAATATCAGAATTGTTATCTAATGCCATTTCAAAGATTACGCTATCTCCAGGCTGAATATTATATACTTCTTCCTGAATCTGGTTGCTCTGAAAGTTGCTGACCATCTCATCACCCAAAAACGCAACCTTCCAGCCGTCAGAACCCTGATAATGCTCCGCATATGCCGTCAAAGACATATTCATCAGCATAAAAATCGCCATCAAAAGGCACATTATTTTCTTTTTCATTATTGTACCTCCTGCTTTAAGCTTAAAATCCCGTCTTCAGAGACCTCCACATCAACACCCCATGCACTCTTGATCGCTGCGGAAACATTGTGCGTCTGTACTGCATCTACATCTGCCTGGATTACAAAAGTATATCCATTATAATCATATTCATACACAATGGTTTTGTATTCTCTTCTATTCTCGATTTTGGTTTCCACGTACTCCGTTACCTTTGTTCCAATCGCCGGATCAATTCTTAAAGTATCTGTAAGCGCCGGTGTGCTTTCCCCAACTGGAAGAACCTTTGTATAATACAATACTGTACGTTCCGGAGTCGTGGCAGTTTCGTCGATCAACCAACCATTTTCTCCATTTACAATATTTAAATCTATCATATCAGGAGAAAGCATTGCATTCTTTACACCCTTCTCATCCTGCCAGCTTTTGGTCAGAATCACTCTTACATACGTATCAATTCCACCTGTATTACGTACTGTAAGTACTTCTTCATAACGCTTCCCAAGTATCAGCTCTTTGTCCGTACCCAGCAACTCTTCTAACAATGTTCCGGTATGTTCGTTCCATTCTCCCTCCTCTATGTAATCTCTCCAGCTAACATCCTTGCCATTCTCAGTCAATGTAACACCAATATGATAAAGAGTAGTACCTGCTGTATAAGTTTCACTATAATACGTTAACGCTGCCTGAGTACTTCCTACTGCACTTGTCATTAACAAAATCGCTGCCGCAACTAAGAGAAAAACCGGATTCATTTTGAAAGATTTTTTCTTTTTCATGATTCACCCTCCCCCTTATAAACAGACCGTGTCACATCCGCAGTCACAGACCAATCTGCATACGGATTGCCATATTCATCATAAAGCACAGGTGTACACTCCTGAATAATAATAACATTAAAGTTTGACGGTTCCTTTCCTTCCGGAAATGCAAATTTTACCTCTAACTCAGTAGATGTTCCTTTCGGTGCTACGATATCGTTAAAGTAATAATAACCATCTGCTCCCGGTATCCACTTTCCTGCACCATTGGGCTCTGAATACACTAAACTATCTTTATATGCATCTCCGGTCAACGCCTTTAGTCTGACATAACAATCATAATCACCTGTATTTGTAAGAGTAATTACCTTCTTGCCATACTCTACCATTTCTGTAACTTCTGTTCGGGTAAATCCAAGTTCTACGGTATATCCACCCTTAGCTGTTACATATGTAGTAAAATATGCCATTGCACTTTCCACGGCAATCCCTGCTACAAGAGTCAGTACAACGGATGCGAGGCATATGGTTCTCAAATATTTCTTTTTCATGTTCCATACCTCCATTACGGTGTTGAATCCTCTGTTATTGTTGGAATCCATTTCTCATGCTCACTATCGTATAAGAAACTGTTTACCACTCCATTGCCACCATTCAAACCACCGTCATATGTATTTTCAAACTCTACTACCATTGTTTCCTCTGCAACAATTTTCACACTCTTTGTTGCATCTGTTGTTACTTTGTAGCTTGCACCACTGTAAATTTCTGTTACCGTCACATCAGCTCCTGCCGGAAGATCTTCTATTACGATACTATCCTGACCGGTACCATCGAAAGTCATAGAAACTACATCGCTGTAAACAACTCTTGTTTTCTGTGGTTCCTCATCCGCTAAATTTAAATCTGTCTTGGTCGCCTCTATCTGGAATGCAAAGGTAGCACCTCCAATACTTTCATTATAGGTATCCAGCAATTTATTGATAGCGAGATCGCCTAAACGCTCCGTACAATGCACTTTAAGGCCGATTGCATTCTCTCCTATCATATCATATATCCACGTATCATCTTTGGAATTGTAAAAATTATTATGAGGTAACGCTATCATAAATGGGGTAAATTCAAAG
>JAZRLF010000072.1:0-18510 GCA_045646695.1 Lachnospiraceae bacterium
AAGCATAGTAATATGTTGAGCTGACAGTCACTAATCGGTCGAGGGCTTAACCAAAGTTGGAGAAGGAAGAGGTCACGGAAGCGTGACAGGTTATCACAGGAGATAACGGATGTAAACAATCAGTGTTCGGTTTTGAAGGTACAAACACCTTTTATATGGCGTATTGGTCAAGCGGTCAAGACGTCGCCCTCTCACGGCGAAAACAGGGGTTCGATTCCCCTATACGCTGCTAGTTCTTTTAGAACAGCCCAACCCAAGAAGTCCTAGAGATAGGGCTTTTTTTATTACACAGGAAAAAGTACTTTCCTGTGTAATAAAAACGCTTCGCAGCACTTGATGTATAACAGCCAATAGGATACGCTATTCCTAAAAACAAACAAATAGAATTTTATACCGGAAATGCAGGGCAGTGTGGTGCATGATGCTTTTTCCTGAATTCTGACGGAGTAACACCGGTTTGTTCTTGAAATACCCGATTAAATGTGCGGGTATTTTGAAAACCTGAATTCAGTCCGATTTCTGTTATGCTTTGAGTGGTGTGAAGGAGCTGTTCTCTGACATAATCTGTTCTATATGTATTTAAAAATTGCTTAAAATTCATATGAAAATGGTTATGGAATTGCCTGGATAAGTAATGATATTCATAACCTAATTCTTCTGCTATGTTGGCGAGTGTAATTGGATTTTGAAAATGAGAAGATACATAAGATATCACATCATAAATAAAGTCTTTTTCATTGGTAGCATCATATAAGGTGGTGTGATGCAAAAATTCTCTGCAAACTGCATAAAGTGCAGATTTTAAAATAAAAGTATCCGGCGTGTCCGTAACAATAAGGTATTTTTCAAGAAAGCGTTGAATCTCTGGTTCACAGGAAAATACGGAGTTGCGGGCACGTTTATTTCCTGTAATTTTAGCAAATTCACCAACAAAATCAGCTGAAAAAACACCAATCCATACTTCAGAAGCTTCCGGAGTATAGTAAGCATGAAATTCATTTGGTAAAATCAGGACAAAATCGCCGGCATTTAGTATGGTTTTGACACCATTCAGAGTCATTTCTACATAGCCTTTTAAAACGTAGGTAATCTCATAATTTTTGTGGAAGTGGTAGAACCACTCACAGTTGGTATAAAAAAAAGCATTGTAGTTGTGATTCCCCATAGAATTATGCTGCTGGTGAATAATCATACCGGACACCTCCAAAAAGATAACTTTTGTCTACAATTGTACAACTAATTACTTGATACGTCAATGGATTTGGCTATATGATAAGATTGGAAAACGAATAATTGAATTGCAAGTCAGATGCAAAGTAAATTAAAGCGCAGTTTTGTGAGTTGAAAAAATATTATAGCGATATCGTTCGGGAATCGTGTTATAAGCTGAGTATAGTCTTTATTGCATGCTATATCCAATGAAAACATAAACTGCGGAAATAAATTTTGAGGAGGGATGAGATGAGCAAGGTATTACGAGAATATATTGTGAACAAAAAACATCATAACTTTAGAAAAGATTTTGAGGAACTTTTTTCTTGTCAAAAACAAGAAACTAAAACAAGTCAGACTTTAACTAAAACAATACAGACTTTAATTGAAAAAAATCAGACTACAAATGAAACAAAACAGATTTTAAGTGAAACGAGTCAGATTCTAGATGAGACAGGTCGTATTTTAAATGAAAATGACAAACAGAATAATACCAGAGAAGAGATTCAAAAAGGAAGTGGGTTGGCTGAAATATTTAAAAAATTAAATTTATCCCCAAAAGAGCGTATGACCAGACGTTTTGAATTGTTGTCAGGCTTGGAAACTCCTGTACTCTTGCCGGAGGAAAAAATTTGTTTTTTAAGAACAGTGAAACAAATTCCTGATTGTTTCACAGAAGATGAATGGGTGGAGATTAAGGAAAAGCATTATATTCATGAACTTGGCTATATGTCCAATTTATCTCCGGATTATGAGCGTATTATTAATATCGGTTTATTGGCAGCACGGGAAGAAGCTGACGAATATGGTAAGCGTGTAATAGATGCAATTATTCATTTATCAGATCGCTACAAGGTACAGGCAGAGGCTGAAGGCAAATATGAGTTGGCAAAAGTATTGAAAAGAGTGCCACGTTTTGGAGCTACCAGTTTTTATGAGGCGCTTCAGTTTTTCCGGATTATTCATTTTTCTTTGTGGTTGGAAGGTAATTACCATAATACAGTGGGACGTTTCGACAAGTACATGTATCCATATTTAAAGGCTGATATGGAAAAGGGATTATACACCAGAGAAACAGCGTTGGAAATGGTAGAGGATTTCTTTTTGAGTTTTAATAAGGATAGTGACTTATATGTGGGAGTGCAGCAAGGCGATAACGGTCAGAGCATGGTGCTTGGCGGCATGGAAGAGAATGGTGAGGAAGTATTTAATCTGTTAAGTGAGCTTTGTTTGGAAGCCAGCAGAAATCTGCTTTTGATTGATCCGAAAATTAATTTGCGTGTGAATAAGAATACACCTGCCCGGATATATGAGTTGGGCAGTGAGCTTACGAAAGCAGGATTGGGCTTCCCACAGTATTCTAATGATGATGTAGTTATTGAAGGCTTACAGAAACTGGGATATGAGTTAAAGGACGCAAGAAATTATGTAGTTGCGGCTTGTTGGGAATTTATTATCCCTAAGGTGGGGGCAGATGTGGCAAATATCGGCGCATTATCCTTCCCTAAAGTGATTGATATCTGTCTGCATAAGTATTTAAAAGAATGTGATACTTTTGATGCCTTTTTAGAGAAGGTGAAAGAGGAAATACAAAAAGAATGCGATTTTATTTGCGATAATATCAAAGACTTGTGGTTTGTACCTTCTCCATTTATGAATTTTATGATGGATGGTGGTATTTACGAGGGCAGTAAATACAATAATTTCGGTATTCACGGAACCGGTGTGGCAACTGCCGCAGATTCTTTGGCGGTCATTAAAAAATACATATATGACGAAAAGAAATTTTCAAAAGATGAATTAGTAGAAGCGGTGGACTCCGATTTTGCTAAGCATAGCGAGATGCTTCCTGTTTTAAGATTCGAGGCACCGAAGCTTGGTAATAATGAAGAATTACCGGATGATATGCTGACACAGCTTTTGAAGGCATTTTCAGACAGTTTGAAAGGAAAGAAAAACTGTCGGGGCGGCGTATACCGTGCAGGAACCGGTTCTGCTATGTACTATTTGTGGCATGCAAATGAAATCGGTGCATCTGCGGACGGCAGAAGAAAAGGAGAGCCTTTTGGTACCAATTTCTCCGCCAGCTTGTTTGCACGCATTAAAGGACCTTTGTCTGTTATACAGTCCTTTACAAAGCCGGATTTCACTGAAAATACCAATGGAGGTCCATTGACTTTGGAATTTGCTGCTTCTATGTTTAAGGATGAGGACAGTGTAAAAAAGGTAGCTGCACTGGTGAAGGCTTATATTGATATGGGAGGCCACCAGCTGCAATTAAATGCGGTGAATACAGAAAAGTTAAAGGCAGCCCAGGCGCATCCGGAAGAGCATCGTCAATTGGTAGTCAGAATCTGGGGTTGGAGCGCATATTTTGTGGAACTGGACAAAGAGTATCAGGATCACGTGCTAAGACGTCAGCAGTATACGGTATAGATAATTTGTTTGGGAGGTAAGCAGATATGGAACTAAAGGGTAAGAAAGTAAATATATTGGGTGACAGCATAACAGAAGGTGTAGGTGCGTCTTGTAAAGAAGCCAGATATGCAGATGTGTTGGCTGGGCTGGCACGGTTTGGACTGGTTAGAAATTATGGTATCAGCGGAACAAGAATTGCTAATCAAAGAGTGATTGAGGATATAACAAAGGATTATGATTCTTTTTGTCAAAGATATGAAAAAATGGATGATGATGCAGATATTGTGATCGTTTTTGGTGGAACCAATGATTATGGTCACGGGGATGCTCCTTTTGGAAGTATGACAGATTGTACTGCAGATACTTATTGTGGTGCTGTGCATGTTCTTATGCAGGGATTAATCAGAAAATATCCTTTGGCAACAATTGTTTTTTTTGCTCCAATGCAAAGAACCGGTGGCAGTATTCCAAATGTGTCAAATGAAAGACCATTAAAAGATTATGTTGACATAATAAAAGAAGCAGCAGCCAAGTATTCTATTCCTGTTTTGGATTTATATACAAGCGGCGGAATTTGTCCTGATATAGAGGCACACAAAGAAAAGTTATGCCCGGACGGGCTGCATCCTAATGATGCCGGACATGCTATACTGGCACGGAAAATCAAAGGATTTTTGGAGATAGTTTGATTAGTGTTGCATAGTGAGGCATAAGCAATGAAGGGAATTATATTTGATATCAAGGAATTCACTGTTCATGACGGACCAGGTTCCAGAATTACTGTATTTTTAAAGGGGTGTCCTCTGAGGTGCAAATGGTGCCACAATCCGGAAGGATTAAAGATAGAAAAGCAATTAATGTATAAAAGTACCTTTTGCAGCCATTGCGGCAGATGTATGGAGCCTTGTACACATGCGGAATGTCAGCCCTTTGGCAGGTGTATACATGCCTGCGTGAATGGTTGCCTGACTGTGGCAGGAGAAGATATTACAAGTGAAGAGTTGGCAAACCGGCTTTTCAAACATGCAGATATATTAAGGTTGATGGGTGGAGGAATAACGTTTTCCGGAGGAGAACCTATGCTGCAGGCTGATTTTATCTGCGATGTGGCACGAAAGATGGGGAATATACACAAAGCAATTCAGACCAGCGGATTTGCGGATTTAGAGACCTACCAAAGAGTGATCAGTCATTTTGATTATATTATGCAAGATATAAAACTGGCTGACAGGGATTTACATAGGAAGTATACAGGCGTCAGCAATGAAAAGATTTTGCGCAATATAGAATGGCTGAAGGAAAGCGGCAAACCGTTTGTATTCCGGGTACCGTTAATTCCGGATATTACCGATACGGAGGAAAATTTAAAGGCCATCTCAGAAATGGTAGGCGCATGCAGAACAGAGCTTATGCCTTATAATGAATTTGCAGGAGCCAAATACAGCATGGTGGGTATGGAGTATACGCTGAATGCGGAGAAAAATATGGACGAAGATTTTACACGGTATTTTCAGAATGCAGTGCTATTGGCATAGAAAGGGAGACTGTTGTTTTGTTGTAAGCTCTGGAAAAAATATGGGAGCTAAATATATGGATATTTTATCAGTGAAAAGTCCTGAATTTCAGGCATACGGAAGAGTAGTGGATAACGTGGATTTTACACAGTTATTAGAGGAATTAAGGAAAACACCTGTGACAGAGGGTGTTGTATATGAGCCAAGCGTACAGGCATTAGAAGAAACCGATACCTTTACCCAGCTTAAGGATATTACCTATGGGGAGATGCCAATCCAGATTGGCTTTTGTAACGGTCACAACAGCCTGTTAAATGCATTGGAATATCATAAAGATTCCGAGATAAATGTGATGGCAACTGATGCCATTTTGCTGTTGGGACTGAGAAGTGAATTGGAACAGGATTTTACATATGATACTGCCAAGGTAAAAGCCTTTTTGGTGCCGGCAGGAACTGCTGTGGAGGTTTATGCTACATCCTTACATTATGCACCTTGTGGCGTGGCAGGAAAGGGATTTCAGGTGGCCATTGTGCTTCCAAAGGGAACGAACTACCTGTTCGCACAGAAACGAGACCGAAAAGAGGGTGAGGACCGCCTGATGACAGCAGTAAATAAGTGGCTGGTAGGACACCCGGAAGGAGGCCTTGCAGAAGGCAGCTTCCTGGGATTAAAGGGGGAAAATTTAAGCGTACTTTAAGAAACGTAAGTTTATATGAATACTTTTTTGAAACATTTCTGTTTCCCAAAGTGGCTTGAGACGTACTGGTAAAAGTAAATCTCAAAATATATATTATGTAGTTGAACAATTGGATATTGCAGAAGAAGGGAATGAATAAAATGATGAACACAATGAAAGCGTATTTAAATTTAAGCGGTGGCGAGAGACAGGACGGTCATGTAAGACTGATAGAAAAAATTGAGGAAGGGGTACATGCCATATATATAGATGCATTTTCAAATACAAAATTTTTTACTCCTGATTGCACACTGGATTCTGAATTCGGTGCTGGCATAGAGATAAAAATTGAAAATGTAAAGAGTTGGATGGCGGATTACCGTTATTCTGAATTTTGGTGCCGCCCGGAATTCGGCACTGTTCTTTCGGATATTCCTGACGACACGCAGGGGTTGATTTATGAGAAGGAAGACGGAACCTACGGCGTGATACTGCCTGTAGTTTCCGAACAATATAAATGTGTGCTGGTTGGCGGAGAAGAGGACACGGTGCTGGCAAAATTATTCAGCTGGTATGAAGGGCTGGTGAGCTGCAAGGGACTGGCATTTTTGTGGGTAGAAGGAGACAATCCATATGAGATGATGGAAAAGTGCAGTGAAGTGGGTCTGAAGCTTTTGGGCACCGGTTACCGTACCCGAAAGGAGCGTAGGTATCCGGAAATGTTTGAATACCTGGGCTGGTGCAGCTGGGATGCTTTTGAGATTCGTGTGGACGAGCAGAGTCTTTTGGCAAAATGCCAGGAATTTCAGGACAAAGGCATTCCTGTAAAATGGGCTATTATTGATGATATGTGGGCTGAGGTACGTGACTTTTATGGTATGGAGTATCAGACCAGACCGGAGATGTTCCAGTTAATGCACTCCTCTAAGCTGCATTCCTTTAAAGCAGACCCGATCAGATTTCCGAACGGTTTGAAGCATTGTATTGACAAGATAAAAGAGTACGGCATCAAGGTTGGTATGTGGCATCCTACAACCGGTTACTGGATGGGCATTGATCCTGAAGGTGAGATATTTAGGGATTACAAGGACTGTTTGATTCAGGCAAAGAGCGGACAATATATTCCTAGTCCGGAACAGGAAAAGGCATATCGTTTTTATAATGCTTTCCACAATTATTTAAGAAAATGCGGTGCGGAATTTATCAAAATCGATAATCAGAGTATGTCCCGCAGATTTTATAAGAAGCTGGCACCGGTAGGTCAGGTGGCAAGACAGTTCCATGACGCCATGGAGGCAAGCGTAGGTCAGCATTTTGATAATCAGATGATTAACTGCATGGGTATGGCAAGCGAAGACATGTGGAACAGAAGCGTTAGTCCGATTTCCAGATGCAGTGACGATTTTAAACCGGAAGATAAGCCTTGGTTTACCAAGCATATTTTACAGTGCTCCTACAACTGTCTGGTACAGGGACAGTTCTACTACTGCGACTGGGATATGTGGTGGACCGATGACGGTCAGGCTAAGAAAAATAGTATCATTCGTGCTATCAGCGGTGGCCCTATTTATGTCAGCGATACCTTGGACAGAAGCAAGGCAGATATTTTCAAACCACTTGTACTGGAAGATGGCAGAATTTTGAGATGTGACAACCCGGGTGTGCCTGCCAAGGATTGCCTGACAGAAAATCCGGTACATTCCGGAAAGATTTTCAAGATTCAGAATACCTGCAATGGCTGTGGTATCCTGGCTGTATTTAATCTGGATGAGAAAGAAAAGGCCGTTACAGGAACAATTTCTCCAAAGGATGTACAGGGGCTTATGGGTGAGGAATTTGCAGTATATGAGCACTTTACAAAAGAACTGCGTATCATGAAGGCGGACGAGGCGTTTACACTACAGTTAGAGAACAGCGATGATTACAAGCTGTATGTAATTGTGCCTTTAAACAATGGCTGCGGTATGATCGGCAGAACGGACAAATTTATTTCTCCGGCTACAGTAAGATTTAACAGTCAGGGTGTGGCAGAGTTGGTGGAAGATGGTCCATATGCTTATGTGGAAAACAGAAGGCTGGTATTAAAATAAGACTTGTAGTATTACTGTGCGGCCTCTGCAGCATGGGTTGAGCCGCAGAAGTTATTTATCAAGGTGCAGATTATTGATAAATATTTCCGTATTTTAAATATCGTTTTGGGTTTTATAGATGGATAGCGTCCGAACTGTTTGTCGGAACGATAACCATAAATATATTGTAGTAGAAAAGAGGATACCGATATGAAAATCATGGAAAAAATTGCCAGAAAGGCAGCAAATATTTATAAGGAACCAGGAGTCACGATAGCATTTCTCGGAGACAGTGTGACTCAGGGATGTTTTGAGAATTTCAGAAAAAACGGTGGCTGGGAGACTGTTTTTGATAAAAATAATGCATACCACGCCCATCTTGCCAGAATTTTTGCCGTAGCTTATCCGACTGTGCCTGTGAATATCATCAATGCAGGAATCTCCGGTGACAATGCACCTCACGCTTTGACGCGCCTGGAAAGAGATGTTCTGAGTAAAAATCCCGATCTTGTTGTAGTATGTTTTGCATTAAATGATTCCTGTCAGGGAGAAGGGGGATTGGAAAAATACAAAACGGCGCTGGCAGAGATTTTTGAAAATATTCAGGCAGCAGATAAGGAAATTATTTTCATGACTCCCAATATGATGAATCCTACCATCAGTGTACATATACATGATGATAACTACTTGGCAATTGCAAAAAAATATATGGATATTCAGACAAACGGGATACTGGACATGTACGTAGAAGGTGCTAAGGAAGTCTGTGCCCGTTACAAAGTCCCTGTTTGTGACTGCTATGCCAAGTGGAAGATCCTTTATCAAAACGGAGCAGATATTACAGAACTTTTGGCAAATAAGGTGAGTCATCCTACCAGGGAAATGAACTGGCTGTTTGCGGTATCCCTGTTTGAAACTATGATGGCAGAATAATCAGATAGATCATATAGATCATATAATGCTCTTATCGGGATAAGGCATAAGGGCTGTGAAAATAAAGCTAGAACAAGAGAAATATGAAAGAGTAAGGCTTTCGTCTTTGGGTAACCCCGGGACCAAAGCCTTTTTTATTCTGCAGTTATAGTAAAAAAAATAAAAAACGGCTGACACATAAATATAACCTCAAAAACAAATAATGAATCCCCATAATAATAAATAATGAATCCCTAAAATAAAAAGATTGCATGAACAGCAAAATAGAATTATAATAAAGAGTAAACTATTATTTGATAGGGAATGGTAGTAGGTGGTATTGGGAAATGGAGATACCATGAACGCTTGAATGGGAGAGATTAAACTTTGAATATGATGCGAATGAAGAAATTTATTGGAGATAAAGCATTTTACAAAATGGTACTTACCGTAGCCATTCCGATTATGATACAGAACGGCATTACAAACTTTGTGGGTTTGTTGGATAATATTATGGTAGGACGTGTAGGTACGGAGCAGATGTCAGGCGTGGCTATTGTAAATCAGCTGTTAATGATTTACAATCTGGCTATTTTCGGCGCGATTTCCGGTGCCGGTATTTTTGGCGCCCAGTTTTTTGGCTGTAAGGACCATAAAGGGGGAAGGCATATTTTTAGGTTTAAGGCGTATGCCTGCCTTTTGCTTACTGTGATAGGCATAGGTATTTTGTATTTCTGGGGCGAGGAGCTGATTATGCTTTACCTGCATGATGAAGGCGGCGGTCAGTCTTTAGAAGCGGCCCTTACATATGGCAAGCAGTATCTGGCAGTTATGTTGTTTGGCCTTTTGCCTTTTGGGGTAGAGCAGATTTACACCAGTACCCTTAGAGAATGCGGGGAAACTGTGGTACCTATGAAAGCCGGTGTTGTGGCTGTTTTGACAAACTGTGTGCTGAACTTTGTGTTGATTTTCGGTTATTTCGGCTTTCCGGAAATGGGGGTTGTAGGTGCGGCTGTGGCTACCTGCATCTCCAGATATGTACAGGCAGCTATTGTCATTGTATGGACCCACAGGCATGCAGCAGAGATGCCATTTGTGAAAGGCGTCTATGCAAGTCTTCGGGTACCTCTTGACCTGACAGGGCGGGTTATTCTGAAGGGGCTGCCACTTATGATTAATGAGATTTTGTGGGCGGCCGGTATGGCTATGCTCATGCAGTGTTATTCTGTGAGGGGCTTAGATACTGTGGCGGCGTTAAATATTTCCAGTACCATTTCCAACCTGTTTAATATAGTATTTTTGGCTATGGGCAGCTCCATTTCTATCGTCGTAGGTCAGCTCCTTGGTGCCGGCAAGATGGAAGAGGCCAAGGACACGGATACCAAGCTGATAGCTTTTTCTGTGGCGTCCTGTGTGGTGATGGGTGCCTTATTAATATTGTTTGCACCATTATTCCCGGCATTCTACAATACGACCTCGGAGGTAAAGACGTTGGCAGCGGCCTTTATGCGGGTAGCAGCAGTGGTTATGCCGATGCACGGTTTTACCCATGCATCCTATTTTACCATCAGAAGCGGCGGCAAGACTTTTATTACCTTCTTATTTGACAGTGTATTTGTATGGTGCGTAAATTTCCCGGTGGCTTACATTTTGAGCAGATTTACAGGCATGAATATTGTGTTGTTGTATTTTATAGTTCAGGCAACGGATATTATTAAGTGTATCATTGGATATATTTTAATCAAAAAGGGGATCTGGCTGAATAATCTTGTAGTAAAGAAAGCATAATTTCATGAGATTGTTTTGACAAATGTATCACAAATAGTATACTATATATTTATTATAGAAGCTACTTCGCGAACACTATCATTGATTTGCGGTAAAGTTTATTATTATTATATTTTAGGAGAAGACAAATGAGAGATTTAGATTCTTATATCAGAAGTATTCCTGATTTCCCTGAGGAAGGTATTATTTTCAGAGATGTGACCAGTGTATTACAGGATGCAGATGGTTTTCAGCTTGCAATTGATGTTATGCAGGAGAAGATCAAAGACATTGATTATGATGTAGTAGTAGGTGCAGAGTCCAGAGGATTCATTTTCGGTGCACCGATTGCATACAATAATCACAAGCCTATGGTGATCATCCGTAAGGCCGGCAAGCTGCCATGTGAGACTATTTCTCAGGAATATGACCTGGAATACGGTACCGCGACCATTGAAATTCACAAAGATGCCATTAAGCCGGGACAGAAGGTTTTGGTGGTAGATGATTTGATGGCTACCGGAGGTACCAATGAGGCTATGATTAAATTGATCGAAGCCCTGGGCGGTGTGGTAACAGGTGTTGTAGTTTTAATTGAGTTGGCAGGCTTAAAGGGCAGAGAACGTTTGGCAGATTACCGTGTGGAAGCGGCGATTACCTATGAGGGTAAATAATTGCGTTTAAAGGGCAGCAAAGGACAAGGCATTCAACGCGAATGGAGGAAGATATGGCAGCAGGCAGTGTAAGCAATACTACTATTTTTTCGGATGGTCGGATCGAGAGATTGAAGGAGCATTTGGCACCGGATGAATTATATCAGGATTTAATCAGGAGAGTGCTTAAATACCATCCCAGTGATGATACCAGCCTTATTGAAAAAGCATATCATGTAGCCTCCGAGGCTCATAAATCACAGGTGCGTAAGTCAGGGGAACCTTACATTATACACCCTCTTTATGTTGCCATCATTTTGGCTGACCTGGAGCTTGACAAAGAGACCATTATTGCAGGTATTCTTCATGACGTGGTGGAAGATACCATTATGTCTTATGAGGACTTGTCCAGAGAGTTTAATGAAGATGTAGCCAATCTGGTAGACGGCGTGACCAAGATTGAGAAGCTGCCTCAGTTCCATGAGGGAGATGACAGTCGTTTGGAGATGCAGGCAGAGACCCTGCGTAAGATGTTCTTGGCTATGGCAAAGGACATTCGCGTGATACTGATCAAGCTGGCCGACAGACTTCATAACATGCGTACCCTGAAATATATGCCCCCTGAGAAGCAACAGCGCATTTCCAGGGAAACTTTGGAGATTTATTCTCCCATTGCAGAGCGTCTTGGTATTTCCAAGGTGAAGGTAGAGTTGGACGATTTAAGTCTGAAATATTTAGAGCCGGATATTTATTATGATCTGGTAGATAAGATTGCCATTCGTAAAAGTGTGCGCGAATCTTATATTCAGTCTATTGTAGATGAGGTCTCAGCCCATATTCACAATGCAGGTATTCAGGCCAAGGTAGATGGACGTATTAAGCATTTCTTCAGCATTTATAAGAAAATGAAAAACCAAAATAAATCCATTGACCAGATTTATGATTTATTTGCCGTGCGCATTATTGTAGAAAGCGTGAAGGACTGCTATGCAGCATTAGGTATTATCCATGAAATGTATAAGCCTATTCCGGGCCGTTTCAAGGATTATATTGCCATGCCTAAGCCCAATATGTACCAGTCCCTGCATACCACTTTGATTGGTTCCACCGGGCAGCCTTTTGAGATTCAGATTCGTACCGAAGAGATGCATAAGGCAGCAGAATACGGTATTGCTGCCCATTGGAAGTATAAGGAGGCTTCTGATGGCAAGCAGAGCGATATGCGTGATGAAGAGAAGATGACCTGGCTGCGTCAGATACTGGAATGGCAGCAGGACAGCTCCGATAATAAGGAATTTTTGACCCTGATCAAGAGTGGTCTGGATTTATTTTCTGAGTCAGTTTATTGCTTTACACCAAATGGTGATGTAAAGACATTGCCGGCAGGTTCTACACCGATTGATTTTGCTTATTCTATACATTCTGCAGTAGGTAACCGCATGATCGGCGCCAGAGTAAATGGTAAGCTGGTGACTATTGATTATGTGATTGCCAATGGTGACTGTATAGAGATTTTGACCAGCCAGAATTCCAAGGGACCTAGTCGTGACTGGTTAAAGGTTGCCAAATCCACCCAGGCCAAAAATAAAATCAATCAGTGGTTCAAAAACGAGTTTAAGGAAGAAAATATTCTAAAAGGCAAGGAATTGCTGGAAGCATATTGTAAGACCAAGAGTATTAATATTTCGCAGCTGATGCAGCCTGCCTATAAGGAAGCCATTATGAAAAAGTACGGTTTCCATGACTGGGAGAGTGTTACCGCTGCCATCGGGCATGGTGGACTGAAGGAAGGTCAGATTGTAAACCGTATGCAGGAGCTTTACGACAGAGACCACAAAAAGGAACTGACCAATGAGCAGATCCTTGCAGCTATTGAGGAGAATGCTGCTAATCAGGCTCTTAAGATGAAGTCCAAGAACGGAATCATGGTGAAGGGTATCCATGATATGGCCGTGCGTTTTTCCAAGTGCTGTTCTCCGGTGCCGGGAGATGAGATCGTAGGCTTTATTACCAGAGGAAGGGGTATTTCCATTCACCGTACAGACTGTGCCAATATTATGGTTCTTCCGGAGATTGAAAGAGGCCGCCTGATGGAGGCTGATTGGGAAGATATGGGTAACAACGGCAAATATTTTGCAGACATTACTATTTATGCCAATAATCGTAATGGTCTGCTGGCCGATATTTCCAAAATTCTTACCGAGAAAAATATCGATATTTTATCCATGAATACACGTGTGGCCAAGGGTGAGATTGCTACTATGCAGATGAGCTTTGAGATTTCTTCCCGTGAGGAATTAAACCGTGTCATTGATAAGCTTGGTACGATTGACAGTATAATTGATATTGAAAGGACAACAGGCTGATGAGCAGTTTTAAAATCGGGCGCATGGTTTTAGGGGTGTGCCAGACTAATTGCTATTATGTTTATAAAGAAGGGGTTACTGATGCAGAAGGACTTTGTCCGGCGTTGGTTGTGGACCCTGCAGATAAAGGCGAGCAGATTTTTTCATCCCTGAAGCAGAAGGGTTTTGCAGTCCGGGGGATTTTATTGACCCACGGACATGTGGATCATATTCTGGGGGTGAAGGCATTAAAGGAGTTGTCACAGGCCAAGGTGTATGCCTGTGAGACGGAAAGCAACCTGCTGCAGGATATGCGCTTAAATTTATCTGCTATGTTTCAGCTGCCTTGTAAGGTGACGGCAGATGTGCTGTTAAAGGATGGAGAAGTGTGTACAGTGGATGGGATGACGTTTCAGATGATTGCTACCCCGGGACATACGGAGGGAAGCTGCTGTTATTATTTTGAGGAAGGTGGCTTGTTGATCAGCGGTGACACCTTGTTTGAAGGCAGTGTGGGCAGAACGGATTTTCCGACAGGTTCTATGGGAGTATTGGTGCGAAGCATTAAGCAGAAGCTGTTCAGTCTTCCGGACAAAACCATTGTTTATCCGGGCCACGGCGGTTCCACCACCATTGGCTGGGAGAAAGAAGATAATCCATTTGTAGTTTAACGTTAAGAGAGAAATATATGTTAGTAATAACCTTAAATAAAACAGTTTACGAATATGATATACATTCTATTATAAAGGCCTTTTTCCCTGAGAAAACAGTGAAGGTATTGACACCGGATACGGATAGGGAAAAGGCTTTAGAATTAGCTGAGACCGGAGAGGCTCTTAAGGGCAGCATTCAGTTTGCAGATAGTTCAGAAGCATTTGAGGGCGAGGTCAGATTTTGCCTGGAGGAGCAGAGCTATTTGTGGAATTGGAGAGGGGAGCTACCCGAAGGAACAGAGGCTTTCGGCCAGGAATACAAGGATGCCTTTAAAGGTTTTTTGTATCAGAGTCTTTGCCAATATACCGGTAAGACTCTGCCTTGGGGTAATATGACCGGCATTCGACCTACGAAGATTGCCATGTCACTGCTTTCAGAGGGCAGAAGTCATGAGGAAATTATGGCTTATTATCAGGGCAAGCATTATGTCAGTGAAGAAAAAGCTAACCTTAGTATTGATATTGCCGAGAGGGAGCGGAAGCTTTTAAGTACTCTGCATTATGAGGACGGCTATAGCTTGTACATAGGCATCCCTTTTTGCCCGACTACCTGTCTGTACTGTTCTTTTACGTCTTATCCAATCGCAGCTCATAGAAAGCGTGTGGATCAGTATATTGATTGCCTGATCAAGGAAATGGACTATGTGCGTGAGGTTTATAAGGACAAGATTCTTGATACGGTATACATGGGCGGCGGTACCCCTACTACTCTGGAAGCTGATCAGTTAGACAGATTGATCACTACCTTGAAGGAACGCTTTGATTTTAATACGGTTCAGGAATTTACGGTAGAAGCAGGGCGTGCAGACTCCATTACCAGAGAAAAGCTGGAAGTACTGTATAAACACGGGGTAGACCGTATTAGTGTCAACCCTCAGACCATGAACCAGTGTACCCTTGATACTATTGGACGCAGGCACACGGTAGAGCAGGTAGTAGAAGCATATCATATGGCTCGTCATGTGGGCTTTGAAAATATCAATATGGATTTGATTTTGGGTCTTCCCGGAGAAGATGTGCCGGAAGTAACCTATACCATAGAAGAAGTCCGAAAATTAAATCCTGACAGTCTCACCATTCATTCCCTGGCTATCAAACGTGCCAGCAAACTGGCCCAATGGATTCAAAGGCATGGTATTTCCTGTATCCACAATACTGACGAAACCATGTCCATCGCTGTAGCAGGCGCCAAAGCCATGGACATGCAGCCTTATTATCTGTACCGTCAGAAAAACATGTCCGGTAATTTTGAAAATGTAGGCTATGCAAGAGAAGGCAAATTCGGCATTTACAATATCCTGATCATGGAAGAACTGCAGACTATTGTAGCTCTGGGAGCAGGCAGCATTACCAAGCTGGTTTGCCCGGATGGACGCATCGAACGCTGCGACAATGTAAAAGATGTGGAGCTATATATCAATCAGATTGATGAAATGATTGACCGCAAGCGGAAGCTGTTGAGCGAATAGTCGGAGGAATACTATGCAATTAGCACATATTTTATTTACTGCAGTAAATGCGGTATTTCCTATAGTCATATTAATTGTATTGGGATATTTTTTAAAGAAAAAGAATTTTATTTCGGAAGAATTTGTTAAAATAGGCAATAAGCTGGTATTTAATGTATGTCTGCCGTGTATGCTGTTTATCAATGTATACAATATCGAAAGCTTTGCGGCAATACAATGGGATATTGTGTTGTATGCTGTGTTTGCAACCTTTGTGATAGTAGTATTGGGACTGATTACCGCTGTGCTGACTACAGATGTAAAGGAACGCCGAGGGGTACTTTGGCAATGTGCGTTTCGCAGTAATTTTGCTATTATCGGTCTTCCTTT
Source organism: Lachnospiraceae bacterium (assembly GCA_045646695.1). GTDB lineage: Bacteria > Bacillota > Clostridia > Lachnospirales > Lachnospiraceae > RGIG6307. The sequence goes on from JAZRLF010000072.1 coordinate 16,121, forward strand.
GGCAGGGGCCCTAGGCAGCAGTGATGCCATGGGAGTCGCAGCGGTGCTGTCAGCATTTACCATTCCTTTGTTTAATATTTTGGGTGTTGTAGCGCTATCCGTCTTTTTAAAGAAGGAAGGAAAGGACTCCAAAAATGTACGGGATATATTATTAAATATTGTGAAAAATCCATTAATCATAGGTGTGGTTTTGGGATTGGTTTGTCTGGTAATCCGTTCTGTGCAGATGGAAGTATTTGGTGAAGTGGTGTTTGCGTTAAATAAACAGACTCCATTTTTATATACTGCACTGAACAATTTAAAATCCATAGCATCGCCACTTGCTTTGATTGTACTGGGCGGTCAGTTTGAGTTTTCTGCAGTAAAAGGCTTGTTTAAAGAAATCGTAACAGGTACTTTCTGGCGTATTGTATTGGCCCCTCTTATCGGTGTGGGCGGAGCAGTGTTGATCAGCAGTATGGGATTGTTGTCCTGTGGTGTCAATGAATATCCGGCATTGATTGCCTTATTCGGTTCTCCCGTTGCAGTATCCAGCGCCGTTATGGCAGGGGCTATGCACAACGACGAGCAGCTGGCAACCCAGCTTGTAGTTTGGACCAGCATATGCTCTGTGGCTACCATTTTCCTGACCGTATGTGTACTGATGGGAGCAGGGCTCCTGGCAGTATAGGACCATAGTACCCCAAAATCGCCGGACTTACAGGTTAAAAGGGAAGGAATAAAAATTTTCCTTGCATAACCGCATTTCTTGCGATAAAATAAAGGGTAGCAAATTATTATACAGATACAGAAAGGGCTATAAATATGGCACTTAGTAAGAAGCCGGTAACTGGCATGAAGGATATATTACCACAGGAAATGGTGGTAAGAGATTATGTTATGGGTGTGATTAAGGAGACCTACGGTAAATTTGGTTTTACTCCTATTGAGACCCCGTGCGTAGAGCATATCTCTAATCTGTCCAATAAGCAGGGCGGAGAGAATGAGAAGCTTATTTTTAAGATTTTAAAGCGAGGCGAGAAGCTGAATTTAGAGACCGCTGAGAGTGAGGCTGATTTGGTAGACGGAGGACTGCGTTATGATTTAACAGTGCCTTTAGTACGTTTTTACAGTAATAATGCCAATAATCTGCCGAGTCCGTTTAAGGCTCTTCAGATGGGTAATGTATGGCGTGCAGACAGACCTCAGCGAGGCAGATACCGTCAGTTTATGCAGTGTGATATTGATATTTTCGGCGAACCAAGTAATTTAGCTGAGATTGAGCTGATTCTGGCTACCACTACTACATTGAGCAAGTTGGAGTTTAAGAATTTCCAGATTCGCATCAATGATCGCCAGATTTTAAAGGCTATGGCAGCTTATGCGGGATTCCCTGAGGATTCTTATGACAGTGTGTTTATCGTGTTGGACAAGATGGACAAGATTGGCATTGACGGCGTAAAGGCAGAGCTTATGGAAATGGGCTATGGCGAAGATGTTTGCCAGAGGTACATGGACTTATTTACGGAGATTGAAGGGGCTGATAACGGTCCTGCATATATTGCTGAGAAGTTGGCTGACTATCTTCCGGCAGAGCTTATGGCTTCCTTTATGGAGATTATTGACAGTGTCCAGGCTACCAAGGAGGATACCTTTGAAATCGTATTTGATCCGACCTTAGTACGTGGTATGAGCTACTATACAGGTACTATTTTTGAGATTGCCATGCCGGAATTCGGCGGCAGTTGCGGTGGTGGCGGTCGTTACGACAAGATGGTTGGCAAATTTACCGGTAACGATGTGCCGGCTTGCGGTTTCAGTATCGGTTTTGAGCGTATTATCTTGTTATTGATGGAGCGTGGATTTACAGTTCCGAATGCACCGGGCAAGGTGGCATATCTGATTGAAAAGGGTGTGGCCGGTGAAAGACTTTGCCAGATTATTGCACAGGCTCAGGCAGCTCGTCAGGATGGCACACAGGTACTGGTTGCCCGCATGAATAAGAATAAGAAGTTTCAGAAGGACAATCTGATGAAGGAAGGCTACCAGGATTTTGTAGAATTTTACAAGGATGGCCTGAAGAATTAGATTGTTCAAAAGGCCACAAAGTATAGATGACAACAGTGGTCAACATACTATTCCTAACATGCGATGGTCACATGCTATGGTTAACATACGATGACCAACATACTTTTGAGTAGCATGACAACGTGATATTGTGAAGTATACCAAAATACAAAATATTAATATGGAAAAGAGGACAAAAACATGGCAGAATCCATGAAAGGTTTAAAGCGTTCCCACAGATGTGGTGAAGTATCCAATACATTAGTTGGCCAGACCGTTACTGTAATGGGCTGGGTGCAGAAGCAGAGAAATAAGGGCGGTATTATTTTCGTAGATTTACGTGA
>JAZRLF010000073.1:0-6271 GCA_045646695.1 Lachnospiraceae bacterium
TTCCAAAAATCAAAAGGCTGATGGCCATAAATGCAGCAACCTCCCAATTTTCCACAATAGTTACCGGTGCGGAGATATAATTGGCCAACCATGTACCACTGAACAACACCACTATTACTGTAGCAACAATAAGCGCCACCACAATTAGCCCTACAGTTTCAAAAAGGAAATTCAAGCGCATCTGGGCAGTCGTAACTCCAAAAATCTTATAATTGTTTACAGCCCTTATACGGCTTGGGATCAATGCAAAGAAAAAGTTCACAAAGTTGATGAATGATATTGTCAGAATCAGCGCAGCAATTGCAATAAGAGTATAAGTAGTGGTTCTGCTGCCGTGCATTGATTCAGCCATCGTATCATCGGCAAAATACAGATCTGCAATTGGCGTCAGGCGGGGAGTTGTGCGGGCAATTTGCAGTTGGGCATCTTTTCCCCGCAGTCCCCTCTTTCTGGTATCATCCACCAGCCAGTCATACATCTGCTTTTCTACCTCTTCAGCCGATGCCCCATCACGTAAAAGCACATAATATGTGGTATTCCAATTCTGTACATCATCAGCAGTGGCCTCAGCCATACAAACATATCCTTCACTCATAGCCATTGTAGATGGTTTAGGGAAATCCTTGTATATTCCAATGATGGATATTTGTGCATTTATTTTCGCTCCTCGGCCATAATTCAGTCTGTCCCCAACTGAGAGATTAAAGCGGTTTGCAACCGTTTCAGAAATAATCATTCCATCATCTGGCGCGAATCCATCCAATCCTCCTTGCGTAAACTCAAACGGAAATACAGCCAAAGCTTCAGGTTCGGCACCACCTACTCCAATAGTAAGATTCTCTATTGTAGAATTGCGCACAATAGAATACTCATCCTGGTACATGCTGTTATATAGCATATCAATTGACCCGGATGTCTCTATCAGTGGACATGCCGCACACATTGCATCCGGCATCTGCCTGTTCCAGGTTGCCCACCAGCTCCCGTTGTCTGACCATGAAGGATACTCCAACCGGTATATACGTTCAGAATTTTGTATTACACGATTGAAAGACAAATCAAATTTAACTTGTACAACAATAAGATATATTGCAGCAAAAGCCACAGCCATACCCACAATGTTCAACAATGAAGATGAAGTATAGCGTTTAAGCAAGGTTATAAAGTTTCTTATATACATATTCAATAAGTCACCAGCTGTAAAGTTTCATTACAGTTTTGGTTAAAATAAAGGTTAAATACATATATACTCACAAAACCGTGCCAAGAAGGGTATTACCCTTATTCTATGCAAGTTGCACATTTATTAAAAAGAAAAAACTGTAAAATTTCCTTACACTTTACAAAATATGTAAAGTCAAACCGGCAAAATAATAAAAGCAGGGATGAAACCATTTCTGGAAACATCCCTGCCGGTATGCCGAGGTGAGAAGCCAACCGTTAAAAAACGGTAATAGTCCGTTGGGTATTATATGACATCCCCTCAGATGTTTCTATAATGTGAGCGGACTTTCACTACCTTGCCATTGATCATACGGGTATGAGCTTTAACAAGGATTCTTTTAGTGGAGCCAACTTCAATGCGAAGTCTTACCTGAATCGAAAGTTTTGTTTTCATAATAAGCAGTTTTTTGACATTAGTGTCTTCAGTTAAAGTTCGTAAAACAAACTTCGGATTTCATATAGAGTACGCCCTCGGCTTTATTTCTAGGAGGGTATCTTAAAAGAAAAAGGCATCAGTGAGGGCTGATACCTAATTCTACTTTAACTTAGCCTTGCGGCTAACTGCTTATTATGATGCAAAGATACTACATTTTTGTAATAATCAATACATCATCTTAAATTTTGTCTATATAATATGTTATAGACAAATTAGTTATGTAAAAGTTGAATAGGTTATTCCTATCTATATTTTCTTCTTGTACCGGATACTATTTGTAAGATTACATAATCTATTCAATCCTTTTTCTCCCAGTGCGTTTTTTATTGTTTCTTTAAGCGAATCAGGCATCAATACATCAGGAACGATTTGGAATAAGAAAGATATTGTCTTTTCCAGTGCTTTCCTTAATCGGATATTTAGTGATGAAAGTTCTGTCACCTTATTGGACATTGAGGCAATATCTCTTTTTATTGTGGCATTCTCCATTGCTAGTGTGGCTATTTTTACATCTTGGTCATCTATCTGTTCTTGTGCCAATTTTAACTTGGAGGAGGTAATACTTAAAGATTCTTCAAGTTGCTTTACCTTCGAAGAAACTCCCACACTGTCAGCTACTCTATTGAGGACATTGGTTGTGGTTGATTTTATAGTTTCTACTACCTTCAACGCTGCAACCTCTTTTCTCAATGATGAGTTTTCCATTGTCAAACTTTGATTCTCTATTTTTCTTTTTTCAAGATCCTGTTTAAGTTGGCTGAGCTCCTGTTGTAGTACTTCTGCTTTATAGCGTTGAGCTGTCAAGTGTATCTTATCACTTGATATTCCTCTGTCCAATCCGGTTGACTGAGCTGCCAGATCTTGCATTTTTGACATATCAGATGGTGTAAGCTTTATGGTTTTACCATAACTGTCAACTTTCTTTTTTAGAGGTTTTCCGTCGGGACCTTTAACGTTTTTTCCGTTCTTTTTAACAGTACGTTCTACAATTTTGTGCTCCTGGTCTTATACGAATAAGAAAGTAACTTTCTTTTTTCCGTATGGTTTTAGTGAGAAATGATACTTGCGTTTTATCTCCATTGTTGAACCTTTTATAAAAGTTCCCCAAAAGTACCCCAATTCCCTGACCTTTCCTTCCAACTTTTCCTTCCTGCAATTCACCATGGGCATCATATGCCCCTGCAGTGTGCTACATAAAGGTATGTTGCCCACGGTGCAACAATTTTGTTTTACCGTGGGCAGTAACCTCCTCTACAAATAGCTCCAGCAGCTATAGGCGCCCACGGTGAATTGCAGGAACTTCCCATCTGCTCCCTCGCTGCTCCCCGCTGCTGTCCCCGTCACAAAACAAGCCCCGCAACCTCATCCCGAGACCACAGGGCTTGTCCGACTTAACCTAACTTAAAAAACTATTTCACTTATAAGAACAAGTGTTATAGAGAAAAGTTCAAAATGGTGGATATTATATCCTTGGTTTTTGCACTATCACTATTACCTGCGAAACTATGTAAATGAAAAGTCCATAGATTACAGGTATAATGGCAGTACTCAAGCCGGAACATAACAGCCAGAAAGGTGCCCCTTTGGCAGCTACAACTCCCTGCAATGCTCCCAAAGTACCCAACAAAGCATATAAGATACTGAATGCACAGGCAATCTTTCCAATATTGGATACCCATGCCGGCGCTTTCCAGGCAGCAATGCATAGCCCGATAAGAAGTAAAGTAAGCAGTCCCATTCCAAATGGACCTCCTTGCAAAAAGTAAGAATAAGCAATCATAACTGTAAAAATTTAATTGGTTAAAAGCTTCTGCAAAGTTCATCCAAGGGCAATATTTTTCCAATTTTAAAACCCCTCCATCCGGCGCAGAAACCCTTTAATCCCCTCTTGGTATGCCTTTCCCGACAGATTTTCACCTATAAATTTAGGAAATATGGCTAAATTTGAGAAAAAATAATAGCACAAGAATGAACCGGACCATTGCATTTGATATCATATTTTGGACTGCAGGAGTTTTGGTGATCAGCCTTATTTATATGAGCGGTTGCGATTCTTTTGCAGTTGCGTTCCTATACTCGTCGCTGATGTTGCCGGCTATGCTTATGGCAAATATACTGTATAAGCAGATATCCTTTGAGAACAGGATGCAAGGAATCAAGAATGCCATTTGGCTTGGCTGTGCAGTTGTGGTAACTGCATATTTTGGACTATGCTTGAGTGGATGGTATTTGGACAAGTTTGCTGTCGGGAATATTTTTATGCTTAATCCTGTTCTTATCATTTTCAGCATAGGTTCCCTTTGTGCGCTGAATTATTTGCTGAGGGAAAAGATCTTCAAGAAAAAGTTGGAACAAGAGGCGGGGGAATCAGTTGAATTCACCTCGGAAAGGCGAAAGATTTCATTGCAAATTTCAAAAATCAAATACATTGAATCTAATGACTCTGAGGTATGGGTGCGCTGCACGGGTGGTGAATCTTACCGTACCAAAATGAATATTTCAAGATGGGAAGAATTTCTTAGCCCCAAGTTTGTAAGGGTGCACCGCTCATTTTTGGTTAATAAAGCTCATATTTTGTCATGGGAGGCTACCCAGGTGCATCTTCCTGATGAAGCTATTCCAATTTCAAGGAAGTACCGGGAAATATAGAGACTGAACCGTCACATGCCTGGTCCTGTAAATTAAAAGACAGAAGCCGGCAATTTTTCTGCCGGCTTCTGTTCCTATGATGGAAGTGGAACTACTCCTTAATTTTTGCCTTTAACCTTGAGACCCTATTGTAAACGACACACTTGTCTTTTTGCAGTAGCACAGATATCATCGTAGGTGTAAATCCGGCCTGTATGTAGCAGAACAGTTTGATCTCTTCTTCTTTAAGTTCCGGATGGGAGAGCCTGATTTTTTCAACTGCATTGTTTTGAGTTGCATTGAGCCACTGTTCCAAATCTTTCTGTGTCTGCTGGTCCTTCCTGAACTCATTTACAATCTCCTTAACTTCTTGAATGATTTTCAGCTGAAATTTATCTGTATTCTCATACACATAATATTGCTCACAGAGCCTTTTCAATATCTGGAAATTGTTGCTGTCGGGTAAATTGGTCCTAATTTCTGACTCTGCATTTACCGTTTCATTTGATTTGCAGAAATTGTGGAAGTCTGTAATGAAAAGTTTCACATCTTCAACGGAGATTTCCTTGTAGATTCCTAATCGTGTGTCTCCAAATAATTTGATGTTGAAGAGACGTGCTCTAAAAATGTTGAATAAATTTAATGTGCCCATAATTTTTGTTTTTGTTGCACAAAATTACTGTGGCTTAAGCAATATGTTGCTGTCCCCTTCTTTGAAAATCCTATCTGCGCAATTTGTAAGTATTTGATTATTTGTAATATATGCAGGAGGAGTGAGGAGATTTCTATCTTTAATCCTGCAGCTCTATCTATACTGTAACGGGGATGCATATATTGAGGCTAATTGTTTCATAACTTATGCCCATGATTCCGGGGATATTGTCTGAGATCTCATCATATGTCCGGTTGGGGATGATGGAAGCGCAAGACGACGGCACACCCGATTCCATTCAAATACCCATTTGAGCCATATCACCTGTGCCACCCGTTAAGAAAACATACGAATGGCACGCAACCCCCAGTCTGTAGATGCCTGAAATGCATATTGGGCGTTCCATCATCTTGGCAAAAGGGGATTGCCATCAAACTCAATATTTTTTCAGATTTCCGTTGATGTACTCTACCATCTTTTGGGGATTCTTGCATCCGAGCATGTATTTGCGGCCGTCTTTAAGTTCTACAAGGAAGCAGTCACTTGAACGGCCGTAGTAGGCAAAATATTTGCCCAGATCACGTTCCTTGAACCAACCCCAGTAGCCAAAGAAACCGCCGCTGGCGCAAATGCGGATTGCCCCCATTGTTGGTGCGCACATTTTAACGGACAAAATGTCCGGCACAGGAATAGCTTTTACCCTCAGACAGCGTTTAATGTATATTGCATTTTTATCGGCTGAAATGCTTGTTGGCATGTAGAGCAGTGATGCAAAGACTAAAATACCCCACATGACGGCAAGCATTATCCTGACGTTTGCCGGAGGATTATTGTAAAACATAAGGCCTATCAGCAGCACATTGCTGACAATTGTTACAATAAGGCTGTATTTGCTTAGAATGACCTGCTGTTTCATAATGTTGTTTTTTACAAAGTTATGTTGTTTTGCTTGATTGCAAATATACATAAAATTGACTTCCAATACTTTCTCCGCCTACTAGTTTCCTTCCGCCGGGGTGAATTGCAGGAATTCCCCAACAGTACCCAGCCACATCCAATCCGCGCATCGCACACAAAAACAAGTCCAGCAACCTCATCTTTATGTTACAGTTCTATCTTCCAAGTAACCATTTACTATAAAAACTACTCCCGATAGTTGTATAACTAAAAAATATAGTTACATTTGTAGGAAATTTAGTTGATATGAAAAAGCTGACAAAAAAGGAAGAGGTAATAATGAACCATTTTTGGGAGCAGGGCCCTTTGTTTGTAAGGGAACTCAGGGAACTTTACCCCGATCCCAAACCCCATTTTTCAACATTGTCCACCCA
>JAZRLF010000074.1:0-31989 GCA_045646695.1 Lachnospiraceae bacterium
ATGCAAACAAACAGACTCTGCATAACGTATTATAGCACTTTTCAGGGGTATTTCATATAGGATTATTCTCTAAAAGTTGCTCAAATCGTAAAATACGAGGTCATTTTAAAAAGAACTGGAATTTACTTTTTCATTTGACCTGTAATATGGATATAGGGAGGTAACTTATATGTCTGAAACGGAACAGAAACGAATATTTCAACAAAATTTACTGAAATACCTTTCTGCAAGTGACAAAACGCAGAAAGAAATAGCTGATGCCATTGGTGTTTCTCCACAAACTTTTAACACTTGGTGTCAAGGAATTGCTTTGCCACGCATGGGCAAGGTGCAGTTATTAGCGGATTACTTTCATATTAACAAATCTGATTTGATTGAAGAACGGGACAATACTTCAGTACAGACTTATTATCTTAATGATGAAACCCGTCAGATCGCTCAGGAAATCTTTGAAAATCCTGATCTAAAATCACTTTTTGATATGAGCCGCAAAATGACTCCCGATCGCTTAAAGGCACATATTGAATTTATCAGGAAAATGCACGATTTAGAAAATTAAATATTAGAAAAATTAGACATTGAACAAAGAAAATACAAAGCTATCCAAAGAGAAGGGGAATAACCATTGCATATAAATACTGTTTTTATTGATATGGACGTCCTCATTACTGAACAAATTGTTGCCAATGCCGATGGTTCGTATACCATTCTACTCAATGCAAAGCATACCAGAGAGCGGCAAATGAAAGCATATATGCACGCATTGAGTCACATTGCAGGTAATGACTTTGACAAGACAGAGGCCGACACCATAGAATTAGCTGCACATGATATAGACATGACATGATTAAGCGCTACAACTGAATATTCAATCAAGTATGTCACCAGACATACCGACAAGAACGGCTATCCACATGGAATGCCGTTTCTTCCGGCCTGCATCCCCCCCCTGTCACTCTATCATGTCTTATCCATAACATGCTTAGCGAAAAATTCTTTTATCCCCTTTACACATTCTTTTTCCTCTTTTGTAAGGTGTTTATAATTTCTGGTATGCAAATATATATATCTGCTCATTTTAAACTCTTCCACCGGCCGCAGCACAATTTCATCCCCCACAAAAGACTTCCATGAAATGGCCGGCACAAAAGCGATGCCCAGATGTACCTTTAACAGTTCACGCATCATATTGGGGTTTTCCATGTACATGGTCATTTTGGGGGTGAACAATAATCTGCTTAGTTCTTTTTTGATTTCTCTTCCCAACTCCCACTGGTCATTCAGACAAATAAATTCTTCCTGAAGCAGATCATTCAGACCAATCTCCTCCTTACCAACCAAAGGATGATCTTTAGGCAGTGCCAATACAATATCTTCTATTAATAAAATCTGGTTTTCTTCTGTTTTTGACTTATCTTCATCATAGATAATGTCTCCCCCGAGTTTTAAATTGCCTAGGTTTACACCTCTTTCCACAGGTCCTGCCAAAATACTTATATTGCCCTCGTATTCTTCAAATTCATTTTTCCACTGATGAATCTGGTACTGTATCTGTGGATTACGCTCTTTTAAATATAATAGCAGCTGTGGCAATAAGGTGGAGGCTGTTCCAAAACGCACCGATACCTCCGGGTGCTGTATGCTGTTTAATTCTTCTAATCGGATTCTGGTATTCTGCATCAGTTCTTCCATCTGAATCACTGTCTGCATAAAAATCCTCCCGGATTCATTCAGCCGGATTCTTTTGCCCTCTCTTACAAATAAATCGTAACCTAATTCTTCCTCAAGGCGCTTGATAATCTGGCTTAAAGAAGGCTGTGAAGTATGTAAAATCTGGGCTGCTCTGGAAAAATTTTCCTCCTTTGCTACTATCAAAAAGCGCTGCAATTGATTCCATTCCATATATAATCCCCCCATATAATATTTTTATAACTAATATGCTTATAACTGTTGTATTATATGCATATAATACCATTCCTATATAACGTTTATGTTATATATAACATAACATATTAATATTTGATTTGCAATAACAAAAGGTGTATAATGATAATAATAAAATTGGGGCAGGAAATATTTTCCCGGATATGGTCCATGAATTTATGGATTCCGTGAATTAATTTTCGGATTACATATTTTATGAAATAAAGCTTCAAATTTTTTTACCAAAGGAGACAAACACTTGAACACAACAACTTTATTACTCATTCATCAAGTTCTTATCATGTTCCTGTTGGCCGCGGTAGGCTATATCTGCTTCCGCACCAAGAAAATCACCATGGAAGGCAGCCGTAATATCGGCAATATGCTTATTTATCTTTCCCTGCCATGCGTCATTATTAACAGCTTTTTGGTGGAATACTCCACAGAGCGCCTTATGGGACTTTTATACAGCTCTCTGGCAGCTGCTGTGGTAATGCTGATTTCCATTGTGGTATCCCGACTGTTTTTTTCAAAGGATGCCATTCTTTGCTTTGCTTCCTCCTTTTCTAACCCGGGATTCTTTGGTATTCCTCTGATCGTGGCTACCTTAAGTGACGGTGCGGTTTTCTACGTGGCTACCTTTATTGCCTTTGTCAATTTACTGCAGTGGTCTTACGGCGTGGCACTGTTAACTGTGGATGCGCATGCCGCCAAGGCAAAAGGCTCCTGGAAGAAGTTTTTACCTTCTCCAAAACGCCTTTTCACTGCTCCGTTTATGATTGCTACCATTATCGGTCTTTTCTTTTTCCTGACCGGCATCCAAATGCCTGACCTAATTTACAAAGGCATTCAGTACATATCCGGTCTGAATACGCCTCTTGCCATGTTTACCATTGGTATTTATCTGGCCCAGACCAATATCGGCAAGATGATAAAGAATCCAAAGCTGTACCTGCTTTCTGCAGTACGTCTCTTTGTGATTCCGCTTATTTGTATGGTTGCACTGGCGCTTCTGCCTCAGGAATTTGCTGAAATGAAAATGGCTCTTCTCATCGTAGCTGCCTGCCCTGTAGGATCCAATGTAGCTGTATATGCACAGTTGTATGACAGTGATTATTCTTACGCAGTAGAAACGGTTATTATTTCTACCCTGCTTTCGGTTATCAGCATTCCTCTTTTGGTTCAGCTGGCAACCATGCTGCAATTTATTTAGATAACAGAAAGGAAATTTTATGAAAACAAAGAAAATTCTTGCAATTGGTAACAGTTTTTCACAGGATGCAGCCCGGTATCTGCAGCAGGTGGCAGAAGAAAATATCTGATAAAGCGGACAAGTCCACTTCGAACTTCCTATCTATGTAATGACAAAGTGCGCGACTTTACGCCGCGCACTTTTATGTAAAACTATAAATTACTTTTTGATAATACTTTTTAAAACCGGGTACAATGTCTTTGCCATATAGTAAAATCCATGGTCTGTAGGATGTATCTGGTCCACAGTAGCCTCTTCTGCTTCTAAAGTTCCCAATAAGGAAAAACCATCCACAAAATGTACATTCTGATCGCCTTCTTCTAATGCCTGTAAATATGCTTTCATAACAATAGCACGTCTTTTGGTCATTCTCTCTGCCAGCGCTGCCGGTCTGATATGAATACATGATGGGGATGACATCATAACGATCGGCAAATTCGGATTTTTCTCTCGGACAATCGTATAAAATGGATAATAAGTCTCTGCAAAATATTCGATAGAGGGTGAATTATAACCATAACCGTAAACAAATGCAGACATAGGTATGGTAGCTATGTATTCAGCCAATGCAGTCTCCCCTCTGTCACTTCCTGAAAATCCCAGATTAATATGGTCTCCATCCAACCATCTGGAAATTAAAGAGGTATAAACAGTGCCCGGTCTTGATGCGCAGCCCCCTGGGTAACGGAAGAGCCATAATATACAATCGGTTTTGCAATGGTGTAGTCCTGTGCTTCCTCTAGCTGACAGCCTTCTTGCAAACCAATATACAGCTTCTTCACTGCACTGTAGAGCGGAAAATTAATGGTAATTTCACGCATGCGGATATCATCAAATTCATAAAAACCATCATAACGGGAATTCTCCATGCTCAAACCATTTGGCACAAAGGTCTTTTTGTACATACTGTCCTTGCGGCTGTTTGCATCCGCCGCATACATATCAAAGCCATATCGGCATGTGGCCGGCATATGAGGAGACTGTTCCACATACTCCACCTCTGCCACAATCGCTACATAAGGAGAATCTGTTACAAATCTTACTCTTCCGCCTGCAGTGTTAAACATCAAGTTGCGCACGCCCTCATTTACTTCCGGGCATTCTGCAAAATATGCAGGAAGTCTCATAAAACGCTCACTTTTGTAAGGCTCATACAGACCGTGAATTTTAAAAGGTTTTGATAAACAATCCCAAAATTGCACATCTTCTGCAGTGATTGTATCTGACTTAAAATTCACATCGATTTCATCCAATCTGGCCATGACTCATCCTCCGAATTATTTATTCCGACCAAGCTTCTGATTATCCGCCAGACTGGCAGATTCCCCAAAAACATGCTTTTCTTTCTTCTTACAGATTCTGACTGTAATAATGGTAATGATTCCGGCAATAAAAAGTACCAGTCCCAAAATCTGTGACACCGGAAGTCCTATTACCGGCAAAAGCAACTGATCCGTACGCAGTCCCTCAATAAAGAAACGGCCAATGCCATAACCTGCCAGATACATCAGGGTAATCTCACCTTCAAATTTCTTGTGTCTGCGATACAGCAGCAGGAAAATAAGTAACCCCAGATTCCATGCAGATTCATACAAAAAAGTAGGATGTACCATGATATAATTCATGCCGTCTGTTACATGCGCCCAGTGATTGGCGGTAATCTCATGACGTCTCACAGCCTCAATAGGCAGTGCCATGGCAAACAAACCATTGCTATAATCCCCAAAGGCCTCTCTATTCATGAAATTGCCCCAGCGACCGATAATCTGACCTAAAATCAGCCCCAGTACCGCTGTATCCGTCATCTGCAAAAAGCGCAGCTTCTTAATACGTGTATAAATAAATACTGTTAAGAAAGCTGCAATGACCGCACCGTAAATAGCCAGTCCGCCCTCTCTCAATCGGAATATAGACATCAAATCGTCCTTGTAGTACTCCCAGGAAAAAATAACATAGTACAAACGAGCACCTACAATAGAGAAAACAATCGCATATATAGCCAAATCCCAGTAGTTGTCCGGGTTCTGTCCTGTCAGTTTGGCTTCTCTGGCCGCAATCAGAATACCGGCCATAACCCCTATCGCAATTATCAAACCATAGAAAGCAATATCAAGGCCAAACAATGAAAAGTTCTTTGGCACATTTTCTAAGTAAATCCCCAAATTAGGAAATGCTATATCCGTACTGTTCATGGTTTCTATCATAAGTTCCTCCTTATATGATACAAAACTATATTTATAAAATACAAACTTTAATTTAAAAATGATACTGAACTCATCTTACAATATGATACTAAACTTAATCAATAAAATGATGCTAGACTTAGTCTACAACATGATGCTAAACACAAATTATACGTTGAATCTGAAAAGGATTACGTCGCCGTCTTTTACCACGTACTCTTTACCTTCCATGCCTACCAGGCCCTTTTCTCTGGCTGCTGCCAAAGAACCGTATTCCAAAAGGTCTTTGTAATGTACCACCTCTGCCTTAATAAAGCCTCTCTCAAAGTCTGAATGAATCTTACCTGCGGCCTGAGGTGCCTTAGTGCCAACCTTGATGGTCCATGCACGACATTCATCCTCGCCCGCTGTCAGATAGCTGATCAGGCCAAGGAGACGATAGCTTGCTGCAATAAGCTTATCAAGACCGGACTCAGAAAGCCCTAACTCCTCCAAAAACATCAGTTTCTCATCCTCTTCCAGCTCGGCAATCTCCTGCTCAATCTGGGCACAGATCACAAATACCTCGCAAGCCTCGCTGGCTGCATATTCACGAACCTGTGCAACCATAGCATTACCTGCACCGTCATCTGCCAAATCATCCTCGCCTACATTAGCTGCAAAAATAACCGGCTTTCCGGTAAGCAAATTGTACTCGGATAACCAAGCAGCTTCATCTTCATCCTCTGTCTCGAAAGTCTTTGCTAACTTTCCTTCTTCCAGATGCTCCTTAATCCGCTTCTGCAATACCAGTTCCTTTGCTGCCTTCTTGTCATTATTGGCAAGCTTGGTGGTCTTTGCTATTCTTCTTTCCAGTATTTCCAAATCTGAGAAAATTAACTCTAAATTAATGGTCTCAATATCACGAATAGGATCTACACTGCCGTCTACATGAATGACATTGCTGTCCTCAAAGCAGCGTACCACATGTACGATTGCATCTACCTCACGAATATTGGAAAGGAACTGATTGCCCAGGCCTTCGCCCTTGCTTGCTCCCTTTACCAGACCTGCAATATCTACAAACTCAATTACTGCCGGAGTCACCTTCTTGGTCTTGTACAAATCGCCCAGAAGCTGAATACGCTTGTCCGGCACCGGAACGATACCTACATTGGGATCAATGGTGCAGAATGGGTAATTGGCACTTTCCGCGCCTGCCTTCGTTAATGAGTTAAATAATGTACTTTTGCCTACATTTGGTAAGCCTACGATACCTAGTTTCATAATATTTTATACCTATCCAGAAAACCTTTATTTTCAAGGATTTCTTCCTTTCTCGTGTACTCTTACTATACTATTTACTACATAGAACTTTTTATATAAAAGAGCCTAATATAACTAAATAATCATAGCATAAATAGGCTCCTTTTTCAATATTTTGAACTCTTTTTTGTAAATATTGTTTGTAACTCTTCTGTTTAATATATATATTTATTGTCGATGTTTGATAACGACAAACGAAACCCAAGTTTACATTTGTATACATTTTTCATCAGTCACTACTTCGCATATTTTTTCTTCAATGCCTGAATATCTTCTTTGTCAATCCATTCCTCTGAATAACCGCAATCGCAGCACAGATACCGATGAACCAATACTGCAGAAAAATTGCTCCACCCCACCTGAATGTTATTGCCAACCCCATATGCTCCTGCTTTTCCATCTATTCTGATAATGTCTGTTCCGTTACACTTCGGGCAAATGCGTGTCTGTTTCATATAATACCTCCTATCAGTCTTATTTTTTCTTGACTTTCCTATAAATGACAATTCCTGCAACCACTAAAATGATTCCCACAAGTATGGCGCCTATTACAAATCCACCACCGTATTTTCCTGCCACCAATATAGCTGTCGGGCCATCTGCAGCACCGATAATTGATATGGCAGCAGCATCTTTTACTTTCGCACTCACACCCAATGCAGCCAATAAGATACCAAACACGGCTATAATAACAGCGATTATCTTCTTCATCTAAATTTACCCTCACTTTTCACATGGAATCCCTGCTTCTTTTAATACCCCTATAAATTTCGTTCTTGCGAATACAACAAACTTATATGCTTCGGAATCTTTCATCTTTATGGTTACGGTCGGTAAAAGCAATAGCCAACCTGTAGAAATGCCTGTGATATCTTCATATCTCATTTCTAAATTTCTAAATTTATTAGGCACTGTGATTTTCCCTGTTTTATAGGTTACTTTATCATCATCAACAACCATGCCTCCACCCAATATACCATTTCTGCATAAACTGACAATAAAATATCTCTTCATCTTGGTATCACTCCTATCCTACTATACGCAAACATAATCTGCACCTCTCTTTTGGGCCTATCATCCATAATAATATCATTTTATCACACTAAAGTCCATATGGAAATATGTTTACGCTATACTTAAGGAAATCTTTATTTTGCACACAGTTTTCTCAATTTAATACTGCCATTGCATTCATGAAAAAATAATCCATGCATGCAATGGCATTTTGATGAGAGCATCTGCTGCCCTCGCTTTTCAAATTGATATTATTCACTATTTTGCTGTAATATATTTCACGCCGGTAGTAATCGGACTGACGCAGCACGCCAGTTTTACTCCATTACATTGGTATATCACTTCTCTCATCATGGAATACCTGGTATGTACGTTCATAATCAGTTTGTCTGATAAGGTATATTGACTGTATTTCTCGCAGAATTCTGCAAAGGTCATCTCTTTTGCTTCTTCCGCCTCGAAAATAAATCCATTACTCAGGGAACGAAGTAGCTTCTTAGGGTACACTCTTCCTTCACCTTTATAATTGTAAATTTCCAGCACCAGATACTTTCCGTCCACTACAAGCTCTGCATAAGCCTCCTGTAAATCCTTTTCATTTACCAACGGTCTGATGTGACAGTAAAAATTCTGCATCTTCATATAGACGTCCGAAAGCCCCAGCTGTATCCGCTGACCGTTCTGCAGTTCGTTTACTTTGTAGGTTTGGCCTGCTGCCACAACCTCCTGAATCATATTTCGGTAATTAGTAAAATTCAGTGTCAATTTGGCCTGTGTAACAGCCTCTTCGCAACTTAGCCTTTATCTTTCCAGACAGTCAGGTTATCTTTCCTGATTTCCTCCTCATACAAGTCAAATAATGCCTCACTGCCCTTTTGTCTGCGGGAATTCAGGCCTGCATAATCATAATACATAATAGTCCTCCTTTTTATGGCAATCTTTCTTAATAGCATTCCACACATTCCAGGAGGCCCTGTATCTCATACTGCCCCATCAGACAGCAAGGCATAAAGAAATAATCCCCCTTCTTAAGTGTTCTCTCATATCCTGCACCGACCAGCTTGCCCTGTCCTTCCGTTACCACATACACACCGTAACTATCCAGAATATTTAATGTATAACTTCCCTGGTTTAATCGGATTCGATTTACCACAAAACAGTCTGTATTTTCCGGTCCAATCAGATTTTCTACTACAGTTCCCTGCTCCTGCCCGATAATTTTCGGCAACATCTTTGTATCCGGCGCAGGAGTAAAATCAAAGCAGTCCATGGCTACTTCCTTGGAAAGCCCCAAATACATTTCCTGGTCGTTTAATTTGTAATTACCACACCAATGTTCCGGCTGAATGGTAAAATCTGTAGGTTCCTGAATTTCCAAAATCAGACATCCTGCACCAATCGCATGCACTGTTCTTGCAGGCACCAAAAAGCAGTCGTTTTTCTCAGGAATAATATCCTTCATTAATACTGCCATGGCTTCCTTATCCTGCTCGCTTGCATCAATTGCTTCTGAAAAACGTTCTCTGTCTACTCCATCCTGAAAACCAAAGCACAGCTTAGCACCTTCTCTCGCATCCAATAAAATCCAGCTTTCTGTTTTTCCGTATTGAGACTGGAAATATTTTACAGAATATGCCTTATCCGGGTGTGCCTGTGCAGGCAAGCGGATTGCACTATCCAATACCTTCACAAGAATGCGCATTTTTTCTCTGCTTCCCAATATTTCCTTTGGATTTTCCTTTAAATACTCATCAAAATACTGGCCTGTGCCGACAATACGGGATACCCCTTCTCTTTCTCTGCTTTTCTCACAGTTTAACGCCTCTACAGAAGACGCAATCCACTCCTCCGGAAAAAAACCGTCCTCAGGGCTGTCACCAAAAAAGCCCTCAAACAGCTTGCCTCCCAGATATACTCTTCCTACTCTGTTTCTTTCAAAAAATATTGGTTGTCTCATGAAAACTATCCTTACACTTTCCTGTTATTTGGAGAGGTGGCGAACTTTATGGCTGCCACCTTCTGTCTTATTATTTTTTATATTTCATTATACCTAATTAATCCCTGCGCCTGTGCCATATTCGGGAATGCTCCACATGCCACCAGACCATAAAGTGCTGCGCCAAATGCTGCCTCTTCCATATGCTCGGGAATACGGAGGCTTCCCCCAAACTGCTTCTCGATGATTTTTATCAAGGTAGAATTTAAACGGATTGCATTGCCGGATCCTATTATATTGTGACGCTTTACTTCCATTTTCAAATAAAGTTGCCACAATTCATCGATCATGCCCTGGAGTACTCCATAGGTCAAGTCAGCCGGTGTCAGATTTTCCGTGGTAATTCCAGTAATACTTCCTGTCAGCTCTGGTTGTCTTCTGGTACCTGCGAATCTGGTATCCACTGTCAATGAAGACTCTGTTCTGCCTTTCAGTAAACCATTCATAACCTGATATACATCTGTAGTTACTCCCACTGTCTGAAGCAATTCATGGTAGAAATTTTTCAAGATAGAATAAGCTCTTCCACCACAGAGTGCTGCCCCTACTAACAGATATTTTCCTTCAAAATAAGGCCTGCACTCCACATCATCAACAGTCACAATCCGGTCTGAAATCACGGTAATCTGGCTGCCTGTTCCGATATTTACCAGCAATGCATTTTCATCCGCAAGGGTGGAAAATACACTTGACTGATTATCGCCGATAGCCAGGCTTACCGGAATCCCCCGGTAGCTCCCTATAATATGAAATCCATCCAATACTTCCTCGGTATTTTCATAGGAAAATGTATGTTCTGCCAAATTATAACAACCAAAGCTTGCTGCATCACTGGTATGTATCTTGGCTCTTTTCAGGCCGCACAAATGCATGGCAAGATAATCATGCACGGTACAATACCCAACAGCTTCCTTCAGCCGAATACCATTGATACGGTTATAAAAATCCGTCACATTTCCATAACCTGTACAGCTCTTCAGCATACCTGCATAGGTGGTATCCTGATAAGCAAGATTTCCCCTCTGATCCTGCCAGGTATACAATGGGCTCACTGCCTTTCCCTGCTCATCATAATATACAATTCCGTGCATCTGTCCGGTAATGCCTATGACAGCTACCCCTTCATCACTTTCTTTTATCAGCTGCTCTATTATCTCTTCTGCCAGCCCAATGATTTTTCCTGTATCCTGAATTTTCTCCCATACATGGGCACTTTGTAAAAAAGCTTCACTTTGCAAAGTGTATTTGGAGAGAACCTTTCCGGAATCCCCATCCAACAATACGCCGCAAATACTGGTTGTGCCCAGGTCAATCCCGATTGCTTTCATGCTGATTCTCCTTTCAATTTTCTATTCCAACGTCACAATAAAGGTCTTGATTTCATAAGGGGTAAACCGGAATCGAACCACATTATCTGCCAAATCCACATCCTTAATCTTCTTTTCCACCAGATCACTTTCCACCGCAGAAAGTATTTTCTTTCCACAGGACAGTTCTGCACTTCCGGCTGTGCCGCAGGCCTCATAGATACGAACCACAATACCATTGCCGTTTTCAGTTTTCTTTATGGCATCGATAATGAGATTGTTATTGCTGCAGCTAAACAAGCCCTTCATCAAACCACCCTTTTCCAAAGTGGCCTTGCCGATTGCACTCACCGTATGTACCTCTGCGTTCAACTCAATCGCAGCCTGTGCCACTCCGGCCTTGTCCCAGCTGTCCACATGCGGAAGCAGGGAATAGGTAAATTGGTGTATTCCCAAATCCGGATAACGTGCCGGAAAACCGGTAGAACGCAGCAAGGTAAGTCCAATAGTATTGTACTGTACATCATGACCGTATTTGCTGTCATTTAACAATGCCACACCGTAACCGTTTTCAGATATATCTGTAAAGCGATGCGTTGCCACCTCAAATTTGCTCTTTTCATATTTGGTATTGCCCACGGTCGGACGGCTGTAGGCACCAAAGCCCACCTCGGAAGTAAAATACGGAGCGTTCATGGTTGTCGGGAAGTATACACGCATCACTTTATTCTTCTCTCGCCAGTCCACACAGGTCTTAAAATCAATACGTTCCTTATCATGGTAGAAAATAATATCCTGCGCAAAGTCTGTATTTTCTCCCCTGTGATGCACATGGATAACTGTTCGCAAATCATTATTCTCGGTCAGCTCAATACTGCTGTCTGTGAAAACATTTATCTCACGGGTCTTATAATTTTCGTATAGATTCCATGCATCTTCCCAGCTTGGACCATCCAGGAAAAATCTCACATCGTTACCCGGCGCAGAAAGCACCTGTCTGCCTGCCCTCTTATCCCACAAGGAAAGCATACGTCCTGCGCGGTCAATCACTGCCTGATAGCGGTCATTATCCACTATGATTCCATCCTGATTTTGGGTCACTGACATGGTTCTTCCCGGAGTTGTTTCCGTTACCAGAGTCACCTCAAAATCCACATAAGACAATGCCTTTACATCCTTTGCCAGGAAGGTAATCTCTGCCACTTGGTCCTTTTTCACCACCTGGCATGGCATAGATACCCCATCTATGATAATCTTCACCTTTGCTTCACCAATGGCCTCTGCCGGACACTGAACAGTAGCTAGTACATCTCTGTCCCAACTTAAGGTATTTACAACACGACCACCATCACTAAGCGGAATCTTTGTATCGATTCCCATGCTTTCCATAAAACGGTCGGCAATTTCAAAAACTTCCTGATATATCTCATGACAATCCTCATACACTGCATCAATAGAAGAACCCGGCAGAATATCATGGAACTGCAGCACAAGTGCCTTTTCCCAGCCCTGATACAAAAGTGCCCAATCAGGCTTTGCCCCACACTGCTCTGCCATAACGGCCAGCTTCTCCAGACTCGGATACAGCATCTCAAAACGTCGATTATTCTTCTTTACAGAAGCTTCTGTGGTAAGTGTTCCTCGGTGGGTCTGAATATAAAGCTCACCATACCAGGTAGGAAGCTGTTCGCGGTATTCTTCCAGTCGGTCAAAAAATTCCTGTGCTGTGGACATCTCGCACTTTGGCAATCCCGGAAAATCCTCTAAACGTTTTGCGTATTCCACCATGTCCCTGTTGGCTCCACCGCCTCCGTCACCATACCCGTAGGCAAATAGAACCTCATCTACCTCTCCTTGCTGTTCAAAGGCTTCCTTGGTTCGGGTAATCATGGCAGGATTCGGATAACCGTTATAAGCGCCCATAGGATTATTAATAACAGCACCTATAATCTCGCTTCCGTCAATGCCTTTCCATTTAAAATCACCGTATGGGAATTTTTCCTCAGCCTGCCAATGCAGCTTATAGCTGTAAAAATAATCTGTACCGCTCTTCTTGAAAATCTGAGGCAAGTTCGGCTGAAAACCAAAGGTATCCGGCAGCCACGCCAACTTCGGTCGGGAGGCAAATTCTTCTTCCAGAAACTTTACACCGTGGAGAATCTGTCTTACCATAGCTTCGCCGGACACAACATTACAGTCAGATTCTACCCACATAGAGCCTACATTTTCCCAACGCCCTTCCTTTTCCGCTTTCTTTATCTGCTCATACAAAGCAGGATAATATTCCTTTGTATAAGCAAGTAACTTCACCTGACTGCTGGAAAACCTGAATTCCGGATAAATATCCATTAGTCGCAGCATATTGGAGAAGGAATGTCCACATTTGCGAATAGTATCCTTTAACTGCCAAAGCCATGCGGTATCTATATGCGTAGAGGCCACTAAACTAAAATGAGACCGAACATCTCCATCATCAATTTCAGCCAGCTTTTCTCTGAAAATCGCATTTGCCTGCATTACAGCTTTCCTGAACGCATCCCCGGTAAGGGTCAGGTCCAGATATTGTATGGAGGCCTCAAATGCAGCAGTAATCCGCTTGCGGATGATCACATTATCCTCCTGGGGATGGGCACATTCATTTAAATACCAATCATTAGCCAGCTGAAGGTCATAAATATACTGCTCAATCTTTTTATCCACTCTTCTGAAATTTGCATAGGCCAGATAGGTAGGCACAATATTGTCTAAATTATAGCATACATTCAAATAGTAGCCTTCTATGAGAAGCTCCTTGGTCTGTCCGGCCCACTCCTTCCTTAAAGGAATCCGGTCTCTGTTTTGATCAATACCATGATATGGTTCCCCATCGATATATACGATACCTCCGATATTTTGAAGACTTAAGAACAGGCAATCTTCGTAATCCTCATCCGAACGTATTTCTGTCGGAAAAGTAATATTTCCTTTGATAAATACGGTATCACACCCGGTAAAAAGCTGAGCGTGCTCCAGAGGCTCATAATCAGTCAAATACTCATAAGTCTTTGGTTTCGTATAATTGGCCTTCCGAAAAGAAAGTCCGGTAATTTTACTGTAATTTGAATACAAGTTATCTTTTAACTTTCCGATAATCCCACTTATAATTTGTTGTTCCACAGGTCTTTTCTCCTTATATCCAAAAATAATTTTTAATATTTGCGAAACTCGGCAGACGCCTGCCAGAGCAATATATCTGGCTGAATGTCCTTGAAAAGCGTCGGTCCTTAGCGAAGCTTTACAATGTCTTGAAATTTTTTATCCATTCTCTCTTGATGATTTCATGGCCTGCTGCTGTAGGATGTACACCATCCATCAGCCAATAATCATTCGGTGCCAGCTCAGCAGCCTGGTCAAACTTCTCCTGCAGCGGAATAAATACCAGATTATATTTTTCTGCTATTTCCTTTGACTTCTGTGCCATTGCCTGCACTCCTGCCAAAAACTCATCCCAACGCTCTTCTGTATTGGAGGCCTTTAATACAAAAGGCTCCATAATCATGATTTTGATATCCGGCAATGCTTCCTTTATCTCTTCAATCAGCAGAGAATATATCTTAAAATATTTGTCCGCATCCAAGCCATTTTGTATCATAAACTCGCGCCATACGTCATTTACACCCACGAGAATACTAAGAACATCCGGTTTTAAATTTAAAATATCTATCTTCATTCTTGCATACACATCTACAACATGATTACCGCCTACTCCTCTGTTTAAAAAGCGGTACTGATTTGGGCATTCCAAGCCCAATTCACCGCTTACTAATGTCGGATAGCCGATTCCTAAATTGATACCATGTTCTCTAGAGCGTTCTGCATCTGTGATGGAATCTCCCTGGAATAAGGTAGCTGCAAAGTTTTGCAAACGTCTGACATAAATATATACAAATCCAGGCAGAAGCCCCGGAAAGAGACTTCTGCCCAAATTTATTTATGAGGATATGAATCATTCAGCACTGAGTTCTTTCAGTACTTCCAATTCATCGATATAAACTACTTTTCCGGCCAAACTTTCTAATCGCCTTGATTAACACTTGTGCTAGCAGCTGATACAGGTTGACTGCAAATCAAGTCTCTTAATAATATCGTTCTGAATAGCCGGTGACAAATCCAAGAAGTTTACAAAAGTACCATGAATTCTCATAATATATACGCCTGACGGTGCGTATTTCTCCGGCTGGGCCAAAACCTTTCGCAGGGTGTCCGGTGTGGTCACATTTACATACAGATAGAACGGTGCCACTTCCGGGTTCAGTTCATTAAAGAATAACGGAGTTACAATATTGTCTGCAAATTCTGTTCCCTTCTTCTCATAGGTCTCACCTCTGAAAAACTTAGGATCAATACCCAGATGTGAAGCATATCCACCGTTAAACTGTTCAAACGGAAGCTTCATATTGGAAAGCATACGGAAGCCCAGTCCGTTGGAAGCCTCTCCATAAAGCGGATCCACGCCGTATCCCAGCATATCTCTGCTCTTTCTGCCATCCGGTGTGGCGCCTACCCAATAACCGTACAACAAATGAGTGGATGGGCTGGAAAAGTCCGGGCGGAAACTGTTACCGAGATAATTTTTCTTTGTTCTTAACATATCAGATACTTTGTTGGCAATTTCTGCTGCTTCTCGGTCCACTTCATCTATGTTATTGCCAAACTTCGGACAGGACAACAGAAACTCTCGAATCTCCTCGTAACCCTCGAAGTTATTTTTTAAAGCTGCTACCAGCTGTTTTTTTCCATCCGGATACTTCTCCGCGTATTTGTCCAGCGCAATAAAGGAATCCGCCAATACACTTAAGCCATGTACCAGACAGCCGCTGCCGTTATACTTAGTGCCTTGTTTTTCGATGTCACGCATGTCTGCACCATACTCCAGACCGCCCATAAAGGCACTTAAGAAAGGAACTTTTAACTGTGCCAGTGCACAGGAAGCACCGTTTGCAGCCTCCACCATGGCATCCAGCACCTGATCTAAAGTTTTATAGAAAACCTCTCTTACATTGGTAAGCGTACATTCCTCGGTATCCATCAGTTTTTCACCGGTAACAGTTGAAATGCCACCGGTCAGAATCATCTCCAATACCTTTGGAAGATTCAGCCAGCTATTGGTGGTATTGCCATTGTCCTTGCCCATAATCAGTGGTTCCTGACAGCCTGCAACAGAATAATCCGGCAGATCCTTTGCCTCTACCCCCTGTCTTCTCAACGTTTCAAATACAGCATCATCGTTAAATAAAGATGGCGTCAGCACACCCGGTGAGAAGAAAAATCTTCCCATTTCCTCATAAAGCTTCTTTGGTGTATTTTTATGTAATTTCACAGAAAGAATCGGCTGCGGCAAGTTCATATCGTAATAAGCATCCATGATAGCATAGGTCATGGTATTAGACAGGTCATTGCCATCTAAATCCCTTCCACTAATCAGTACGTTCTGAGAAATAGCCCAGCTTCTGTCTCCTACATTGTAAAATACCAGGAAATGGCGGAATAACTCTGCCGCATCTTCTCTTGTCATATCGCCGCGGTACGGCTCGAAAATACGGTCTGCATTTCCTACAGAAAATGCATAAGGATTTGGAGCCTGCTCCATGCACATAATCTGCCATAATAATAAATATAACTGAATGGCTTCGTACAAATTGGTAGCCGGTCCTCCGGAAATCTGCTGTAATGTTTTTTCTAAAATAGCAAGCTGCGCTTTTCTCTTCTCTCCGCAAGTCTGCATCTGCTCTCTCACAAGTCCCAAATATCTGTCCGCCAGTATCTTCACACCGGAAAGTGCTACAGCTGCCGCCTCATAGTAATCTCCCTCTTTTGCATTGGCCTGCTCTATCAAATAATCTACACCATACTTCAGTGCAGTTCTGAAATCAGGTATTACGTGTCCTGTTACCTGTTCTACGAAGACAATAACCTCTTTGGTATAATTCTCAGCCTTTGCATAAGTGCTGTTCAACATACTTACCATAGGGGTATTCTCTGTAAACTTACGCATTGCCTCGATTCTCTCAGCCGGAAATTCTTCATTTGGTTCAATATCATTATAGATAGCTGTCGGGTCGCAATAACCGGAAAAACCTTCTACCTTAAAGGAAGGGTTAATCAAAGCATAGCTCTTTGCAAATGCATCTGACTGACTTCCTACCAAAACCGCATGTTCACTAAAAGATAAAGGAATTTCCTTCAGGACATGAAGTAACAAATGCGCTTTTCTCACTTCAGCAGATTTATCTGCGTACTCTGACTCCCACTTTCTTTCGGTCTCCTTTGCCAGGAACCATCCATCCAGGCGCTTCTTGGCCCTTTCTTCTTTGAAAAGTGCCTTGGCCATCTGCGTCATTTCACCGCATTCATAAACATTATGAAACATATCATACCTCCACATATAATCAATTATCTTTTATAAAAAATCCATTCTCTAAGATTTCCTTAAGCCTGCTCTCACAAACGGAATAACTTAAATTTACGTTCACAAACAGTCTCAATTAAATGCAATCTCAAAATCGTCTCACTTAGGTGGAAATTACCTTCAATTTATATTCCTTAAACACATCTATAAATTGCTGCACCGTTTTCTCCGATACATACCCGTCCTTAACCATATACGGTGTCACCCACTTATCCTTGCCATATTCATGATAAGGCAAAAATTCAAAGACCACACTATTCGTATCCTGCTTAGCAAAATACGCAGCAAACCCTTCCGGCTCTGCGGCATTAAACCCGTTAATTAGTGGAATCCTTACATGTGCCTGTCTGCCCATGCGGCAAATTTCTTCAAAATTCGCTTTGATGCCTTCATTACCTACACCGGTATATTGTTTTAAAACCTCACTGTCATAGTGCTTAAAATCCATAATCAGGTAATCTATGTAAGCAAGAATTTCCTTTAACCTTGGAGATGTTGCATTGGTTTCGATAGCGGTATGTATCCCTTCTGCCTTCAGTCCTATCAGAAGTTCCTTCAATTCCTCTGCCTGTAAGGTAGCTTCCCCGCCGGTAAAGGTCACCCCACCGCCGCCAAAAAACATCATCCTGCTGCTCACGCATTCCCGGAATAGCTCCTCTACACTGCACTCTCTGCTCTTACCCTTTCCGGGTTCCATTCCTTCCGGATTGGAGCACCAGATACATCTCATATTACACCCTTGTAAATGATACACAAGCCTGTTGCCCGGTCCATCCTGTCTGAAATTAAATCCTTTTTGAAAAATCTGCATAACGCTCACCTTTTGTTAAATCATTTAACTAATTAAATTTTAATACAGGTGCTGACCTTTGTCAACACCTATTTCTGCATTTCTGTATCTTACTAACCAATTCGGTTGAAAAATAATTTTTTGTGCAAAGGTTAGTGCTTGCGCAGAAAATTATTTCTCATCCGAACTGGTGCATCTTATTTATAAAATCTATGTACCGCTACTGCGCAGGCAGCTAAACCTCTTGAGGTCACCCTGCCGGCACACACGGAAAGCTCTTTTCTGTTTAATATTCTGTTGCTGATCTTACAGGAAATCAGAGACGTAATCCGCTCCGGCTGATAACTTAAATCACCACATAAAACCACCCTTTCCAAATCAAAAAGGTTATTACTGTTTATAATCGCTGTGCTGAGATATTCTGCCTCCTTCTCTACAACAGCATGACCGGTATCCACTGCTTCTTGCCAATTCGCCACACCTGTACCATGAAGCAATGCCGGAATAGCCGCATACTGCTCCAGACACCCCCGGTTTCCACATTCACATAGCTTGCCATCAAACTGTATAGAAGTATGGCCCACTTCGTTAATCCCTGCAAAAAGCTGGTGATTAAGGACGATACCGGAACCGATACCTGTATCTACCAATAGTGCCATGAAGTTAGAAACTCCCTTGGCTGCTCCAAAATATTTTTCTGCTAAAGCAGTTCCATTGGCAACATTTTCATGATATATATCAAAATCCAGTTTTCCAAGCCTGTCCGCTATAGACTGGTTATGCCACTTTTTAAAATTCGGAGGATTTAAGATTCTCTGATTGTCTGCATCTACCGGACCCGGAGTTACTACACCGATTCCGAAAATTTTTTCGTCAGAAATTCCGGTCTTTTGCAGCAAGGAATCAATAATCTGTTTAATTTTCTCTTCAAATTCATCCGGATTCATTGCCGGATATTTGACCTCTACTGCTATATCACCGCCCAAATCAGCAATGGCAACCGTGATTTCTTCTCTGGCAATATTAATACCCACGGTATACAATGCGTCATGATTCAGCAAGAGCAAAACAGGCTGCCGCCCCACACTGGAGGATTTTGTAGGCAGCTCTGAAATAAGTCCTTTATTTAACAGTTCATCTGTGATAATAGTAACTGCTGCCCGGGTCAATCCCGTTATCTTGGCGATATCTGCCCTGGACAGTGGTTCCTGATTGATCAGCGATAAAATCATCTTTGCATTTTGCTGGCGCATAACCGCTGCATTTGTACCCTGTTTCATGTATCCGTTCCTCTTCGTTATAACCTTTGTTATTGTAATTATACGAAGCTTTCCAATTAATGTCAATGTTTTCCAAAGTATTGGTTATCCTGTCTCAAGCAAAGTTTTTGGTACCTAAATAAGTTTTCCGTTCTTTTTATTCATGCTCAATCCGATTTTAGTCGGGGCATCCAGTATTTCTTGCCAAAAAGCATCCATTCTGCCAGTAAACACATAGGCAATGCGGCCAAGAAGTCCACCGCAGAGTGCTGCTTGATAAACATGGTAGAGAGACATATCAAAATCACTGCTGTCACCACAAAAATCTTCCACCCTACAGAAGCTGATTTTTCTTTCAGCCACACAGAGGCTATCCCCAGAGAAAAGGCCACATGCAATGACGGACAAACCCCCGTATTGGTATCTATGGAATATAAAAACGCTACGCACCGCGTAAGAAAATTATCCCTCGGAAATACCAAGGGCCTTAAATCCTGCCTGCTTGGAAAAAGCATATAAGCCGCTATGGCTACCACTTGGGTGATAATAATAAATTTCTGTAAGTCCTTGAAGCCTTCTACATTGTATAATAAAAAATATACTAAGGATATTACAATCAAAACATACCAAAATACATAAGGTATGAAAAAAAACTCATTAAAAGGGATCAAATCGTCCAGCTTACAATGCACAGGATAACAAAGATCTGCGGGAATCAGCTTTTCTGTCAGTACAAAGAAAACAAAATATCCTGCCCAGCTAAGCAAAAGCTTTAAATGAGAAAATTGGGGTTCATTGATTTTGACCAAACGAAAGGTACGATAATCCACAGCCGGTTTTCTCATGCAGAATTGCCTCCTTTGGTGTATTGTTGGAATCCTTCTGCATACAGTTTGTGCCAATCAGGGGCAATCCTATACAAGCACTGACATTCACTGAATCTACTTATCCATTAAAACCAGCTTGTAATAAATATTTCAAGACCTATAAAAATAAGGATGGCTCCTCCCAGAATACCTGCTTTTCCGGCCAGCTTTGTTCCTGCTTTTTTACCAATAGCAAGTCCTGCATAACAGATGAAAAAGGTAACAATACCAATAAGCAGACAGGCCACCACTGCCTCTACCAGATTGTAATCAGAAATGGTAAACCCAACGGACAAAGCATCAATAGAAGTAGCCACGCCCTGTACTAAAAGGGCTGCAAATCCTACTGTAGGCTTCTCCTCCTGACAGTCCTGATTCTTGATACCTTCGTAAAGCATCTCACCACCAATATAGCCTAAAAGTGCTAAAGCTATCCAAGGAATACATTGTTCAAAAGCTTTAAAATGCTGTGCAATGGTAGATACACAGAACCATCCGATCAAAGGCATTGCGAACTGAAATACAGAAAAAATCCCTGCTACCCCACACATTTTGCTTTTTTTCATCTGTGGCTCATTCAAACCATTGGCTAGGGAAACGGAAAAGGCATCCATTGCAAGCCCTATACCCAATAAAATACTGTTAAAAAAGAAAGAAAAATCAAGATTCATTTGTGTTCCTCCATATAATAAAAAAATTCAAGCATGGCTCAAACCATACTCGAAGTCAAAATAAAAAAACAGACTCCATGTATGGCTATCCCTAGCATACATGAGTCTCGCAAATTAAAACAAGCCAGACCTGACGGTCAGTATGTTGACTTGTTACGCAGGGTGCGCTTGCTACTCCCTCACAACGATATTTACTGTATCATAAATATTTCCACCTGTCAACAAAATCTGTCATAATCTTTGGATTTGCATCCGTCAAAAGCCTTGCATTTGCATCTGTCAAGATCCTTGGATTTGATAATATTTCATAACTTTGGATTTGTATATAATACTTGTTCCGCTCCCAGTGCGAATGTGCAGCTGTGAAGCAGCCTTCCTTAATACATTCTGCACATCCTCGCGAAGCGTTTATTTTCACACAGGAAAGAGTACTTTCCTGTGTGAAAATAAAAGACATGTGGACTTTGCTTCCACATGCCTCTATTATCTTAATAGGTAAATAGCTGTGACCAATAGTTCACGCCGGCAGCGTTCTGATAGTACCCCACACCTATCGTTGTGTATTTTTCATTTAAAATATTCGCACGATGTCCCGGGCTGTTCATCCAGGCTTCCATAACTGCTTCCGGTGTTTTCTGTCCCCAGGCAATATTTTCACCTGCGCCGCGGTAACTTACCCCTGCTTCCTTTAGGGCCGTAACAAAACTTGTTCCGTTAGGTCTGGTATGAGAAAACATAGTGGTACATTCTACTGCACGAATTTGTGCTGCCTCAGTCACATTTTCTTTTATGGTAAGAGGCTTTAATCCCACCTTTGCACGTTCTTCATTGACCAACTCCACTACTCGCAATACATATGCGTGCATAGATTGTTCAGAATCCTCAATTTCCGGCTTGTTGGACTGGTTATTATCCCCGGTGCCAGGCTTGTTGGACTGATTATTGTCCTCTGTACCCGGTTTGTTGGACTGATTATTGTCCTCTGTGCCCGGCTTGTTGGACTGATTATTGTCCTCGGTGCTAGGCTTGTTGGATTGGTTGTTATCCTCGGTGTCCGGTTTCTCTATCTCCGGCTGATTTCCCGGCTTGCATGGAATGGTAATGATCTGCACATTCCCCCATTGACAATTCCCCAAAAAATCCTTCAGAGAATTTACATTGCCGGTTATATTATTGCATCCGGAAAAAATATTTGTGATACATGCACGGCTATTTCCTGTGCTCTGGACCTGAGACGGTCTTGCCGCCATTGCCTCCATCGGAGTCGCCATAACCGTTACTCCCATTAAAACTGCCGTAGCCAAATATGTGATCTTCCTCATTAAAAAATACCTCCTTGTTACTTTTTGGAATACTATGTAACAAACTCGTTCACTCATTCGCCTTATATTCATTACGAAATTATTACAACTTTGTTACAAACCCATTGTAACATAATAACTAGAGGAATAAAACCGGTAAATCTTGGCTCTAGAGTATACCAACCTATGACATGCCCTGAACATACCTTTTCTTAAACGACCACAAAATACCATTACATAAAACATTTTCTAAAAAATGCCTGAACCAATTAAAGAATTTCAATTTATCTCCCCAAAACCTTTTCCTGAAACAACCATGAACTTTCGCCACAAAAAATAACCCCAAAATAACCTCCCTGAAAATAACACCGCAATTTCACTACCTAAAAACCCCGCGGAATACCACTATATGAAGGGCGTTAGTATTATAAAGGCATGCATATAGTTCGAAAACGATTCGCGATGAGCGTGTTTTCGAACTATATGCATGCCCTTATAATCCTACCCCTTTTCACATACTACAATGTAGTAGGTCTAATATTTCTTCTTTTGTGCCAGTTCATTATAGATAAGCTTATAATTTTCATACCGCTCTGCACTGACCTGCCCCGTTTTCAGCCCTTCCTTCACGCCGCACACCGGTTCGTGAATATGAGAGCATCCGGTAAACTTACAGCACGCTGTAAGCGGTTGAAACTCTTCATAATAAGCCTCCAGTTCTTCTTTTTCCATATCAAAAACTGACAGTGAACTAAAGCCCGGCGTATCCAGGATATAAGTATCCTCCGAAATAGGTATTAACTGACTGTGACGTGTGGTATGCTTTCCACGTTCAATCTTGACGCTAATACTGCCGGTTTCCATCCGGGTGCCGGTCTGCAGCCGATTGATCAAAGTCGATTTACCCACACCACTTGGACCTGCAACTGTGGTAGTTTTTCCTTTTAAGCAGGCGTGAATCTGCTCAATGTTAGTATCCTGTGCAGCACTGACTACCAGTGTTTTGTAGCCTGCATTTGCATAAATCTCCGCCAATCTCTGACTGCTTGGTTCTTCTGGATTTTCCAAATCAGCCTTATTAAAGCAAATAATAGTTTCCAGTGACTGTTGCTCCATTTGTATCAGAAAGCGATCCAATAAATTCAAATTCACATCTGGCTTGCGAATGGCAAATATCACAAGTGCCTGATCAATATTGGCCACCGCAGGACGAATCAGACTGCTCTTTCTCGGTAATATTTCGCAAATATTCCCTGTGCTCTCCTCCTCAGACAAAATCTGTACGGACACATCATCTCCCACCAGCGGCTTGATATTATCTTTTCGAAAAATCCCCTTGGCCTTGCATTCGTACATTCCTTTGCCGGGCACATATACATAATAAAATCCTGCAATTCCTTTGGTAATTTTACCTTTAAAAATCTCCTGCATATACTATCCCTCTAAGAAGGTCACTTCTCTGGTAAAACTCTTAGAACGTTTCTCAGTTACCGCAGGTGTATTTTCCGTAGCCGGAGTCACAACCACCTCATATTCATAAGTCATAGTTATAATCCCTGTGGAAACTACCATACCGGAATAATCCCCCTGAATAGGAAAGGTACTGGTAGAAGTACTAAGCAGTATCTTGCCATCCGCTGTTACCAGTGCTACATCCACCACATCACCATTTTTGTATTCCGGTGCCTCCGTAGCTGTAGGTGCCTGTATTTCTCCCTTAAAATAATACGTAGTAGGCTTTGCTCCCTTACTGATCTGTATATTTACAGAAACATTCTTTTCAATATAAGCCCCCTCCGGATAGCTTTGATAACAAACCTTACCGGCTTCCACTGTCTCACTGAATACTTCTTCCACGGTACCTACACTAATGCCTGCTGCTGTGAGATCTGCTTTAGCCACATCTAAAGACTGCCCGATCACATTCGGCACACGTACCTTGTCTTCTCCAAGGCTGACCACCAAAGCTACTGCCGTACCTTTGGTTACTTTTCTGTTGCCCTCCGGATTCTGACTGATAACGTATCCTTTAGCGATCTCATTGTTGTAGCTTTCAGATTTATTTACGATAAATCCCTGTTGCTCCAAGATCATTTTGGCCTGCTCATAGCTGTATCCCACAACATTTTCTATTTCGATAGCTCCTGCGCCGGTACTTACAGTAATAGAAACTACATCCCCTTCTTTAAGAATGGTTCCCGCCTTTACATCGCAGTCCAAAATCACACCGGCCTCATATTCCATGGATTCTTCTTCATAAATACGCACTTCTAAGCCCTTAGCACGTAAAATAGGCACCATTTTCTGCTCTTTTTCTCCGATAACAGAAATCATCTCAATGCTGCTGACGGTTCCTGTTTCTATCAGGCTCTCCGAAGTAGTACCGGAACTGACATCGGAACCGGTATAGGATCCATTATTATTGGAAGTATCAAAAAAGCCAAAAATCTTGGACGCCAGGAAAAGAATCATGCAAATGATCAGTACCCCGATAATCACCATTACAATGGTAGTTACCCGTTCTACTCTGCCTTCCTGCACATCATCCTCTTCTTCTTTTTCTAATAATTCTTCCGGAATCCGATCCGTACGAAGCTTTAAGGAACTTGTATGAGAAGAAATCTGTCCTGTTCTGGTTCGATGATTCTCCTCGTATTCATCAATCCAGCCATTGGCATTGATCATTCTGGTAGCACCGTTTTCCTCCGGGTCAACCATATGAACAAAGTCTTCATCCGGATTTAAAAGCGCCTGCTTTAAGTCCTCGATCAGGGCACCCATAGACTGATATCTGCGATCTACGGCTTTCTGACAACATTTTAAAACAATCTGCTCCACACTTACAGGAGTCTCGCTGATATACTCCCTTGGACTCGGCATCGGTTCCTGAATATGTTTGATAGCAATCGCCACCGTTGTTTCCCCATCAAAAGGCACACGGCCTGTAAGCATTTCAAACAATGTGATTCCCAGAGAATACACATCACTTTTTTCGTCGCTGTAACCGCCTCTTGCCTGCTCCGGTGAAGTATAATGTACAGAACCCATTACGTTGGAGGTAACGGTATTGCTGGTAGCAGCCTTGGCAATACCAAAATCCGTAACCTTTACCTTGCCCTCTTTGGAAATAATAATATTCTGAGGCTTAATATCTCTGTGAATAATATGATTATTGTGAGCAGCCTCAATACCCATAGATACCTGAATGGCAATACTTACAGCCTCTTTAAAGGAAAGTCTGGCTTTCTTTTCGATATATTTCTTTAAGGTAATGCCTTCTACAAGCTCCATAATAATATAATGGATGCCTGCTTCCTCGCCTACATCATATACATTTACAATATTCGGATGCATAAGTCCTGCAGCAGCCTGAGCTTCTACAATAAATTTGGAAACAAAATTAGCATTCTCACTAAATTCCTGCTTTAACACCTTCACTGCAACAAAACGATTTAATTTATGGTCTTTGGCTCTATATACATCACTCATGCCTCCGGTACCGATTTTCTCGATTACCTCATATCGTTCCCCTAAAAGCATTCCCAGCTTAATCATAGACTTGCATTCTCCTTTCCGGCCTCTGCGGTTTTAACCAAAATAACAGAAATATTATCAATACCGCCCTTTTCATTTGCAGCCTGTATTAATTTATTACAGGTAAATTCTAAATCCTCTTCCTGATATATAATCGACAATATTTCCTCATCTGAAATCATATTGGTCAAGCCATCAGAACAAATCAATATCACATCGCCCGGCTTGGTCTCCACATAAAAGAAATCAGGGTTGGCCTTTTCAAAAGCACCTACTGCCCTTGTAATATAGTTTCTTTTAGGATGATTTTTGGCAGTTTCTCTGTCAATCCCACCCTTTTGAACCAATTCTGCCACGTAGGAGTGGTCCCTGGTAACCTGTACCATTTTATTTTGTCTGACTAAATAAAGGCGGCTGTCACCTATATTTGCCACGTTTAATTTATTATCAATACATGTAGCTGCCACCAGTGTAGTGCCCATTCCGCTAAAATTTACATCACTTATGGATTTTTCGTACAAATGAGCGTTGGCATATTCAATTGCTTCTGCAAAAATATGCACCGGATTGGTCTGTGGACTTACGTTTACTTCATTTTTCACAGTGTCAATGGCATATCTGGATGCATAGTCTCCTGCCTTGTGTCCGCCCATACCATCTGCCAACAAAAATAAATTCGGCAGATTGCCCACGGGAGTAAGGCTGATATCTACACAATCCTGATTAATTTGACGCTTTTTGCCAATATCTGTAACAGAATAGGCTTTAACCATATCAGGAATTCTCCTTTACATTTCTTTCTTATGTCTTCTGCGAAGCTGACCGCAGGCACCATCAATGTCACGCCCCATCTCTCTTCGGACTGTAACATTTAATTTATGCTTTTCCAATCTCATTTGGAAGGCACGAATGGCCTCCGCAGTGGATTCTCTAAAATCTCTTTCTTCAATAGGATTTACCGGAATCAGATTAATATGGCAATTTAAATCACCAACCAGCTCAATCAGCTCTCTGGCATCCTCTTTCGTGTCATTCACACCTCTCACCAATGAATACTCAAAGGTAATCCTTCGGCCTGTTTTTTCAAAGTAGTATCTGCATGCATCCAGCACATCCTCTAGCCTATAAGTATAAGCAATCGGCATTAACTTACGGCGTTTTTCATCCGTAGTAGCGTGTAAAGACAAAGCCAGCGTAATCTGCAGATTTTCTTCTGCCAATTGCCTCATGCGAGGAACAATACCACAAGTAGATACTGTAACATTTCTTTGGCTGATATGCAAGCCATTTTCGTCAGTCAGCATATGGATAAATTTAATAATATTGTCATAATTGTCCATAGGCTCGCCGGTGCCCATTACCACAATATTGGATACCCTCTCTCCGGTATGCCTGGATATATAATAAATCTGATCTAACATTTCTCCCGGCAAAAGATTTCTCTCCAGCCCATCTAATGTGGATGCACAAAATCTACAGCCCATACGACAGCCCACCTGTGAAGAAATACACACGCTATTACCATGCTTATACTTCATCCACACGCTCTCTACTACATTGCCGTCTGCCAGTTCAAATAAATACTTGCGGGTACCGTCTATCTGAGACTCCTGAAAAGTCACCATATTCAGGCTTGTATAAATAAAATTTTGTTCCAGCTTGTCCTTTAAACCCTTGGAAATATTGGTCATTTCCTCATAAGAACGTGCCAGCTTTACATGCATCCACTGATATAATTGCCCTGCACGGAAGGGCTTTTCTCCTAATTCGGAGAGTTCTTTTGTTAATTCAGAAATAGTCAATGATTTCAGGTCAGGCTTATAAGTTTTCTCCTGCTCCTGTGCTATTTCTTCTGATTGCTTTATATTGTCCAAGTTTGCCTCACATTCCATATGTATGTCTTTCCATCATACCTTTCTATTTTGCTGCAGGATATATCATTTAGATTTTCTCCTGAAAACACTGATAAAGAAACCGTCTGTTTCATGGACAGAAGGCAGCAGCTGCAAATATCCCTCTTTGGTTGTCTGCCCACGAAGTACTTCCGGTAATTGTAAATCTATATTCACCGCTTCAAAACCAAGCTTTTCCAAAACATATGCCCGGTTCTCCTCATTCTCCAAAGGATTTATGGTGCAGGTGCTGTACAATAATGTACCGCCGGGCTTTACGTACTGACTGACTACGTCCAGAATCTGTCGCTGCAGTTCACACAATTCAGTCAGGCTTTCCGGGGTAACATTATATTTAATATCTCTTTTCTTGGCAATAATACCAAGTCCTGAACAAGGCAGATCGGCAATAACTACGTCCGCTTTACCTACCATGGTTTCTTCTAAAACAGTGGCGTCCTGGACCTGTACCCTAAGCTGATCCAAACACATTCTCCCTGCATTTTCCTCAATAAAGGATACCTTCATATCTGAAATATCCCGGGCAAATACCAACCCTTGGGAGCCGGTTTTCTCAGCTGCTAACATAGCCTTGCCACCCGGTGCCGCACATACATCCAACACTACGTCTCCCGGTTTAATACCGGCAGCCTCCACGGCTAACATACTGCTTACGTCCTGTACTGCAATCAGCCCCTGGGAAAATCCCGGAACCTGGTGCATGCCTTCCAAATGAGAAATGGTATATGCATAAGGCAGGTAAGGATGCGGTGTTACAGCAATCTCCTGCTCCTTCATCTGCATAAGCAGTTCTTCCTTATCCCGGTCACTTATCTCTTCTTTGATACGGATGGTAACCGGGCTTACCTCCAGAAACTTCTGCAGCATCTGTTCTGTTACCTCTTCCCCCAGTTCCTTCAGCCACTTATCCACCAGCCATTCCGGCATAGAGTAGGTAATGGACAAAAAGCTTGTCAAATTTGCTCTGTCCGGTTCCGGCAAATGCTCCTTAGAATCAATGAGTTTACGCAGAACGCCATTCACAAATCCTTTTAAATTTACAAATTTACGCTTGGCAGCCAACTTAACTGCTTCATTGCAGACTGCTCTGTCCGGTACCTGGTCCATAAAAAGCACCTGGTAGGCACTCATGCGCATCAAACACCGAATCAGTGGTTTCATTTTATTTACCGGCGTGTTGGAAAAAGCATTCAGCACAAAATCCAGGTACATCCTGCGCTCCAGGGTACCCTCTACAATGCGCTTGATAAATGCTTTATCCTTACGCTCCAAATAATTATATTTATCTAAAGTACCTTTGATAAGCTTGTGAGAAAAGTCTTCTCCTTTCTCAATGGCAAGCAAAATATCCAGTACTAATTCTCTTGTATTGACTGTGTTTACCATACGTAAACTCCGTCCTTCCTATTTTTTAGTCATCCCGTCTGTTGCCGCCAAATAACAGCACCAGTCTGAGTAATTGCAAGATGGAAGAGGCTGCCGCTGCCACATAGGTCATGGCTGCTGCAGACAATACCTTGCGACACATGCCCAATTCTTCCTGGCCCAGAATACCTCTGCTGTCCAAAATCTTAATGGCTCTGTTGGATGCATTAAACTCTACCGGCAAAGTCACCAGCTGAAACAATACTGCCAGAGAAAAAGCCCAGATACCAATCTGTACCAGCGTATAATTGGAACCTAACAGTATACCTAATAAAATAAGAGGAATGCCCAGCTTACTGCCTAAATTGGCTGCCGGCACTAAAGTGCTGCG
Source organism: Lachnospiraceae bacterium (assembly GCA_045646695.1). GTDB lineage: Bacteria > Bacillota > Clostridia > Lachnospirales > Lachnospiraceae > RGIG6307. The sequence continues at coordinate 29,519 of JAZRLF010000074.1, forward strand.
AAGCTTTAAAGGTGAATATCCTTCCGCATCCTGAATGGCATGACCGCACTCATGAGCTGCTACTCCGATGGCTGCTACAGAAGCACTGCCATAGGTACTGTCAGACAATCTTAATACTTTAGATTTTGGATCATAATGATCTGTCAAATTACCGCTTATATGCTCTACCCGCACATTACTAAGTCCTGCGTAATACAAAATGCGCTGAGCCGCTTCTGCACCGGTAAGCCCCTGCATAGAGCGTACCTTTGCATATTTGGCATAGGTAGAATTCACACGGGCGCTGGCCCATATCGTTAAAATAGCTCCAATTAACACAAGAATATACGTGCTGTCAAATCCATAAAAAATAGGACTTCCATAATAACCGAATAATAACATTCTTATTACCTCTCTTTATGCTTTTTGTAATCGTACCCCTCTCATAAGAATGTGTATTATTGACCTAATTTATCCCCAATCACTACCGGATAGCCCAACAAAAAGTCCTTGCATGACATGCGCTTCTTGCCTTCTATCTGAAGCTCTGTTATCTTCAGGCCACCATCACCGGCTGCCACTGTAAAACTCTGCTTATCTACAGCAATTACCATACCGGGCTCTGCCGCTTCAGCCGCCATATCCACAACCTCTGCCTGCCAGATTTTTAGTTGCTTGCCTTTATAGTAGGTGTATGCACTTGGCCAGGAATTCAGGCCTCTGATCAGCCTCTCCAATACCACTGCAGACTGCCCAAAATTCAATTCTCCCAACTGCTTGGTAAGCTTGGCTGCATAAGTTGCCTTTTCATGGTCCTGTGGTATCGGTGTAAGCTGTCCGGCCTCCAATAGCGGTAACGCCTCTACAATTGCTTCCGCACCAAGTGCCATCAGCTTGTCAAACAGGCTGGCACCGGTTTCCTTTGGCGATAACGTATATTCCTTGGTATATAAAATATCGCCGGTATCAATGCCTGCATTCATTTGCATAATGGTTATACCGGTCTTGTCCTCTCCGTCAATAACAGCCCACTGAATCGGTGCTGCACCGCGATATTTCGGTAATAAGGATGCATGAATATTGATACATCCATACTTTGGAATATCTAAAATATCCTGAGACACAATCTGTCCGAAAGCAGCCACTACAAATACATCTGCAGGGATCTGACGCAGCTTCTCCACTTCCTCCGCTTCCTTAATACGGCGGGGCTGATGTACCGGGATCCCATGCTTTAATGCCAGTTCCTTTACCGGTGTCATCTGTACTTCCTTACCTCTGCCCTTTGGTTTATCCGGCTGGGTGTATACTGCTGTAATCTCATGACCTGCTTGGATCAAAGCCTCTAAAGCCCCTGCTGCAAAATCAGGAGTTCCCATAAATACTATCTTCATATCTTTATTCTTCCTCATCATAGGTTACATCGACCAAGGCACCCTCTACCTTCTCTACATACAGGTGTCCGTCCAGATGCTCCAACTCATGGCAAATGGCTCTTGCCAATAATTCCTCTGCCTCCAGTTCAAACCATTCCATATCGATATCCTGTGCCTTTACTTTAACGTAATTAGGTCTGGTTACCTGGCCGGCTTTGCCCGGTACGGAAAGACATCCCTCCTGACCGGTCTGCTCTCCGGCAGTTTCCAAAATAACCGGATTGATCAATAAGATCGGGTCCTCTCCGGTACAGTCAATGACTGCGATCCTCTTTAAAATACCAACCTGAGGTGCTGCAAGACCAACGCCGTTAGCTTCATACATGGTATCAAACATGTCATCAATCAATTCCGCTGTTCTTGGCGTTATCATTTTTACTTCCTTACACACCTTTGTTAAAATCTCATCTCCCATTTCTCTAATTGTACGAATTGCCATTTTTCCATCTCCTTAAAATGTATTTACGGGATCAAAATCGTATTGTACTATTTCCTGCCCGCTATGCATTGTTATCTTTCGTTCATCCAGTGCATTTTTTAATATTAGTAATGTTTCCGGCTTTGCAGCCTTTACATAAATCACATATCGATATATGTCCTTTATCCTGGCAATGGCTGCCACTGTAGGCCCCAATACCCGGATTGGTTTATTCTTTGTTAAAACCTTCAGATAATCACCAAAATCCTCAGAAAGGGCTTTTACCCTGGGTTCCTTTTCTCCAAAAATCTGAATAGCCATCATATGGCCTGCCGGCGGATACTGCATCAGCTCTCTGTAAGCCATTTCCTGCTCATAAAAACCTTCAAAATCCTGAGCAGCCGCAAACTGTACACTATAATGCTCCGGCTGATAGGTCTGAATGATCACCTCACCGGGCAGTCTGCCACGGCCTGCTCTGCCTGCTGCCTGAGTTAAAAGCTGAAAGGTTCTCTCACCGCTTCTATAATCTCCAAATGCCAAAGACATATCTGCTGCCAACACCCCTACCAAAGTCACCCCCGGGAAATCATGTCCTTTTACGCTCATCTGGGTACCTAACACTACATCTGCCTGCC
>JAZRLF010000075.1:0-50556 GCA_045646695.1 Lachnospiraceae bacterium
CCTCTTTACAACAAGATCGTAAAGAAGACTTACAAGTTAAAAGCACATGACGAGAACAACGAATGTAACATCGGTGATACCGTAAAGGTTATGGAAACAAGACCATTATCTAAAGATAAGAGATGGAGACTTGTTGAAATCATTGAAAGAGTAAAATAATTTATATACAGTTATTTTCAGATATTTGGAAGGAGAATTAGCATGATCCAGCAGGAAAGCAGACTTAAGGTTGCTGATAACACAGGTGCTAAAGAGTTACTTTGCATCAGAGTTCTCGGTGGCTCCACAAGAAGATATGCACAGATCGGTGATATCATCGTTGCTTCTGTAAAAGATGCAACACCAGGCGGTGTTGTTAAAAAAGGTGACGTTGTAAAGGCCGTAGTTGTACGTACTGTAAAAGGCGCTCGTCGTAAAGACGGTTCTTATATTAAATTTGATGAAAATGCTGCTGTTATTATCAAAGATGACAAGACTCCAAAGGGAACTCGTATTTTTGGACCAGTAGCAAGAGAGCTTCGTGAGAAACAGTTTATGAAGATTGTTTCTTTAGCTCCGGAAGTATTATAAGGAGGTGCCTTTAGATGTTAAAGATTAAAAAAGGTGATACAGTAAAAGTTATCGCTGGTAAAGACAACGGTAAAGAAGGCAAAGTTGTTTCTGTAGACCAGAAGACCGGCAAGGTTGTTGTAGAAGGCGTAAACGTGATTACAAAGCATGCTAAGCCAAACGCAGCAAACCCGAACGGTGGTATTGTTCAGAAAGAAGCTCCTATCGACGGCTCCAATGTAATGTTAGTTTACAAAGGAAAAGCTACAAGAGTAGGTTTTGATTTTAAGGACGGTAAGAAGGTTCGTGTTGCAAAGGCAACAGGCGAAGTTATCGACTAATCACAATACGAAGAAAGGAGATAATGTTAATGAGCAGACTGAAAGAGATGTACCAGAACGAAATCGTAGAAGCTATGATGAAGAAGTTCGGTTATAAGAATATTATGGAAGTTCCAAAGCTTGACAAGATTGTTATTAACATGGGTGTTGGTGAAGCAAAAGACAACGCTAAGGTTTTGGAAACAGCTGTTAAAGAGTTAGAGACTATTACAGGCCAGAAGGTAGTTGTTACAAGAGCTAAGAAGGCTATCGCTAACTTCAAGTTACGTGAAGGTATGGCTATCGGTTGCAAGGTTACCTTACGTGGCGAAAAGATGTATGAGTTCTTAGATCGTTTAGTAAACCTTGCATTACCACGTGTACGTGACTTTAGAGGTGTAAACCCTAACGCGTTCGATGGCAGAGGTAACTATGCACTTGGTATCAAAGAGCAGATCATCTTCCCTGAAATTGAGTATGATAAGGTTGATAAAGTTCGCGGTATGGACGTTATCATGGTTACTACTGCAAAGACAGACGAGGAAGCTCGCGAATTACTGACACAGTTCAACATGCCATTTGCAAAATAATTTAGGAGGTAAGTTCTCATGGCTAAGACAGCAATGAAGGTTAAACAGCAGCGTAAGCAGAAGTTCTCCACAAGAGAATACAATCGTTGCAAGATCTGTGGTCGTCCACATGCTTATTTAAGAAAATACGGAATCTGCAGAATTTGCTTCCGTGAATTAGCATACAAGGGTCAGATCCCAGGTGTTAAGAAGGCAAGCTGGTAAATAATTATTTACAAGCTCACTAAAATGTAGTAAAATAAATCAGTATGTTGAAAATAAATTAACAGCATACATTAGTTCATTCGGCGGATTCGCTGAATGAACTAATAACATGATTCAAGTCAAAGTATAGGAGGAAACTAAATCATGACAATGAGCGATCCAATAGCAGATATGCTTACAAGAATTCGTAACGCAAACACAGCAAAGCACGACACAGTAATCATTCCATCTTCTAAGATTAAATTAGCAATTGCTGAAATCTTATTAGCAGAAGGTTACATCAAGAAATTTGATGTTGTTGAAGACGGCAATTTCAAGTCTATCGTTGTTACATTAAAGTACGGCGCAGACAAGAACGAAAAGGCTATCAACGGTATCAAGAGAATTTCTAAGCCAGGTTTACGTGTATACGCTGGCAAGGACACAATGCCAAGAGTTTTAGGCGGTTTGGGTATTGCAATCGTTTCTACAAACCAGGGTATTATCACTGACAAGAAGGCTCGTGAGCTTCAGGTTGGTGGCGAAGTATTAGCTTACGTTTGGTAAGAAGTACTTTAAACGAATATTTGTAACAAGTAATCTGGTATAACGCTGGTGGTACGGTGTGAAACGCTCCACCGGGCCGTAGAGGGATTTCCTCGCGTTAGCCACAAAGCATATAAGGAGGTACGGGCATGTCACGTATAGGAAGAATGCCAATCGCAGTTCCTGCAGGCGTAACTGTAGAAATTGCAGAAAATAACGTAGTGACTGTAAAGGGTCCTAAGGGAACTCTTACAAGAACATTAGCACCTGAAATGGATATTAAGTTAGAAGGTGCAGAGGTAGTTGTTACCAGACCAAACGATTTAAAGAGAATGAAATCTTTACATGGCTTAACAAGAACATTAATCAACAATATGGTTGTTGGTGTAACAAATGGTTATGAAAAGAAGCTTGAAGTTAATGGTGTTGGTTACAGAGCAGCAAAGTCTGGCAAGAAGTTAACCTTAAACTTAGGTTACTCTCATCCGGTAGAAATGGAAGATCCTGAAGGAATCGAATCTGTTGTTGAAGGACAGAACATCATTATCATTAGAGGTATTGATAAAGAAAGAGTTGGCCAGTATGCAGCTGAAATCAGAGATAAGAGAAGACCTGAACCATACAAGGGCAAAGGTATTAAGTACTCTGATGAAGTTATCAGACGTAAAGTTGGTAAGACTGGTAAGAAGTAATAGATAAGGAGAGTGTAAAAATGGTTAGTAAGAAATCAAGACAGATTATTCGTGAAAAAAAGCACAGAAGAATGCGTAACCGTTTTGCCGGTACTGCTGAGAGACCCCGCTTAGCCGTATTCAGAAGTAATAATCATATGTATGCTCAAATTATCGACGATACAGTTGGCAATACATTAGTAGCTGCTTCTACACTTGAAAAGGCTGTAAAGGCAGAATTAGAAAAGACCAATAACGTTGATGCAGCAGCATACTTAGGCACAGTTATCGCAAAGCGTGCTTTGGAGAAGGGTATCACTGCAGTAGTATTTGACCGTGGTGGTTTCGTATACCAGGGCAAGATTGCAGCTTTAGCAGATGCAGCCAGAGAAGCTGGCTTAGAATTCTAAGAAAGGGAGGACGAATACACATGAAACGTACAATCATTGACGCAAGTCAGTTAGAATTACAGGATAAAGTTGTTACCATCAAGCGTGTAACAAAGGTTGTAAAGGGTGGTCGTAACTTCCGTTTCACAGCTTTAGTAGTAGTAGGTGACGGTAATGGTCACGTTGGCGCTGGTTTAGGTAAGTCTATCGAAATTCCAGACGCAATCCGTAAGGGTAAAGAAGATGCAGCAAAGCAGTTAGTTACTGTTGCATTAGATGAAAATAATTCTATTACACACGATTTCATCGGCAAGTATGGTTCCGCTTCCGTACTTTTAAAGAAAGCTCCGGAAGGTACCGGTATCATCGCTGGTGGTCCTGCTCGTATCGTATGTGAATTAGCAGGTATCAAGAACATCCGTACAAAATCTTTAGGCTCTAACAATAAGCAGAATGTTGTTCTTGCAACAATTGCTGGTTTAAGTCAGTTAAAGACTCCTGAAGAAGTTGCTAAGATGCGTGGTAAATCTGTAGACGAAGTATTAGCTTAATTAGGGAGGTAGAAAGATAATGTTAAAAGTTACTTTAGTAAAGTCTCCTATCGGAGCAGTACCAAAGCACAGAGCTACTCTTTTAGCTATGGGTCTTAAGAAGCTTAACAAGACTGTTTCTTTACCAGACAATGATGCTACAAGAGGTCAGATTCAGCAAGTAAGACATTTAGTTAAAGTAGAAGAAGCTTAAAGAAAGGAAGGTGTCATTATGGAATTATCTAACTTAAGACCTGCAGAAGGTTCTAAACACAGTGATAATTTTAGAAGAGGCCGTGGACACGGTTCAGGAAATGGCAAGACCGCAGGTAAGGGTCACAAAGGTCAGAAGGCTCGTTCTGGAGCTCCAAGACCGGGCTTTGAAGGTGGTCAGATGCCTTTATACAGACGTATTCCTAAGAGAGGTTTCACCAATAGAAACACAAAGGAAATCGTTGCTATTAATTTATCCGCTCTTGAAGTATTCGAAAACGATGCAGTAGTTGATGTTAATGCATTAATCGAAGCTGGTATCGTTAAGAACCCAAGAGATGGCGTAAAGATTCTCGGAAATGGAGAACTTACCAAGAAGTTAAATGTGAAGGTAGATGCTTATTCAGCAGCTGCTAAAGAAAAGATTGAAGCTCTTGGTGGAACTGCAGAGGTGATGTAATATGTTTACAACACTAAAGAATGCGTTCAAAATCAAAGAAATTCGTAACAAAATATTATTTACTCTGGCTATGTTAGTTGTGATTCGTTTTGGATCACAGCTTCCGGTGCCGGGAGCAAATCGCGATTTCTTCGCAGCCTGGTTTAGTACACAGGCAGGAGATGTATTCAATTTGTTCAATGCATTTACTGGTGGTTCTTTCTCTAATTTCTCTGTATTAGCACTGAGTATTTCTCCATACATTACTTCTTCCATTATTATGCAGCTTTTAACTATTGCGATTCCGAAGTTAGAAGAAATGCAGAAAGATGGTGAAGAAGGTCGTAAGAAGATTGCTTCTATTACCCGTTATGTTACTGTTGCATTAGCTCTTATTCAGGCTGCAGCAATGGCTATCGGTTTTGGTAACCAGGGCTTGTTACAGGAATATAATGTATTAAATATTATTACTGTAATTACTGCTTTAACAGCAGGTAGTGCTTTCCTTATGTGGCTTGGTGAGAGAATCACAGAAAAGGGTGTAGGTAATGGTATTTCCATTATTTTGGTTATTAATATTTTATCTACTATCCCGGCTGATTTTGCAAATCTGGGTCAGCAGTTTATTATCGGCAAGGCTCCTGCAACAGCTATTTTAGCAGCTGTAGTTATTTTAGCAATTGTACTTGGTATGGTTGTTTTCATTGTACTGTTAAATTCCGGTACAAGAAATATCCCGGTACAGTATGCACAGAAGGTACAGGGTAGAAAAAGCGTAGGCGGACAGAGTTCCAAGATACCTTTAAAAGTAAATACATCAGGTGTTATTCCTGTTATTTTTGCTTCATCCATTATGCAGTTCCCGCTTATTATTTGCTCCTTCTTTGGAGTAACCGGTACTGGCTTCTGGGGAGAAGTATTAAAGGTATTAAATTCAAGTAACTGGTGCAAATTCAACTCATTAGAAAATGCAAAGTATTCTATCGGCTTATTAATTTACATTGTTTTAGTTGTAGCATTCGCATATTTCTATACCTCAGTTACTTTCAATCCTATGATGATTGCAGACAATTTAAAGAGACAGGGTGGATTTGTTCCTGGTATCAGACCGGGCCGTCCTACTACTGAGTATTTGAACAAAGTATTAAATTACATTGTTTTCATCGGTGCAGTTGGCTTACTTATCGTTGCTGTTGTACCATTCATCTGCTCAGGCGTATTTAATGCTTCCGTTTCTTTCGGTGGTACATCACTTATCATCGTAGTAAGCGTTATCTTAGAGACAATTAAGCAGATTGAATCTCAGATGCTTGTTCGTAATTATAAAGGATTCTTAAACGATTAATAATCATTGTATCTGGGTGGAAAGGTTACTTTTCACCCAGACGTTGTTTAGAGGGTATTGTTATGAAAATTATTATGTTAGGTGCACCTGGTGCCGGCAAAGGCACACAGGCCAAAATGATTGCAGAAAAATATCAGGTTCCACATATTTCTACCGGTGATATTTTTAGAGCGAATATTAAAAATGGTACAGAGCTTGGCGTAGAAGCAAAGAAGTACATTGACCAGGGGATGCTGGTTCCGGATGAATTAACCGTAAAAATTCTTTTAGACAGAGTTGCAGAACCGGATTGTGTAAATGGTTATGTTTTGGACGGCTTTCCGCGTACGATTCCACAGGCGGAAGTTTTGGATGAGGCTTTGAAGGGACTTAGCGATAAGATTGATTATGCAATCAATGTAGATGTGCCGGATGAGAATATCGTAAAAAGAATGAGTGGCCGACGGGCTTGCTTGTCTTGCGGCGCAACCTACCATGTGGAGCATATTCCACCAAAAGCAGAGGGGATTTGCGATAAGTGCGGCCAGGAACTTGTGTTAAGAGATGACGATAAAGCGGAAACTGTTATGAAGCGCTTGGAGGTATATCATAAGCAGACACAGCCGCTGATTGATTTTTATTCTGAACAAGGTATACTTAAGAATGTGGACGGTACAGTAGATATGAAGGAAGTATTTGCTGCTATCACAGCAATTTTAGGTTAATTTGGAGGCAATATATGGCTATTACAATTAAATCTGCCAGAGAAATTGAACTAATGCGAGAGTCTAACAAAAGAATTGCGGAAGTTCATAAAGCAATGGAAGCGCTGATAAAGCCCGGTATTACTACATGGGAATTGGATATGTATGCCGAAAAAATGATTCGAGATATGGGTTGTGTTCCTAATTTTAAGAATTATAATGGGTATCCGGCCACTGTATGTTGCTCCGTAAATGATGAAGTGGTACATGGTATTCCAAATAAAACTCGAGTTTTAAAGGACGGCGATATTATCAGTTTGGATATGGGTTTGATTTATAAAGGGTTTCATTCTGATGCTGCCAGAACCCATGCAGTCGGCAACGTGGCTCCAGAAGCGTTAAAGCTTATGGAAGTTACCAAACAGAGCTTTTTTGAGGGAATCAAATATGCTGTAGCAGGCCGTCATTTGCACGAGATATCCAATGCGATTGATGATTATGTAAGTCAGTTTGGATATGGTGTTGTGTATGATTTGACAGGTCACGGTATCGGAAGAGCTCTTCATGAGAGTCCGGACATTCCGAATTTTAGACAACGCACCAGAGGGCCTAAGCTTCGACCGGGCATGACTCTTGCCATAGAGCCAATGATTACTATGGGAAGACCGGATGTTTTATGGCTGGATGATGACTGGACAGTGGTGACAGAGGATGGCTCTTTAGCAGCACATTATGAAAACACCATACTGATCACAGACGGTGAACCGGAAATTCTTACATTATATTAGAGATTTTTGTTGTATTTTTGGAAAATATTGGTTACAATAGTATCGAAACAGATTTAGGAGGAGAGTTATGTCAAAGGCTGATGTTATTGAAATTGAAGGCATTGTAGTTGAGAAGTTGCCAAATACCATGTTTCAGGTTGAATTGGAGAATGGTCACAAGGTTTTAGCACATATTAGTGGTAAGTTACGCCAGAACTTTATTCGTATTTTACCTGGAGACAAGGTTACATTAGAGTTATCTCCGTATGACCTGAGCAAGGGAAGAATCATCTGGAGAGATAAATAGTAAGAAAAATTTATCTGAGTATCCGAATGTGACAGATAGCATCCACGATACTTATATGAAGGAACTCTGACTATACCGGGCCACGAATATTCAGAATACTGTGGCGCAAGATATAAAAAGCTATAAAAGTGAATGTGTGTAAAATTTTTCAAAAAAATAAAAATTTTACTTGCATTCGCTTTTGTATTGTGGTAAAGTATATGTTGGTCTTTTATGAAAGGAGGGTTTAACATGAAGGTTAGATCATCAGTAAAACCAATTTGCGAAAAGTGCAAAGTTATCAAGAGAAAAGGACAGATCAGAATTATCTGTGAGAATCCAAAGCACAAACAGAGACAGGGATAATCACCGGCTTCGTTTAGTTCATCTTGGATGAACAGGAGTATGTGAGTTCTTGTCAGATTATATTGTATAAGATTAACCCATGCGCATAACAGCGTATTTTATATGATAGATTCGATAGAGCTTACGGGAGATTACTTGTTGATACCGAAAACGCTTCGCCTATGGCAAGCTGCCGTCAGGTCGGCATGTCCTGAGCCTGCAGAGCAGTGAGGAAGCGCAGAGTATCGGAAAGATCGGATTCGTGTCCGGTTGGGCAGATAGCCCCAATCAATTAGTAACAGTCACTGTTTGGTGAAAACCCTTGCGCAACATGCGTGCCAAACAGGACAAAGGTGCCTATTAACAGACCAAAGGCACACAGACAAAGGTAGAGGGTATCCTAAAAATTAAGCGAAATTGCTAAATGGAGGAAACGTAAATGGCTCGTATCGCAGGTGTAGACTTACCTAGAGAAAAACGTATCGAAATCGGTTTAACATACGTTTACGGTATCGGTAGAGTAAGTTCAAACAAAATCTTGGCACAGGCAGGTGTAAATCCGGACATCCGTGTTAGAGATTTATCAGATGATGATGTAAAGAAGATTCAGGAAGTTATCGATGAAACTATGGTTGTAGAAGGTGATTTGAGAAGAGAAATCGCTTTAAACATCAAGAGACTTCAGGAAATCGGCTGCTACAGAGGTATTCGTCATCGTAGAGGTCTTCCGGTTCGTGGTCAGAAGACTAAGACCAACGCTAGAACTCGTAAGGGTCCTAAGAAGACAGTAGCAAATAAGAAGAAATAATTCATTGTAGGAAGAAAGTAGGTTAGTTTAAAAATGGCTAAAAAAGTTGCAAAGAAAGTAACAAAGAAGCGCGTTAAGAAAAACGTTGAACGCGGACAGGCACATATTCAGGCATCTTTCAATAACACTATCGTTACATTAACAGATGCTGAAGGTAACGCTCTCAGCTGGGCAAGTGCTGGTGGTCTTGGTTTTAAAGGTTCAAGAAAATCTACTCCATATGCTGCACAGACAGCAGCTGAAACAGCTACAAAGGCTGCTTTGGTTCATGGTTTAAAGACAGTAGATGTTTTCGTTAAGGGACCAGGTTCAGGCCGTGAAGCAGCAATCCGTGCATTAAACACAGCAGGATTAGAAGTAACAAGTATTACAGATGTAACACCTGTACCACACAATGGTTGCCGTCCTCCAAAGAGACGTCGTGTGTAATCTGTAAATATAAAAACACAGTTGGAAGAAAGTACTGTTTCGCATAGAGGCAGTACTGTAAACAACCCCCAATAAAAAGGAGATTAAAAAAATGGCAGTAAATAGAGTTCCAATTCTCAAGAGATGTCGTGCACTTGGTTTAGAGCCAAGCGTTTTAGGTTATGACAAGAAGTCTAACAGAAATTTTGCAAGAGCAGGTAAGAAGGTAAGCGAATATGGCTTACAGATGAGAGAAAAGCAGAAAGCTAAATTCATCTACGGTGTATTAGAGAAGCCTTTCCGTAACTACTATGAAAAGGCAGACAGAATGAAAGGTTTAACAGGTGAAAACCTGATGACTATGCTTGAAAGCCGTCTTGACAACGTTATTTTCAGAATGAACTTTGCTCGTACTCGTCGCGAAGCTAGACAGATTGTTGACCACAAGCACGTATTAGTAAACGGTAAGTGCGTAAACATCCCATCTTACTTAGTAAAGGCTGGCGATGTTATCGAAATCAGAGAAAAATCTAAATCTTTACAGAGATACAAAGACATCGTAGAAGTAACAGGCGGCAGATTATATCCAGAATGGATTGACTGCGACATCGAAGCTTTAAAGGGTACTGTTAAGTCACTTCCTACAAGAGCTCAGATTGATGTTCCTGTTGACGAAATGTTAATCGTCGAGTTATACTCTAAATAATTAGTATAGCAAGCCAATAATTTGTAAAGGAGGGTATTTGAGTGTTTGATTTTGAAAGACCAAATATTGAGGTTGTAGAAATCTCTGAAGACAAAAAATACGGGAAATTCGTAGTAGAACCGTTGGAAAGAGGTTATGGTATTACTCTCGGTAACTCACTGAGAAGAATCATGCTTTCTTCTTTACCGGGTGCCGCAGTAACACATGTAAAAATCGAAGGTGTTCAGCACGAATTTAGCTCTATTCCGGGCGTTAAGGAAGATGTGACCGAGATCATCATGAACATCAAGAGTCTTGCAATCAAGAATCACAGTGAAAGCAATGAAGTGAAGACCGCTATTATTGATTTCTCTGGTGAAGGCGTTGTAAAGGCAAGTGATATTCAGGTTGATGCTGATATCGAAATTATGAATCCGGACATCACAATCGCTACATTATGTGGTAAAGATGCTAAATTATTTATGGAACTTTCTATCAACAAAGGTAGAGGCTACATTAGTGCAGATAAAAACAAACACGACGACTTGCCGATTGGTGTATTAGCAGTGGATTCTATTTATACACCAGTTGAAAGAGTTAACATGACTGTAGAAAATACCCGTGTAGGTCAGGTGACAGACTATGATAAGCTCACACTTGACGTATATACAGACGGTACTTTAGTGCCGGATGAAGCTGTTAGCTTGGCAGCAAAAGTATTAAGCGAGCATTTAAGTCTCTTCATTGATTTATCTGAAAGTGCAAAGAGCGCTGAAGTTATGGTAGAGAAAGAAGACGGCGAAAGCGAAAAGATCTTAGAGATGAGCATTGACGAATTAGAATTATCTGTTCGTTCTTACAACTGTCTGAAGCGTGCAGGTATCAATACTGTTCAGGAATTGATTAATAAGACCGCTGAAGATATGATGAAGGTACGTAATTTAGGACGTAAGTCTTTAGAAGAAGTTCAGGCTAAGATTAAAGAATTAGGTTTGGAGTTTTCAACTTCCGAAGAGTAATACATGAACTGCTCGCCCGGTAAAGCCCAAAGGTACGGGTGGGTAGCAATCATGAATGGCAATTATAATGCATTCGGTCAGTAAGACCAAAAGGCATGACCGGATGACACCATGAATGAAAGGAATATTTAGAAATGGCTAAATACAGAAAGTTAAGCAGAACATCTGCACAGAGAAAAGCATTATTAAGAAATCAGGTTACAGCATTACTTGCTAACGGCAAGATCGTTACTACTGAAGCTAAGGCTAAAGAAGTTCGTAAGATTGCTGAAGGTTTGATTGCATTAGCAGTTAAGGAAAAGGATAACTTCGAAATGGTTACCGTTTCTGCAAAGGTTCCTGAAAGAGACAAAGACGGCAAGAGAGTAAAAGAGGTTGTTGATGGTAAGAAGGTTACCAAGTACACAACTGTAGAAAAGGAAATCAAGAAAGATTTACCAAGCAGATTACATGCACGTCGTCAGATGTTAAAGGTTCTTTTACCAGTTGTTGAGGTTCCTGAATCCAACAAGGGTAAGAAGAAAAACACAAAGGAAATCGACATTGTTGCTAAGTTATTTGATGAATATGCACCAAAGTACGAAAGCCGTAACGGTGGTTACACCAGAATCGTTAAGATTGGCTTACGTAAGGGTGATGCTGCAATGGAAGTATTACTTGAGTTAGTATAAGATTAATTCATAGTGTATAGGAAGGACTGAGTCTTAGGCTCAATGTCATTTCATAAGAAGCATTATTGAGGGAAAATCGTATGATTTTCCCTCTTTTTTTATAATTTCAACATTTTTCTGTATCCAAACGTCTTATAAGTGAAAAGCAAATTTCCGAAGAAAATGTCGGAGATGAGTCCTTTTATGCATACTGCATCATGAGTACTAAAAAATGCGTATTGAAAACATGCGTAACGGGTGGTATAATGGTAGAAATTACTAACTAAAAATGGACAAGAAAGAGGGAAACAAGGATAGGATGAAAAAGAAAAGAGTATCGGCTATCAAAAATAATTTATATTTTTTACGTCTTATATGGGGGATCTGTCCGTCCAGAGTTATTTGTAACTTTGTGAATGTCTTTTTTGATTTTGCCATGTGGACTTTTTATTCGGTTACTTTTATGCAGTATCTGTTTGGGGCAGGAGAGAACATGCGTAGCTTCACGGAAGTAGCGATATTTATATGGTTTGCGGTAGTTTTAAGCATGGTAGCAAACACTTTTAATGCCTGGTATCAGAACTGCTTTGTACCGCGGACCGATATCCGGATTCATTACGAACTGAATACGATGTTATTTAAAAAGGTACAGACGGTAGACCTTTCCTGCTACGAAAATCCCGAATTTTATAATACATATACAAAGGCAGCCGTAGAAGCCAGTGACCGTACGAAATCAGTGCTGGATAATTGTGCAAAGGTGATGGCCGCATTTCTCTCATCTTTTTTTGTTATCTGGACCATGTGCAGTATTACTCCGTGGGCGTTAGTTTTTGTAGCTTTGCCGCTTATCGGAAATCTGTTTGTGGGAAAGAAATTAGGAAAGGTTCTTTATGATATCGAGCAGGAGAGTATTCCTGCAAAGCGTCGTATGGATTATGTGAACCGCGTGGTATATTTTAGGAAGTATGCAGGTGAGCTGCGCCTGACAAACGTTTTTTGCATATTGCGTAACATCTACAAGACAGCAATGGAGGAAACCATTGCCACAGCCCGTAAATTTGCCTTTAAACGATCCGGTCTTAGTATAATTAAGTCTGTGCTGATGTACGTTTTGGGATTTGAAGGAATGTGGGTGTGTGCTGCAGTTTTGGCAATCCTAGGAAAGATTTCCCTGAGTGAGCTGGTGGTGTTAGTGAATGCCATTGTCAGCGTTTCCTGGATGTTAAACGATCTGGAAAACGCCCTTAGCAGTATATTCTCCAATGCCTTCTTTATAGAAAATCTGCGGCAGTTTTTTGGCTATGTACCCAAAATCGATGAATCTGCCGGAGGCAAGGAGCCACCGCAGCAGGTGGACAGCATTGAATTTAAGAATGTTTCCTTCTGTTACGCTGGTCAGGAGAAGTACGCGCTGCAGAACATTAATCTGACCTTACATCGGGGTGTGCGTCATGCTCTTGTAGGTATTAACGGAAGTGGTAAATCTACATTGATTAAGCTGCTGATGCGTTTTTACGACCCTACTGAGGGCGTGATTTTACTAAATGGCGTAGATATACGGGAATATGACATCAAACAGTACCGCCAGCGAATCGGGGCTGCTTTTCAGGATTTTGCACTGTTTGCAGCTACGGTGTTGGAAAACGTACTTTTGCGGGAAGCAGAGGACAGCACTGATAGGGAAGCTGCGGTTACAGCCCTGAAAAACAGTGATGTATATGACAAAATTCAGACATTACAATATAAGGAAGATACGCTTTTAACCAGGGAATTTGACAATGAAGGTGTAGAACTTTCCGGAGGTGAGAGACAAAAGATTGCCATTGCCCGCGCATTTGCCGGACGTGCACCGGTAGTCCTGCTGGACGAGCCATCCAGCGCCCTGGATCCTATTGCGGAATATAAAATGTTTGAAATCATTGCGCAGCTGTGTGAAGGCGAACACAAACTGTCGGTCATTGTTTCTCACCGAATGTCCTCAGCTGCTGCTTGTGAGAGAATATTTGTACTTGAAAACGGTAAACTGCTGGAACAGGGCTCTCACGCAGAACTGTTGGCGGCAAACGGAACATATGCTTACATGTTCCACAAGCAGGCCCGAAATTATCAGACAGAGGAGGGGAAAAAGGATGCATAAACAAAAGAAACACGGCATTTTGTCCAACATAGTATTTGCAATAGGCTGGCAGTTTAAGGTGGCGCCGTTTTATACCCTGCTTTCCTATGGACAAATGATTTTCGGTGACGTTATTACACTATTCGAGCATACCTTTTTGGTGGCATATATCATTGCCTGTGTAGAACGGGGTGGTACCCTTACAGAGGTTTTGTATTTTTTGGTACCTGTTGCAGCAGCCGTTACCGTTAAGGTGTGCGTAAACCCTATGATAGACGCTTATATTACACCTAAGGCCAGTGCAAAGATTAAAGAAGCAATCCATATGAGACTGTATGAAAAGGCGGCCTCTATGGAGATTTCCAGATATGATGATTCAGAATTTCATAATGATTTTGTCTGGGCTATGCAAAAAGCTCCTGAACATGTTACGGCAGCAACCAATACTTTCCGCACTCTGTTAAGCAAGCTTATTGTGGCGGCCATTGCCGGCAGCTACATCATCTCCACTGATTCCCTGGCACTTTTGGTGGTGGCAGTCATCATGGTGTCTACGCTATTGAGCCAGCATATCATTAATCAGTGGAAAATGAAACGGGAAGAGGATATATTGCCTGTCAGCAGGAAAAGGGACTATGTAAATCGTGTATTCTATCTTGCAGATTATGTGAAGGATATAAAGAGCAGCCACATTTCGAAAAAGCTGGAAAAGGATTTTTTTGAGACCTCAGAGCAGATGAGAAAGCTTGTAAAAAAGCACGGACCCAAAATCAGTGTGCTGACAGTAGTTCGTGATTCTGCAGACTACATATTGTACGACGGTGCATATTTGACGTATCTGTTTTATCAGGCGTTGGTGCAGAATAAATTTGGTTTAGGCTCTCTTTTGGCGTTATACAAGGCTGCCAATCAGTTAAGCGGTAATTTGAGACGTGTCATTATGATGCTTCCGGAATTTCAGAACCACAGCCTGTATCTTGCAAAGCTGCGCACTTTTTTGGAGACAGAGAATAAAATGCCTGATGAGGGCACTCTGCAGACACCGGGAACCGGAGATATTCTTTTAGAGGATGTACATTTCACCTATCCGGGTAATGAAAAGCCTACTATAAAAGGGGTGTCCATGGAAATCAAAAAAGGTGAGAAAATTGCATTGGTGGGTTTTAACGGCGCAGGCAAATCCACGCTGATTAAGCTGCTTTTGCGATTGTATGACCCGGACAGCGGCAGCGTATATTTTGCGCAGCAGTCGATAAAAGAATATCCGATTACAGACTACCGAAAGCGGTTCGGTGTACTGTTTCAGGATTTTGAGATGATTGCTACGGATATTGGGCATAACCTGAATATGAGCAATCAGGTACTAGATGAGCAAAGAGCAGACGAAGTCCTGAAAAAGGTGGCATTCTGGGAACGTTTTCAGACTATGCCGCAGAAGTACGGAACGCAGTTAACGAAGGAATTTGATAATGAGGGTAT
The DNA here is from genome assembly GCA_045646695.1 of Lachnospiraceae bacterium. GTDB lineage: Bacteria > Bacillota > Clostridia > Lachnospirales > Lachnospiraceae > RGIG6307. Next base: position 15,025 of record JAZRLF010000075.1, read on the forward strand.
CAACTTGTCCGGAGGCGAAGCGCAGAAGATTGCTCTTGCCAGGGTACTGTATGCTGATTCGGGAGTAATCATTTTAGATGAGCCGTCCAGTGCATTAGATCCTATTGCAGAGTACCAGTTAAATAAAACAGTCACTGAGCTGGCAGAAGATAAGACGGTTATCATTATTTCCCACCGTCTGTCTACCACTCGTTTTGTAGACAAGATTTATATGCTGGAGAACGGACAGATTATCGAACAGGGCAATCATGATTCTTTGCTGGCCTTAAATGGAAAATATGCGGAAATGTTTACCTTACAGGCAGAAAAATACAGGTAACAGACGCAGGAGCCGATAAAAAACTGCTTTGGCAGCCTTTATCGGCTCTTATAATATGGATTTTGCATAGTTGCTGTCTTGTAATATCTGCCAAGATGCGTTAAAATATAGTATTAGCAAGAAACACGAAAGGTTGATTTTAGAGAGGACGCTTATGGAAATTCAGGAATATGGTCAGGCTCTTAAGCTTGGAGAAAAAGCATACCGTAATGCAGTTACAAAGGGCGAGTATCCTTATCTTCCTGCGCTGGATGATATTTTGGCATGTGTGAATATTTATATGGAAGAAAAGCTGGGGATAGTAGAAATCCCCATTGATCAGATAGTGGGTACCAAAACGGCCGGCAGACAAAATGCATTTGCAGTGAATTTTATGCCTCTTATGGAGCCGGGGACAGAATTTGCAGCGAAGTGGTGTAATTTATATACTTACCAGACTTCCAAAGGTAATACAGATCCTATCGTAGCCTATGAGTTTATGAATAAATTTTATGTTCAGGAAGGCAATAAACGGGTTAGTGTTTTCAAGTTTCTGGATGCAGCCAGTATTGAAGGTGAAGTGATACGTCTGATTCCAAAGAGAAGCGATAGTTTTGAGAATAAACTGTATTATGAATTTTTGGACTTTTATAAATGCAATAAGATCAACTACATATGGTTTAGCAAGTTAGGGAGCTTTGAAGCTATTACCAAAGCAGTTGGCAAGGAACCGGGAGAAGTATGGGCTAAAGAGGATGAGGACGATTTTTCTTCCGCATATGTTCAGTTTCAGAAGAAATTTTGGGAAAAGGGCGGCAAGGAGCTTCCTGTCACCCCGGGTGACGCGTTTTTATTCTATTTATCACTTTTCCCGTATGATAGATTGAAAAATCTTTCCGATGCACAGCTAAAGAGGGATTTGGACCGTATCTGGGACGAATTCAAGCTGTTAAACAGAGCACCGGAGGAAGCACTGGTGATGGAGCCTGAAGACAATCAGGACAATATCAGTTTGCGACAGGTGCTGCGGTCTTTTTCCGGAACCAAAAAGGCAAAGGTTGCGTTCTTACACGATCGACAGGCAGATGTTTCCAGCTGGACATACAGTCATGAGCTTGGCAGAGCACATCTGGAGGAGGTTTTTGAAGACAAGATTCAGACTAAGAGTTATTTTGCGGATGGAAGTGGTATGGATGCCATGGAGCTTTTGGAACAGGCGATTCAGGATGGGTATGAGATTATTTTTACCACCCATCAGAAGTTTTTGAGTGCCAGTTTAAAGAAGGCATTGGAGCATCCGGAGATAAAGATATTAAATTGTTCCATTAATCGTTCTTACAATGCCATCAGGACCTATTACGGCAGAATGTATGAGGCTAAATTTTTATGCGGTATGGTGGCCGGCGCTATGACGACTAATGATAAGATTGCATATTGTGCAGATTTGCCTATTTACGGAGCGTTTGCCAATATCAATGCCTTTGCATTAGGAGCTAAGATGGTAAATCCGAGAGCAAAGGTATACGTACACTGGCTGTCCGACACGGCTTCTGACTTGCAGCAGTTGTTAGAAGAACATCAGATTTCACTGGTTTCTTACACGGACATGATTCGTTTGGCCAGCAGGGACAGGAAGTTTGGCTTATACATGACAGAAGGGGACAAGACTATCCAGCTGGCTATGCCGGTATGGAACTGGGGTAAATTTTACCAAAAAATGGTACACGATATTCAGGATGGTAATTGGAGAAGTTCAGAGGTAAAGGCCCGCAAGGCTATCAACTACTGGTGGGGAATCTCCAGTGACATTATCGATCTGATCACATCGCAGAACTTACCTGACGGTATTTGTACCTTGGTAGACTTAGTTCGTAGGGAGATTTTTACAGAACGGATGCACCCTTTTGCAGGTGAAATTACTTTACAGGATGGTACTGTGGTGGGAGAAAAGGGCGGTGTATTATCACCGGAACAAATCATCACTATGGATTGGTATGTGGAAAATATTATCGGAGACATACCTAAGTATGAAAATCTGACAGAGGAAGCCAAAACCTTGATTTCTTTGCAGGAAAAGGTGACTCCGGTTTTGGGAGATATTACACAATAAAGGACATAACGATGAAAATTTTAGTTGTAGCAGATGAACCTTCTAAGTGGTTGTGGGATTTTTATGAAGATGGAAAATTAGCCGGAATTGATTTGATTCTTTCCTGCGGTGATTTGCCGGCAGAGTATCTATCTTTTTTGGTGACTTTTGCCAATTGTCCGTTACTATATGTAAGCGGCAATCATGACCACTATGACAGGCGCCCGCCGGAAGGCTGTATTTGTATAGATGATCAATTGTATGAATATGGTGGATTACGTATTTTGGGACTGGGCGGTTCCATGCGGTATAAACCGGGACAAGATAACCAATATACGGAGCGAGAAATGCGTAAACGTGTTGCAAAGCTTTTTTTCCCGCTTTTGCGTAAGCGAGGCTTTGATATTTTGTTGACCCATGCTCCTGCTAAGGGGCTTGGAGACTTGGAGGACAGACCTCATCATGGTTTTCAGGTGTTTTTGGAGCTTATGAAGAAGCATCGACCGAAGTATTTTTTCTACGGCCACGTACATATGAATTACGATTCCAACTTTAAGCGTGAGCAGGAATACATGGATACCAAGGTAGTAAATGCTTATGAGAAGTATATCATAGAGATTTGATAAAATAAAAAAGCAACGCTAGGTAGAATCCATACAGCAGGACGATAGTTCTATGTAGATTTTAATACGGATCAATAGAAAGACATAGTATTAGGAGATACTATAGGAAGAGAAGTAAGACATGCATAGTTTATTTATGAAGGACAAAAAATTTTATAAGACCGTTTGCCGCATAGCGGTTCCTATTGCACTACAGGGCCTGATTACTTCCGGTGTTAATATGATGGATAACATTATGATTGGGGCCGTGGGAGAAACGGAGCTTTCAGCAGTTTCCCTGGCCAATCAGTTTATTAGCATATTTCATATTTTTTGTATGGGTATCGGTATGGGAGCCAGTGTACTGGTAGCACGATATTACGGCATGAAGGATCAGATTTCCTTAAAGAAAACAGTTGCAATTATGCTTAGGTTGTGTTTGGGGATGTCAGCCCTTTTCTGCATTGCTACCATTTTTTTGCCACGGCAGATCATGTGTATTTATACGGTAGAAGAGGATATTATTGCAAAAGGAATAGAGTACCTGGAATGGTCTGTGGTGACTTACTTTTTGCTGGGGCTGTCTTTGACCTGCACTATCGTACTACGTAATGTGGAAATGGTGCGGATACCGTTATATACCTCTATTGCAGCCTTTTTTATCAATGTAGGTGCTAACTATCTGTTTATTTTCGGTAAATTCGGTTGTCCCAGGATGGAAGTGGCAGGTGCAGCGGTAGGTACGTTGATTGCCCGCATTTTTGAATTTAGTGTAATCTGCGGATATTTGTTTTTTAAGGATAAGAAAATTAAATTTCGACTGGGAGATTTATTTGCTCCGGTGGGGAAGCTTTGGAAGGAATATATTCGTATCAGTATTCCGGTGCTGATCAGTGACGGGATTTTGGCCCTTGGCAATAATTCCGTAGCTATGGTAATCGGCAGACTGGGGGAAAGCTTTGTGGCAGCCAATGCGGTGACAGCAGTAACCCAGCAGCTAAGTTCTGTAATGATACAGGGATTTTCACAGGCCGGTGCCATTGTAACAGGTTACACCCTGGGAGAAGGGAATAAGGAGAAAGCTCATCGCCAGGGGTATGCCTTTTTGGGGCTTGGTATTGTGTTTGGTCTGATTGCAGCAGGCATTATTATGTTAATTAGTGAGCCGATGATTATTGCCTATAATTTATCACCGGAGACACAAGAGATTGCCAGACAGTTAATGCGTTCTATCAGTCTGATCGTGGTGTTCCAGGCCACTAACAGTATTATGACGAAGGGTGTGCTTCGAGGCGGCGGTGATACCAAGGTATTGATGATTGCCGATAATGTATTTTTGTGGGTGGCTAGTATTCCACTGGGTATTTTGGCAGGACTGGTAATTGGCTTCCCGGCATTCTGGATTTATTTCTTCTTGAAAATCGACCAGGTATTAAAGGCAGTATGGTGTGTGATCCGGCTGCGCAGCGGTAAATGGATCAAGAAAATAAAGTCCTCCAAGGAATACAATGGGGATGCACAATAGACATAAAAGAGAGAACTTGAGGAAGCAATGAGTATCAAAGAAAGTATCAAATCGATTTTAAAAACAGAAAAATTAGTGTATGAATATAAGCAGCTGGATGAAGAGGGCAATGTAGCAGGGGTAAACAGGGCCATTGATGAAGTGGACTTGGATGTCAAAAAAGGCGATTTTGTGGCTATTCTGGGCCATAATGGTTCCGGCAAATCTACCCTTGCCAAGCACCTTAATGCTATGCTCTTTCCTACCGGAGGCACCGTCTGGGTAGACGGCATGGATACCTCTAAGGAGGAGCATGTGTGGGAAGTACGTCAGCGGGCCGGTATGGTATTTCAGAATCCGGACAACCAGATCATCGGTCAGGTTGTAGAAGAGGATGTGGGCTTTGGTGCAGAGAATCTGGGCGTTCCTACAGAGGAAATCTGGGAACGTGTGGAGGAAAGTTTGCGGGCAGTGGGGATGTATGAGTATCGCAAGCATTCTCCCAATCACTTATCCGGCGGTCAGAAGCAGCGTGTTTCCATCGCAGGTGTATTGGCCATGCATCCAAGGTGTATTGTGCTGGATGAGCCCACAGCTATGTTAGACCCTAGGGGGCGCAAGGAGGTTATCCGTGCGGCCAGAGGACTAAATGAGGTAGAGGGGATTACACTGATCCTTATCACTCACTATATGGATGAGATCATTCATGCGGACAAGGTATACGTTATGGATCAGGGGAAGATTGCTATGGAAGGAACACCGAGAGAAATTTTTTCTCAGGTGGAGAAGTTGCAATCCTTGCGCTTGGATCTGCCGCAGGTCACTCTTTTAGCGCATCAGTTAAAGCAGCAGGGGCTGGATTTGCCGGACGGAATCCTGACCGTGGAGGAGCTGGTAGAGGCCTTGGGGCTGTGAATCACATACATTTTATAAAGGAAACATTATGTCAATCAAATTAGAAGGAATCAATTATATTTATGGGCAGGGCACAGAGATGGTAGTCCATGCCTTAAAGGATATTCATATAGAAATCAAAGACGGTGAATTTGTGGGGCTGATAGGTCATACCGGTTCCGGTAAATCCACCCTGGTACAGCATTTGAACGGCCTGATTAAGCCTACAGACGGTCATATTTATTTTGACGGTCAGGATATTTATGCAGAAGGCTATGATATGAAGAAGCACCGCAGCAATGTGGGGCTGGTATTTCAATATCCGGAGCATCAGCTTTTTGAGGTGGATGTATTATCGGATGTATGCTTTGGTCCCAAAAATCTGGGTCTGAAGAAGGAAGAAGTACAGAAACTGGCCAAGGAAGCACTGGCTATGGTGGGCATGGATGAGAAGTATTTTAAACGCTCTCCTTTTGACCTGTCCGGGGGCCAGAAGCGGCGTGTAGCCATTGCCGGAGTGCTGGCTATGAAGCCCAAAATGCTTGTTTTAGACGAGCCTACGGCAGGACTGGACCCGCAGGGCCGTAAAGAGATATTGGAGCTGATTTCGAGCCTTAGAGAGCGGGCAGGCATCACCATAGTATTAGTAAGTCACAGCATGGAGGATGTAGCAGAATATGTAGATCGTGTGATTGTGATGAACAAGGGCAGTGTAGCATATGATGGTGCCCCAAAAGAAGTGTTTTCTCATTTTGAGGAATTAGAGGAGATGGGTCTGGCTGCCCCTGAGGTGTCTTATATCGTCCATACACTGCGGAAAAAGGGCTTAGAGGTAGAAACAGACGCTATCACTATGGAAGAGGCAGCAAGGGACATTTTGGCGGCTTTAGAGGCACGTCGGAAAGGAAAATTATGATTCGTGATATTACAATCGGCCAGTATTACCAGACAGACTCTGTGATTCACAGACTGGACCCAAGGGTGAAGCTGGCAGGTACGTTGATATATATTGTTACATTGTTTTTAGTAGGTAATATCTGGGGATATGTGCTGGCCACTCTGGGACTGGCAGCAGTGATTCGATTATCCAAGGTGCCTTTCGGATACATGATTCGGGGCATGAAGGCTATTGCCTTTTTGCTGGGGATTACAGTAGTATTTAATATGTTTTTGACACCGGGTACGCCGATTTTCAGCTTTTGGATATTTACATTGACCTGGGAAGGACTTCGTACTGCACTTTTTATGGGGTGGCGTCTGGTGCTTTTGATCATCAGTTCTTCTCTGATGACTCTTACAACCACACCCAACAACTTGACAGACGGTATGGAAAAAGCCCTGAAGCCCTTAAATAAGCTGGGGGTTCCGGTTCATGAAATTGCCATGATGATGAGCATTTCTCTTCGTTTTATCCCTATTTTGTTGGAGGAAACGGACAAGATCATGAAGGCTCAGATTGCCCGTGGTGCAGATTTTGAGTCCGGCAATATTATCGAGAAGGCCAAGGCCATGGTCCCACTTTTGGTACCTTTGTTTATCTCTGCTTTTCGCAGAGCTAATGATCTGGCTATGGCTATGGAATCCCGCTGCTATCGAGGCGGGGAAGGAAGGACCAAGATGAAGCCACTTATTTACAAGAAGGCTGACAAAATAGCATATATATATATGCTTAGCTTTGTAGTGGTTACCGTGTTGGTAGGTAGACTTTAAGGCACCTGTTTGCCGCAGTCAGATGTGGTTTTTGGACACAGGATTCAGGCATGTGTTAAAAAAGAGTTTATTTGTGTATATGATTGTATGTATTTTAAGGAGCATGGTATGTGTGAGGCAAATTATGAAAAGACGAAAAAGCGCATAATGCTTACGGTTGCTTACGACGGTACCAATTACTGCGGCTGGCAGATTCAGCCTAACGGGACTACCATAGAAGGTGTGTTAAATGAGAAACTGCGTGAACTTTTAAAAGAAGATATTTCCGTAATTGGCGCCAGTCGTACGGATTCCGGGGTACATGCTTTGTGCAATGTGGCAGTATTTGACACCAGTTCTCCGATTCCCGGAGAGAAGATGAGCTATGCACTGAACCAGCGTCTTCCTCAGGATATCCGCATTGTGGATTCTAAGGAGGTTGCACCGGATTTTCATCCAAGACATTGTAACAGCCGTAAGACTTACGAATATCATATCGTCAATGCGCCTTTTCCTAATCCTATGAAGCGTTTGTACTGCCATTTTACCTATTTGCCCTGTGATGTGGAAGCTATGCAGGAGGCAGCAGGGTATCTCATAGGAGAGCATGATTTTAAATCTTTTTGCACCGTGGGGGCACAGGTGGAGACTACCGTACGTACCATAACGGATTTGCAGGTGTTTCGTGCAGAGGATGAAATTGTGATTCGAGTAACGGGAACAGGTTTCCTGTACAATATGGTGCGTATTATTGCAGGTACACTTTTGGAAGTGGGGTACGGCAGACGGGACGCAGGTGAAATACCGTCCATAATCGCCGCCCAGGATCGTCAGGCAGCAGGACCTACTGCACCTGCCTGCGGCTTGCGGCTGGTGAAGTATGAATTTGATTAAATAATATAACTTATCGAAAGTTACGAAAGTAACTAGCGATAAAAGGCGCAGATATGCGCCGCAAATCGATTATAGGGTTCGCGAAGCGGTTCCTATAATATGGATGTATTACAGGAGCCTGTAGGAATAGAAAATACCTCACAAGCCTATGAAAAGATTTGTAATAAGCTATTGGTTTGAAGGCATGGAGGACTGATTTGATAGAAATAACAAATATAATCAAACAATTACCAAGAGAAATAAGAGCCATGGTAGAAGGGGAGCAGTGTGTGACAGATAATATCGGACAGTCTGATTCCATGGTACTTATGTTTCCGGATAAGGTATTAAAGATTCAAAAAAACACAGCGGAGACCGAATGTGAATATAGGATGTTAAACTGGCTGCAAGGGAAACTTCCGGTGCCTCGCATTTTGAGCTATGTTTTGGAAGGTGAGACCGGTTATATGCTGATGAGCAGAATAGAGGGCCAAATGGCTTGTGATGAAGGGTATATGAAGCAGCCACAGGTGTTGATCACTGCTCTGGCCCGGTGCTTGAAGCGTTTGTGGGAGATTGACATAACAGAGTGTCCTTCACGGTGGGATTTGCAGATAAAGCTTGCTGCCGCTGAAGAAAACGTACAGAATAATCAGGTTGATTTGGAAAACGTAGAGCCGGAGACCTTCGGAGAAAAGGGCTTTAAAAATCCCCGGGAGTTGTTGGAATGGTTGAAAGCAAATAAGCCGGCCGAGGAACTTGTGCTCTCCCACGGAGATTTCTGCCTGCCGAATATTTTCCTGAAGGATGGACGGTTATCCGGTTATATTGATCTTGGCAGGATGGGGATTGCTGATAAATGGCAGGATATTGCTTTATGTTATCGAAGCCTGCTCCATAATTACTGCGGTAAATATGGCGAAAAGGTGGATGTGGACATCAATCCGGAGGCATTGTTTGAGGAGTTAGGAATAGAACCGGACTGGGATAAGCTGCAGTATTACATCTTAATGGATGAATTATTTTAGATAAAATAGAGTTTATAAGAACAGGGAGCGGCATATGACACATGGCCGCTCTTTTCTAAAACATGTAACCCGGCATGCAACTGTTTAAAATTATCTGTCAGATTTTACCTGGAAAGGGTAGATATATAATAGGCATTTGCGAAAATCGAGGGCTACCGGCCAGAGCAATATATGTTCCGGCTGAAGGGCCTTGAAACTCGCCAGTCCTTAGCGCAAGGAGGGTGAAAGCCGCACTTGAGCTTAGTACTGCTGCAGAGTTTTACGGAGCGGGAGCGTCCATGAAGCAGAACATATATTGCTCTGACCGGCAGCTACAGAGTTTCGTAAACGCCTGTAGATATACAATATGAGGAGGACATCATGGAAGACCAGAAAATCATTGAGCTTTTCTTTGCCCGTTCTGAACTGGCCATTCAGGCGCTGGCGGCAAAGTATGAGAAGCTTTTATATAAAATATCCTTTCATATTTTACAGGATAGCGAGGATGTGGAGGAGTGTTTAAACGATACCTATTTAGGTGTGTGGAATGCGATACCACCGGCAAAGCCGAATCCTTTGTCTGCATTTGTATGTAAAATCACCAGAAATCTGTCCTTAAAGAAGTACCGTGCCAATACCGCGGCCAAAAGGGATGGTTCTATAGAGGTGTCATTAGAGGAATTGGAGCCTTGTATTCCTACGCCTTCTGCAGAGGAGGAGTGTGATGCAAGAGAATTGGGGCAGGCCATTAACCGCTTTTTGAAAGGGTTAGATACAGAGAGTCGGGTGCTTTTTGTGCGCAGGTATTGGTTTGCTGATTCCATAGGAGATATTGCAGAGCAGTTACATATTAGTGAAAATTTGACTTCTGTCAGATTGAAGAGATTACGTGCTAAGTTGAAAAAATATTTAGAACAGGAGGGGTATCATGTATGATTGAATTCAAAAAAGACTATATAATCGACGCCCTTGGAGAATTGGAGGACCGGTATGTGGCAGAGGCGGCAGAGTACCTAAGACCTAAAGCTGCATGGAAGTACTGGCGGGAATTAGGAACGGTGGCAGCTTGTCTGGTGACAGTGATATTAACCGGTGCAGCCCTTAGATTTCTGCCTATAGGTGATGGGTTTTATCAAGGCAGTAATGAGGCTGTGTTTGATAACCAAACGAACGGTGCAGGAATGGCGCCGGAGAGTACTGAGAAAGTAGAGCACACAGCAGAGCAACATTCTAGTGGTATCCAGTGGGAAGTAGTATTTGATGCGGAGGAAAGCCCAAACAATACCGCACAAAAAGAGGCTGATCGGTTGGAGCAGGCTGTGGGGCAGCCAATTGGGAAAAACGAAGAGTACAAGGAAAATCAGTGGGAGAACAAGGAATCACCTTCTGTTATGGAGATTACCAGTATATCAGAATGGCTTAGTCCGGAACAGATTCTTGAGCAGGGTCGAGATATTTTCATGGGAACTGTAATCCGCAAGCAAATATACCGTGTGACAGAGGGATTAAATAGCTACTTTACAGTTTTAACGGTAGAAATTGAAGACTCCATCCGCGGAGAGCTTATAAAGGGCCGGGAATACACCATTTATTTACCGGTTGCAGCCGATGGGGACAGGATATACTACAATAGTCTGAGTGGCGACTTATTAAAGCTTGAAGTAGGCAGCAGAGCTATTTTTATGCCTATAACTGCAACTGCAGAAAAGGGAGAAGCAGGCCGGGAAAAGGTTTGGTTAAGCTATGCAGACTTTGCAGATTATTATTATGAAGAAGGGATGCGTTATCTTTTCCTGGAGACAGAGGATGGCGTAAGCTATGCACAATCTGTGTACGAGATTGCACATGAAGGGGACATTACATTGGAAGATGTGGCCCATTACCTTCGGGATATGCTGAGCAGATAAATAGGCCTTTACGAAACTCGCTAGCAGCCTGCAATCGCAATATATATTGAGATCGCATGCCACCGTTGAATTTCGCAAACGCCTAAAACAGATAGATAGCGAGGAGGATTTCTATGAGCAGATATAAAGCGTTAGCACTTTTATTAACCACTAGCCTTTTAACCGGCTGCGCCGCAATGGGGCAGGCAGAGCTTTTAACGCCTGCAGTGTCTACTGAGCAGGAAGCTTCTTCTTATGAGGAAGCTGCTTTGTTTAGCTTTTCTCATCAATTATTAATGGAAAATATAAACGAGACCAATCCGGTGTTGTCTCCTGTGTCTGCATATCTGGCTATGGGCATGGTAGGTCTTGGGGCTGCAGGAGATACCTTGACAGAGTTTCAAAAAACCATGGGTAGTGATATGCATGAGGTGTCCCGGAGTCTGATGCAGACTTTGCCTGCACAGCCGGGTACTTTGGAAAATGGAAGAGAATCCAAGCTTCATGTCAATTTGGCCAATTCCGTATGGGTGGATGATGAGATGAAGACTGCACAAAGCTGGATCGATGACGTGTCAGGCATATACGGAGCCAAAGCATATAGGGCGGATCTTTCTGCCAATGGCACTATGCATGAGATGAATCATTGGATTGAGGAAGAAACCAGGGGCCTTATTAAAAAGTTTCTGGAAAAACCGCTGGATGCATCAACCAGGCTGGCGTTATTTAACACTGTTTATTTTTACGGGGAGTGGCAGTACAAATTTGAAGCTACCTCCACTTACAAGGATGTATTTACGAAAGAAGACGGTACAGAGCTGAAGGTAGAAATGATGCATGAAAGCAACTGTAATCGTATCTATGTAAAGCAGGAGGATTTTGATGGGATCATACTGCCATACCGGGACGGGAATAAGGCCTTTGTGGCATTAAAGCCAACCGCAGGACAGACGGTTCGTGAGATGTATGAAGGATTGACAGAGGAAACCTTTTCACAAATATTGGCGGAGGAAGATACTGCTTTGATCAATTTAAAGCTTCCGAAATTTGAAGTGACTTTTGATAAAAGTCTGAATGAAACACTACAGAATATGGGTATCGTCAAGGCTTTTGATGAAGGACAGGCGGATTTTTCGGGACTGGGTACTACACAGTCCGGTGAGGGGCTTTACATCAGCCTTGTGCGCCAGAAAGCAGTGGTAAAGCTGGACGAAGAAGGGACAGAGGCAGCAGCAGTAACGATGGTTGTTATGAAGGAGTGTGCCATGGCAGAAAGCCCACAACAGCCCATTGATGTGTATTTTGATGAACCATTCTTATACATGATCGTGGATGTGGAAGAAGAAGTACCGCTGTTTATGGGTATTATGGACAGTCCTCAGTAATCATTACGGAAGCATGAGATGCCTTCATGGACGTTCTCTACGATGCAAACGTCTATATAATATATAAGTTGTGAGGAAATGGTATGGACAAGAAAATATGCATAATGATATTAATGATATGTATTTTAACCGGTTGTGCGGCGCCGGCACCCCGGGAGGTTCCTGTATCGACGGAGGAAACAGGAGGCTTGTCTGCAGGTAATGGAACAGAGACTGGAGTGGAAGAAAATGATACATCTTTAAATGGTAGTGAAGCAGAATTGACCACTACAGTTTCCCTACGGATTGTGGATGGTGTCCGGGAGGGAGAGCTGCTTTTGGCAGGTGAGACTGCAGAGAAGGTTTACGTGTTGTCCTGCGGAGGTGTAGATATTTACTTGGATGGTCAGAAGGCAGATGCCTCTGTACTGGAAGAGGGCATGATGGCAGAGATTACCTATTCCGGCATTGTATTTGAGGGATTTCCGGGCTCCTTGCATGGAGTGGAGCGCATCTCTGTATACAGCCTGGGAACGAAAGAAAATCCCGGAGGCACCATGTATGACCTGTGTGGTCTGTATTTGCAGGTGTTAAATGATTTGTGGGATAAGGATGCCGGATTAAAATGCAATATTGATTATATAAGCGTTGATTTATCCCAAGCACCCGGTGAACTGACAGAGGGAGAGCAATCGGCAATCGCCTGGTTGTTTGGGGCGCAACATGAGGTGGAGGCACTTTCTCTGACTATGGAGGAACTGGCAGCAGAGGGCTATTTATCCCAGACTGGTCCTGATAACAAATATTATTATTGGGAGAATGGGGTGCTTTTCAGAATTGCCCAAAATCAACAGGAGGGGAACCTGAACTATTCTCTTCCCACTATTAAGTTTGATGCAGAAAAATGGCGTACTCCATTGGGGGCATACTGGTTCAGTGACTGTACAGCTGTATGGCCGCAAATGGGTACCTGGACACAATACACGGTACAGGCAGAGCTGATTTCATAAAAACGGATCTTTGTGACCTTGGAGATTTGGAAGTATTTGCTGCAGAATAAGTGACCTGGTTTACCGGAAGCAATATGGAGAGGAGGACCTGTGAGAAAAGGAATTATTTTTTGTGTTGGAACAATTTTGGCAGTGGCATTTGGCGTTTTTGTATTTCTGGAATTTTATATTGGCCGGGCACTCAGTGAACCTAGGGATATGTCACGGGAGGATATGGCTTCTGTAACAGTTATAGCTAACTCTCCGGGTAAGGAGGTTCAGCTTAAAACAACAGAAATTGACGGTCTTGCCAATAAGATTCTAAAGGAAGCATCGGTTATTTCACAACAGGATGAGAACGCAGATGTGCGGTCCAGCGTATCTTACCACTACGGTGATGTAAACATGTCCATAGATATTCCATCGGACTGGGAATATGAAATCCGAGAGTATTCCCCGGAAATGGAAAGCTGCAGTATCTATTTCTGGCCGGCAGACCAGAACGAGGGAAAGCTGAATTTTCAGTACAGTAAGTTCTTTGGCGTTTGCGGAACCGGATTATCTGAGGAAAAGATTACCGTAGGGGCGTATGAAGCAAATAAAGGCACATTCTATAATGCCAAGGGATGGAGTTTTATCAGCTTGATAACGGAGCCTGGGGCTTATGTGATCTTGAGCGACGGAGCCGGTGTGTGGCCGGAAGAATATATGGAAGAAGCTATGGAGATTATTAACAGCATTCGCGTAGGAGCCGATGCTGTGGATAAATAAAATATGCGTGAAAAACATCCGTAATGAATCGGGGGGCATTCCCCAAAAGGTTCATTGCGGATGTTTTTTTCTGTATTCGGTAGGATAGAGACCGGCATGCTGTTGGAAGCGTCTGATAAAATTGGGATAATCGTTAAATCCACATTCCGCACATATCTGCATAACTGTCATATCCGAATTGGCTAAAAGCTTTCCTGCATATTCAAAACGCATGCGATTTACATAAGTTTTAAAGTTTTCTCCGGTTTTAGCAGTAAAGAGCCTGGAAAAATAAGTAGGGGACAGACAAACCCGGTCTGCTACATTTTGTAGGGTGATAGGATTTTTGAAATTGTTTAAGATATACATTTCTGCCTCCTGGATGGGAGTCAAACTTCGGCTTTGAGGTTGAGTCTGGGTCTCATGATATAATTTTGCCAAAATTGCATTGAGCTGGGCGCAGGCAAAAAGGGTGTCGTTACAAGCAGGGATAAGCTGATCAAAGAGTACTTGGAAATATGTGTGCAGTGTATCATCTGTCTTGAGAATAAGGGGAGCCGTCACGGCTAGCTTGGACAAAAAAACTGGGTTACATATATCACCGGAAAACATAGTATTATAAAGGTCTGCACCATGCAAATCTACACAGTGCATATTCATAGGTGTCATAAAAAAGAAACTGCCTGCTGTCACCGGATAGGTAATACCGTCAATGGTATAGGTTCCTTCTCCGGAAAGAATATATTCTATTTCAAAAAAATCATGAGAGTGCAGTTCCCAAAATTCATTCAGCTGCTTTCGGCAGGCAAATATATATTCATTTGCAATCCATTCTTTTTTCTGCAGTCTTTTCATATTCCATTCCCTTTATAGTTCTTTTATACAGTAAACATGCAGCTTAACAGTCAAAAGTGTTTAAGCTCTTGATGGAAAGCATAGTTGATACTTGTGCGGTTCTGTTGGGCTTTATGTTTACTATTCATCTTATTTATTTTATATGAAATACAAAATAAAAGCAATATATAGACAAAAAAAGACAATGCATTTTTGGGCGTAAACAGTATAATAAAGTCAATAAGTAAAAAAGAGGTGCAAATATGGACATCATAGGAATTGATATTGGGGGCACCAAGTGTGCAGTGGTTTTGGGCAATGATGGGGGCAAAATCCATAAGAAGGTGAAATTTCCTACCGGGGATTGGGAGAGCACCTGCGCCAGAATCATACAGGAGATCGCAAATATGGGTTCATTTGAGGCAATTGGTATCAGTTGCGGCGGACCCTTGGACTCCCTAAAAGGGGTGATAAAGTCCCCACCTAATTTGCCCGGGTGGGATAATATTGAAATTGTAAAAATGTTAAAAAACAAATTTGGCGTCCCCGTATTTTTAAAAAATGATGCAGATGCCTGCGCACTTGCAGAGTGGAAGTTTGGAGCGGGTATGGGTACCCGGAATATGATATTTCTTACTTTTGGCACAGGACTTGGAGCAGGTCTGATATTAAACGGTAAGCTCTACAGTGGGGCCTGTGATATGGCAGGGGAAGTTGGGCATGTTCGACTGGCAGATTATGGACCGGTAGGTTATGGTAAATCAGGTTCCTTTGAAGGCTTTTGTTCCGGCGGGGGTTTGGCTCAGCAAGGCAGGACAATGGCTTTGGAATGTTCTCAGAGGGGAGAAGCGGCAAGTTTCCTGAAGGACGAAATAACAGCCAAGAGCATTGCAGAAGGGGCCAGAGAAGGAGATGAAGCAGCAAATATTATATATAGACAGTGCGGTCAGATGCTTGGTCGGGGACTTTCTGTTTTGATTGATATATTAAATCCGGAGAAGATTATATTAGGTAGCATTTTTGAGCGCTGTGAGGATTTGCTGCGTGAGGAAATGGAAAAGGTAATTGAAAAGGAAACACTGGTACAATCAAGAAGGGCCTGCCAAGTGGTTGCAGCCCGGCTGGGAGAGACTATCGGGGATATAGCTGCCATTTGTGTGGCGGTATGCGGTATGAAAGGGGAACTGTAGCCAGGAGCAAACACAGAGGAGTATTGCAAACATTAAAATGTAATAGTAGGAGCATAGAGGAAGATGGAAGAATTATTCACCAGATATCCGGCGCTGGTAAGCTGTCAGGACAAAATTGGGCAGGCGCTGGAATTAATTATTCATACATACAAAAACGGCGGTAAAATACTGATTTGCGGTAACGGCGGAAGTGCTGCAGACAGTGAACATTTCGTAGGGGAAATGATGAAGGGGTTTCTTTTGAAGAGGAGGGTTACAGACCCCCGTCTGTCGGAGGAACTAAAAAAAGGGCTTCAGGGAGCTTTGCCTGCCATCTCTTTGCCCAGTCAGAGTGCAATCCTTTCTGCTTATATCAATGATGTGGACCCGGAGATGATGTATGCTCAGTTGGTATATGGCTATGCCACGGATAAGGATCTGGTTATCGGCTTGTCTACCTCCGGTAATTCAGTCAATATCGTCAATGCCATCAAGGTGGCGAAGGCTGTGGGTGCTAAAACCCTTTCCCTGACCGGAGAAAAGGGCGGCAAGCTTATGGAGCTTAGTGATGTAACGATAAATGTTCCGGAAAAGGAAACCTATAAGATACAAGAGTATCATCTTCCTGTATATCATTATCTTTGTGCAGAGACGGAGAAATATTTTTTTGCAGACTGCCATCTGGAATAAATTGTAGAGTGACAGTAGAAATGAATTGCAACGTGACAACAGATAATGAATTGTACAATGACAGTAGAAATGAATGACAATGCCAGTAGTAATGAATTATATTGCTCAACATAGACATCTATGATACAATTATATAAGATGTTAAGGTCAAAAGATGCCTGATGGATTGCTGCGTGTTTCGCACTCCCACAATCCTACCCAACATTCGGATATCGTGGTGCATTCGCCCCACTTTTATCCTCATATTTGGGCGGGTCACTAAGTCATATAACCACTTTTGTGCAAGCACAACATGGTTTATGACTTTTGACCCTGGCATCTTATATAACAATAAAGCAACGTAATATGAATGGATGATGAAAATATATTTCCGTGACAGGAGGCCACTATGGGATTTTGGATCTTTATGCTTATAATGAATTTATTGATTCCGGGAGTTATGTTAGGTTTCGGCTGGGTATTTTTACATAAGCCGCCCAAGACTATAAATTATGGCTATGGATACCGCACTGCCATGTCCACGAAAAGCCAGGAAACCTGGGATTTTGCCCATCAATATGCAGGTAAGCTGTGGTTTCAGTGGGGCAAATGGCTTATGATCGTAAGTGTTGTGATCATGCTTTTTCTCATTGGCAAGGGTAAGGATACCATCGGCAATGTGGGTTCTATTTTATGTATGCTGCAGTTGATACCGATGTTAGCAGTAATCGGGCCTACGGAAAGTGCTTTGAAGAAGCATTTTGATACAAAGGGACGCAGAAAATTGCAGTGAATTTATGATAATTCAGAAGTGGATGTTGTGTGTGAGAACTGTGTGCGGAAGTATGAATGTTGTGGAGAACATGACAGGATTCACTAAAAGACTCATAGAAATATTCGGTAGGAGTGTTGATACATGAAAATAATTGCCAGAATAGAAACGGATTTCCCGGAGAAGTTCGGGATTCCCAGACAGAGCGGTCTGGTGGAAGAATTGAAGGGAACGATTGTTTTCGAACCGGAGTACCGTAATATAGATGCTTTGAAGGGACTGGAAGGCTATAATTATATTTGGCTTTTGTGGAAGTTTGAAGGAGTAGAACGAGATTCGTGGTCTGTTACCGTGAGACCGCCCCGTCTGGGCGGCAATAAGCACATGGGGGTATTTGCCACCCGCTCGCCATTCAGACCCAATCCCATCGGACTTTCCTCGGTAAGACTGGAGAAGATTGAACCGGATACGGAACGTGGTCCGGTGTTACATGTGGCAGGGGTGGATTTACGCCACAATACACCGATTTATGACATTAAGCCATATTTACCGTATGTGGACTGCCATACGGATGCAACCGGTGGCTTTGCCCATGAGGTAAAGGATTATGAGCTGAAGGTGGAGTTTCCGGAAGCACTTTTGGAGCGTATTCCGGAAGGAAAAAGGAAGGCCATTATTGCAGTGCTCAAGCAGGACCCAAGACCGTCCTACCACAATGACCCGAACAGACAGTACGGGGTGTCTTTTGCGGGCTTTAATGTGCGGTTTGTGGTGGACGGAGATGTGCTGACGGTAGTGGAAGTAGAGCGGTAGATTAGGTGATAGGTGTTTGCCAAGCTTGCGGCAGGCTGTCCCAAAGCTTGGTAATTTTCCACATTAGGTAAATAAAAAGGAGCAATACATGATGTTAGCATTTATTATATGGAGTATTATGGGAGTATGTTTTATCGCCATGGGTATTTACGATTACTGTGCCAAAAGTCCCAAACCATTTGGTTTTTGGGCCAATGCCAAGCAGTTTCCGGTAAAAGATGTTAAGCGGTACAATAAAGCTCTTGGAAAGCTGTTTATTGCATTTGGAGTAATCTTTATACTGCTGGGGCTGCCGTTGTTAAAGGCAGGACAGAATTCCCCATGGGTAATCATACCTATTGTAGGTTGTATGTTTCTGTCTATCGGTACCATGATAGTTTACGTGGTAGTAATCGAACCCAAATACCGCGCATAGCAAAGCAGAGGGATGGTACAGGCAAGCGTGTACATATCCTGATGCTGTCATAGATTGGGGCTGAATATTGCCAGACATTTGCAGAAAACACAAATAAAACGGGTTAGCAGGTGCCCTTCCTATGAAGGAAGAAGATGCTCTGCTAACCCATTTTTATAATAAAAGGAAGTGTGATAGTCGTCTGTGTAAACGAATACGACGAAATCATACGGACTTTATAAAAGACTACATTTATTTCAAAAAGTCAAACTGGGAGATATATAATTTGTAATAATCGCCCTTCAGTGCCATCAATTCTTCGTGATTACCCTTTTCCTGAATGCCGCCGTTATTGACATACATAATGCAGTCTGCATTTTTAATGGTGGACAGACGGTGTGCGATAATGAAGGAAGTACGACCCTCCAAAAGACGGTTTAATCCCTTTTGCAGCAGAATTTCCGTTTCGGTATCAATACTGGAGGTTGCCTCGTCCAGAATCAATATCTTCGGATCTGCCAAAATAGCTCTGGCAAAGCTGATCAACTGACGTTGTCCTGCAGAAAGTCTGCTGCCTCGCTCATTTACTTCGGTGTAATAACCATTTTCCAGGCTCATAATAAAATCGTGAGCACATACGGTTTTGGCTGCCGTGATAACTTCCTCGTCTGTAGCTTCCATATTGCCGTAACGGATATTATCCATAATGGTACCGCTGAAAATAAAGCTGTCCTGCATCATAATACCCATCTGATCTCGCAAGGAGTGGAGGGTTACCTTGGAGATATCCACACCATCTATCAGGATAGTACCGGAATCCAGATTGTAAAAACGACTGAGCAGATTTACAATGGTGGTCTTGCCGGCACCTGTAGGACCTACAATAGCGTAGGTTTCCCCTTTCTTAACCGTGAAATTGATATGATCGAGAATCTTGCGGTCCGCTTCGTAGCTGAAGGTAACGTCTTTAAATTCCACAGTGCCGTCAATCGCCGGCATTTCGGCAGCATCCGGATCGTCTGTAACGATAACCGGTTCATCAATGGTTTCAAAAATACGCTCTAAATAAGAGGCTGCCGTAAGCAGGCTGTTATAGAAATTAGCCAGTGTATTGATCGGGGTCCAGAAACGACCGATATATGCGGTAAATGCAATCAGGATACCTGCAGTCAGTGTAGATTCCGGAGAGAAAATCCAATGAACACCCAACACATAAATAAATGCAGTAGTCAGGGAAGATATAATATCTACACCCGGGCTTAAAATCAGACTGTATTTTTGAGCTCTCATCCATGCAATGCGGGAGTCGTTGCTTAATTTATTAAATATATTTGTATTTTCGCGCTCCCGCACAAAGGACTGGGTTACGCGAATACCGTTGATGCTTTCTGCAATATAAGCATTCAGGTTTGACTGTTTATTGCTTTGAATCTGCCATGCCCTTCGCTGCTTGGTCTTGACAAACAGAATAACCACCGCCAAAAACGGAAGACCGCAAAGGCAGACAAGTGTCAGTCTGACATCTTCAATGAGCATGAAAATCACGATAAAGATCAGGTTGCACAAGTCAGTAATAGTACCAACAATACCATTAGTTAAGAGGTCACTTAAGCTGTTAATATAGTTGACTACACGTACCTGAATCTTGCCGTGTGGCCTGCTGTCATAAAAGGTAAAAGGCAATTTTTGAAGGTGCTCAAATAAATCTGCACGTAAATCGTGGATAATATTCTGTCCCACTGTACTCATAATACGGCTTTTGGCGCATAGGGCCAAAGCTTCATAGGCTGCAATGAGTAGAGTGAGTCCGCAATACATGTATATCCTGTTCATGTCCTTTTCAGGAATGCAAAAGTCCATGATTTTTTGCAGAAATATGGGAACCAGCATTGTAAGTGCGGAAGAGGAAAGCATCAGAAAAATAATGCCCAGCATTCTTTTTTTGTAAGGGACAATATACGCAAGCAGACGTTTCAGCTGTCCGGCGTTAAAACTTTCTTCTAAGACTTCATCCATGTCATATCGGTTTCTTGCCATGTTAGTTCCCTCTCTTTCTGTCAGAAATATCTGCCGGAATCTCACCATATTGATTGCGGAATGCGTTAGCGTAATAGCCATTCATCTGTAATAGCTGGTCATGAGTGCCCCGTTCTATAATACGTCCGCCGTCCATTACCAAAATCAGATCCGCATCCTTTACGGAAGAAATACGATAAGCAATTACAAAAATGGTACAGGTTCTGTTGATGTTTTTTAATTGTTTCTGAATGTAGCTTTCCGTTTCCATATCTACTGCTGACGTAGTATCGTCTAAAATCAGTATGGCTGGGTTTTTGAGAAGGGCACGGGCCAGGCTGATACGCTGTCTTTGACCGCCGGAAAGTCCCACACCTCTTTCGCCTATGATAGTATCATAGCCATCAGGCATCTCTTTAATAAAGTGGTTGGCGTCTGCCATGACGGCAGCCCGATGCACTTCTTCAAAGGAACAGTTCGGTCGTCCGTATGCGATATTGCCTTCAATGGTATCGGAGAATAAAAACACATCCTGCATAGCCATACCGATATTTTTTCTTATGTTATATAAATTACGGTCTCTTACGTCTACTCTGTCGATTAAAACCTGACCGGAGGTGGTATCATAGAATCTGCAAAGCAGGTTCATAATGGTACTTTTGCCGGAACCTGTAGAACCTATAATACCTACAGTCTGCCCCGGTTCTACCTTAAAGTCAATGTCCATAACAATATCCTCATCATCGGCACGATAGGATACATGGCGAAATTCTACAGCTCCCTCCAACTGTTTTTTGTCGATACCGCCAACCGGAGTTTTGACGTTTGGCTCTTCTGTGTATGTAGTATAGATTTTTTCGATGCTGGTCAAGAAGTTGGTGGTCTCGTTCATACGGTAGCCGATATTTCTAAGCGGGTTATTTAGCATCCAGAGATAGCCATTTACTGTTACCAGGTTGCCCAGAGTGATTTCTCCGGTAATAGTCAGATAACCTCCGAAAAGCATTAATATGATATTTAAGGCATAAGACAGCAGTACAAAAAGTGGGAGGAAAACACTCCAGATTTTGTTGGCTGCCAGCTGTCCGGCACGAAATTTATCATTTTCCTTGGAGAATTTGGCAATTTCAAAATCTTCCTTGGCAAAGGCTTTTACAACGCGGTTACCGCTGATATTTTCCTGTACAAAAGCGTTTAAGGAAGAAAAGCATTCCCGGTTATGACGAAAGGCAGGTTTTAACAGCTTGGTCTGGAAATAGGTACACAGTGCCGTAAAAGGAAGTACCACCATCATAGCAAGGGCCAGCTTGGTATTAATGGTAAAAATCAGTGAAAGTGCAATGACAAAATACAGCACAGACTGATAGGTAACGTAAATAGTCCATGCAGTAAAATGACGAATGGCCTCCATATCGCCAGTCTGCCTGCTCATTAAATCACCGGTACGTTTTTTGTTGTAAAAAGCAAAATCTTCCTGCAAAAGCTTTCGGTATACGGTGTTTCGCATGTCATACAGTAGATTCTGAGAAGATTTCTCAAAAAGAATCTGATATATGTAGCGAAGAAGACAAATGGCGGCTGTAGTCCCCACCATGAAGCAAATGAGTGGTATCAATTTTGAGGTTTCTCCGTTATTGATGACCTCATCAATAATCCGGCCTGAAATCTGAGGATTTACCATGAACAGTGCTACCACCACTGTGGACATGACAAGTCCGCTGATCATGTGCAGCCGATATTTCTTGAGGAATGATAAATACCATTTTATAGGGGTCATAGGAACACCATCCTTTCGAAAGTATTGTTTGCTTTTAAAATAGCGTGAACAGGGGCATATTAAAATGTAGTATTTTGTAAAATTCATGTAATTTTCTATAAAGGGTTTTACTTTTTGGGAATAAACATTTAAAATGTAAGATGCTGAAAAATGTCCTGTGGGGGATAGAAATGGGGGTGCGAGATACAGACATGAGCACCATTAAAATAGAGGAATTAAATCCGACTTTTTTATATTTCTGGAAAGGAATTAAGGAAGCGGATGAATTAAAATATGAGAGTCACGATTATGCAGAACTTGCATATGTATTATCCGGTCAGTGCAGGTATCGTATAGACAATAAGCTGTATCAGATTGCAGAAGGGGATTTGGTAATCATCAATCCTTCTGTGAAGCATCAATTGCTGGTGAGCAGTCCTGACAGCCCTGTGACACTGGCTATTGTGGGATTTACAGATGTACAATTTGTAAATTATGCTCCAAATGAAGTGCCGTTGCCGGATGGATGCCCGGTAGTGCATGCCGAAGGCGAATTCAGGCAGAAGCTTTTTAAATTATACACCTCTATGGATGCGGAGAATGCGGTATACAGATCCGGTCGTTATTATATGCTTAAGACGTACCTGATGCAGATTCTTTTGTACTGGGTGCGGGAGCAGACGGAGCCGGTAGAGATTAAGACGGGTTTTTCTTTAAAATCCATTAATAAAAAGTATGTGGTTGAGCAGATCATTGAATATTTTGAGGATCATTATGCGGAAAAGATTTCCCTGGATCAGATTGCAGATAATATGTATTTAAGCACTGCATATGTTTCCAAAATTTTCAAGTCAGAGACCGGTAATACGCCGATCAGACATTTGATCGACATTCGTCTGGAGAGAGCCAAGGAACTGTTGGAAAAGGGCTGGGAAGGCAGTATTCAGGAGATTGCCATGCAAGTGGGCTATGATGATGCCTATCACTTCAGCAAGCTGTTCAAGAAGCGCTACGGAGTGTCTCCATCTAAGGTACAGAAGATGGATGTGGACGACAATTAGTCTATACCGGTACCAACTTATTGCACAACATCCGTCACATATGTTTTATAAAATGCTGCCAAATTTTCTTTGGAAATGGCTTTGGGACCTTCAGTGGCATAAGCGGTGAATGCAGCATTCATAAAAGCCTGGATCTGGGGGTGCACAAAGCGTCCGTAGGTCTGGGCTTTAAAATATGTCAAAGGGCAGTCCGGCGTATAGGCCTCTGCCTTATAAACTTTGCTGGCAGCAATCATATCACAAATCATTTCACAGGCATATTTAAAAGGGATGATACAACCGTAGCCGCCGTGAATATAACCGTCAATCCAGTATTCCCAGTGGTGCTTGTTGCGGCCCTGGTGATGCAGCCAGGCCTTGCTGTAGCCGTTCGCCTCACGGCTTACAGCCAGCGGAGAACGGTGTCCATGGTAATATTTTACACTTTCCCAAAATTCTACAGGAGAAAATTTGCTTATATCGTGGAGCAGCCCCTGTACAGGGATGCCTGCACGGCAGCAGAGCTTAAAAACTTCCCATTTATGGTGACAAACCAGTTTAAAATGTTTCCGGATATTTGAAGCTTTCATAATAAAATCCTTTGATTGGCATATATTATATGGTCAGGGGTTGTCTGACACACTGCACACAGTATAGCATAATCTGGTGGGAAATGGAACACTGCACATGAAGTATTTTTAGTATTGCATTAATTAGTATATAGCAATGTACTAATCACACAATTACTAATCCGGTGATTAGCGATTAGGGAATTAGCAGTTTGTCGACTAGGGGCAAAGAAAAGAAATTTTCTGAAAACTTTGCTAAATGATTTTAAAATGCTTGAAAACTATGCGAGTTTATATTATAATTAACATACAACAATAACGAAAGGAAGTATACAGGATACTGTATCGGGTATGATTTATGATTAATATTTTAACTAGAAATGTAGAAAAAACTGCCGCTTTGGAAAATGTTGTAAAGGATAGATTAGAGAAGCTGGACAAGTATGAGCTTGACAAAATAAACGTAACCATAAAAGCCTCTTCTAAAATGCAGTCCGTAGAATTGACCACTACTTACAATGGTAAGCTCCTTCGTGTAGAAGAATATGGCAAGCACGGAGTAACAGTGTATCAGCTTTTGGGGGATGTAGTGAGGACCCTTGAAAAGAAAATCATCAAAGAAAAGAGCCGCATCGATAAGAGCCAGAGCATCAAGCATATGGATATAACTGCAGAAGATGAGCCGGTAATGGAAGTAATCCGTGTGAAGGAATACGAACGCAAGCCGATGACTACAGAGGAAGCCATGATTCAGTTAGAGGAATTGGGACATCCGTTTTTCTTATATGAAAATGGCGATACCGGTAAGATAGAAGTGATTTATAAGCGAAATGATGATGGTTACGGTGTAATTCGTCTGAAATAATATGAAAAGGGATAGAAGGTGTTAGGGGGCTGTTTGAGAAATCAAACAGCCCCCTGCTTGTGATTGAAGGGATGGATAAAAAAACTGCTTTATGTAAATTTGTGCTGAGTGAAGACTGCCGGCAATCCGTAAGAGCGGATTACCTCAGAGAAACATTCTCTTTTAAGGTTTTCACAAAATCAGAGGGAGAGATTCCTGTCTCACGCTTGTAACAGGCAGAAAAATAGGCCTGACTGCTGAAGCCCAGAGTTTTCCCAACCTTGGTCACACTCATACCGTTTTTTAACAATTCGGTAGCTGCTTTGGTTTTCATGGTTAAAATATACTTGTGAATACTGATACCCGCGTATTTTTGAAAAATACGTTTGAGGGTAGACACACTGACATAACATTCCTCGGCAATTTCCGGAATGGAGGCGGACAGATGAACACGGTTGTTAATATAATTCACGGCTTGACTGAATATCTGAGCATCCGGTGCTGTGGAAGCTTCTGAAATGGTACCGTTATCAATCAAGGATAAGATCAGCTGGTTAACATAGGTAGTAAGCATTTGATAATAAAGCTTGGTGGCCCGGTCGTGGTACAGGTATTTGTACTCCGGAATATCAGAGGTGGTCTTGCAGCCGGCTAAGGTGGTATGCAGATAATCAAGCAGAGCGTGCATGATTTTCTGCTGAGGCTCAGAGAGTAAAAATACTTTATCTTTCAGGTGCTCTGTAAGGGCTCCTTCCATGGAAAAGGAGAAAATAAGCAGGGTAGCCCCATCTTTGTGGTCAACGTGAAATTTATGTAACTCAAGGGGCTTGTGAAAAATAATCTGCTCTCGGGTGAGATTGTATACTCTGTCGTCGCTGGATACGCGAAGGCTGCCCTCGCAAACATAGAGGCATTCCCAAAAGTTATGAGCTTCTCCTGCAAAGCTGTAGCCCTCTTTGTAGTGAGGGTCAAAAAAAGAATAAAAGGTGTCTATGCGGATTTCTTCTGTAACGTGAAAGGCGGACCAAATCATAAATACTTCTCCTGGTAGATGTAGGGGGATATTAAGGTTGGCTGTTGTATTTGTATCAATGGAAGACAAAAAGGAAGTCAAATACACATAAAAAGTCGCCAAATGGACTAAAATTATATATCTGTGGACTTTTATGGTATAGACATATGTTTTTAGTTCTGCTATGATAATAACATATGTGTAAAAAAAAGTGAAGAAGTATTTTAAAATATCAACGTAACAAAAGGAGAAAATATGAGCACTTCAATCAATTTAAATGAAGTAGTTAACCAGTTTTTGATGCCTACCAGCATCGCCCCTTATGGTAATGGTCACATCAATGATACATATTGTGTAGAATCACCAAGATGTATCCTTCAGAGAATTAATACCAGCATTTTCAAAAATCCGGATGAATTAATGGAAAATATTGAAAATGTAACCGCTTTTTTGGGTAAGAAGATTATAGAGGCAGGCGGCAATCCTGACAGAGAGACTTTAACTGTAATCAAGACTATGGATGGTAAGAATTGCTACAAGTATGATGAGAATAATGTATTCCGTATGTACAAATTTATCGAGCATACCAAGAGCATCGAAAATGACAAGACTTACGAGGATTTATATCAGGCAGGTCTTGGCTTCGGCCGTTTTCAGAAGATGCTTGCTGATTTTCCGGTTGAGATTTTGCATGAGACCATTCCGAATTTCCACCATACACCAAAGCGTGTTGAGGCATTAAAGCAGGCCATTGAGGAAGACAGAGCAGGCCGTAAGGCATCAGTAGAAGCAGAGATCCAATTTGCATTAGAGCAGGCAGAGTTTGCAGGCAAGGTAATCGAAGGAATAGAGGCAGGCAAAATTCCAATGCGTGTTACTCATAACGACACCAAGATTAATAACATTTTGTTTGATGAGGTGACCGGAGAGGCAGTTTGTGTCATTGACTTAGATACTGTAATGCCGGGCAGCATGCTGTATGATTTTGGGGATGCATTACGAATCGGCGGTTCTACTGCAGCTGAGGATGAAACAGATTTAAGCAAGGTTTCCTTTGATATCAAGACCTTTGAATCTTTTGCAAAAGGGTATCTTGAAGAGATGAAGGACAGTCTGACGGAAGAAGAGCTTAAGCTTTTACCATTCTCTGTAAAGCTTATGACTTATGAATGCGGCATTCGTTTTCTGACAGATTATTTAAATGGTGATACATATTTTAAGATTCACAGAGAACATCACAATCTGGATCGTGCCAGAAATCAGTTTAAGTTGGTAGCTGACATGGCCGCAAAGGAAGAAGAAATGTTAAAGCTGTGCAGCAAATAAAAATTGGCTGTAAATAAAGGAAAATCCAGCCGCAGGAAGAGAGTGCAGTTGGCCAGAACACGAGCCGGAAGGATTTGTGAAATCCGGCAGAACAGGAGTATAAAAGACTATGAAGAAACCGGTATTAGTAATTATGGCAGCAGGTATGGGCAGTCGATATGGTGGATTAAAGCAGATTGATTCCGTGGATGAGCAGGGACATATTATTATTGATTTTTCCATTTTTGATGCTGTTCGTGCAGGCTTTGAAAAAGTAGTTTTCATTATCAAAAAAGAAATCGAGAAGGATTTCAAGGAAAAGGTTGGAGACAGAATCTCCAAGATTGTCGACGTGGAATATGTATTCCAGGAGGTTTACAAGATTCCTGAGAAGTTTACACTGCCGGAGGACAGACAGAAGCCTTGGGGTACAGGACACGCTATTTTGTGCTGTAAGGATTATATTGACGGACCATTTGCAGTAATCAATGCAGACGATTATTATGGCCGTGAAGCTTTTGAAAAGATTTACAATGCCCTGTTAGATGACAGTGAAGAGAAGGCCAACACCCATGCCATGGTAGGCTATGTGCTTAGCAATACACTCACAGAAAACGGCTCTGTATCCAGAGGTGTTTGTCAGGCAGATGAGCAGGGATATCTGCAGGAGATCGTAGAAAGAACCAAGCTGATCAAGAAAGGTGATGGTGCAGCTTATTTGGAAGATGACGGAGAGACCTGGACAGATATTTCTCCAGAGAGCATTGTCTCCATGAATCTTTGGGGCTTCAAGAACAGCATCATGAAGGAGTTGGAGGTTTCTTTTGACAAGTTCCTGGCAGAGGAAATGCCTGCAAATCCGTTAAAGAGTGAATTCTTCCTGCCTACAGTAGTGCAGCAGCTGTTGAAGGCTGATAAGGCAGAGGTAAAGGTACTGCAGTCCGCAGATAAGTGGTTCGGTGTTACTTACAAAGAAGACAAGGAAAAGGTTGTTGAAGCAATTGCTGCTTTGAAGGCGGCAGGTGTGTATCCACAGCAGCTTTGGTAATTTACTGATTCACACAAGCATTATTATATATGATAAAAGGTATGCAGCACTGCTCCAAAGTGGGTGGTGCTGTTTTATTACGCAGGAAAGTATTCTTTCCTGCGTAATAAAAAAAAGCTCCGCAAGGGTGTGCAGAATGTGCTAAGGAAGGCTGCTTCACAGCCGCACTTATGTTCCTTTGGCTTTTTTCAAATTTCCTATAGATTAATGTCAAATATTGTGTTAAAATTCTATTAAGTATGCATATAGCATAGATTACATTGATTACGAGGAACTTATGGATAAAAAGACAAACAATTATTTACTGATCATGGTTGTACTTTTATTGGTGGTGGCCGTAATTGTCGGGGCAGGGCTTTGCTATTTGAGCTGGGCAGATACTTATAAATCTGCAGGCAATGGTTCACCCTCTCAGAGTACAGGAGGGTCGGGCACATCAGAGGATGACACTTTGGAGAGTGCCAGAGAAGAGGGGCGTCAGGAGATTTTAGACAGTATTCGAGAAGACCTGAAGGATAATGTAAGCGCTGAGGACATTTTAAACGGATTGTTGGCCGATGACAAGGACGGTACGGCAGGTGACGGAGACAGTACAGATGGTACTGAAAACGCAGCAGAAGGCAGTGAAAGTTCGGACAGTACGACAGCTACGGAAGACACATCTGATGAGGAGTCCTCAGAAGCACCGTCGTCTTCCGATTCATCGGAAGAGACAGAACTTATGGCCAATACGGTAACCATGGATGAGATAGAGATATCCCCTGAAGGTGAATACAGATATATGCAGAATGGCCAGGTGGCTTCTAAGAAGGGTATTGATGTGTCCAAATATCAAAAGAAAGTGGATTGGACCAAGGTTGCTGCTGACGGCGTGGAATATGCATTTATTCGTGTGGGCTGCAGAGGATATGGCAGTAAAGGTACCTTGATTGAGGATGAGAATTATCATCAGAATGTTAAGGGGGCGCTGGATGCAGGCATCGATGTAGGAGCTTATTTCTTCAGCCAAGCCCTTACCGTGGAAGAAGCTTTGGAGGAAGCAGAACTGGTGCTTAAGCATTTGAAAGGTTATGACATCAGTTATCCGGTTGCCATTGATATAGAACGGGTGCAGGGCCAAAAGGCCAGACAGGATGCTTTGACTGTGGAAGAACGCACTCAGGTTTGCATTGCTTTTTGTGAGCGTATTAAGGAAGCCGGTTATATTCCTATGGTTTACGGAGATGAAGAGACTTTTACGGAATTGTTGGATGCAGAGCAGCTGGCCGGCTATGATTTCTGGGTGTGTGAAACCGGAGGAACTATGGATTTTCCATACGAGTTTGCGGTGTGGCAGTATTCACATGGCGGTAGTGTGGACGGTATCAGCGGAGATACCAATATTAGTATTGCGTTGAAAGAATGGTAGGCAGCATAAGTTTTTGACAAAGGAATGGTATAATAAAATGAGTTTTGAAGCAAATGTACGTAAAGTTGTTCCGTATGTTCCGGGGGAGCAGCCAAACAGATCCAATATGATTAAATTAAATACGAATGAGTGCCCATATCCGCCGGCTCCCGGTGTGGAGCAGGCTTTAAAGGCCC
The DNA here is from genome assembly GCA_045646695.1 of Lachnospiraceae bacterium. Lineage (GTDB taxonomy): Bacteria > Bacillota > Clostridia > Lachnospirales > Lachnospiraceae > RGIG6307. Next base: position 44,795 of record JAZRLF010000075.1, read on the forward strand.
TGGCAGCGGAGGAGATGCGACTGTATCCGGATCCTACGGCAAATGGTTTGATAGAGTCTATAGGTGAGGCTTACGGTGTGCCGAAGGATCAGGTTTTTGTAGGGGTAGGCAGTGATGATGTGCTGGCTATGGCATTTTTGACCTTTTTTAACAGTGACAAGCCGATTTTATTTCCGGATATCACCTATTCTTTTTATGATGTATGGGCGGATTTGTTCCGTATCCCATATAAGACCTGTGCCCTGGATGGACAGTTTAGGCTTTGTGTGGAGGATTACAAGCAGCCAAACGGTGGTATTATTTTTCCAAATCCGAATGCACCTACCGGTGTGTTAGAGAGTCTGGAGCATATTGAAGAGATTATCGCTGCCAATCCGGATGTGGTGGTGATCGTAGATGAAGCCTATGTGGATTTCGGTGGTGTCAGCGCATTACCTTTGGTGGATAAGTATGAGAATTTGCTGGTGGTGCAGACCTTTTCCAAATCCAGAGCCTTAGCAGGTATGCGTATCGGTTTTGCCTTCGGCAGTAAGAAGCTGATCGGCTATTTAAATGATGCCAAGTTTTCTTTTAATTCCTATACGATGAATCGACCGAGTTTGGCAGCTGGTATCGCTTGCGTGAAGGATGGCGCATATTTTAAAGAGACAACTGACAAGATTATTGCCACAAGAGAGTGGACCAAGGAAGAACTGCGTAAGCTTGGATTTAGCTTTCCTGATTCCTATGCGAACTTTATTTTTGCCAGCCATGAGCGTGTGCCTGCAGAGGAGATTTATAAGGCCCTTAGAGAGCAGGATATTTATGTCAGATACTTTAAGAAGCTGCGTATCGATAATTATCTGCGTATTACGGTGGGCACGGATGCACAGATGCAGGCATTGGTAGATTTTTTAAAAGTATATTTACAATAATTTAAGAGGTGTATATGAAGCAGAATAATTTTTCTTTGACAAAATTTCTCATAAAAGTATTGCAGGGAGCCTTAATTGGTCTCGGGGCAGTTTTGCCTGGTATTTCAGGTGGTGTTCTTTGTGTAATATTCGGTATTTACAAGACCATTATGGAGTTTTTGGCAGACCCATTCCGCAAATTTAAGACTCATGTTCCGAAACTGATCCCCATAGGTATCGGTGGTGTGATAGGTTTTCTTGGTATTGCCAATGTACTGTCCTTTTTCCTGGAGAAGTATCCGGAGCCATCCGTGTGTCTTTTTGTGGGATTAATCGGCGGTATGCTGCCTTCTCTGTTTAGAGAAGCAGGTGAACAGGGCAGGAGCAAGGCTTCTTTTGTATCCATGGGCATTGCCATGGTGCTTGTATTTGCACTGTTGATCAGTCTTCAGATTTTCTCTGTGGAGATCACACCGAATTTTATGTGGTATATTTTCTGTGGCTGTTGCCTGGCTTTGAGTGTGATTGCACCGGGCATGAGCTTTTCAACTTTACTGATGCCGCTGGGCTTATACGAGCCTTTTGTAGATGGTATCGGACATCTTGATTTTGCAGTGTTGATTCCGGGCGGTATCGGAGGCCTGGCAACGGTGATTTTGTTTGCAAAGGCTATTGATACTTTATTTAAGCATCATTATTCTATTGCTTTTCATGCTATTGTTGGTGTTGTAATTGCTGCAACGGTTATGATCATTCCGTTTGCAAGCTTTGCGGCATCTGTTACAAGCTGCTTAATCAATATTATCTGTCTGGCTTTGGGCGTTGTAGCTGCATTGTGGCTGGATAAATTCAATCAGAAGTTTGCCGTTTAAATAGGCGCCGGACAGGAGAAAAAGCCATCGATTGCCCTGGGCTACAGAAATGGAAGGTAATATGGAAAGCTATACAGATTTTGCAGAAGTATATGATGAATTTATGGATGCCACACCATACCCGGTATGGTGTGAGCGTCTTTCGAAGATAATAGAAGCATATGGTATTTCTAAGAAAAGTACAGTCGCAGACAGATCCGGTATGTCTGAAGAGGAGGCAGCTCTTACCAGTGAGAGAGATTTGATACTGGATTTGGGCTGCGGTACAGGGACTCTGACAGAGCTTATGGCAGAAGCAGGCTATGATATGATCGGTGTGGATATGTCACCGGAGATGCTGCAGATTGCCATGGAGAAAAGAGAAGCATCCGGTCACGACATCATGTATCTGTGCCAGGATATGCGTGAACTTGAGCTTTACTGCACTGTGGGCACAGTGGTTTGCGTATGTGACAGCATCAATTATGTGCTGGAGGACGAGGAGATTATAGAGACCTTTAAGCGGGTGAATAATTATTTATTCCCAAAGGGACTGTTTGTTTTTGATTTTAATACCGAATATAAATACAGAGAAGTTATCGGTGATACTACTATTGCGGAAAATCGCGAGGATTGCAGCTTTATCTGGGAGAATTTCTACGATGAAGAGAGCCATATCAACGAGTATGATTTGACTGTTTTTGTAAAAGAAAACAGAGATTTTGATGACGAAGAGCAATTTTTCAGGCGTTTTCAGGAGACACACCTGCAGCGAGGGTATGATTTGCAAGAAATGTTGCAATTTGTAAAGAAGGCCGGACTGGAGTTTGTATGTGCAATGGATGCAGATACAGAGGGCGATGTGACGGAAGTAACAGAACGCGTTCTCATGGTGTGTCGGGAAAAGGGCAAGATATAAAGACTATAAAAGTTATATGGCAAAGAACCCGATTACCGAAAGCATCACAGATAAGTTATGATTGGAGAAGGATATGAACGATTATATAGTAAGAGCAACAGCTGCAAATGCTCAGATCAGAGCTTTTGCATGCACCAGCAGAGAAACTGTGGAGGCTGCCAGACAGCACCACAATACTACACCTGTAGTGACAGCGGCCTTGGGCAGATTGCTGACCGGAGGTGTTATGATGGGGACCATGTTAAAAGGGGAGAGGGATGTACTGACCCTTCAGGTACATGCCAGCGGTCCTATACAAGGCATGACAGTGACGGCGGATGCTTTCGGTCATGCAAAGGGATATCCTAATAACCCATATGTGGATCTTCCATTAAATGCCAAAGGTAAGCTGGACGTGGCCACAGCTGTGGGCATAGGGTTTATGAATGTCATAAAGGACCTTGGTTTAAAGGAGCCGTATGTGGGACAGACTGTATTACAGACCAGTGAAATTGCAGAAGACTTAACCTATTATTTTGCAACCAGCGAACAAGTGCCATCCAGTGTAGGCTTAGGAGTGTTGGTAGGCAAGGATTATACCGTGGCTCAGGCAGGCGGTTTTATTATCCAGCTGATGCCATTTGCAGAGGATAGTGTGATCGATAAGCTGGAAGCCAATTTAAAGGATGTGGATTCTGTGACCAAATTGTTGTCAGAGGGGCTTACACCGGAGCAGATTCTGGAAAAGCTTTTGGCAGGTTTTGACATAGAATTTACCGATAGGATTCCTGTAAGCTTTTATTGTGACTGCTCCAAGAGTCGTGTGGAAAAGGTGCTTATCAGCGTAGGTAAAAAGGACTTGCAGGAGATGATCAATGATGGAAAACCTATTGAGGTAAATTGTCATTTTTGTAATACCAATTATACATTTGAAGTGGATGAATTAAAAGAAATATATAAAAAGAGCCGGGCATAATCCATAGAGAAAGTTTTGAAGAAGGAAAGACTTACGGCCCATAGCTGCACCTATTATCAGAAGTGATAATAACGTAACGAGCAAAGAATGGACATAAAGAAAGGCAGATATATGAAGCACGGATTTATAAAGGTGGCGGCAGCCACTCCCCAAATTAAAGTAGCGGATACCAAGTATAACACGGAAGCTATTATAGCCAAGATTTCAGATGCCTATCAGCAGGAAGCGCGGATTATTGTACTTCCTGAGCTATGTATTACCGGCTATACTTGTGGTGATTTATTTACCCAGGAGCTTTTGTTGACGGGAGCTTTAGACGGATTAAGAGAAATCCAAAAAGCCACTGCAGATATGGAAGCTTTGATTTTTGTCGGGCTGCCTATGGAGAAGTATGGTAAAATATACAATGTGGCAGCGGTATTGATGAAGGGACAACTGTTAGGTATTGTGCCAAAGAGTAATATCCCGATGTACAATGAATTTTACGAAGGCAGAATGTTTACTCAGGGCAATGAGCAGGTGGAGGACATTCTGCTTGACGGTACCTATGTACCTTTTGGTACGGATATTTTATTTGAGGTGCAGGAAGGCCTGTTAAAGGGGCTGGTAGTAGCTTGTGAAATCTGCGAAGATTTATGGGTGCCTGTGTCTCCCTCTCTAAAACACGGATTGGCGGGAGCCAATGTTATTGTGAATCTGTCTGCCTCCAGTGAGATCGTTGGTAAGGATGAATACCGTAATATGTTAGTAAAATCTACATCAGCAAGATTGATGGCAGGTTATATTTATTGCAGTGCGGGGGAGGGAGAGTCAACCCAGGACCTGGTTTTCGGCGGGCATAATATGATTTGTGAAAATGGTGTTATATTAGCGGAAGGTAAACGTTTTTCCTGCGATGTAGTTTGCGGAGATTTGGATATCAACAGACTGCGTCATGAAAGAAGAAAAATGTCTACCTATAATTCCGGAGTTAACGTACAGCACAGAAGAGTGGCCATTACCTTTACAGACCGGGAAACACAGCTTGACAGACATTTTGAAGCTATGCCGTTTGTACCAAAGGATCCGAAGAGTCGTGCAGAGCGTTGTGAGGAAATCTTATCTATTCAGGCCTATGGCTTGAAAAAGCGTCTGGAGCATACCGGCTGCAGGCATGCTGTTATCGGTATTAGCGGTGGTTTGGATTCTACATTGGCGATGCTGGTGACAGCCAAAGCTTTTGATTTATTGGGTTATGACAGAGCTGATATTCATGCTATTACCATGCCGTGCTTTGGTACCACTGACCGCACCTATGACAATGCCTGTACTTTAACCAGGACTTTGGGTGCAAGTCTGGAAGAAATTGATATTAAAGAAAGCGTCGCTTTGCACTTCAGAGATATTAAGCAGGATATAGACAATCACGATGTGACCTATGAAAACAGCCAGGCCAGAGAGCGTACTCAGATTTTGATGGATATTGCCAATCGTGAAAATGGAATGGTTATCGGTACCGGAGATATGTCTGAACTGGCTCTGGGCTGGGCTACTTATAATGGAGACCATATGTCCATGTACGGTGTCAATGCCGGGGTGCCAAAGACTTTGGTGCGTCATTTGGTGGCTTACTATGCGGACACTTGCAGTAATGAGACCTTGGCAAAGGTATTAAGAGATGTATTAGATACGCCTGTAAGTCCTGAGCTGTTACCACCTGTGGATGGTGTGATCAGTCAGAAAACGGAGGATTTGGTGGGGCCTTATGAGCTTCATGATTTCTTCTTGTATTATATGCTTAGATGGGGCTTTGCACCGGCGAAGGTGTACCGGGTAGCTTGTCAGGCCTTTGCAGGTCAGTATGAAGAGGCTGTGGTGTTAAAGTGGTTAAAGGTATTTTATCGCCGCTTTTTTACCCAGCAGTTTAAGCGCAGCTGCTTGCCGGACGGACCGAAGGTGGGCAGTGTGGGTGTATCCCCAAGAGGCGATTTGCGCATGCCAAGTGATGCCTGCATGACCTTGTGGATGGCAGAGCTTGATACGTTATAATAGATAAAATAATATAGGAGTTTGCGAAACTGGTTGTCTGCCGGAGCAATATATGTTCTGCTTCACGGACGCTCTCTCTCCATGAAAATGCGTAGCGGTACTAAGCTCAGACTGCG